>QQSC01000043.1 GCA_003602475.1 Candidatus Poseidoniales archaeon | reverse complement strand
AATCAAAGGGTCCCGCCATAACACCCTTGTGAACATTGTAAACGAACACATGGGTTCGCAGTGGGCTCTATTAATGCCTACCGACGTATGCGTATGTGCATACAAGGGCCCCCTTGTACACACTCATGGTTGAGCCCATCGAAGTGGGGACATGCGGCCAGAAGGTTACAGACATCTCGCATCTTGGTTGACAGCAATGCCCGCGGTGAACGTCAATGACTCTCCGTCAAATCGTTGCACCAAAAGGAGTTAATACCGAATGACATTAAGTTACAATTGATGTGGACGGACGAACAACTGGCAGAACAAGGGTGGACCGAGCAACAGATCGCCACCTATCGCACGGAGGAAGCGATGAAGATTTCATCCGTTGAACCATCGTCTCTCACACAAGAAACGCCGATGGCGGTGCAACCGACGTCCAATCTTGAAAACACATTTCAAGCCCCTCTCAAGAAGACCAGGAACACAAAGGAAGCCTCTGCCCTCAAGAAGAGCCTGAACATGATGGAATCGACACCAATGACCGCTGTGATGTTGGTGGTCATGCTCATTCTTGTTCCGTTCTCATTGTATTCAATGTCCAATGCTGAGGGCATTCAAGGGCCGGCAGGTGAGGGTGGAACCTCAGGAGAAAACGGCACGAACGGTTCCAGTTTCCATCTTGTTACTTCTGCAGACGCTCTGCCCTCATGCGACGCTGACATCAACAACCAACTTTTTTTCATCGCTGTTGATGCATCGTTTCAGGTGTGCCAAAACAGCATGTGGACATCAATTGATTTGACCGGTCGCGCCGGAATCAACGGAACGAGCGGTGTTGACGGAATCGATGGGGTCAACGGCACCAATGGCGTTGACGGTTCCAACGGTGCAGATGGACAAAACGGAGCAGACGGTACCAATGGTGTTGACGGCACAAATGGTGGCACAGGTTTCTCTTCGCTGATCGCAACGCGTACCGAATCAACCTTAGCAGGGTGCCAAAACGGGGGAACCGTTGTTGAAACCGGGGTTGACGACAATCGGGACAACACCCTTACTCCAGACGAAGTGGATTCATTTGTCGTAGTATGCAATGGCGCGAGTGGACAGGACGGAACGGATGGCGCTGACGGTGCTGACGGTGCTGACGGTGCTGACGGAGCCGATGGCAGTTCGACGCTCACCATGACGGTCGCCCGTCTTTCCATCGCACCAGCGTATCTTGGATGCAACGGAACTGGAGAATTGCTGCAACAGGGCATGGACAATGGAGCGGGCAACGGCATTGCGCTCAACGGAGCACTGGAATCCGGAGAGATCATCTCGAGCATGCTGATTTGCACCAACGCTGAGGTTGAACTCGTTGAAGACCTCAACCCGTTAACGCACAGCAATCCTGCCAATTTTGTGTCCATCAACTCAACCATGTACTTCACTGCAAACAACGGAAGTGCAAACGGCATTTGGGCTTATGAAAACGGCAACATCTCACTGGTGTATTCAGGAAGTGTTCTCTCGTTGCATGCTGTTGGTCCACAATTGATGTTCGCAGGCCAGGATTTGAGTCTCCGGGTTAAGCCGTTCGTCTATGAACCATCGAACGCAACTGCATGGCAGATTAACGAGATCTTCCCAGGGGACTCAAGCTATCCGGGCGAATTTACGCTTCTTGGCACGACCGTTTTCTTTAGCGCCCGAGACAGTGTGGGTTCGACGGGCATGGGGTTGTATGACCTTTGGGCCTATGAAACCCTGAATTTTAGCGTGTGGAAAGTAGAAGCAGACATCCAACCAACATCGTTGATAGCCGTTCATTCAGACCTCTATTTCTCGGCAGGCCAGAATGCTGGAAACCTCGAATTGTGGAAGCATGACACGAGCACAAACACCACCTTCATGGTGAGCGACATCAATCCCGGAAACCTTGGTTCTACACCGCAGAATTTTGTTGCGATGGGGACAACGATCTACATGTCTGCAAACGCAGGTACAACCCATGGAACCGAGTTGTACGCCTACGAAATCACGAACAATTCGTCCTGGCTTGCAGCCGACATTCGCACAGGGTCCGCTGGAAGCACACCATCTGAACTTGTGGTTCTCGGCACCCGAGTGTACCTCAAGGCAACTTCTGGAACGCACTACGAGCTGTGGGCTTATGAAAGCCAGAACATCTCATATTGGGAGGCATCCAACATTCAAATCCTTTCAGGACCCAGTGGTCCGGCAGAACTCACCGTGAATCAATACACGGTGTACTTTTCTGCTGATGATGGAACGACTGGTGATGAATTGTGGGCGCACAATTCGATCAATGGAACAACTTGGCAAGTCGTTGATTTGCATCCAGCAGGGGGGGCCGTCGGGGACATGCACGTTCATGAGAGCAATCTTTACTTTTCAGGCGAAGACAATGTGGCTGACCGAGAACTTTGGCGCCTCATGTTCTCTCAAGACGTGTCCTTTGTCTGAGGGCCATTTCGGCCCTTCTATGCGGCCAATGGGGCTGGTCACGGACAAGCGGTCAAGCAGCGATGGGTTCTGTGACAGGGTTGATCAAATCTCGGGTGACGTACTGGCCGAGCAGATAGCCCAAAGGTGCTACCATCATTGACAAGAAAAGGATGGGCATGGTGATTTGAATGGGCTTCTCAGCCTTCATCAGTCTGGACCACGTCATCTTCCCGGCTAACGTGTCGAAAGCAAGGAAGTGCAGCCATGCCACGAGGGCGATTTCTCGGGTTGAGAACAAATCAGCGACGAGGTCAGGCGTTGGCATGTCGCTGCTCAGGGCGATCAGAAGGTCGGCAAGGTTGGGAATCACGGCCAACACGTAAGCCGTCAGCAGGGGGGTCAGGAAGAGCCATTCGTTGTTCATCAGCTGCTTGGTTCGTTCGTGTGTGGGCATGAACCACATCAACCCCCAAATGGGAAGGATGTAGAGACTTGCAAACCAGAACAGCACATCGATGTAGGCGACCATGTCAGTTCAACCCGCTGTTCATGATGTTCAACGCTTCGGACAAAACCTCGGTGTCGGCCCAATACGTCTTCGAGGTCCACACCAGCCGTCCATCCCCATCCAACACCTGCAGCGTAGGGGTTACGGGCCCTTCGAACGCCTCGTAGATGCTGACATTGGTCATCCGACCGGAGGAGACGTTGATGACGTTGGTGGATTCGTCGGGCAACAACAGGGGCCATGGCGTGTAGTGTTCGCTGTCTTGGTCCCCGTACCGTTCGGCAACAGACGCTTCGGATTCCCATTCACCGTAACGGTGGACGGACACAATGTTCGTTGTGTTTGACACGTTTCCGACTTCCAATTCAGAGCGTATGGTTTCCGTCCAATCGTGGCAACCGGAGCATCCAGAGGCCACCCAGAGCATCAATACTGGACCGTCAAAACTGGCGCGAAGGTCGTGAACGCTCCCGTTGTCAACATCTCGGTCGAGTGTGTTGGCCACGAACGACATCCGTTCGGGCGTTGAAAATTCAGATGGCGTGTTGTCGACCAGCTCTTCTGCTTCGGGGGTTGTGCACCCTGCCAGGGTCAACGTCAACACGAGCATGAGGCTCAAGCCTTTCTTCATGAGCCAATTAAAGCGGCTGTCTATTTCAAGGGGTGTTCCAACCAAAGCGGGCCACCCAGTACACGGCGTCCCACCAGAGGCATTGGATGGCCAACATCACCGAACCAGCCATGGCAAGCGACGCACCGGGCAATTCTGCCCGTTGGGGCCACACAAGTACGGCAAACCCGATGGAAGCCAATCCGGCCGCCCAGAGGACGACAATGACAACGACTTGACGCACAGTACTGGGATTTTCGATGTAAAGGCGGGTGGCATCAATCCATATCATTGAGGCCAACAGGAACACCGTCCACACCACAAACAGCCGCTGGACACCGTTGCCGTCTTGGCTTTGCCAGGGCCAATGAAGGGTGGACACGTCCGCCTCACTCCATGCAAAGAAGAACCGATGCCACATCAGCAAATAGCCTGCTCCGGCCACGAACATCCATGGAACGATTCGGGAGCGCATGGTCTCGGACACGTCACCCCAGTACACCGTGGCATCGTCAACGGCCATCACGCCCCTCACGTAGGACAGGAGCACCAACGGACCCATCAGCGTGGTCAGCCAAAACGCCGTTGTCAGGTTCATTCTTCCCCACCTGCAGCAGGAACCGGTGTGATTTTTGACGGCGATCCGTCGTTCAACGCCGCCCCGTTCTTCAACAGCGTTTTTTGCGCCGTACGCTTCAAGAACGGTGTGTAGAAGGCTGGCAGGATGAGCAGACTGGAGAGAAGCGCCAAGGCAATGGCCACGACAAAGGCTTGGCCAAACAGCCGCAACGGGAGCAAGGCGGAGAGGTTCAGAACCGCAAAACCACCGGCGGTGGTCAAGGCCGCACCTGCCATGGCACGACCGGTCGTGGCGGTTGAACGAGCGACCCAATCGTGGGGTGTACCGAGCGGGAAGTGTTCCGCCTCTTCTTCCAACCGAGTGGTCATGTGGACGGCATAGTCAACGCCCAATCCCAACGAAAGAGCCCCGATGGTGACGGTTTGAGCGTTGATGTTGTATCCCGTGTAGCCCATCAGTCCATAGACCCAAACAACCACCATCATCAGGGGGATCCAAGAGACGAAACCTCGTTGCGCTCCTTCCTTGAAGTCTTGATTTCGGACGGTGTGAATGCCGACGAGCATCACGAGAATCACGATGGCGACGATGCCCGTGGATTGAACCGATGCAGATGCAACGTCAGCGGTCGTTTGGGCTTGTATGAGGCTCCTTCCGCTGAGCAGCAATTCGTGGTCATCCCCTGCATCGGTCGTCAATTTAACCAGGGCTGCTTCAACGGATTCTGCGAATTCAACCGTTGCCGACCAGTCGAGGGTATCTGCTTGGAATGAAATCACGGTTTGTTGGCCGTTGCGAGCGAGGAGACTCTTCGTTGTCTCGATGCCCGTGGCGTTGTTCATCGACCAGGTCTCGAGGTCATCCCAGGCCTGCTGGTCGTTGGTGGAGGTTCCGACCATCAAGGCGTCCAAGGCAGGGTCTTGCACCCGTGTTTGTTCGAGAACATCCCACAATCCGGATGGAACACCCGTTACATCGTCACGACCGTTGAGATGGTCAACGGCCATTTCCCATGCGGCTTGTCCCTCTGAAGAAAACACATCACCGTTGACCACGATGTAGAGTGGGGACCGACTTTCGCCAAAGTCCTCGCTGATCATCAAGAAATCTTGCACCACAGGGACGGAATCGTCGAGTTGATCCCGCTGCTCAAAGGCCACTTCCAATTGCTGGAAACCGTAGAGCATGGGCAACAAGAGCAGCACCGCCAGAGCGGCTACGAGAGCGGGTTTCTGAGACAAGTTGGCAGCGTTGCGGCTCAGCGAGCCAATCTCGACCTTGCTGGCTTTGTTTAGGGGGAGTTTCTTCGTTGGCAGAATCAGCATCAAAGCGGGAAGTGCAGATATGCTGAGCAAGTAGATGAAAAACAGGCCGATGGCGATTACTGTCCCGAACACCTGCAGGAAAGCGAGGGTTGAGAGTCGGAAGGAAAGGAAACCAACGATGTCGGTGAATATGGCGATGAGAAGGGCGATGGAGGTGAGAATGGTTCCTTGACGAATGGCTCGTTTTCGGGACGCCATGTCAAAGTCACGCAGCGTAAGTCGGCCTTGTGGGTCCCGTTTCTCTTCCTCGGTGAGTTCTTCACGAATTCGCATGACAACGTGCAGTCCGTAATCCACCCCGATGGCCAACAGGAGCACCGGTATTGAATTCATGGCGGCGTTGAAGGTCATGTTTACTCCAAAGAATTGGAGCCAACCAGACAACCCATAGGTGGCGAGAATCGCCAGCACTGTGAGCCCCAGCACGTACGCAGTCTCGCGAACACTTCGGAAATTGAACCAAAGGATCACACCAAGCAGCAGCATAGCAGCACTGGTCAAGATGCCGATTTCTTTCCCGATGGTGGCGCTTGAGTTTTTGGCAAATTGAGCAAAGGAAAAGGTGCGCAAGTCATCCTGTCCAGTTTCAATTTGGATGCTTGCTTCAACCGCCAAGGCCCAGTCTGTGAGGTTGGTTTGGACGTCGTCGAGAACCTCAGCCCCCGGGTAGTCTTCGGGCTCGCTTGAAACAACGAGGGTGATGAGCACCGGCCCCTGTGTGTTCCAAGGGTCATCGGAGTCTTCGTTGGGCAAGCACGAGAGAACAGCTCCTCGGAAGTCGACCGACTGCAACCCCATCAGGGGCCCAAGTTGTCCCATGAACGGCCCGGTAACCGCACTGATTTGGCCGATTTGAGCGGGGGTTCGATTCGCAGTCAACATCGTCAGTTGACCGGAGAGTGCTCCAAGGTCGGTGCTGAGGTTGCTTCCGCTGTCCATCCTTGCAAGCCAGCTGGCTGGCTCCCCGACATCCCACGCCATCAACCGTTCACCGGTCACAGGTTCGACGGAGGGCACGAGCAAGGAAGCGTTGGCCAACTCCCCCAAGGCGATGGTGAGGTTTTGGTCGTCCTGAGCCGACATGACACCCATCACGGCCAGTTCAGCGGCGTTGAGCCAAACCTCAGCGGTGGCGTTGTCCTGCAGGGCCATCCATTGCATGGCGTTGCTGGCTGGACCGTTGTTGGCTTGTGTACCGAACAACGGGTAGTGGTAGGGGGCGAAATCCTCGCTGTCGAGCAACAAGGCTTCGGCCATGGCCAAGCGTTCCCATGTCGTGCTGTCCAACATTGAAGTGTTGCTGAGCGGGTCGATCACCCGAATGAAATCAATGTTTGACCGGTACTCGCTTTCGACCTGTGAAAGAAGATCAACACTCGGGTCGTCGGGGAAAAAACCGTCCTCGCTGTTGTCGAATTGGAGGTGCATGGCACCCGATGAGAGGACCATCACCGCAAGGAAAAGCGTGATGAAAGCTGTCTTGGGTTTGTCAACGCTCCAGTCGGTGAGCATCATGAACGGGTTGCGCATGGTTTGGAGGTGAAAAATCAGGTTATAAACGACTGTTTTTTCATAACTCAACCTCGTGGTTTGGCCGGTTGAATTGCATCATCCATAGCACCCCAGAAACAGGGATGTTCGGGAGAATCTCCGGTATTCATAAGGTGAACATTCCAATTGAACATTCAAATCCTTAATTGGTATCTTCGAGTTCAAGAAGGACGGCGCCTTGATTCACCTGATCGCCGCTCTGGAAGTGCACCGCCACAACGGTGCCGGCATGGGCGGCGACAATTCGATGCTCCATCTTCATGGCTTCGAGGACCATCATGGGCTGACCTGCTTCCACCGTATCGCCGGCCTTAACCAGCGTTTCGAGAATCTTTCCGGGCATGGGTGCCACCAAGCCGTCTCCGTGGTCCTGACTGGATGCACCCGGTTCGATTCGTTCAAGGGCAAACGTGCGCCCTTGCATATGAACCCACCAAACATCGCCAACTTTAGCGGCGTGGGCCGTGCAACTCGACCCGTCGGCCAACGTCAACTTGAGTCGTCCACGAGCATCAACGGTCACGCTGTGGCCCTGATACGACAGGCCCCCGTTCTTGCGAACCAATGCCACATCAACGTCTTCACCTTTGAGGCTGAAGCGGTGTTGCATCAGGGAAACCTCCTGCTCAAGGTGGAGAAGGGACTGCTCGGGCCATCCGCTGATGAAGGCCCGCTTCGTGAAGGGCGATGAAGGCCAAGGGTTTCACCCGCCGCAGCGCTCAGGAGTGCGGCTTGTGTCAAGGCCTCGTGTTCAACGGGTGACCAACCTTGGGGCCAGGTGTCGTCAATGGTGGTGGTGGTGGTTGACCCGCTGACCACATCCTCGTTGTCGCAGAGGTCCCGAAGGAATGCCACGTTGGTCGTGGTACCCAAAACGACGAACTCGTCCAGAGCACGGCGCATGCGTTCAAGGGCTTCCACTCGTGATGGAGCCCAAACGATCAACTTGGCCAACATGGGGTCGTAGTTCGGGGTGACGTCGTCGCCTTCTCGAACACCCGTGTCCAAGCGAATTCCCGGCCCTTCCGGAGGGCAGAAGACCGCTAAAGGGCCAATGGAAGGAAGGAAACCGTTGGCCGGGTCTTCAGCATACAGCCTGACTTCAATGGCGTGGCCACGCATCTGAACGGTACCGCACGACATGGGTTCTCCAGCTGCGATTCGGAGTTGTTCGCGAACAATGTCCACTCCAGTGACCATCTCAGTAACTGGATGTTCAACTTGAATGCGGGTGTTCATCTCGAGGAAAAAGAATTCACCATTGGGAGCCAACAGGAATTCGACGGTTCCAGCGCCTTCGTAATCGACGGCTTTGGCGGCCGCCACGGCGGCTTCACCCATCGCTTCCCGAATGGCCGGGGTCATCGTTGGGCCGGGGGCTTCTTCGAACACTTTCTGGTGACGACGTTGCACGCTGCACTCTCGTTCTCCAAGGTGAACCGTGTGACCGGTTCGGTCGGCGATGATCTGGATTTCAATGTGTTTTGACCCCGTGAGCAGACGCTCGATGTAAATGCGGCCGTCGCCAAAGGCAGCAATGGCCTCTCTGCGGGCTCCCGCTGCAGCCTCAGCAAACCCGCTCGGTTCCGTTACGGCCCGCATGCCTTTGCCGCCACCGCCGCTGGACGCTTTGAGCAGCAGCGGATAGCCGACCCTTTGGGCGGCTTCTTCGAGGGCGGAGAGTGCAGCGGCTTCATCTTCAAGCTCAATTTCTTCACCAGGAATCACCGGCACACCGGCGGCTTTCATGGTTTTTCTTGCCGTCATTTTGTCGCCCATCTTCTCGATGGCGTGAGGGGACGGGCCAATCCAGATGAGTCCTGCATCGAGGACAGCTTGTGCAAAATCTGCACGTTCGGAGAGGAACCCGAATCCCGGGTGAATGGCTTGGGCGCCTGTGGAACGAGCGGCTTCGAGAAGTTGTGATTGGTTCAGGTAGGTTTCAGCGATGGTGTCGCCTTGGAGCATCACGACCTCATCGGCCAATTCAGGAAACATGGACCCTGCATCGTTGGCCGCACAAATCGCCACCGTTTGGATGCCCGCCTCTCGACATGCTCGGAGCACGCGACAGGCAATTTCTCCACGGTTGGCCACGAGGACTTTCTCCATCGTTCAAGCCTCCGGGTCGGGTTTCCAGTTGGGTGGTCGTTTTTCGAGGAACGAGGAGAGGCCTTCTTGCCCTTCGTTCGACCCTCGCATCCTGCTGGTGAAGTCAAGCGTCCAATCTCGCAGGGCGATGTCGTCGTCGTTCCACCTGTCAAAACCAAGGGTCAATTCCTTTGCAAGGGTGACAGCCGACGGTCCGGTGGTCAGCACTTCATCAACAACCGCCTTCACGGCTTCGTTGAGATCTTCTACGCCCTCCACAATGCGCTCGACAAAGCCGATGCGCAGCGCTTCTTCCGCTTCCACTCTGCTGGCCATCATGGCGAGCCGCCTGAACGTGGCGGAGCCGAGTCGACGGTAGACGTAAGGGCCAATCACTGCAGGGAGGATGCCCAATTTTCCTTCGGACAATGCGATGCGAACATTGGATGTGGCCACCACGTAATCGCAGCAAGCCACCAAACCGGCCCCTCCGCCAAGGGCCACGCCTTGCACGGCTCCAACGGTGAAGCAAGGATGCGACCAAAGGCCGTGGAACAATCGATCAAGTCGCTCTGAGTCGGCACGGTTCTCCTCGGGCGTGTTGGCTCCTGCATCTCTCATCATGTTGATGTCCGCACCAGCACAGAAGTGTCGGCCTTCGCCAGCAAGGACCAGCGTGCGAAAGTAGGGGTTCCCCTTGGCGTCGTGAAGGGCGTCTTTTCGCCCCGCACTGCGGTCTGCCGTCCACTCAAGAAGTTCGATGAGTTCGTTGATCATGGCGACGTTCAGGGCGTTGAATTTGTCAGGTCGAGAAAGTGTCAATGTCGCTTGAGCGCCCTCGACGGTCAGGGCCACAAGATGGGTTGTAGGTGGAAGGTCTGTCATTTAGAAAACTCCAATTTAAAATTTGATTCCTCAATTGGAAAATCACATGCGGAATACGCCGAACTTATGGTCGGGCAACGGGGCATTACGGGACGCTGCCAAGCACAAACCGAGCACGTCACGAGTGTCTCTTGGATCGATGATGCCGTCGTCCCACAATCGAGCGGTTGAGTAGTAGGGGCTTCCTTCAGTCTCGTATTTTTCGAGGATGGGTGCACGGAACGCCTCCAGTTCGGATCCATCCAACGGCTCAAGACCTTCCCTTGCCCGTTGATCCTGCTTGACCGTGGTAAGGACATCTGCAGCTTGGGGTCCACCCATGACGCTGATGCGGCTGTTGGGCCACATGAACAGGAACCTTGGGTCGTACGCTCGTCCGCACATTCCATAATTTCCAGCCCCGTGAGAACCTCCTACGATGACGGTGAATTTTGGGACGTTCACGCACGAAACGGCCGTAACGAGTTTGGCACCGTCCTTCGCAATCCCACCCGCTTCGTAGGCCTTCCCAACCATGAATCCGGTGATGTTTTGCAAAAAGACCAGGGGGATACCTCGTTGACCGCAGAGTTCAACAAAATGGGCACCCTTTTGGGATGATTCGGAAAACAAGATGCCGTTGTTGGCGACGATGCCTACTTTTTGCCCGTGGATGGAAGCAAAACCACACACGAGCGTTGTGCCATAACGTGCTTTGAATTCGTGGAATCGCGAGCCGTCGACGACGCGTGCGATGATCTCTCGAATGTCGACGGGGGTTCGGTTGTCAGCGGGAATGAGTCCCAGTAAATCGTTCACGTCGTGAGCGGGTTCCTCCACTTCAGTGGAGGCGATGGGCGTGAGCGTTCGTGGCCCGAGATTCTCGATCACGTTGCGAACCATCCGCAAGGCTTCGTCTTCATCCTCTGCGTAATGGTCGGCCACGCCGGATTGTGCCGTGTGGACATCTGCTCCTCCCAATTCTTCGGCCGTGACTTCTTCACCGGTTGCAGCCTTGACCAACGGTGGTCCTGCGAGGAAAATGGTGCCGTTGCCCTTGACGATGATCGACTCGTCGGACATAGCTGGGACATAAGCGCCTCCTGCTGTGCAGGAACCCAAGACAGCGGCGACCTGAGGAATGCCGTCACCAGACATTCTCGCTTGGTTCCGAAAGATGCGTCCAAAGTGGCCAATGTCGGGAAACACCTCATCCTGCATGGGGAGGAAAGCGCCTCCAGAATCAACGAGATAGATGCACGGAAGATGGTTTTCATGGGCCACGGTTTGGGCACGAATGTGTTTCTTGACGGTCATGGGGTAATATGAACCTCCCTTCACGGTGGCATCGTTGGCCACGAACAGGCATTCGCGTCCGTGAACCATGCCAATTCCGGTGACGATGCCAGCAGCATGTGCTCGACCGTCGTAGAGCCCATGGGCGGCGAGCGGAGAGAGTTCAAGAAACGCCGTCCCTGGGTCGATGATTCGTTCAATACGGTCCCTTGGTAGGTGTTTACCCCTCGAACGATGACGTTCAACATATTTCCCTCCACCGCCTTGAGAACCGGCGTCAAGGTGCTCCCTGAGCGTAAGGATGAGGGATTCATTGTGCGCTTTACGGGACTCGTATTCAGGGTCGGCACGGTTCACCGTGGTGGGTAATCGGTCCATGTTCAGCCCTCATCTTGGCGAGGGACCCCGCGCATTTAATCCCATGCGAGTCCCGAGATTCCATTCAGCCAGCCTTCAAACACCGAGCATCAATCGGCCAATGTCTCGAAGGCCTGGCGCAAGACCAACGATGAGAACAGCGAGGACGATGAGCAAACGGAAGTGTTGCTGCCGGTCTTCCACTCTCATTTGAGCAAAAAGCCAAACAATGAGCCCTACAAGCATGGCTTTGACCAAGGCAAACAACCAGGCGCCCTCACCAAGTTCCAACCCGAGCGCTTTGTTGATTTCAGCTCCATAGAGAATGACTTGGTTGCTTACGGGGTGTTTTTCTCCATAGCCGAACATGTCGATGCCAACCATGGTGGCAATGCCGTCGCAGAGCTGGCCAAACACCATTCCAAGGACCATGGGGTGCGCCAACAGCGCTTTATTGGACAAAAATTCCACCGGGTGATCTTTCCACTGGTCAGCTTCTGCTTCCCATTGCTTGAGGGTGATTCCTTCCGGGATGACGCCCGGCAAGTGTCCGGTAAGTGTGAGCTGCCGTGCGTCCTCTCGTCCAACTCGGTAGAGGGCAACACAAACTGCAGCCGGAATGCCCAACACCACAACAACGGGCCACAACGTGATGTCTCCCGAAACACGACCGCTTTCTTGAGCCCATGGCGTGGCCATGAATTGGGCCCAATGCCCCACTCCGAGCACAACTGCAGCAACGGCGAAGCTCAGAAGACCTCTGGTGATGGCCGGCCACCCTCGTGTTACGACCAGCATGAACCATGACGAGGCAACGGCGAGCACCAAAGCCCCCCTTCCCCATGCGAACGACACGTCAGGATGTTCTCCATAGGCGGGAGCGTAGAGCCACCACCACTGCAAGATGATGCCCACGGACATCACCGCGAAGAGCATGTTTCGTTGAGCATGTTCCGCAGCATCGCTTCGACTGCCGTCCCATTTACTGGCGGCAATGTGCGACAGCACAGCCGTTCCGATCAGCCAAGCCGCAAGGTGAAGGTGAATGATGGGCGAAATAAACAACACATCGGCTTGAGAGGAAAAAAAGTCAGCGTCCTCGAGCACCCTCATCACCGGGGCGACGCACACCCAAGCGATCAGCGCCAACGTCATTCTGTCGTCGCACGGAAGGTTCCAGCGACGAAACAGGGCTTGGAGCACAACCACACAGGCCAGCATGCTTCCGGTGTAGATGGCGGTGTTTTGTGGGGTGTAACCAGCGTCCCCTGCACGGCCAGCGTCTTCAACGACGGGGTCCCAAATAATTGGCCGAAGTGTTTCAGTCCAAACGGTATCGTACGCAAGCACCAACGAAGAGCACGCCGCAATAAAGAGGCCCAAGGAACACCAAATCAGCACTTTTTCAACTGGCGTGTAGAGATGAGACGGTAGAGCCGGTTCGTACGTTACCGGACTGTCGCTTTCGCTCATGGCTGCCACCGTTGTTTGGGAAAGCCAACTTGCCTTTCGTTGTTGTGAAGGTCAGCGTCACTCGGAAAGACGAGCAATAAGGTCGGCCTTCTTGCCACCGACAGCCAATCCTGCGTCTTTGCAGCGGGCCTTGAGGTCGGCCACGGTCAACTTCGAGAGGTCCTCATCCGACGAATCGGTTGCGGTCTCTTCTGCAGTATCTTCAGCGGTCTCGTCCGATTCTTCCTCAGCAGGAACGCCGAAGCCACGGGGTTCGTGAACTTCAATGAAGGATACTTTGTTGCATTCCACAGCGTCACGAATGATGGTGACCAATCGGAACTTCATCATGGCGGCATTGGTGTCGAAGAGCATGGTTTGGGGCAACACGATGTTGAGGTCTTCGCCGTCAAAGGACACACCGAAATCGCTGTGACCGGTGTTGGATTCAAGCAAAGCCATCACTTGTTCTTCCTTGCCCTCGACGACCTTGACGATCTTGAAGGAATACTTCAGGGTCTTGCCGGCCATGGGGTGGTTGTAGTCAATACGGGCACGGCCGGCTGCCAAGTAGGACAGGTGGCCTTGTCGGTTGTTGATGTTGACGGGAGCGCCGAGGTACAGAGCGTTGGGATCCTGAACCGAACGGATCAACTTGTCGATGCTGATGGTTTCGATTTGTTGGGGGTCTTTCTCGCCGTACGCATCCGCAGGTTGGATGCTGATTTCGGTCTCCTTGTCGACCTTGGCTTCAGCCAGTGCGGCTTCGAAACCGGGAATGAGGTTTCCAGCGCCCACAACACAGACCATTGGTGAGTATGTGCGGCCTTCTTGGTGCATTTCATGCTCCTTTGCCACGTCTTCACGGGTCGTCTCAATCAAGTCGCCGCTTTCATCGTTGTACAATTCGTAATCAACATGGACAATTGTTCCTTCTTCCATTCTCGTAACCTCCAAGGGAATGATTCGGCGACCGGCCCCCCCTTCATAATTGCATTGGCGGGTTCATTCTTCTTCATTTGGCGCAGGCTCACGGTTGTGACCGGTTGAGTCCGTTGGCCGTTGTCCAGCCGCCGTCACCAAGGCCATCCCGGCCATCATGGTGCCCCAACCCACCCAAACAACATGAGAATGAGGCAGCACGTAGATGGTCACACGGACAAGTTCCACCGCATCCACCGATTCGGAGAGCACGCGCTGCATCAATCCGCTGGATTGACTTGCGTCAAAAATAAACACAAGGTCTCCGGTCAACCCGGTGAGCGTATCCACTTCCGAGCGGGCCACGCCCTGACGGTCAAATCGAAGGGTGCCGGGATGGACCGTGCCGATCTTTTCGGTCGTGCCATCATCCGCCACCGAATGGACCAGAATGGTGACGCCCACATAGCCGTCGCCGACATCCAAGTCCTCGTCGCTGAGTGTGAGGTCGGTGAATTCGAATCCATAACCCCGGTGGATCACCATCTCGTCCCGTACGAGAGTGAGTCGGTGACTGGCATCGCCTCGGTCCACCAAAACGGTCGTTGAAAGATGGCCCAAAAGCAAGATGAGGAGGCCTGCGTGAACCAGATGTGCCCCTACAGGTACCCGTTTCCACCACTTCGCCTTGCCGGGTTTTTTGGCTTGCTCCACCACTTCCCTGACGACCAACGGAAGGGCGGTGACCAGCATGGGGAGGGAAATCCAAGCGAGGTGCCCTCGACTTAGCGGGCCTCCGGACACCAATGTTGAACTGTCGCCCCCGAGGTTGTTGGCGAAAAACACCATCCCAATCACCGTAACCACCGAGGTCGCCCCCAGCACACCAACGGTGTGCCGTGGGTCGTCCTTTCGGCGAGTATAGAGAATAAAACAGGCGGCTACTGCCGTCAAAAACGGCGCCCCATAGAGTTCATGCGCCTCAAAATTCACGGCATCAATGCTGGAAAGCAAAAGCACCCATGTCAACACCAAATACAACCCAGCGAGGACAACGCTGCCCCAAAGTGCTGCTCTGGTTTGGAATCGGCGGTTCAACCAGCCGGCATGGGGCTCATCAGCTTGCCCTTCAGCCAACATCCACGGCAGCACAAAGACCAGCAAAACACCTGCGGCTTCCGGCAACGACAAGAGTGTCGACCATGCCATGGCCAGGCCGAACATCACGCCTGCTGCCGTCCAGGGCCACGCTTTCAGCGCTGCATCTGCTGTGTACAACGGATGGAAGAGCAACGCGAACACCAAGGCGATGAACGGGTCGGAGGTGAACCCAAAGAGCACAAGGGGCAACACCACATGAAGCGGGAGGGGCGTCAACTCCTCGTACCGCCAATGCGATGCCTCGAGGACCTCACCTCCTTCGTCCTTATTTGCCGAAACGACGACATCCCGCTTTCGAGGTTGACTCAACAGCGGCACCACCAACGGCACAAGGAAGACTACACCGGGGACATCCAACCACGAGATCCCAGCCAACCCGGCATCCATGACCAACCATCCGACGAAGGCCGTCAAGGCAGGCAACGCGAGGTACCATGGAGCCCGGGACGAGAACGGCAAACCGTAGCGATCACGACGAACCAAAGCCAACCACGTGCCGAGAAGCACAAACATCCAGACCACGTACGTCATGACTTCGGTCGCCGCTGCGTCAACTCTCAACTCCATCAGTCGTCCAAACACGTCCTTAGGAGGCGTGCCCCCCTCGTTGGTGACAAACGTGTGAATGGACGATGCCCAGACCCCTCCAGCACGGGTAACGGTGGTGGCGAACAAGGACAGCACTCCCGTTAGAACGGCCCCTCCGACCCAAACATGGTCAGGAGTCTTGCCCGGACGGGTGCGTAGATGGACCATCATCGCCAACGCCAACCAAGGGAGGAACGATCCGGTTTCCACAGGGTCCCACGCCCAATAACCCCCCCAATCGAGAATGAGGTACGCCCACAAACCACCCAGGCCGATGCCAAGGGTAGCCACCAAGAGGGCCGGACGTGCCTGAATGAGAAGCCGTGGTCCCAGCCGGTCGGTGTTGCCGGTTGAGGCGGCGGAAAGTCCGGTGGCGGCAAGGTGCAAGCACATGGAATAGGTGAGGAAAATGAGGGGTGGATGGATGACCATCAAATCGGTTTGCAGCAAGGGGTTGAGGCCTGCACCAAGGAAGCCTTGAGGCGTGGCTTTGAACGGGTCGAGCGAAAAAGCGATCAACAGGAGGGTCAAATGCATTCCATGCACGATTCTTAGCCGCAGGACCTGCGCTTCTGCAGGACCGTCCTCACCAGGCAGGGCGTCACGCCACCACCATGCGAACAGAGCCATCCAGCCCAACCACATCAACAGCGGGCCTTCTCGAGCTGCCCACGTTGCTGCAAATCTGTACTTCAACGGCAAATCCTCTCCTCCAAATGCAGCGACGTGCAACACGGAGGTGGTGTTGGTCAGAAACAAACCGGCGAGGGTGAAGAAGGGGAGGGCCAGCGTAAGGTGCAGGGCGAACGAGGCTGCGGGTGAGGTGCGATGGAGAAGAGGCTTCCAAGCGAGAGCGAAGGTTGCCACGAGAGCAAGCCACAACGTCACCTCCCACATGGTTGTAGGGCGGTCGTCCTCCCTCTAGGGTTTTGCTTCACTCCCGTGAGGTTGGGGAGGGTTACCATCCGAAGAATTTCGCACGAGAGTACCCGAACGAAAGCAGAACGGGAATCACGCGCTTGGTCAACAACACCGGCTTACGCACCAGTATTTTGAGACCGATGAACAACTTGTCCAACGGACTCATGTTGCCAAGTTCTTCAGGAAGGCAGCGAGCCATGATCGACATTTCCTTGTCCGTGAGGTTGTACAGGGCGGTTTTCCCCTTCAGGATTTTCCCATAGGGCGGAAACGTTGCCTTCCACGCGTCCTGGTACTTCATGAGGCGAGCCTCGCTCAAATCGCCGTCGTTGAGTGCTCCTGCCAGTGTTTGGGCGGCCTCTCGACCGGACCACAAGGCCAGATGAGTGCCACCTTCAAACAACGGTGAGGTGAAACCTGCAGCGTCGCCGACGAGAAGAATGCCATCACCAACCGTCGTGTCGCGTGGCCCGGAGATGGGGATGGTTCCTCCAAACGGCCGAACCTTGATGCCCTCGGGCCGCCAAGGTGGATTTGTGGTGGGTTTTCCAGCCAAGTAGGTGTCTTCAATGAAGGATTGCAGGTATTTCACGGCGCCTTTTTTGTCGGTGGTCACCAAGCCGACGTTCGCACGGCCACCTTCCTTGGGAATCATCCAAACATAACCGTGAGGGGAGTACTTTGGCCAGAGGTAGAAATCGAGGTACCCGTCGTTGGGAACGTCCAACACTTCGTACTGGAACCCGGCAATGACCTCCACATCGCCACCCATGCCGAGGATTTTCGAGGCTGCACCCGACACGCCTGAGGCATCAATGATGGCCTTGCACGTCATTGGGAATTCGTCACCCCGACCATCAATCTTCCAATTGGAGAATTTATTTTCGCTATTGTAAACCCGCTCCATTGAAGTGACGCGATGGTGGAGCAACAATTCGGCGCCCTGGGCCACCGCTTCATCGGCCAACCAACGCTCAAACAGATGTTTCTCGAGGACGTAGCCTTCTTCGGTGAGTTTCTTCTCTGTCCCGTCGGGAAAAACGACCCTGATGCCTTTGACATCGAGTGCTTTCACGTGGTCCGGAATCGCCAAGCCGAGGTTTTGAACGGCCAGTTCCGACAAGCACTCGCCACAATGCACCGGCGTACCTACTTCAGGATCCGCTTCCAGAATCACCGTTGAGAGACCCGCTCTGGCCATGTGAAGCGCCGCTGAACCGCCTCCGGGGCCAGCCCCGATGACCACCACATCGCAGTGCTTGTCGTCGCTCACGACCGACAGGGGGATGCGGTAGCCCATGAAGGCAACGGTAGCGGTCCACGAAGGAGAACGGACGATTCCATACGGGGGTTCAAAACTGAGTGGCCTCAGGAAGAGGCGTGGCATGGAGGACGATGAAGCGTTGGATGGACCACCTCGAAGGACGAGGTGAACTTATCCGCATCAACCGTCCCGTGGACGTCGTCTACGAGGCTGGAGCTATCGCCGATTTGCTGGTGAAAAACGACGGTCCAGCCGTGGTGTTTGAACAGCCAAGGTTGGCCGACGGTACCGTTTCCTCCATTCCCCTGGTCATGAACCTCTTCGGTTCGCACGACCGCACCCTGCGAGCCCTCGGAGCCAGCCACGAGACCTCCATTGGCGACCGAATGGTGGCCATGATGAAGCCCGACATCGGGGCGATGGTCAAGCGCCCTTGGACGGCCCTTCCTCTTGCCCAAGACGCCTTTGCGATGCCGCCTCGAAAGAAACGAAAAGGCAACGCTCAGCGTGTACAATTGCCACTCGACCTGACAAAGCTTCCCATCCCCAAAACATGGCCCATGGACGGCGGCCCATTCGTGACCCTCCCGTTGGTGGTCACCAAGGACCCTGCAAGCGGAGAGCACAACCTCGGCATGTACAGGGCGCAGGTGTTCGGCCCCAAGGCCCTGGGCTTGCATTGGCAAATTCACAAGCATGCAGCGGACCATGCAGCCGCACTCGGGCCAGGTGCCAAAATGCCTGTAGCGGTCTGCATTGGAGGGCCACCTGAACTCATCTTCTCTGCCATTTCACCCCTTCCAGACAACCTTTCAGAATACCAGTTCGCTGGAATCTTGGGTCGGCGGTCGTTGCGCATCACCAAAGCACTCACGCAAGACCTCATGGTCCCGGCTGAAGCTGACATTGTGATCGAGGGATACTGCACCCCAGGAGAAACCCGTACTGAGGGTCCGTTTGGAGACCACTTTGGGTTCTATTCACTCACCGGTCAATACCCAGTTCTCCACGTGACCGCCATCACCTGCAGGAAGGACGCCGTTCTTCCAGCCACCATCGTCGGATTGCCTCCCATGGAGGACGGTTACCTCGGTGAGGCCATTGGCCGTCAATTTTCACCGGTGCTCCAATTTCAGCATCGCGATGTCCGTTCGGTTCACCTGCCGTTGGAAACAGGGTTCCATAACCTCGCCATCGCTGCTTCCAAACAACGCTATCCTCGGCAAGCAAGAAAAACCGGCATTGGCCTTCTGGGCGCCGGTCAGATGATGTTTTTGAAAATCATGGCCGTTACGGATGAAGACCACGATACAAAGGACCTGGATGCCTTCCTTGATGTTCTCAACAACAACGTGGACATCACCACCGATGTTGTGGTGTTGCCAGGCATGGTGGCGGATTCACTTGAAGCCGCAAGTCCGTACGAAAACGTTCACTCCAAACTTCTCATCGACGCCACGACACTTCCTGCGGCCGATCCTCGCCATCCATCGCCACCACCCGAGGGTTCCTTCTCCCAAGACACGCCTGCATGGAGGCAAGGGCTCGAACCTGCGCCGGCATTCACAGGCATCAACGAGGTTTTGGCCATCGAAGACGTTGTTCAAGCAAGGATGCTCCGTGACAGCATGTTGGTCGTCACCACCAACGTTCCGGGCACACCCACGCCCCTTGAAGGGTCTTCAACTTCAGACGATCAATCCGAATCCTCTCGTCGAGATAAAATAAAACAATTAAAGGAATCAATTTGGCAATTGGATTCTTCGTCATCTCTCCGATGGCTGTTCATCACCAACGACGACATGGATCTCGATGTTCCTAAAGCACGCAGGCGATTGCTGTGGCAACTCACCTCAAGGTTTGATGTAGGTCGTGGCCTGTTCTTTGACAGCAACAGGGAACGGTTGTGTTGGGATGCTACCACGCCCATACCTTCAGACGAACACGGCGTTCGACGTTGGCCTGCCATTACCCTTCACGACGAGGCAACACTGGCCAAGGTGGCCGCTCATCCCGAACTGAACAAATACGAATGGCCCCCCCACCTTTCCTTTGGGGGACCCGAGTGATGGACGCGAAACAGGTGCTGTCGTTCATCAAAATCGAACACACCCTGTTTTCTCTTCCGTTCGTGCTGATGGGCTATTTTATCGCCATCCGTCAGTTCAACATCGTCCCCGGCATTGATCTTCTTTGGATTTTGCTGGCTGCAGTCGGGGCCCGTGGCCTGGCGATGGCCCTGAACCGTATTATTGACCGGGACATCGACGCTGCAAACCCCCGCACGCAGGGGCGCCATCTCGCCTCAGGCAGCATGAGCATGCAAACGGCTTGGACCCTCGCGGCGGTGTTCCTGGCGATGCTCCTTACCAGCGCTGGCCTGCTCAACAGGGTTGCCTTGATGATGGCGTGGCTACCCGTCCTCACCTTCGTCGTCTATCCCTACATGAAACGCTTCACCTGGGGTTGCCACTTCTGGTTGGGTTTGTGTTTGGGTTTAGCCCCAGCGGGGGCATGGGTTGCCATTGCCGCCGACGTGCATGGTTGGGCTGCCGTAACGGGTCAATTCTCAAACGGCACCGACTTCTTGTGGGCTCCAACCATCCTCCCTATCTCCATCGGTGTTGCGTTGTGGATCGCCGCTTTTGACATCAACTACGCACGGATGGACGTGGAGAGCGACCGTGAACAAGGCATCCATTCCTTCCCTTCTTCGTTTGGCGACGCAGCCACGACGCGAACGACCGTCCAACTCTCACTTCTCTGGTTTGGCTGCTTTGCTCTTTCCGACCCGATGGACGGCATCTGGTTCCTCGCAGCGGCCGCAGCGATGGCCCTCGCCAACATCTTCGTTGTCCTTCGGATGAATCGCTTTGCTGACTTCCAAACGGTCCTCTTTCGGGTGTCCATGCTTACGGGCTGGGTGTTGCTGGCTGCGCTGGTGTTCGGGTTGGCCGTGGAACCGACCGAGTTCGCACTGGACTGATGCGTGGTTGTTGTGCGCCCAATGGGTGCCTGTACGTGCCAGTTTTGCGGGTTCATCTCCAAGGTGGTGAAGGTTCTTGAGCCGACTTGGGAACACCAGATCATGAACCCAATCGTTGCCTCTCTCCTTGAATTCAACCAAGCCTTTGACATTCCCAAACTTGACTCTCCGGGTCTAGGCTCAAAGGAGCTTGTTGAACTTCGAATCAAACTGTTGGAAGAAGAAGTGCGAGAATACGCCGAAGCGGCTCGCTCTGGGGATTTGGTGGAGGTGTTGGACGCTCTTGCCGACATCGGTTACATCCTGGCAGGCACGGTCATCAACCACGGTATGCAGAACATCTACGACGATGCCTTCAATGAGGTCCACCGCTCAAACATGGCCAAATTGGTTGATGGAAAGGTGATTCGGCGTGAGGACGGAAAGGTGCTGAAACCTGAAGGCTGGCAACCTCCACAATTGGCTCAATTCCTCCCGGGCACCGATGATTGAACCTCACATGGGTTCTTGACGGATGAACACGGGGGAGGGTTCATGTCGCGACCTGTGGCTTTGGTGACCGGTGGTGGAAGGGGCATTGGTGCAGCCATCTCCGACCGATTGGCCGCCGACGGTTACGATGTCTTGCTCACCTACAACCGTTCCTCGAAACCTGCTGAAATGATTGTGGATGAAATTCGTGAGCGTGGCGATGATGCGTTGGCCGTCAAGGTGGATTGCAGCGATCGTGGTGAAGTTGGCCTTCTCGGTACGCATCCCTGGATGGCGCGAGGCATCGACGTGTTGGTTCTCAACCACGGCATTTACAACCGAATCGCCGGAGATAAAATGACGTTGAAGGATCTTGAAACCACCATGGCCACAAATTTCGAAGGGGCTGTATCGGTATGGAAGGCGGTTCAACCTCACCTCACATCGGAGGCTCGGATGGTGGTGATTGGCTCGCAACTTGGCGTTCGAGGTTCGCCTCATGGCGCTGATTATTCTGCGTCAAAAGCAGCCCTTCATGCCTGGGCGCGCTCGCTGGCTCAATCGGTGGGTCCCGAGGGGAAGCGGGTGAACATTCTCGCTCCAGGCTATGTTGACACGGACTTGCTTGCAGGCGACTCAGCTGAGAAACGAGCACAACGTACCCGAGAAGTCCCCCTTCAACGGGTGGGGTCGCCCAGCGACGTGGCGTCCACCGTTGCTTTCCTTGTTGGGCCGGATTCCTCGTACATCACGGGCGCCATATTGCACGTGAACGGCGGCCTATATCTGCCCTGACCCTGGTTGGCTGGTGATTGAATGGTGAACGATTGGGACGACGACGGCTCGTTTGAAGCGACCGCCGATGCCGTGCTCAAGGAGGTTGACCTCTCACAGCGCAACCCGTTTGATCTCTCAAAAGCCCTTGAGGGCGCCGTTTTGGAGGAATTGAATCCCTCGGTCAAACGCTTCAAACTTCACGCAGAATTTGAGCCCGCCGGTGACCAGCCAAAGGCAATTGAACAATTGATTTCCCAATTGGAAAATGGACAGGAACGATGCGTCATGCTTGGCGTGACAGGAAGCGGCAAGACGTTTGCCATGGCCCACATCATCCAACACCTCAACATCCCGACCCTCATCATGAGTCACAACAAGACGCTGGCTCGTCAACTCCATCATGAAATGGCTGGGTATTTCCCAGAGAATGCAGTGGAGTACTTCGTCTCTCACTACGATTACTACCAGCCTGAGGCGTACTTGGCCAAACGAGATTTGTACATCGACAAGGAGTTGAGCATCAACGAGCGTATCGAACAGGAGCGTTTTGCTGCCGTGGCTTCGTTGGTGACCCGTCCCGATTGCGTGGTGGTCTCTTCGGTTTCCTGCATTTATGGATTGAATCCCCCCGAGACCTTCCTTGAATCTCACCTGCGTTGCCATGTAGGTCAGGCCATCGAAACCAGCGATCTCTTGAGAGAACTCATTGAGCTTCAGTATCGCCGCACAACCACCGATCTGCAGCGTGGTGAGTGCCGTGTACGGGGTGAGGTGGTGGACGTTTGGATGCCGAGCCGAGACGATCCTCTTCGCATCGTTTTTGACTTCGATGGCATCGTTTCAATTCAAATCTGTGACCCTGTCAGTTGGGAATGCCTTGACAACCTGGACGAGGCATGGATTCACCCCAAGGAATTCTTCATGACCAGTCCCGAGCGCTTTGAAGCGGCCCTGGAATCCATTGAGTTGGAACTCAACGACCGGTTGAAATGGTTCGCAAAGGAAGGAAAGGCGCTCGAGCGGTACCGTCTGGAGCAACGGACGGAATACGACCTCGAGATGCTGCGTGAGATTGGCCACTGTCAAGCCATTGAAAACTACTCACTCCATTTTGACGGACGTGAACGAGGACAACGCCCGTACTGCTTGCTGGATTTCTTTTCAGCCTGCGCCAACCAATTCCATGGAGATCCAAAAAAATTCTTGGTCATCATGGATGAATCCCACGTGAGCCTTCCTCAGGTGGGGGGCATGTACCACGGGGACAGGGCTCGCAAGGAGAACCTCATCGATTACGGCTTCAGGTTGCCCACAGCTGCCGACAACCGACCACTCAAACTTCCCGAGTTTCAATCCCTCGTACCTCAGTTGCTCTATGTCTCGGCCACACCGGGTGAACGTGAACTTCGCCACCTTTGCGAAATAACTGGCCAAAAGGTGCCCAACGGGTTGCTTCACACCACGTCTGGCGGTGGTGCTGGACCTGCGGATTTGGCGAAGAAACACCCTGAGGCTGAATCCATGTACGACATGCTCCAATCGATTGAGGGCATTGCAAAAATGGAACTTCGTCCGACCGGTCTTCTCGATCCTCAAATTGAGGTGAGGCCCACGGCGGGTCAAATCAACGATTTGTTGTCAGAAATCAACAAGCGGGTTGAACGCACAGAACGCTGTCTTGTGACGGTCATGACCATCAAGTTCGCTGAAGAGGTGGCGGCTTACCTCAACCGAATGGGGGTGAAAGCTCATCATTTGCACTCCGAAATTGACACCATTGAACGAACCGAAATCATCAACGCGTTGCGTCACGGTCACATCGATGTCATCGTCGGCATCAACCTTCTGCGTGAAGGTTTGGACATTCCCGAGGTCAGCCTGGTGGCCATCTTTGACGCCGACCGACAGGGATTCTTGAGAAACGAACGAAGTCTCCTCCAAACGATTGGTCGGGCGGCACGAAATCAAAACGGCAAGGTTCTCTTGTACGCCGATGGGTTTTCTCCGGCCATGGAAGCAGCCATTCGCCAAACGCTTGAGCGTAGAGAGCGACAACACGCCAACAACGTGGCCTTGGGCATCACACCAACAACCATTGTGAAAGCCCTCCCGGTGATGGGGGAAACCGCCAACGAAACCATCTCGGGAACCACCACCGCCAAGGATGGCTCCCGGCGCCTCATCGCCAAAAAAGGTGGCCGGAAAGACGGGGATTGGGCTCAACGGATGAATTTAGGAGCCGGATCATGGTCGTCCTCCGAAAAAACAGAAAAAGCAATTGAAAAATCCAACCCACAATTGGAACATTCGTTTGATAGGGCGGTTGATGGACAACCCACCTCGGAAGAGGTGGAGGACCTCATCACAGAACTCCGATCGGAGATGGAACTTGCTGCGAAATCCCTTGATTTCGAGCAAGCGGCAAGATTGCGAGATCGAATTCACGAACTTGAACAACGTTAGCGTTTCGCGTTGGCCAACGCAAGCGACCTCCTTGCACGCTTTGGGTTTGGATGAAGTGCATGTGCTGTAACCCGGGTGAACACCTTCATGAATACCCTGCCCGAGGTGCAACCATGCCCGTCAACCCTGAAGACTTTGACGCCCCTGTCGTTGATTACGACTTTAACAAGGCCAACACACCTCGGGCCTTGATCGAACAAATGGCCTCCGCAGGTGGGTTCACGGCCACAAAGTTTGCAGAGGCGAGGGAGATTTTGGCTCAAATGAAACTTGAGATTGACGCTGTTGATGCCGATCCAGCACGTGTCAGCAACTGGTTGTCCTTTCCCGCCTGCCTGTGCGCTACGGGAACACGTGGGTTTTTTGTTGAAGCCATCAAGCGCAAGATGTTCAACGTTGTCTCAACCACGTGCGGCACACTTGATCACGACATTGCTCGTTCCTTCAAGCACTACTACCACGGTTCGTTTGAACTCGACGATGTGGAGTTGAGTGAGCATGCTCTGATGCGCTTGGGCAACGTTATCGTCCCCAACGCCTCCTACGGTGAAATCATAGAAGCCGTGGTGATGCCCGTCCTTGAGGACATCTACCAAGACCGACTCAAAAGCACCGGCAAAACCGGTGCAGATGCTTGGTTGGGCTTTGGCTCAATCCACTTGGTTTGGGAGTTGGGTGAGAGGATTGGGACGCCAGATTCATTGATTTATTGGGCTGCCAAACACCGCATACCCGTTTGCATCCCCGGCATCACCGACGGTTCCATTGGCGCTCAGTTGTTCATGTTCCGCCAACAACACCGTGATTTTCACCTCGACACCCTCGCTGACGAACAGGTGATGAGCGATCTTACCTGGGATGTTGAAACTTCAAACGCCCTGATGGTTGGAGGTGGAATTTCCAAGCACCATGTCATTTGGTGGAATCAATACAGGGGTGGTCTTGACAGCGCCGTGTACATCACGACCGCACCCGAACATGACGGCAGTCTTTCAGGCGCTCGCCTTCGCGAAGCCATCTCGTGGGGGAAGATGCGTGCCGAGGCCCCTCACGTCTGCGTTGAAGGAGATGCAAGTTTGCTGCTCCCGTTGTTGGGTGCAGACCTGTTCAGCGATGCCTCTCAAGGCTGACGGTCAGTCGCCAGGTCGGCCAGCACCATCATCAACCCCAGTCGAAGCGGCGTTGTTGGGTTCCAACCCTCGCCTGTGGCTGTTTCAAGAAGCGTGTGCAACGGACCCAATTCCGGTCGACGTGGTGCAAGGTGCCCGGCTGTCGACAGGGTCTCCACCTTTACCGGAACTTCCAACCCACCTTCGAGATGTTCGGGTGTAAATGTCCCGTACAATCCCGCACTGTTTCGGCTTGAAAGCATGGACAATTCCTTCCACGTGTCCTCCGCAGACCACCAGCGCCGCCCACAGATGTTGACGATTCCATCGTGATTGTACAACTCGTTTCCCAAGCGCAACAATGCACCGGCTGCATCGGCCAATGTAACCCAATAAGCTCCGTCGATTCCCAAGGTTGTCGGTGGGTCTTGCGTGGCTTCTATGGCTGCCTGCCACCCTTTCAGCACTCCGGAGTATGGTGTGCCGTGGGCAGCAGAGAGCACGTGATAGACAGCCACGTTTGTACCTTGAGGTGGTGTTTCCATGGTGTCCTTGGGCCCAATCATGGTCAATCCAATTGTCCCATCCTCGCAGTATCTGGGGTGGTTGATGTCGGTCAGTACGGTGATGTGCTCGATTGCCTGTTGGGTGTGAGCCTTGATGGCACCGGGAAACGCCTCAAGAAGCGCAGCCAATGACGCCTCCATGTCTTCGAGCCGATGTGGTGGTACGAGGAAACGATGACCGGATGGAATGCCACGCTCCATCATCGTCCAAAGAACGGGGTGTGAAGGATCGTCAATCGACCAAACCGCTCGATTCATGTTGCGACCAAAGGCTTGTGGTTGATGAACGGCTTGGTTGGCAGGTTTGATGGTGCGTATGTTTGAACTTTATATTGCTAGGTGCAGGATTGGATTTGATTTTTCAATTGAATATCAATAGAATTGCAGTATGATGTCGGGTTGTGATTTCGTTCAGAGTTGGTGTTGGAAATATCATTGTTCTCAATATGAAATACGACTACAATTCATTTTTATGTTGGGAGGGAATACAGTTGAAATTAGCATTATGCGACACGGTATGAAATTGAATTAAATCTGCCTACCCAATTGAAAATAACGCGTGTTATGCGACAAATGCAATTGAAAATGATATTTAATTCGTGGAATACTATAAGAGGTGCTTTGTTCTAGGACAAGTTAAGCCGAACAACAACGGCAGGAGAGATGGGAAATGAGAAACACCGATTATGACATTGGAGAGTTGCTCCAACGAGACGTATACGTGAATGACATCAAAGTGGGGACGATCGTTGGCGAACGTCACCACCCAAACGATGCACGGGTTCAATCCGTGCGCCTCCAGGTGGAACCTGGTGTGGCTGATGAATTCATGCGAAAACCAACTGAATACGCACCGCTGTCAAAAGAACTGGTGCACAGCATCCGTGGCGATGGAACGGTCAAGCTGTCCAAGTCCATGCGAGAGTTGCAACGCCGGTGGAGAAACACCGTCCGAATCGATGAAAAACTGTACGCACCCGACGAAATGCTCGACCGTGCGGTCTTGGACAACCAAGGCGATGAAATTGGTGTCATCGTGGGCCTTTACCGTGTAAAACGCACGTACAAAGGTGTCGTGGTCCGAACCAGAGCCCGAGTCCAAATGCAATACGGTGTTGACGAGGAGATCCGAGTTCCCATTGGGGCCTTGGTTCGCACCCGTGAACGTCTTGATGAAGTGGTGATGTCGAGGACCTTTGTGAAGGTCATGCAATTGCCTTCCTACATCAGCCTCAACAACGGCGAAGAAGAGTGAATCGCACCCTTGGTCAGCGGCTAATTCAGCCGTCATGCTTATGACGGGAGTTCAAGTCGGCCGGTTTACCCTTGCGCGGGTGGCTTAGTCGGTTAGAGCACCCGGCTGATAACCGGGAGGTCGCAGGTTCAAGTCCTGCCTCGCGCACCATCCTCTTCTCTTCACAAAGAAGATGTATGTCCGACCGTTGGGATGGATGAGGCTTCATCATGGTTGTCGTGTCAGGTAGCAATTCAACCGCCCTCGCCCAACAGTTGGCCGACGCTCTT
Source organism: Candidatus Poseidoniales archaeon (assembly GCA_003602475.1). GTDB lineage: Archaea > Thermoplasmatota > Poseidoniia > Poseidoniales > Poseidoniaceae > Poseidonia. Next base: position 64,114 of record QQSC01000043.1, on the reverse strand, counting down.
GGGTGGGAACATCACCGTCTTGAAACGCGTCGCTTCCCAGACACAGAAGGCTACATCCGTATTCCTTCCGAGGTGACCGAGGGTGTGCGAAAGGAACCCGTGGTTCTTGTTTCGAACACGTTTCCAGATTCTGGTATTGTCGAAACCATGCTGATGCTTTCCTCAATTCGTGACCTTCGCAACGGTGATCTTCAAAATTTTCGAAACATCGGTCCCCAAACCCTCCCTCAACTCGGAAAAGGTGTGATCTTGGCGATTCCGTATTTTGGATACTCCCGACAAGACAAGCGGTTCAAGCCAGGTGAAGCCATCTCCGCTCGAGCTATTGCGGACATGTTGGCTGGGTTGTGCGACGGTATGGTGTTTCTTGACATCCATGCCTCAAGTGTTCTGGAAGGGCTGAAGGTCCCCACGGCATTCACCTCATCCATGCCGGAACTGGCTGCGCATCTGCAGGAAAACGTCGGTCCAGATTTCATCCTCTCTCCAGACAAAGGTGCGATTGACAGGGCATCGGAAGTGGCCCAACTCATCGGGTGTGAGTTTTCTTACCTTGAAAAGACGAGGATTGACGCACACACCATCGTTCACAAGGCAAAAGATTTGGACGTGGATGGAAAGCGTGTCGCCATCGTTGACGACATGATCGCAACGGGCGGAACCATTTGTCGGGCTGCAGAGGCTCTTCGTTTCCAAGGAGCCACCGAAGTTCATGCTGCGTGTTCACACGGGTTGTTTACCGGAGGGGCAATCGCCCGCCTCCTTCGCTATGTTGACGGTGTTCACGCCACGGGTTCATTGGCCAACGCACGTGACGTCATTTCAGGCGGTCCGGCGCTGGCTCGAGGTGTGCGTCAGGTGATGGCAGAATTGGACCTCGAATGAATGAAAACGGTGGACTGCTCACTCATTCCCTTCAAATCATTCATCACAGCCCTTCTCAGTTGTTGCCGTTGTGTTTATATCCGCGAGGTCGTGCGGAGGCATGCCCCTATATGAGGAAGGAGAGATTCCAATGAGTGTACACGTGCGATTTCAAACCCCAGAAGACATTTCCAACAAGATTTACGAGATGATCGACCTGAACAAGGCCGGTCGTGTCAAGAAAGGAAGCAACGAAGTAACCAAGGCCGCAGAGCGCGGAACGGCCCAATTCATCATCATGGCCGAAGACGTCAACCCTCCAGAGTTGCTCGCTCACATTCCTTTGATTTGCGAAGAGAAGAACATCCCCTACGGCTACGTTCCCAGTCAAGAATTCTTGGCCAAAGGGATCGGCATGCCCAAGGACACCTCCGCTGCATCCGTGGCCATCATGGAAATCACCAAAGGCGCCCAGGAAAAGTTTCACGAAGTTGTTGAGGAAATCAAGAACCTCAAGGCTTGAACCCATTGGAGTTGAAGAACATGAGTGAAGAACTCGGTGGATGGCCAGCAGAAGTGGTCGAAATTGTCGGACGAACCGGTATGACCGGTGAAGCCACCCAAGTCAAAGTTCGTGTGAACGACGCCCCGAACCCCCGTGACGTTGGCCGTATTATCAGCCGAAACGTCGTCGGACCTGTTCGTGTTGGCGACATTCTCATGCTGAAGGACACGGGTCGAGAAGCCCGAAAACTCAACGCACGGTGATGATCAATGCCTGAACGACGAATCTGCAGCTTCTCTGGTGAAGAGATCGAGCCCGGTACCGGTATGATGTTCATCCGCAAGGACGGCAGCGTGCTTTGGTTCAAGAGCAGCAAAACTCGAAAGAACCACCTCCAACTCAAGCGAAACGCTCGCAAAGTAAAGTGGACCCGACACTACGTGAAGGGCGGCATCCAGTGAAGTTTGGTAATACGCACCCACAGCAACGCCCATAAACAGGGCGCAGGTGGGATGGTTTGGTGAACAACATGGAAACCACATACGTGATGATAAAGCCTGACGGCGTTCAACGAAATTTGATCGGTGAAATACTTGGCCGCTTTGAGCGAAAAGGGCTCAAGCTAGTGGGTCTCAAATCCATGGTGCCTTCTGAAGAAACGGCACGGGCTCATTACGACGTGCACAAGGAGCGCCCTTTCTTCCCCGGTCTGATTAAATTCGTGACCTCAGGACCCGTGGTTTGCATGGCTTGGCAAGGTGTCGAAGCCATCGCCGTGGCTCGAAAACTCATCGGCGCCACCAACGGCCGCCAAGCCGAGCCTGGAACCATCCGTGGGGACCTCGGCATGGACATGGGCTTCAACATGATTCACGGCTCGGACGCACCCGAAAGTGCCGAATTCGAACTTGGTCTTTGGTTCCCAGAGGGCACCATGGACTGGGAAAAGACCATGACGCAATGGGTCTACGAGTGACACCCAACTGCGGGTGAAACAATGAGCGACGACGTTCCCCCTACCGATGATTTATCGGTTGAGGATGAAGCACCTCGAGGTCACAACCGTCAACCCATCGTGTCCGTTCTCGGACACGTTGACCACGGCAAAACCAGTGTTCTCGACATGGTCCGGTCCATCGGCTCTGAGCGCCAAGCCAGCGTCATGGACCGAGAGGCCGGTGGAATCACCCAACACATTGGGGCCACAGAAGTCCCTGCCGATGTGTTGAACGAAACATGTTCGGCCATGCTGGGTGGAAAGGAATTCAAATCACCCGGCTTGTTGTTCATCGACACACCAGGTCACCACTCGTTCGCTTCACTGCGCAACCGAGGAGGCTCAGTATCCGATATCGCCGTGCTGGTCGTGGACATCATGGAAGGTTTACAACCGCAGACGATTGAATCCATTCAAGTCCTCAAAGAGACCCGCACGCCGTTTGTCATCGCTGGCAACAAAGTTGACCGCTTGCACGGTTGGAGATCAGAACGCGGTCGCTCGTTCATGGAATCCTTCCACAAACAACGAGAAGATGTTCGATCGTTGTTCGAAGACAGGTACTGGAAACTGATGGGTCAATTTTCCGAACATGGGTTCAATCTGGAGCGGTACGACCAAATCAAAGATTTCCGCCAAAGTGTCGCTCTTGTCCCCATGTCGGCCAAAGACGGTGAGGGGCTGCAAGACCTGTTGGCGGTCACGGTGGGCTTGGCCGAGCGATTCCTCGAAGACCGGTTGACCGATACGCTCGGTGCAGCCCAAGGAACGGTGTTGGAGATGAGGGACGAAATCGGGATGGGCAAAACCATTGACGTGATTCTCTACCGAGGCACCCTCAAGGTGGGAGATTCGATCATGTTGGCCGGTCAAGACGGTCCATTCAAGACGCACATCAAGGGGCTTAAGCGACCCCAAGGCATGTCGGAAATGCGCGATGCAGGAAAACGGTGGGTCAATTTTGACACCATCGAGGCCGCATGTGGAGTGAAGATCGTCGCCCCCAACCTCGAGGCCACCATCGCAGGAACCACCTTGCATCTTGCCAACACCAAGGATGAACAGGCAGCTGCAGAATCCGCCCTCCGTGAAGAATGGCGTGAGGTGTTCGAAACCATGCCGGTGATGTGCTCAACATGCAGCGAAATCATGGCTCGCCGTGAATTCTCCACCCATCGTCAGCAAAAGGCGTGCCGGGGAGCAGAAGAGGAGCGAAGCGGGGTGGTCATCAAGGCCGACACGGTGGGTGGCTTGGAAGCCTTGGCGTTTGAATTGCATCAGCGCTCCGTACCGGTTCGTCAGGCCACCGTTGGTCCGGTCAACAAAAAGGACATTCTCATGGCACAATCCGCCTCCGATCCGTTGCAAAAGGTCATCCTTGGATTTTCCACCAAGGCCAACACCAGCGACGTGGCTAAATCGCTTGAATCGGATGATAGCGATGTGAAATTCATCGCTGGCCCGATCATCTACCACATAATGGACGCCTTTGAGGCGTGGGTTGAGGAGCGAACCAAGGCCTTGGAAGAAGCCTCAAGGGAAACGTTGGTCTATCCCGGCCGTGTCTTGTACCTCAAAGATCACACCTTCCGAGCCAAAGGCCCAGCCATCGTGGGCATGCGTGTGCTTGGAGGTCGAGTTCATGTCGGTCAACGGTTGATGAAACTGGACGGTACCTCCGTGGGCCAAATCAAGAGCTTGCGAACTCGAGCATCAGAGGATGTCATGGAAGCCATGCAGGGTGAGGAAATTGCCGTGGCTGTTCAAGGCCCTACGGTTGGACGCCATATTGAGGAGTTGGACGAATTTTACGTCGATGTTCCTGAAGGTCACGTGAAGAGATTGAGAAAGTCAGACCTTTCTTCAGTCGAGGAAGAGATTCTCGATGAGATCGTCGCTCTCCACCGAAAGGACAATCATTTCTGGGGCCGCTGATTGAACAAGCAAACTTGAGGTATCGCTCGGCTTGCAGTTGCCCTTTTATGTCGCTGGAGTGAGTTGAGCATTTTTGAACATTAAAGCGCACACATTCAAATAAGAAAGGAGCAGGTCTAGGGTTGTTCTAGGAGGCATTCACATGGAAGCAAGCATGGCTGGCGGCGCACGAACTCAAGACCTCATTGCTACGGTATCGTCCATCTCGAACAGTTTGATGAATGAAGTCAGCAAGGTCATCATTGGGAAAAACGAGAACCTCCGACGTGTGACCGTCGGTATTTTGTCCAATGGAAACATGTTGCTTGAGGATTTCCCTGGCCTTGCCAAAACCCTTCTTGCCAACACCTTCGCCAGAGCGCTTGGGTGCAAGTTCAAGCGCGTCCAATTCACCCCGGATTTGCTTCCTTCCGACATCATGGGGACATACATGTACGACCAGAAATCTGGAGAATTCAAACTCCGAGCTGGTCCGTTGTTCACCAACATGCTCCTCGCCGACGAGATCAACCGTGCTCCACCCAAGACCCAAGCTGCGCTGTTGGAGGCCATGGAAGAAAAGCAGGTCACCATTGAAGGCATCACGCACAAATTACCTGCTCCGTTCGTGGTGTTGGCCACGCAAAACCCCATCGAACAGGAAGGAACCTACCCCCTTCCAGAAGCTCAAATGGACCGTTTTTTGATGAAAATGAGCATGGGTTATCCAGACCGTGCAGAAGAGAAGGCTATCCTCGCTCGTCGTAAATTGCGAGGGCAAGACGAACACGTGGTTGACCAAGTAACATCTCCAAAGAAGGTTGTAGCCATGCAAAAGGCGCTTGAAACCGTGCACGTTGATCCGGCCATCTTGTCCTACATCATCGAGATCGTGCAGCGTACCCGAGAAGATCACCGAGTCATCAACGGTGCATCTCCACGTGCCAGTCAGGCGTTGTTCAAAACAGGACGAGCCGCTGCTGCTGTGGCGGGCCGCAATTACGTCATACCGGATGACATCAAGGGGATCGCCCTTCAGATCATATCTCACCGAATCAACATGAAGCCGGAGGCCAAGATTCGAGGCATCACCGGCATGCACATCGTGCGAAAGATCCTCTCCGAAGTTCCCGTTCCCGTCATTCAACCCGCTTGACGCTTGGGCCTTTGGAGGTTGCATTCAAAGAGGGGGGCTCTCCTTCTCTTCCTGCCGGAGGCGATTGATTGAACCCTTACAAGATGGTGATTGCCGTAGCCAACCAGAAGGGTGGCTGCGCAAAAACCACGACAGCTGTGAATCTCGCAGCAGCGCTTGCTAAAGGTTCGCCCAAACAAAAACTCCCGCCAGCAAAGGTTCTGCTTGTCGATCTTGATCCCCAAGGGAATTGCGCCACCTCCTTTGGCTTAGAGAAAAAGAAGATCAAAAAAACCGTTTATGACCTGCTCATCAACGATTCTGGAGAAGAACTTGATTTGATGGCGGATTATCTGATTCATCCGGAGGAATTGACACGTTCGATGCGAGATGCATGGAGCAACCGCAACAGCGGGAAAAAAATTCCAGACACCATCAACGCTGGCCATTTGTACGTTCTTCCCAGCGACATCCATCTCTCAGGCGCTGAAATTGAGCTCAGTCACAAAATCGGCCGTGAAACCCGTCTGCAGGAAGCCCTCCTTCCTGTTGTGGACCAGTTCGATTACATCATCATCGATACCCCTCCCTCGCTGGGTCTGTTGTCCATCAATGCCATGTGCGCTGCCAACTGGGTTATGGTGCCGGTACAAGCCGAATACTACGCCCTTGAAGGGTTCAGCATGCTGATGAATTCAATCAAAATGATTCAACGTCGAATCAACAGGAATCTGAAAATTTTTGGAATTGTGATGACCATGGTGGACGGCCGGTCCAAACTCAGCACGTATGTTTGCGACCAGGTCAACAAGAAAATGCCCAACAAAGTGTTCAGCACGACGGTGCGCCGACTGGCAAAGGTCGCAGAGGCTCCTTGGAGTGGAGCGCCAACGGTGATCTTGAACAAACCCACCAATTCTGGAGCAGGTGCAGGGTCGTTGGAATATTGGACCCTTGCTCGTGAGGTTCATCAGCGCGTGAAAGAAATACGCCGCGAGTTCGGTGTCGTGGAGGAACCACGATTGAAAATCGAACGCCAAACCGGCTCCTCGGCGCTGTGACATTGGACCGCAAAACAGAGGTTCGTTCGGGTGCGATTTCGCACCTTTTAAGACCGCAGAGGCCACCTTCACATCGGGATGATGGGATGACGGGCGAAGGAATGACATCGGTTAGCGTGAGTTACGAAATTCGAAGGCAGCTGAACACGCTGCGCACAACCGGAGATTATCGCAGCGTCAACGACTTGTTAGCGGACATGATTCGAACCCACAAGATGCTGAAGATGCGAGGTGAAATTGACATGCTTCGAGCAAGGATGAAAGAAGCGGTCGACGTTGATGTTGATCACCTTGTGGAGCGTCTTAATCTCGCTCCTTTCCAGGTGTGAGCCACATGATGGCATGGCGACCCAAGGGGTTTCAATTCACGGCGAGGAATTTGGTTCGAGCGTTGTGTTCTTCTGAAACACCCGAATCCAAGTTGTTGATGGCGGCGATGTACGGCGAGGTTGAATTGTTCGCTGACAGCACCGCATGGAACGGCTTTCTTTGGCTCGTGATGAGCACGTGCAAAATTGGCGGTCAGCCGGTGTACACGGGCGTTGAGCTTGGAGCGATCAAAGACTCGCTTCCCATCGTTTGGATCTAATTTTTACCCGCATTTTTGAGGTACTCGTGTCCATACCAGCGCCACTGGTCCATCGTCCATCCTGCAGGTAGGCCATCTTCTGGAACTGGGGGTGCTTCAGCAGGCGCCTCTGGAGCTGACGCATCAGATTCAGTTGCTGGTTCCACCTCTTCTGGCTCAGCGGATGCAAGGCCGACCCCTGCAATCGATTCAAGGCTCTCTTCATCGTAAGCGACGGCTCCTGCTTCACCCAATTCATCTGTGAGTGCAACATCACCGTTCAGATCGTCGTTGGGTTCGTTGAAATCAAATTGGGCGATGTCATCGTCCCACGAAGCATCGTCCACGATGCCTCCTGCTGCAGAGATGCCTCCTTTGCCTTCGAGCGCTTCTTGAGCCGCCATCTGTGTGAAGTTGGATGAAACCCCACCGTACTCTTTCTGTGTGATGGTTTCTTTTCGCCGGTTAAGCAGATAGGCCACACCAAGGATGGCGCCCGTGAGGGCTACGAAGGCAATCAATCCGACGATCACCACCTGACTGATGATGTCACCATCGACACCACCCAAGCTGTTTGACGCACCTGCGCTGTTGCTCTGCGAGGTGTTCCATGCGTTGAACGTGAGGGGGGTGTTGTTGTTCTCTACCGTGTTTCTGTAGGCTTGGTACGCTGGGTCTCTCCACCCCGTGCAAGCAGGAGAAGTGTCGTTAATTTCGTTCAAGCAATGATCCTGTTCGGTTTGGATGTTGCTTTGGTCGTCGTTGTAGTCTGCATTGGAGCCTACACCGTCCCCGTCTCCATCGAAATGTTCGGTTGGGTCTCGGTCCATCAAGGGGGATTCAGTTCTGTCCACCCATCCATCGCCATCGGCGTCAACACATCCGAATGAGGAAATGGAGACATAGCCTGTTGGTGAGGTGGCGTTTTGAGACACCGCCTGTATGGATGTGCCAAATTCCCATGGACATGCATCGGCGTTCACGCCCTCAAGGTTGTCTCCATAGCCGTCGCCGTCGCCGTCAATCCATTGAGTGCGCTCTCTGGGTAGGGCGTCTGCTCCGTCCTCAGTCGTCCAGTTTGAATCGGGGTTTGAATGGCCGTCAATGTCGCTGTCCGGGCAGCCGAATCGATCTTCGGTCGAAAAGCCATTCAGATCGGGGCAAGAGTCGGGTCGGAACCCCGCGGCGTTGTCACCATAACCGTCTCCGTCACGGTCCGCCCATTGGGTGAATTCAGAAGGGAAACGGTCGGCGTTGGCTCCGTTGGCGTTGTCTCCATAACCGTCACCATCAGCATCGGCCCACTGAGTTGGAACATTGGGAAACAGATCCGGGTTGTTGCCGGTCGCTTCATCGCCGTAGCCGTCTCCGTCGGTGTCGCTCCATTGCGTTGCGTCGTTGGGAAAGGCGTCGGGGTTGAACCCAGTGGGGTTGTCTCCGTACCCGTCACCATCAGAATCGGCCGTTTGTGTCGCATCGTTTGGGAAGGCGTCGGCCAGATTGTTGACACCGTCCAGATCTGAGTCCAGGTCAAAATAGCGGATTTTGGTTTGCGAAGGTGTGCTGCCGATCAGGTAGAACTGCCCGCTAAATTCGGGGAGCATACCAATGATGTCACCAGACCCCGTAAAGGTTTCAAGTTCGGAGAATGAGGTGGTGTTGAGAATGGAGAGTTTTCCTTGCCGTGCACCTATCGCAACTTTGTCTTGTGAATAGGTCCCGATGTACGTGGTTTGCTTCGCGTGCGGCAGGTCAACCATTGTCGCCGTCCAAGAACCAATGTCGTATTTGTAGGCCGTCCCGCTCGTTGTTCCAGCAATCATGGTGTTGTTGTCAATCACGGACAAGGTCGTCACGATAGCGGTTGAATCGCTGAGTGTTTGAGTTCGCTGGCCGCCCCCGTTTTCGATGTAGATGTTCCGGTCGTAGGATGCGATTGCAATACGGCCGTCATTGAGGAATTCAAAGGCCGAAATGCCTGCGGTGATGACGGTTGTTGCTGTACCGGTGGGCCCTTCTTGAGTGTATTCTTCCGCCCTGCGTTTTCCTGCGAAGTGAACCAACCAAAGATCACCTTGAGGATCAAAAGCAGCGTCGTTCACGGGGTCTGCAGAACTGACGTTCCATGTGATGTCTTGTGTGGAGAGTTGAATGACATAGACGCCTGTTTGATGCGCCACAGTCAGCAATTCTTGAGCAGCATCGACACGTCCATTGTTGGCCGTGATGTCCAAATTTACCGTCCATACGGCCGTCAAACCCGAACCTGTCATGACATTTCTACTGACGTTGCCATCTTCATCTACGGTCAGGACGGCCCCATCGTACAACACCTCCCACATGACCAATGGCGTTTCAAGAGACTGTGTTTCACCTGCATCGGTGAGAGGAGGCAGCTCTGCGTGTGTGAGTGGAAGAGCCGCCACGTGAGCCAACAGGAGAACCATGAGCAACACAGCACGCTGTTGGACCATGCTCATACCGAGGCTTGGGTTCATTATGAACCACGCGCTTGTTTGTGAAGAACGTCCGATTCATTCGTCGTTGTCATCTTGGGGTTTCAAGGTCTTGACAGGGGTTTTTTTGACGGGTTCAAGGGTTCCTTTTACCGGTCGGAGTTCTGAGGTCTTGGGACCTTCAATGTCCGTTGATGGAGGAGTTCCTCGCTTTTTCTTGCTTGGTACCAATGTTGGCCCCACCGGTTTGATCGATGCCGTTGAAGGGTTCGTTTCCCCCTTCTTGGTCGGCGCAAGAACACCTCGTATGGGTCGCAGTTCGACCGATTGGATCTCGTCGTCCATCGTTTCAACTGCATCAACAATCTCTCCTGGCTCTTCCATGGCTTCTGGAGCCTGTTCAAGTTGAGTTTCAGCTTCAACAAGTTCCATTTCTTCCGAAACCGTTTCTTCCACAATTTCGAGATCACCCTCGAGAATGCTTTCGTCCAGAAGTTCGTCCATTTCTTGCTCAATGAGGTCACTCGTGGAATCCGTTTCGGGTTCAGTGACTTCAGTCAGAATCGTCTCGGGCTCTGTGACTTCAATCAAAACCGTCTCAGGCTCCGTGTCTTCAAGCAGCTGTTCTTCAACGACGACTTCCGGCGTTGTCTCGAGGACACTTTCCTCTTGTGGAACGATCGTGGCTGGCGTGCTGATGGGCTGTCGAACCGCCCTCGCTGCTGGAGCCGAGGTTGGTTGAGCGACGGGTTGGCGAACGGTACGAACCGGTGCGGTAGGCGAAGTCAAGGGTTTAGCACTCGTTGCGGGCGCCCGCATCCCACCGAGCCCCATCCGTGGTTCAGCCTGTGTTTGCTGACCCATGAGCCCACGAAGCGGGCGGCCTGCAGCGGCTCCCAAGCCGTCGGGGCGTGCACCCAAGGATGACGGGTCAGCCGCACCGGCTCCGTAAGCAGCGGGAGCGGTGCCAGAGATTGATTGCATCCATTTTTGGCGCTTTTCAGCCCTCGTGTCGGTTGCTTGGAGGGAACTGTACTCTTGTTCACGGGCCTTGAGTTCCGTTTCATCAACGTCAATGTCCTCTTGAATTTGCTTTGATACGGCATCCCGCATCTTTTCTTCCGCCATTTCCTTGAACGAATCCATCCGTTCGGATAGTCCCTTCAGGCGGTCGCGAATTTCAGCTCGCTTAAGCCCGAGTTGGGCCTCGATTTCAGCACGAATTTGCGTTTCCCGCTTGCGAACATCAATGAGCGCTTTGTTGCGCATGATTTCTTCTCGCTTGTCCAGTTGTCGCTCGAGTTGTGTCGCCACTTCGGTTTCCTTGCGGGCTTTGAAATCGTTAAGGCGTTCCTCCATTTTGATTTCGAGCTCAAGCGTGGTTTCCTCCTTGAGAAGATCGAGATCGGTATCGTGGGACAACCGTTCGTTGCGAAGTTGGGCGTCCAACTCCGACATGATGGCTTTTCGTGCAGCGGCTTCTCGAGATTGGAATTCAAGGTCCAGCCGCTCAGTCCAGTCTTTCTTGGTGACAGAGAATTTGGATTCAAGTTCATCTCGCAACTCAGCTTCACGTTCGTAGCGATACCGTGAGAGACGGTTTTGAACTTCGGATTCCCTGGCCAACCGATAGGCGTTGTATTCGCTGTCCGTTCGGTGATTGAGTTCAGCTTGAATCTCGGTTTCGAGGGACCGAGAGATGTCATCGATGGCTTTTGAGAAGGTGAGGTCGTACTTGGCCTTGAGGCGGCTTTTACGTTCGGCCATCTTTGAAGCATGTTGTTCGTTGAGGTGGCGTTCAATTTCGATGCGAAGTTCATCACGCCGTTTTGCCAAAGCCATCTCGACGTCTTCTCGGAGGTTGTCTTCCAGCAGTTTTGTTTCATCCCGAAGTTTGGCTTCAATTTCGGTTTGAAGTTGTTGAGCAACATCCTCTTCCAACCTGAGGCTGCGCCGTTCAAATTCGACCTTTAGCCGGGCTTCTCGCTGACGTAGACGCTGGCGCAGTTGTTGCTCCAACCGGCTTCGAATGCCTCGGCGAAGCTGGTCTTCTCGCTCCGAGAGCATCGCTTCGTGACCTTCTTCGAGCCGAGAAATTTCCTTGCTCTCCATGTGTTGGAATTGTTGTTCCATCTCTTCGCCAAGAGCAGATTCCATCGTGCGCAAGCGATGTTGCAATGCCTGATTGTGTTCCAATCGAATCCGTTCTTTTTGAATGTCCAATCGTCGGTCATACTCTTCTCGGAGTTGGCGCTCAATTGAAGCCTTAATGGCGTCCTGTCGCTCGTGAAGTTGAGCGTTGAGTTCCATGTCGTTCTTGTCTCGAAGGGCCTCCACTTGACGGTGAAGACGAAGGTCAAGTTCCTGACGCATTCTTGCTTCTTCGGTGGCCAAGGAGTCACGCTCAAGCGTGGCCAGTTCCTCTTCCATGTTGGTGCGTAAATCTCGCTCCAAAGCATCGAGGGTCATGTCGTGTTGCACGGCCAACTCCTGAGCGATGTTGGTCTTCATGGCTTGAATTCGCTCGGTGATGGCCTGCTGTTTCAATCGGCGATCTCTTCGCAAATCGGCCCGAAGCCGCTCTTCTTGCCTGAACCGGGCTTGGGTGCCCAGCGCCTCATCCAATGAAGTGGAGGAAGCGGAAGTAAGTTGGGAGCGTAGCGAGGCCAGCGTGATACGCTCGGAAGAAGGCCCCTTGCCTTCGTCCAAGTCACGGCTTTCGCTGGCGCTCATTGGCATCCCATCCACTGCTTCATGCACTTCTCTTCATAGATAAGGTGCGCGACAACAATGGGGGACTCAAGGGCCGTTTTTGGGGCGGGTGGAGAGGGCGGAGGTTTCAGAAATTGACCGCAAATTCTGTTGCACAGGCTGGGCACTCGATGTCTCGGCGCCCGGGACGCTGCCTCATCCGCAACGTCCGTTCGCAGCCCGGACAATCCACCTCAACTTTTGGGACCTTCCGTGTGAGCATGAAGTAGGATTGGCATGAGCCGCACTTGAGTTCAGCGGGTCGTTTATCGATTCCTGCCACAAGAACTGACGAACAGGATGGGCAACTGATCTTTTCCTTCATCCATGCCTTTCGAGTCCCGGGGTGATTCACCCTAGCTTGGGCTCCACACAGAGCGCATTCCACCTCTCCGAGTTTCATCGGGAGCATGCCGTTGCATTTTGGACAGCTCAAAGCTGGCGGGGCAATTGTGGATTCCACTGAAAGTTCTTCGGTCATCACCCTTCACCTCTTTTTGCTGTAGAGGACCAACTCCTCTGGTATGAAATTCCACGGCAGTTCCACTTCAAAACCGTACAGTTCGGCCAATTGTTCGATGAATTGTTTTGCTGCGATTTGGTCATGCGAGTTGTGGAACTTCAGGGCGAATGTCTCGCGATCCTCAACCGGCCCTTGGATCATTTCGGCTGTACCGGCGCTTGGACCTCGTTGACCTGAGGCATGGAGCAACTCAGGCAGTTCCACACGATCACAGACACGCCACCATCGAGCCCGCCCTTCGTCGCGATGATTTTCCACGAGGTTAAGCGATGCCAATTTTTTCAGATGGTGGTAGAGATTGTAGCGGTCAACATCAACCGCTTGCTGGAGTTGAACGGTGCTCATCTCCTCCGTTTGGGACAGTTGGATGTAGGCGTTCCGGCGAGTTGGATGCGCCAGAGCCGTGGTAATGGGGTCGCCTCGAACTCGTGCCATCACCTCACCGTTTCTCAGGAGATGTTCATAGGGTTTGAAGATACCGTGTCAACGAGAATTCAAGCCGTGGCAGGCTTGACCAAATAACGGTCTTTGAACAGCCGGAGGGCAGCAAGCGTATCGTTGTACATGGACACGAATGTTGATTTGAGCAAGGACTTCACTTGGCCCTGGCGTGCGAGTCGTGCCCCGTTGAGGATGACCAAAATCACCGATGCTTCGTGGATGAGCACACCCACCCAAATTTGGTCGTACCACTGTTGAACAACAGCAGTGACCAACATCACGGTGATGATGACGGAAAAGAACAGGTTCTGCATGAGCGTTCGCTGGGCTCTGCGCGCAAGGGTCACCATGTCCGACAGCACCCTTGGATCGTCCCCGGGCAGCAAGATATCAGCAGCTTCCAAATTCACGGTTTCTCCAGTTCCCACGGCCACGCCAACATCGGCGACGGCAAGGGCTGCGGCGTCGTTGAAACCGTCCCCTACCATCATCGTAACGTGCGTTGCAGAACGGTTCTTGACCCAGGCCACCTTTTGCTCAGGACTTAGCCCACCGTGAGCAGAGGTTTCGGGCAACCCGACCTTGCGAGCGAACTCGGTTACGGCCGCCGTGTGATCACCGGACAAGATTTCCACGTTGATGCCGAGGTTGTGGAGCGAAGCAATCAAGTCAGCAGATCCGTCCCTGGTATCGTCGTGAACGAAGGTCATCAACGCAATACCGTCCTTGCCTTTCACGAGAAGACTTGCTCCATGACCTTGGATTTGAGCCTCTGAAAACGCAGCCTGCAATTCCTGTGGCATGCTGATGCCCAACCCGGAGGCTTTGTCCGGGCGAATGAACGCAACTGTCGTGGACCCCTGTCGGCCTTCAACACCTGCGTCGATGTCTGAAATGCCGGTGATGTTGGCCGGTTCAATCCCCTCGCTGCTGCAGTGGTCCATCACGGCTAGAGCGTATGGATGGGACGACCTTGCTTCCAAACCCATCATGACGGACATGGCCGGCGCTCTTCGTCGACCTTTGGCCATGACCACGCCACCAACCGTTGGTCGGCCTGAGGTCAGGGTTCCGGTCTTGTCCAAGAGCACGTGGTTGACATGCGCCATCCGCTCGAGGGCATCGCCTCCACGAACAATTACGCCGCTTTGGGCAGCGTTTGACAACGCTGCAGCATGCGGAACCGGCGTGGCCAAAAGAAGTGCACAGGGACAGGCAACCACCCACAAGAGAAGAATGATTTTCCATTCGTCCACAGGGAACAAGAAATACCACACAACAAATGCTCCAAACAACACCGTAGGCACCCATATTGATGTGAACAATTCGATGCTGGAATGCAATCGAGGGGGTTCCTCCCGAAAGGTATGAACGGCTTCAATGAGCCCGGAGAGTCGGGTGTTTTCACCAACGGCGAGCACTTCGCAAACGACCGGTCCTCGGGCCAGAATCAATCCGGCTTCGATCACGTCGCCTTCCCCGACATCGACTGGGACGGATTCTCCGGTCAACGGGGCTTTGTCCAGCGCCCCCTTGCCTTCCAATATTCTGCCATCGGCCGGGATCAACTCACCACTTCGAATCTCTATGCGGTCACCGGGGCGTATCAAATCCACCGGGACGGTTTCGGTTTCGACGGTTTTTGCCATGGGAAGGATTGGTCCAGTTTTCATGATGTTTTCGTTGGCGGGTCCACAAGTGGAAAACGACATGGCGGCCCCGGCATTCACGGAGAGAGGTTGGATGACCTTCCTTGCTGTTCTTGGAAGCCGGTCAAGTCCTCCTTGCATGGCCTGTCTGGCCTTGACCAAGGCATCGGTTTCCAAGTGAGCGGTGAACGCAACAAGAATGGCCACGATGAGGGCTTCCTCCCACATCTCGAGGATGCAAGCCCCAACGACCGCCAAACTGGTAAGGACTTGGAATCCGATCTGACGAGTTTTGAGTGAAGCGATGGCCTCAGCAAACATTTGGTATCCGCCAGCAACCACTCCGGGGAGGGCCAACAATCCAATCCACCGCCCCTCGAATCCAAGAAGTTCAGCAGCGATCACCATCAACAAAATTGGAACGGCGATACCTGCTCCAATGAGTCGCCACTGGTCGGGCCGGATTCTGTTTGAGGTGGCCTCGAGAAATTCCGGTGGTCTCCCAAGCACCGATTTGAAGGCTCTCTGGCGAGCGTCGATGAGTTGCTGATTGGCCGTGCTGACCAGTTGAACCAAGATCCGGTCATCCTCTGACACTTCGGCGTCCAAAACGCCGGGTTGTTGCTTGACCATCCGCTCAAGTTTCTGCAGCGGTACGCCGTTTCGTTTGGCGACATTCGATGCCTTGGCACCAACCAACTCGTGATGCTCGACGTTGGGTGGGTGGCCCAGCGACCGAAGCACGGAAGAGATTTCAGCCATCGAGCCGTGTTCAAGATTCACCATGACTTTGATTTCTCCCGAAGTAGGAGAAATTTTAGGTTCGGAAACCTGTTTCATGTGGTTCAAGGCTCGCGTGGCTTTTGAGGCGCAATCTGGACAATCCATGGCGGTCAGCGGCCACATCACTTCATAGGAGCCGCCGGCTTGTTCCACGACCGCAACGTCCACCAAATCGGCTTCAAGAACGGTGGTGTTGGTTTCTTTGTTGACAGCGTTCACGGGGGTTGAGGTCGTGTCGTTTTTTCCCAATGCCGGTTTGAAAGCAGCAGGCAAGACGGGGCCATCGTCCTCCAAGGACAGAAAGACCTCACCTTCGTCTTCACCCATGAATTGACGGTGAGGTTGGGGATTGATGAAGCCTCCCACTCGGCGAACAAGTCTTGTCCGAATCATACCGAATGTTCATGGTTGAGCGACTTCTGCTTGGAACGATGGAATGGTTGCCAGAGGATTGGGTCCCCAGCGTTGTGGCGGTTGACATCGATGGCACGTTGACCGATGAGCACAAACGCTTGAACATCGAAGCCGTTGGCGCTCTTCGCAGACTTGAATCTCATGGCATACCGGTGGTCTTGGCCACGGGAAATGTTCGCCCCATCACCTATGGGCTTTGGCGGTTTATTGGTCTCAGTGGGCCAATTTGCTGTGAAAACGGAGGTGTACTTTGGTCCCCAGACTGGGATGGAGCTGTCTTAAGGGCGACCAAGGACGAGGCAAGGGCGGCTGCAGATTGGCTCGCTGAACGAATTGATCAGCTCAATGCTGAAGGGATTTGGTCCAATCAATGGCGAGAGAGTGAGTGGTGCCTCAAACCGACTGAAGACCTTGCGGCGATACAGAGCGCCATGGCTGAAAGCCGTTGGTCAAACCTCGATGTTGTTCGGACTGGATTTGCCATTCACCTCATGGACCCTGTGATCTCCAAAGGTCAAGGCTTGGAAGCCCTCGCACAGCGTCACGCCTGGTCACTGGACGAGATGTTGGTGGTTGGTGACGCCCCCAACGACCTGTCGATGTTTGCAGCAGCAGCGTGGTCGGTGGCCGTGGGCGGGGCCTTCCCGGAGGTTGCTGAAGCCGCTTCTGTTGTGTCGCCTTTCCCACACGGAGAAACGTTTGCTCCCCTTGTTCAAGCCATTGTTGAACGTTTGGAACACTCCGGGTAAGGCCAACCCACGGCGCCCCTCAGGGCAACGACTTTTTCTCCAATTCAGCGAGGGTGAACGAGGTGACCATTTGCATGGCCGTACCGTACTTGATTCGACCTTTGTAGGTCTTTGTCCGTCCATGAGTTGACACGAGAAGTGTGTATTTCGTGGTACGCTTGGTGCGCTTTTTGCGATGATGTTTGTAGAAATGAACGCCCACTTTGTACGAACCCAGCGGGGCATCGGATTTCCACACCACGTTCTCCACAGGTTTCCGGGATACTGGTCGGACGTTCATGTCAACATCCAACACGCCTTTGCATTCGCTTTTTTTGTTGTTGAAGTAAATGCGCTCATCCGAGGGACAAAACACGTGGAGATCCAGGTCGTTGTAGTCGTCCCAAGCCAACGAGATTTGGACGATTCCAGAATCTCCTCCTTCGCGTTCGACACGTCCTTCGATTTCAGCCTCCTCTTCTTTGCTGACCGTTGAAACCTCCACCCCACTGCCGACATGCTCTTCAGCTACCACCGTAGCGTGTTCGTGAAGTGGTGGGCCATAGTCGTCAATCCAATCCAGCCGGAATGCCAGCTCATCGGAGCGCTCTTGTTCGTTCGGCGGTTCGTCCGAAGCGGTTTCTCCAATCGGAATGACGAGCCCGAGGTCTTCGTAGAGCCGCTGACGGTCAGCCTCACGTTGTTGGTAGGCCGCTTGTTCTTCGGCAGGCACATCACTGATTTGCGGCATGTTCACCACCATCCTCGGACGTCCTCCTCGAACGTTCAATTGGAACGAAGTGCTGTATTTCTCAGCAAGAGCTTGGCGGCGAAGTTGCAGGTTTCGATGCTGCCATGAACGCCAAAGCAACCAGACGCCTGCACCTGCAAGTCCGGCGCTCAGAGCCAAGGTTTCTACGAGAACCACAGACAGTTTCTCAAACTCGTCCTATATATGAGAACCGACAAAAAGCCCGTTCACGAGAGGAACTCTGCGTTCAACGCATCCAACGATGCCTTGCTGGGTCGCAACTCTTCATCACTCACATCGAGCAGCGGGGTGTCAACGATGCCCAAGTCTTCCGCAAGTGACGGTTTGCTGGCATCAAAGTAAAGCAGTCCGGTGACGTGTTTCGCAGATTGCTCTGCGTTGTGAAGGGCCGTGAGAGCAGCCATGGCGTCTCCGGGGTCGTGTTCGGCCGAGATGGTTTCCAGTCGAATGGTCGATCCGTCGTGAAGTGTGATGTCTCTGAAGTGACCTTCAGGGACTTCCACCTCTTGAACGGGGTTGAAGTGGGGGATGTAGTCGGCCATGTGGAGCGTGATTTCGTTCTCTTTGACGTAGCCGTACGAGCGCATTGATTCGTCGTTGTTGTTGAAGGTCACACATGGGGAAATAACATCGATCAAAGCGAAGCCTTTGTGGGACATGGCTGCCTTGAGCAACGACGTCAATTGCTTTTTTGAGCCGGAGAAGGAACGTGCCACGAACGTGCAGCCCAAGTTGATGGCCAAAGCGCACAGGTCAATGGGTTGGGTCTCGTTTGGTTGGCCTTTCTTCTTCTTTGAGCCCACATCAGCTGTAGCGGAATATTGGCCTTTGGTCAGGCCGTAAACGCCGTTGTTCTCCACGATGTAAACCATGTCCATGTTGCGGCGTATGGCGTGGATAAGTTGGCCGATGCCAATCGACGCCGAGTCGCCGTCGCCGGATACACCGAGGTAGAGCAAATCCTTGTTGATGGCGTAGGCTCCCGTGGTGACCGATGGCATGCGTCCGTGAACGGTGTTGAATCCATGGGATTGACCGAGGTAATAGGCAGGTGTTTTCGAGGAGCAACCGATGCCTGACATTTTGGCGATTCGATGAGGCTCGAGGCCGTTTTCCCAAGCTGCGGTTACAACCACGTTGGAAATTTGGTCGTGACCACAACCCGGGCAGAGTGAAGATTTTCCTCCGGTGTAACTGTCCTTGGGTTCGTTGATGACGTTCAGTTTAACAGCACGTGCGGGTTTTTCGCTCATTGCTTCACCTCCTCAAGTTTGGCCATGATCAAATCCGCATAGATTTGAGCGCGAGGCGGCATGCCGTCGCTGTATGCAACGGAATGCACCTTGTTGACCAAGTCGTTGGGCAGTTCACGGCGGAAGATGCCCCAAAGTTGTCCATCCCGGTTGATTTCCAAGACGATGTTCACTTCATGTCGCCGAACAAAGGCTTCGACATCGGAGTGCAACGGCAGGGCTCGAACCCGACACTGGCTGACTTTGAGGCCGGTGGCTTCGAGGATGTCGTCGATTTCCTGAATTGAGTTTTCCATGCTTCCAAGGAAGACGATACCGACCTCACATTCTTCTTCTTGTCGAAGGACAGGTGCTGGTAGGAGGTCCCGAGCGTTGTCGATTTTGGTCCTCAGTCGCTGCATGAGGTTGTAATAGTCCTCCGGCTTTTCGGAGTAAACGCCCATGGGGTTGTGGCCAGTGCCACGGTAGAGGATGGGGTCCATGCCCGAGCCGGGGAGCGTTCTGTAGGGGATGCCGTCGCCATCAACGTCAAGGTACCGTCCAAAGGTCTCGAAGGCGTCAAACACTTCCTGTTCGCGAACCACCTTGCCTCGGTCCATGGGCTGGTCGGGGTAGGTGAAACCACTGCAAGCCCATCGGTTCATGCCGAGATCGAGGTCGCTCATGCCAAACACGGGAGTTTGGAACCGTTCGGAATAGTCAAACGCCCTCCATCCGTACTCAAAGCACTCTTCGACCGTTCCGGGAATGAGAACGATGTGCTGGGTGTCGCCGTGGCTGCCTTCGTAAAGCATGGAAATGTCGGATTGCTGTGTTCGGGTGGGCAGGCCGGTCGAAGGGCCAACTCGGGTGACGTCCCAAAACACAGAGGGAATCTCTGCAAAGTAGGCAAGGCCAATGAATTCCTGCATCAATGAGATTCCGGGTCCGGAGGTGGCGGTCATGCCGCGACCGCCGGCCCAGCCAGCGCCCAATACCATGCCGGCTGCGGCGAGTTCATCTTCGGCCTGAATGACCGCAACGTTGGCTTTCCCGTCCTCGTCGGTGCGCAAGCGTGGGATGTAGGCGATGATGCCTTCAGCCATTGAGGACGACGGTGTGATTGGATACCATGCCAGCAGTTGGACGCCTCCGTAGTGGGCGCCAAGCGCTGCGGCCTCGTTGCCTTCAATGAAGAATTGAGGGGCATCGATTTCTCGGGCGTGAACCGTGTACGGGTCGCCCTTTGTCAGGGATTCTTTGCAATAATCTCGGCCAAGTCCAAGGGCGGTGATGTTCAGCTCGATGGCGGATGTTTTGCCCTTGAATTGCTTTGCGACAGCACTCTCCAATTTTTCTTGGTCAATGCCAAGCAATTCTGCCAGAACGCCAACATAGACGATGTTGGTGACAAGTTTGGCAATTTTCGGGTTGATCTTCCTTGCGAGACTGCTCATGGGGACAGGGTAGGAGAACACGTCCTCCCGTTCGACCGTCTTTCCTTTGGTGTCGCTGTTCCAAATCACGACAGATCCTGGCTCGAGAGCAGCGACATCCTCGTCCCATGTAGCGGGGTTCACCAGAACTTGGATGTGGGTTCGGTCGCCAGGGGCTTGGTAGCCTTTGTCGGAGAGACGAACGATGTACCATGTTGGAAGTCCGGAGATGTTGGAGGGGAAGAGGTTCTTTCCGCTGACTGGAACGCCCATTTCAAACAACGACTGGAGAAGGATGAGGTTCGCAGATTGGGAACCTGTTCCGTTGGCTGTGGCGATGTTGATGGTAAAGTCGTTGACGATGCTGTCCATGAGGTTCACCCAAAGCCCCGTAGGGGCGAGAATAATTCGCTGGGTTCGCTCTCACTCTTTGAACATGTTGCCGTTGCATTCCCCCCAGCAACGGACCGTTTGGGTAAAATGATGGGTGAGGCTCAAAACCAAGCGATGGGTGCGAAGGGCCATGGCGGACGAAACCTTAACCACAGCGTGGGGTAAAGCGGAAAAGGCCCTCAACAAAGGAAAAGGTGAATCAGCGCTTAACATTCTTCGGGAAGCGGACCCTCGTGGAGAACACGCCACGACCCTTCGACTTGCTGGACATGGAACATGGCTTCTGGCCAAAAACAACACCAATCGAAGCGAGTATCGCACCGCTGCCCGATTGTTGCGTGACTCTCGAAAAGCCAATCCCAAGGACAAGAAAACAGACCGCCTGTACAACGACTTGCTCAACGAAATGCAGGACAAAGGAATCAGTGAAACCAGTTTTCCTCGACTCATCAACGACGGGACGCCAACACCTGCTGGTGCGGTGGCCATTCTCCTGGCCGTTGTCCTCGTGCTGGCAGGCTTGAACCTGGCCAACAACAGCGGTACCACAACCGATGTGGTTGAATTGCAAATGGCATGGGACGCTAACGAACGCAGCACCATCGTGATTGAATTGCACCCAGAGGCCGCACCAAAGCACGTTGAGAACTTCAAGACCCTTGTTGAAGACGGCTCTTACGACGGCACAATCTTCCATCGAGTTATTGACGACTTCATGATTCAAGGCGGAGATTTCACCAACGGCGACGGCACCGGTGGCCACGCTGGTAATTTCTACGACCTGTGCAACGGCCAACCCAGCACCGACCCCGGTTGCGGAACATCCGGAGACAACGCCTGGACCGTCCCCGACGAGGCTGACAACGGCCTGTTGCATGAACCCTGTACAATTTCAATGGCCAAAACCAGCGCTGCAGACACGGGTGGAAGCCAATTCTTCCTGATTCCGTCGGACAGCACACCCTCTTGGTTGGACGGCGTCCATACGGTGTTTGGTACCATCACGGAAGGTTGCGATGACATCACCACCATTTCTGAGGTCGCAACAGCCGACAACGATCGCCCCGAACAAGAGGTGACCTTGCAATCGGCCACCTTTGTGGGCTCCCAAACCACGCCGTGGTACCAGTTCTGGTGACAACGACTCAGCAATCGAATCGCATCCAGTCGATGGTCCATCGGCTGGTGGTTGAGTCAACGCCGGCGAGGGTTTTCTTCATAGACGGGTGAAGATTGGGCGATTCATGGCGACTTTGGACCCGTTCCAAGCACGACGAACGCTGGATGTTGGTGGAGATTACTTCGCTCTTGATGCCTTGGACGCTAACGGCATCCCCACCTCGACCCTGCCCTATTCCATTCGGATTTTACTGGAGGGGGCACTCCGCAACCACGACGGTTTTCTCATCACCGAAGACGATGTTCGTCGGATTGCTTCGTGGACTCCCAACGGAGAACGGGAAGAAATCCCATTCCGCCCATCCCGTGTCATTCTTCAGGATTTCACAGGCGTACCGGCCGTTGTGGATTTGGCAGCCCTCCGGGACGCCATGGTGGAAATGGGAGGGGACCCGGAGAAAGTCAATCCACAGGTCCCCGTTGACCTGGTCATCGACCATTCCGTTCAAGTGGACGTCAGCGGCGCCCATGCCAATGCTTTGGACATGAACCTCGACATCGAATACCATCGCAACATGGAGCGGTACACGTTTTTGAAATGGGGTCAACAGTCGTTGGCAAATTTTCAAGCCGTCCCGCCCTCCCGAGGCATCGTTCACCAGGTCAACCTCGAGTTTTTGGCCAGCGTTGCTCGGCAAGAGGAAGGTGTCTGGTTGGCCGACAGTTTGGTCGGCACCGATTCTCACACCACGATGGTCAACGGCTTGGGGGTGCTCGGTTGGGGCGTTGGTGGCATTGAGGCAGAAGCGGTGATGCTGGGTCAGCCGATTTACATGCTCGCTCCAGACGTGGTTGGGGTTCGATTGACCGGTGCTCTTCAGCCTGGAGTAACAGCTACCGACATGACCCTGCGAATCGTGGAGATGCTGCGAGAACACGGTGTCGTTGGTAAATTCGTTGAATTCTTTGGACCGGGAATGAAAGCCCTCTCCTTGGCCGACCGAGCCACCATCGCCAACATGGCACCGGAATACGGGGCGACTTGCGGGTTTTTCCCCGTTGACGAGCGCACCCTCGAATACTTGCGGTTGACGGGTCGTGAAGAAACGGCGATCAGCGGTGTTGAGGCTTTTGCACGTGCTCAAGGGTTGTGGTGCGAAGGTTCCGAACCCGAGAAGGCGTACACCGACGTTCTGGAATTGAACCTCGATGACGTCGTCCCCGCCCTGGCAGGCCCCAAGCGGCCTCAAGATCGGGTGGATCTCAGCAGCATGAAGCAGCATTTCGTTGATAGCCTCACGAACGACCTTGGCCACCACGGCCACGGACTGACGGCTGATCAATGTTCAAACGGGGCCATTGTGGAGATGGACGACCAGCGGTTTGACCTCAACCATGGCGATGTGGTCATCGCCGCCATCACATCGTGCACCAACACCTCCAACCCCGGTGTGATGCTGGCAGCAGGTCTGCTCGCTCGAAAAGCACGTGCTCGAGGACTTCATGTGAAACCTTGGGTGAAAACTTCCCTGGCCCCAGGCAGCCGTGTTGTCACCGAGTACTACGAAGCCACTGGACTCCAAGACGATTTGAACGCCATGGGATTCCACGTTGTCGGATACGGTTGCACCACCTGTATTGGAAATTCAGGCCCTCTTCCCGGGCCCATTGAAGAAGCGATTGACGAAGCCAACCTCATCGTTGGTTCCGTGATTTCGGGCAACCGCAATTTCGAAGGGCGTGTCCATGGCAAAGTGAAGGCCTCGTACTTGGCCAGCCCTCCACTCGTTGTTGCCTACGCTATTGCCGGCAACCTCGAGATGGATTTGACCACAGAACCGATGGGTGTTGACAAGGACGGCCGTCCAGTGATGCTCTCCGAAGTTTGGCCAACCGATGAAGAATTGGCTGAAGCCATGGCTGTCATCACTCCAGAGATGTTCCGCCAGCGCTACGCCGATGCCATGAACGAACCGCGGTGGAACGCCATCCCTGCCGAAACATCCCCTCTTTACCCTTGGGCGGAAGATTCGACCTACATTCGTCTACCGAGTTTCTTCTCAGGCCTGTCGCCAGAGGCCGAACCCATCACGCCCATTTCGGGAGCCCACGTGTTGTTGAAACTCGGTGATTCAATCACCACGGATCACATTTCACCTGCCGGTTCCTTCCCTGCTGACGGACCTGCTGGACGATGGTTGACTGAACGGATGGTCGATCACGGTGATTTCAACTCCTTTGGCAGCCGCAGAGGCAACCACGAAATCATGATGCGGGGGACGTTTGCCAACGTTCGCATTCGGAACCAAATGGCACCCGACACCGAAGGTGGATGGGCCTTGAATCACGAAACAAACGAGGTGCAATCGGTCTATGAGGCAGCACAAATCTCAGCGCCAAAGGTTGTCTTGGCCGGTAGCCAATACGGCACGGGATCTTCAAGGGACTGGGCGGCAAAAGGCACCTATTTGCTCGGCGTTAAAGCGGTTATTGCCACATCGTTTGAGCGCATTCATCGATCAAACCTTGTTGGTATGGGCGTCCTACCACTGACATTCAAGGACGGCGAATCCCACGAAGCCTTGGGCCTAACAGGCCATGAACGGTTTGACATTCCGGTGACCAACGAGGTTCTACCCATGCAGTGGCTCGACGTCACGGCCACCTCGGAAGACGGCAGCACCACGGTGTTCCAAGCACAGGTGCGCCTTGACACTCCGGTTGAGGTGGAATACTACCGCAATGGAGGGATTCTTCACACGGTCCTGCGTCAACTTGCTCAATGAAATCTTCATAACATCACTCAGAAACCACTTACAGAGGCGGCAACCATGGGTGAACTTCGAGGACAGGTTCGATACCGCTTTCGCTCCGACGACCACGATGTGAATGTCATCATCGAAGGTGAAGCCGACTGGGTCGCCTCGAAGGTTGACGAATTGGGCTTGGTAGGTGTGGGTTGGACCATGCCGGCCGGAAAGCCCTCAAAATCGACCAACCTTTCACCGGTCACTGTTGATTCAGCAGGTCAACCGGAAGACGTTCCGGAGGCTCCCAATGACATGGGGCCAACACCGGATCCGAGTCGGATTCCGGTGGTTCGGCGCCCGATTGGGCAGTTGAACATCCAGGAACGTCTAGATGAATCCGGACTGAAAGGACCGAGTCGTCCCGACGTGGTTGGGTTGATGGATGTTCTCGAGGACACCGACACGCCACATCCCGTTCAAAGCGTGACCAGCGTGGACCCAATGGCAGAAGCTTGGCTTCGAGAATTGCTCGAAGTTGTCGTTCGTGACCACGGCATGAGCGGCTTGCGTACGGAAGATATCGAAGAAATCGCCTCGTCAAAGCTTGGCGACCGTGAAGGGACTACACTGGAAGTTTGGTTGGAATCGTTGTTTGCAGCCGGCAAACTGGTCAAAATTCACGGCGGTGACGCCACGGGTTGGGGACCTTCCCCGAAATGGCTAGCCGGTCGAATCTAAGAATGAAATTTAGAAATAAATTTCGGATACAACATAGCGGTTTCGGGCTCCTGCGCCCCATGTCTGGCAAACCTCAAGACAAAGGCATTAAATGGCAACAGGGCTTGGCGAAAGTACTGATGTCTATGCAAACCCAAAGCGACCTCTCTAAGGCCCGAATCCGCAGCGTTTTCCTTGCTGTGTTGATGGTGTTCAGCACCACACTCGCATTTACCACCACCGCCAGTGCCTCGGTGGCGCGCACCTACACCACCAACCGCGACCCTGTGGACATCGCCATTGCCGACTTCAACTGCGACGGCCACAACGACATGGCAATTGCCACTGAGGGCACGCACACGCTGAGCATTCTTTGGAACGATGGAACGGGTGATTTCAGTGAGCGACAGGACATTTGGGTGTCCGCAAATGCCAGCAGAAATGCCGATTGGGACGAATTTGCCAACGTCGAACAGATCGAAGTCGGAGAATTCACCGATGACAACGCACCTGACATTGTCATCTACCAGAAGAACAATCCCTTCAAACAAAACGACCAGGGCGCTCCCGCAGGAGAGCCAGGCAACGTTACCATCATTGAGAACGACGGCTGCAACAACAAAGATTGGTCGATTGGCCAACGCTTCACGCACTTTTGGGTTTGGGACATGACCGTCGGCGACGCTGATCAAGACGGCAACGACGACATCTTCGTTCTTGAATTGGAAGAAGACCTCACTCGCCAGAACGTTGTAAGTTACCGAGGCCCCATCACTTCCACAACCCAAGGCACTCCAGTATTCCTTGGAACCTCTACAACGTTCACGTACCGCTCTCTCGAGGTCGGTGATTACGGTGAAACACAAACCGTGGGCCTGGGCGGCAGCTGCACCGACGATGACATTTTCTTGCTTCGCTCGGAAGGCCTCGACTACGCCTCCGGTCAGACCACAAACCCCGGCAATGGCGACAACGTCACCATCGTGGAATACTCCTGCACTGGCGTCCAAAGCACGCCAGGTGCTTACCCCACCGACATCACATCGTCCAACCCGACCGTGATTCAATTTGGCGTCCCGTTTTCTGAGGACTTTGCCATCGCAGACGTCGCTGGAGTCGGCTACGTTGACACCATCGCCATGAACGACGGAAACCTCGAAAACGTGACGTACAAATCAGCATCGGCTCAAGGGACGTTTGGTGCTTCTCAAAACGCTTATTTTGGCCCCTACATCTCTTGGGGGATCGCCATTGAAGACCTCAATGGGGACAATCAAGCCGATTTCATCAACCCCACCATCGCCTACCAGGTGAACACTTCAGATTCCTCTGGCGGAAGCACATCGAGCTTCTTTCTCTCGTTCCCCACATCTGTCCAAGTAACGCTCTCTGATGGCAATGGAGGCCACGTGAGCCCGCTATCGTACACCGCAGGCCGACGACCGTCTTCAGTGGCTGTAGGACAACTTCAGGGTGCTGCCAATTCCGCCCCTGACCTTGCCGTTGGCCACACTCAGTACAACTTCGGTGGGTGGCGTGACAACTTCGGTTGGGAAGGACAATACGACACCATCACGGTGGTTGAAATGGACAACCGTGATTTGGCCGTGACGGACTTGACCGTTGACCCAGTTGACCGGTTCTTCGGTATTGTCGGAGAGGGAACCCGGACGTTCAACGTCACGGTAACCAACACCGGCATGGACACACTCAACGGCCAAACCGCCGATCTCGCGGTCGAACTCAAGGTGGTTGACCAAGTCAACTCCACCAACACCACGGTGTACGCCAACGATTGGGACAGCACTCCTGTGAGCAACTGTGGCACGGGTTGCACCTGGGCCTTCGAGGAATACATTGACCAATCCACCAGCTGGCATTTGGAGACCAACCACTCCACCGGTGCCTCAGACGGCAACAACGGCGAGAACTTTTCCGCCAATTACCTCAATCCAACCGACTTTATGTGGGCTGGCAACATGGTGACCAACGCCTCTGGTGACTCATGGAGCGGTTATGGAAACAACTGGGACGACGCCATGGTCCTTGAGAATGTGGACCTGACGGGCGCTGACCGTGCGTTCATGGACGTTGAACTCTTCCGACATCTCGGCCTTGGAGCATTGGGTAACCTCGACCAACAAGGTGGTTTCATCGTCGGTGACGTGTGGGACGACCTTGCCATCGTGGAAGTCGGCAGTGCCGAGAGTGGCTGGAACGTGATCGGTTGCCCACAACGCGCCGCTATCGAGGGTGCTTGCCCCAACGGTGTTTCGGTATGGGGTGGATTCGACACCGACCGCGGCTTCAAACAGAATTTCTACGGCGCTGCAGCAGAGAACATTGTCTATTATGGCCTTGCAGCATCAGGAACGTTTTACGGTTGGGACAACTTCACCGATGAGGATCTTGGAGCCTTTGACCTCTCGCCTTGGGCGGGGGAGACAGTGGACCTCCGGTTCCGGTTCCGAACTGGCTTTGAGGGATCCACATCCAACGCCAACGAAAGCCTCTGGACTGGCCGAGACGGATTTGCAGTGGACAACCTGTCCATTTCGAAGCAAAACACGGTTTTCTTCCCCAACCCCCAGGTTCAATCCACGACCATTACACTCAACAACCTCCAACCTGGCCAAGAGTACACGACTTCGATTCAAGCGGACGTGCTCAACGACACCACCTACCGCATCTCAGCCACGCTCTCCAACAACAACTGGGACGAACAACCGATCAACAACGACGCCATTGGATACGTGACCCCGTTCAACCTCTACGATCCAGCGGTAGAATCGATTGAAAATTTCGCACCCGGTAGCCTCTACGCAGAAGGCACCTTCGACATTGAGGTCATCACCAACAATTGGGGCAACACTCCAGTTGACTTCGACGTGGAAGCTACGGTCTATTCAGCAACACCATCGGATGTGTACTGTGGAACGCCTTCTGCTGTGTGCGTTGAGTCGTTTGAAGGTGGTACTGAAGGCACCCGCTACCAAGAAAATCAAAATCCATTGGGAGCTATTTACAACGAGAACACCTGTTCGACCAAGATCTTCAACAGCAACGCCTATTGGTTTGGCCACCCCTGCGATACTTCTACACTCGGATATGACGACGCATGGGCCAATCAGACCCTCACCATTCCGAACATTGATTTGACGGCAGAAAATGGAGACTTTGTCTCCTTGAACTTTGAGTACTACGCTGACACGTTTTACACCATCGATCAGTCAGGCAACATCGACCCGAGTGATTACGTGACCATGACGGTTGACTATGCCAACGCAGGACAAAACTACAACGGTCTCGTTTACGCCCAGTGGAACGACTACAACGAAGACGGCACCTGTCAAAACGACGATGATGAAAACGGCATCATCAACGCCACCGAATCCATTGACATCACCGAACTCGATTACATCGGCGACCCGGCAACGCTCGAGGGTACGGATGGGAATTACAACGTGTTCTTCAACAGCGACGAACTTGTTAAGACCACAAGCATTGACTTGACCCACTTGTACATCCAGAACCGCTCCTCTGCGGACTCGTTCCTTTGGACAAACGAATGTCTTTCGCTTCAGGGTTCAACCGTGACTGTGAATTTCACCTTCCAATCCGATGATGATGGGCGAAACGGCATCAACGACGGGTTCAAGGGCGTTGGATTCAACAACATCAGCCTTCAGGAATACACCTTCGTAGAAGACGCAACCTACACGACAACTCGAACGAACGTTGACGCCGAAGATGCCGCCACAACCGTTGTAGGGTCCCACGAGTTCCTCTCCGGAGTGTATCGAGTTGACGTACGTACCCTCTACGACAACACCACTGCGGGGACAGCATGGTTCAACAACGAGGAAATTTCCCAAGCCAACAACGTGGAGCGTGTAATCTTCAACGTTGAATCCGTGGACATCTCGATTGGCCGACCCGATACATTGGCGTGCCACAGCGACCAGACTCTGACATGTGTCCTCCCCATTGACAGCGCCTTGACTCATGACTGGGAGTTCTCAGCAACCAATGGTGTGCTTGGCGGAGATTACGTGTTCTTCATGGACGTTCACGACATGGCCGACGGAACTTTGGCTCACCAAGTCACCGCTGGTGCAGCACGAACACTTGAGAGCCAAGAGCGCACTGAAGTGTCCTTTACACCTTGGAACGGTTGGATGGATGGCCACACGTACAACATCAGCTTCTATGGACAATTGGCCGATGGTTCCGAAACTGGAAACCTCCGATACTTCCATGCTTCGTTCGCTGACATGGTCGACGTGGCAATCTTGTCGGACACATCGGTTCGTACCACTGCGATCAAGGAAGACATGGCTCTTCTGAACATGAGTTACACCCAGTTTGAAATCAACGACTGGGACACGTACTTTGACGCTGGATGGTTCACCCATTACGGGAAAATCATTCTGCCATGGCAGGACACGCTATCTGCCCGTGACACTCAATTTGGTGGAGACGGTTACTACCAGTACATCGGTGAACCGGCTCGACGGACCATCCTTGAAAATTTCATGTCTGCAGGCGGTACCGTACAGGCTCACCTTGGACCGCAGGGAGAGCAAATCTACGGTCTGAACGACCAGTTGCCTGGTCGATTGCCCTTTGGTCTCAACATTCAGAGCTTGGATTCGACCAACCAAGTTACGTTTGCCACCATGGACCTCGCCGACCCCTTCCATCCAATGATGGACAACGTGGATCCCACTTCCTTCCAAGGCTTTGATCAATCCTCAGGAGTCGCCCAAGCTGTGCTCAACACTCAAAACAACAATGCAGCGAATGTTCCAAACGCTTGCAACGGATACATGGAGAACGGAGGATTCTTCCAACGATTGATTCGTTCCACTTCCGACATTAGAGACACCGTTCTTGGCGTCTGCAGTTACTACTCCGGTGGCCTCATCGTTTCCACGATCGACGTCGCATCCCATTCAGAACGCGCTGACAGTACCACCTTCCCCCTTCTTGGAAACATGCTTCAGTACCATGTGGATCCGTATCCACAAGGTTTCGGAACCCTCGGCAACGGTCTTGATTTGACCGTGAATGGCGTCACACCAGACATTGATCCGAGCACCGGTGACTATGCGCTTCGATACATGAAGAGCAATGCGGCTCTTGTGTTCGGATACAACACCGACACCACGGAGACCTTGACGGCAGATTGGATTATTCAAGGCCCTACAGATTGGGAAGGTGACAGCTTGGCCAACGGTGCCACTGATCATACCACGGACATGAACCCGAACATGACCTTCTGTAAGATTGACTTGGCTTCACAGACCGGCTGTGCTCAAGGTGAGCGCTGGTTCGTGACCTTGATGCTTCACGACGCCAACGGGCACGCACGAACGATCAACTTGACCGTTGAAACCAACGACGTTTATGCAGACGAATTCCGACCGGAGGCTTCAGCGAGCATTGACATTCGCCCAGATTACGAAGACAACGTTCAATTTGTTGGCACCAAGACGGTTTCTGGTCAGGAATGGGACGTTCACCGCATCATTTTGCAAGGTGAAGGCGACGACGCTGAGTTGGTGATTAACTTTGACGCTAGCAATTCCTCTGACCGAGATGCGCTTGAAGGCGATCCAAGCAGAGGCATTGAAAGCTACCAGTGGAAGGTTCTCTTTGACGCACCCTATGGCGACGATAGTTTCGACCTCGACGGCCACACGTTCACTCAAGGTGCTGCCAGCAACGGAGCCTGGTCCTACCGTTTCCAGAACGTGACCGTGGATTCCACCGGCACAATCGAAAACCAAATCCGTGTGGAATTGGTGGTCTACGACAGCGCAGGTAAACTCTCCGAGCGCCACAGAATGTACTTCGTGGTTGTCCCCGAAGGCTTCGGCGATGAGGAGCCGGTCGTGCAATGGGAACAAGTCAACCTCAACGACACGCGGGTCGACGCCGACACCATCACCATTTCCGGTACCATCCTTTCTGGTGCTGAGGATGGGGATGTGTATGTTGAGGCAGCGTTCAATGAAGAGGACTTCGGTGTCTCTTCAGTCATGAAGTACAACTTGAGTGAACTCGACCTCTGGGGCAAAAGTTCGGCTTTGGGGGACAGTGACACCTTTGAAATCACATTGTCATTGTCTTCAAAATACACGAACGCTTCAAGAACACAAGAGGTGTTCATCAAGTATTACGAGGGTGAATTCCCCAACCAGCGTTGGGTCACCATAAAGTGGATCGAAATCAACCTCCCTGCCTGTCAGGGATTGGAGGCGGATCCAGATGCTGATGCAGCCGGAGGAGAATTCATCTTGGATGCTAACGGAAATTGTCAGTGGGACGGAGCATGGACCTATGACCCGGTCACGGGTGAATGGTCTGCGCCATCCGATGGCGCCGACAACACGCAAGGTGAAGGCCAAGGCCTCGACTCAACGGTTGTCATTGCAGGTGGCATTGGCCTCGTGGTTCTGATTCTCGTGAGTTTGATGTTCGCACGCCGCGGTGGCGAAAAGGAAGACGCCTTTGCAGACATGGATGGTGGCTTTGGGGCTATGGCGCTTGATCCAACCGAACAGTACGTTCAGCAACTCATCGCTCAAGGCTACCCAGAAGAGACGGCACGTTCCTTCGCAGCCCAATACGTCGGTGGCGGACAGGCAGCTTCTCAACCAGCAGCCCAACCAGCAGCACAGCCAGCAGCGGGTTACGACCAAGCCATCTATGACCAGTATTACCAGCAATTTGTCGGACAAGGGTACGATGCGGCAACGGCTGCCGCATATGCTCAACAGTACGCTGTACAATACGCTCAATCTCAGCAATGAGGCAGGCATGTGGTCGCTTCACCTCCTTGTCGAGGTGATGTTCCTTCCTGCGGACGCTTAGATGCGTGACGGCGACTTTGGAGGTCTGGGATGAGAAAACCATGGATGATGACCCATCAGGATGAGTCGTAGGACAAATCTGACTTTTTTTCCGAAGCCCCTCACTTGGTTTGCCGATGAGAATACGAACATGCCGTTGAATCATCTCGTTAACCATGATAAGCGAAGTCATTGACCGACCTCCATGGAGGATGGGATTATGCAGGGTCATCGAACCCGAATCCCTGAACGAGCACCGGTGATGGCTTGGCTCATATCGTGCCTTATCCTCACTGTTTGGAACCTCAGCCGCGGGCTGAATCTTTGGGCGGGATACAATTTTGGAGGGGTACTCATGGCTCTTTTGGCAATCTTCATTCTATGGAGTGGCCGCGTGCAGATGCCTGCTCTGCCCTTGTGGATTGGTTATTCTGCGACCATGCTTCACTTCGTTGGTGGCTCTCTAGGGGCTGCCGATAGTGGCCCAGGGCCATTCTGTTTCGGTGGAATGCAACCCGGTGAGTGGTTGTGTGCCGATGGCGTGAACGGAATGTACCATGTCCATCCGTGGTGGGACAAACTTGTCCACGGCATGAACAGCACGGCCATCGCCATTGCCTGGTCGTTTGGGTGGAGAAGAATGTCTGAGCACAACGGCTGGCAACTCTCGCCGGTCGTTGTGGCATTTACCGCTTTTTCGCTCAGCGTAGCCATTGGTGTGGCTTATGAGGTGTACGAATTCTTCGGAAAGACCATGTTCCAAACCATTGACCAGGGCGGTTATGTTAACACGGCAACGGATTTGGTAAGCGACATGTTGGGTGCAGGTTTGGGGGTTTTGTTTTCCCATTTCTACGACCCCATGAACAAAACTTCGATCACCGATGGAAACGCACCTCGGCCAACTCAACTCATCCTCACCAACAATGGTTCATTTCCACTCCTCGTGATGGGGGCCTTGCTTTCGGTGGACTTTTTGTTGCTTGACGGGGGGCTTGTCAACCGTGACTACGACTTCATAGGACAACTGATGCTAGCATCAATCGTTGTTTCAGGTGTCTTGGTCGCATGTCGGTTGATCCAACAATCACGGGTGAAGGAGAACAAGGCATTTGACACTTCCAACCCCTCGTCTTGATTTCATGAAGGGATTCAAACAACACTTCGCTACGATCCAGTGACGTGTGATCATCGTGACGGTAGGTCAGTGCTTTACGGCTAAATCAAAGCAAAAACATACCGTTTCGCTACCCAGAAGATCTGTCCTTGAGCCAGTAAGCGCCCAAATGTTGAGGGAAATTATTCCTTGGCCGGCGGTGAATACTTTTCGACGGTTCGTTGACCTGCGTGCTCATCCACATTTGGAAGAATTCCATGAATGATGAGTCGTACAGCACCCAAAGCGAACCAAAACGACATGACCCATGCTCCGCGAAGGTGTGCAAAATAGGATTTGTTGATGTCCGAAAGGTGACCCATAGCAAACCCTGCGGACCCTTGTGTTTCAACTCTTTGCACGATTTGTTGTGGTCTTGAGCCCGACCACCTTGCATTCAAACCTTACGTCGAGGCACTCAGCTCACCTTTAGAGTGATGAATCTCCGTGGGATTTTTCTCACTCGTCTTCGTATGCTTGAAGGTCAGCGTTGGCGGTGTCTTCCTCAACATTGTCCACAAGCGCCGTAGTTGTGAATGAGGGATAGCGTGCGCGCCAACTGTTCGGCAAGGATGACCCTTTGTCAATAATTTTCAACATCCGTTCTTGCCATGCCAACGGCTTGCGCTGCATGATGTACATGTAAAGCACAGACGTGCGGACGTCTTCCGGGACGACAGTGTAACCCGTCGAGGCCTCGAAATTCATCGCCCGAAGCAGGTTGAACGCTGGCCTGTTCACAATTTGGAACCATCGTTTGGCATTACGCATACCGACCGTTACGATCAGCAAGATGACAATGGTGTTCAGACAAAAGGCGAACCAACCGCCCTGAGCCATTCGCGGGGCAAGAAGAAAAACAAGAAGGAGGAACGGAACCGTTGACACAAGGAACAAGAAATTTTCAGACATGGGTGGCTTTTTCATTTTTTGCTGAATAGCCCCCCATCCATTGTGCCGTCGTTGCTCTGGTCGAAAAATGTCCTCCTGCTGCTGAGTAGCAGCTTGTTTAACCAGTTGCAACAGGCTGTTGATTTTTCGAAATTGTGTCATTCCCACGTCCATGTTGTCGTTGAGGATGGATTGCAACCGTTGACTGGCCATCTCGTATTCTCCCATATCAGCCAAGATCGATGCCATTTCAACGACCGGGGTAACATCATCTGGGTTGTGATTGAGACAGTCCTGCCACCAGTGCAACGCATCGTGAAGCATGCCCAAATCATCGGCCATGATTCGACCGCCACGTAACCACATGTCCACTCGACTTGGTTCAAGAGCAACGATGTGCTTGATACCGGCAAGTGCACGACCGGCTTGGACCATGTTGGGAGGGGAGCCTTGCGGTGGGAGGCTTGAATCAACGTACACTGACCATGCTTCGATGTGCTCGTTATCGATCGAAGTGGCCGCCTTCGCCTCAGTTCTGGCGAGTTCCCGGTCCCCTTCTTCAAGCGCTTCAAGAGCGTTGAGGTAATGGGATTCTGCGCTCATCGCTCACGCCTCTGTTCAATCCTCGTCTTTGCGTTGAAACGAACGAGGTTCCCTGAAGTCTCTTGGTGGGCGATTGTGAGCGTGTCCGGGCCGCTTGCCTCGAGCACGACGGAAGGAGTCATCGCGTGGACGCTGTTCACGACCGCCTTCTCGGTTGGTCCGGCGTGGGCGGTCCCCGTCGCCACCATTTCCTCTGCTTGAGTCTCGGTCACCGTTTCGCCGTGGGCGACTTCTGTCGAATGAACCTCTGTCAGAACCGCCAGAACGGTCTCTGGGTCCTCGGTCGTTACCACGTCCTCCGTCGTAGCGTCCTTGCGAGCGACGTTGCGGTCGGTCACCACCGCGATCTCGTCCCTCTGACCGCCCGCCACCGCGGCCACCACCGTCGTATCGACCTTGTGGGCGCCGCTGTGACCGGTCGCCGCCTCGTCCACGTCCCTCAGAGCGTCCACCGCCACGGCCACCTCCACCACCGCCTCCAGGGCGGGGCGCTTCGCAGCGGTTGCATTCTTGACGGAAGGAGAAGTTGGAATTGCCACATTCACCGCAATCCCAATCGTTGTGAGTAAACGTGCTGTTGTTGCGTCCTCCTCGGTCATCATGACGCCGGTTTGACCCTCTGTTGTCTCTTTGCTGGCGATCGTTATGCCGACCACGGGACTGGCCACGTCCGCCGGATCGTGGGGCACTGCACATGTTGCATTCTTGGCGGAAGGCGAAATTGGAGTTGCCGCATTCACCACAATCCCAGTCGTTGTCCCCGTGGTTGTTGCGTCCACCGAACCGTTCACGCCCGTTGGAACGACCATCTTGGCGACCACCTTGACGACCACTTCGATTTCCACCTCCGTTGGGCCGAGGCGCTTCGCAGCGGTTGCATTCATTTCGGAATGCGAAATTATCGTTCCCGCATTCCGGGCAATCCCAATCGTTCTGGTTGTTGCCGTCTCGACCGCTTCGGTCGTTCCGAGGTCGCCGGTCGTTGGAAGAAAATCGGTCGCTTCGATTGTCTCGATTGCGCCTGTCGTCTCGCCCTCCACGGTCTGAACGAGAACGTTCTGTTCGTTCTTCGCGCTTCTTTTTTGGGCGAATGGTGACGTTGGACCCCATAAGGTCGTCAACGTTCAGGCTTCGATCAATGTGAGCGACGTGTGCCATTGGCTGATTGGTCGAGCCGATGACTCCATCCACCTTCCCGATGTACGTACCATCGTTGGCCAGAACCACAATTGCGTTGAGTGAAGGGGATGAACCATCAAAGGTGACGAGCAAGCCACCTTCGTGTGACTTGGACTGTACGGTACCCGTGAACATGGATTCCCACGCGCCGCCCTTTCCTTTTGGTTGTGTCGGTTTAATCTCGGTCTTGCCGACGGAGGAACATCGCTGCTCCAAGCATGCTTAGCGTGGCCATGAACGAGAGCGACGGTAACGCACTGTCGCTGTCCATGGAGGGTTCGGGATTGCCGATGTCGGAATCATCCTGAGTGGCATCGGGGCGTTCAATGCCAACTTGCAGTTGTGTTGAAGCACCCGAATCATCGGTCACGGTCAGAAGCACTTCGTTGACTTCCAAGCTGTAGGCCAAGCAAATTGCGGTGGATACTTCAATCGCCCAATTGATGTTTTCAATCGTGAAATCCGTGTACTCAGCACCGCACAACGACAGTCGCATCGAAACACCTTCCAGGTCTGGATCTGAAACGGTCCCTGTGACGGTAAACCGTTGGAGGTTGTCGCTCCACGTGGCGTTTTCACCAAAGAAATTGACTTGAACGTTGACGATTGGTGGACTGTTCGGCTTGATCAAATCCGAAGGCAGAGCAAACGAGAACGGCAACATGTTGGCAGCGTGAACGGTTCCTTCAATGTTGAAAGTACCCGGGCGGAGCCCGTTCATCGTCATCGTTACTTCCAATTCAGTGCCAGTCATCAGGGTCGTGTTTTCCGAAACTGAACCTTGGAGGCCGTCTTGGACGGTTCTGAGTTGCACAACAGCTGATTCTACAAGGCCGGTGTTGTTGAGCAGCACCGTGACGCTTTGCGCGTTTTGTCCTATGCTTGCTGTGCCGGTAATGACCGTTCCGAACGACCACGTCCGCGTGTCGTTTGTGTCGTTGGCTCCAAGTGGATCCACCAAATGACACGTTGCCATCGATGAGGCCTGACCCGTTGGTTGATTCACGAAAAGGTCGCCCAGGACGTTGGTTGTCACGGTCCATCCATCTTCGTCAAAATCGCAGGACAAACGCCATGCATCATCGTCTGTTGCCCACGCACCGGATTCCAATCCAGTGCTGAACATCGTGGTTCCCGGTCCTCCCGTCCCAATCACTGTTCCATTGTCAGGGGCATTTGGCGTCCACACCGGGGGCGAGTTGGCCAGAGGTACTTGGGTTGTAAAATCCATGAACATGTGGCACTGAAGGTCCCACAACGTTCGATCAAAGTTCACAAGTTGTGTGACATGGAGGGCGCCATTGGAGAGATAACTGAAATCTGGGGCGTCGATGTAATCACAGTTTTCGCCGCTTGCTGGGTTGTTGTCGGTTATTCTGAAATCCACCAGGCGGAGACCCGTCAAGGCGGGGAAGGTCACCACAAGGGCGGCATTGCTCATGTTGGTGATGTTCATGCTGAGCGTGAAGTTTGAAACTCCGCTGTTTGGAAGTTGGTCCCAGCGCACATTGTTGGTTTCATCTTCCTGAAGGCCGAGCGTGATTTCCAAATTGTCGGTGGCTGTTGTAGGGACTTCTTTGCATCCAGATGTGGAACCAAATGTTTGGCAAGTACGCACTTCAGGGTGGTCCAGTGGGACAAGATTGACCTCGTTGAGGTTGATGCCGCTTTCAACAAATTCAAACGCGTTCAAGGTCCCTTCACCGGAGTGTGGCGCTCCTTCGGTCATGGTGAGCCGCGTGTCCATGTCTGCTATGCAAGAAGGTCCGATGCTCCGAATGGCTTCTCGTTCATCGGTGCTGATGTAATCGTTGTCGCTGATGCCTTCGAACAATCCGTCAAGATTTGCTCGAACAATAGCGGAATTGGAGTTGTTGACCCATGCAGTGGCCGACATTTCACCAGTGGCCCAGTCCTCGAGCACGTTCAGACCAAACAATGCGAAGTCGTACTCGAAGAGATCTTCGAACGAATACCCTTCGCAATCAACGTCCATCGACGTCTGCCTTCCCTCCGTTAAGGCAGGCTCGTGATGTTCCAGCAGCTCGGCGTGTGGCAGAGCTGACCAAGCGCTCAAAGTAAGCATGAGTACGAGCGTGTGGGTCAGTAAACCGCTCATGGTTGGTGATGTCATGGTTCGGCGTGGTGGTTTGCCTTCATCAAGGGTTGCCTTTTTTCATCAAGGCACGAGGGATTTCATTCGGCGCTGCAACGCCCACCAAGGCAACACGGTCCAAAGCAGAGCAGCACCCCACACCTGCCAGACAGGAACGCCACGATCCACCGTGGGCAATTGTGTCTCCAACAAGTGATGGTACACGCCGTTTGGGGAAAGAAGATCCAGTCGACCCTCCAACGCAATCCATGCCGGATTGTTGGTCTCACCGATGGCTACCCCCGAGGCGTACGCCACCATCGTGGTGACCAACGCCCAGAGGAACGTGAAGAAGAACCAAACCCCAACACCAAAGGCAATCGCCGTTCCCTGCTCTTTTGCAGCGGTTGAGGCCAAGAGGGCAAACAGGACATACCAGAGAAGAATCAACGCCGTTGACGCCAGGTAAACAACGGTTTGGGTCACACTGGTCCACTCATTCATTCGATAGCCAACCACCAGCAAGCAGGCCAGCAGGAGAACCAAGACGGGCAAAATAACGGTCTGCCAGTATCCAAGAACCAGTGCATTGGCTTGGTGCACCCGCGGCATGGGTTGAGACAGGCGGATTTCCAACATCCCGCTCGCTCGGTCCTTGCTGATGCCGTCAAAGGAGAGCAAAACGCCGCACATCGTTGCCCCAAAAACAACGCCAAGAGACGCATAAAAGAGCACCTCCATCGAAGTATCGGGTTGGTGACCTCCTGGCAACACAATGTTGGGGTCTGAGAAACCCCACGCCATTCCGGGAAGGAAGAGCAGAAGAATGGGCCACATGATCTTCAGTCGAATGCTGCCAAGTCGTTCTCTACGAATTCGAGCAGCCATCCGCAAGACCCGTTGAAGTTCACTCATCTTCAGCCACCCCCACAGCAGCGTACGGCACCATGGATGGCCCTCGAACTTCCAACGTGATGTCCTCAGGTTCCAATCCGGTCGAAGCACAAAGCCATTCCACCAAGTCCGGTTCAACAGGTCCCCATCGTTCAATCACGTTGCCGTTTTGCACCAGAGTTTCCAGCACACGTGGGGCATCACCTCGGAAGGTGAATGTCCAATCGTTTTCTCGCTGTTCAAGGCCAAGTCGTTCAACGTTCAACTCTTCCAATTCGTTTGGCTCAAACCGTCCATCACCGCTTACGCGGTGACGTCCTTCCAGGCCCAACCGTTTCTCAACGTCCTTCATGCGACCTTCGTCGAGCAACTGTCCTTGATGCAAGAGGGCTACTCGGTCGATCAGCCCGCTGAGTTGACTGACCATGTGGGATGAAATCACGACGCTCACGCCTTTGGAAGCGAGTCGGCGAATCAGTTCGGTAAAGGCACGTGAAGCCACGGGGTCCAAGCCGTTGTAAGGCTCATCAAGCAACAGCACTTTTGGGGAACCCAACAGAGCGGCAGCAATGGACAACCGTTGACGCATCCCCTGACTGAGGTTGTTGAGCGGGTCATCCTGGCGTTGCGCCAATCCAACGAGTTTGAGCAAGTTGCGGACACGTTTTTCCCCAACATTCCGCATGTCGGCAAGTTCCATGAGGGCGTCTTCAACCGTTTGCCTCCCTTGCCACCTGACTTGCTCCGGCATGTGACCAACCCACGGCCGAAGGTCCCTTACGGGTTTGAGTTCATCGCTCTCGAACCGTGCCATGGCCTTCCCTTCTTGAATCGGCAGCAAACCAGCCATGAGTCGTAAGAGGGTGGTCTTTCCTGCTCCGTTGGGGCCAACAAGGCCCAAGACAGCCCCTTCATGGAGGTTCAGGTTCACATCAACAATGCCGGGGCCCAACCTTGCAGCCCAAGGTTTGGACCATCTCGGCGATGCGATGCGGTGACGATGTTGCACCTTCTGCAACGCCAAGACCACCTTCGCCATGAAGGGTCATGGATGAAACCCTTGCATCAACCTTGGGCCACACCCGAACGTTCTTGTTGGAGTTCATCGGATTTCACGAACGGTCATGGTGTGGCAAGGTGTGCTTCAATCTCTGCTTCCCCTTGTGGGGGGCGCAATTGCCTTGTGGTGGTGGAATCGGAGAACCCCCGCTGAGAGCGGTGAATCAACGCTCTTCTCTCCTTTGGGTCAAGCGGGTTTGTTCTCGTTTGGGGCTTTTTCTCTGTTGATTTGGGTTGTACCTTCCGGCGCGTTTTTGGTGATACCTGCTCTGTTGGGATTGTCTCTTGCTAGCCCAGCCGCACGAATGGATTGGAAGGAAGAGCGAGCACCGCGTCTGCTAACTCTTGCTGTAGCCGTCATTTGTTTTTCTGCGGGTGGCGTGTTGCCAGTTGACGACCCCGTGGCACCCGAAGACTGGGGGACGCCGTTGTTTATGGAAAACCCAAACGCTCCAGTTTATCCTGCGAGTGAACAGTACACTTGGGTGACGTTGGATGCTGTGATTCTTCAGTCGATCAGCATGCGTCTACCTCATCAGCCAGGAGCCCTTGGAGCGGAAGGCACAGCGCTTTGGCTCTCCTCCACGTTCGGGATGGAAGTTGACAGGATGCAGCAAGCCATTGCCCTGCTTGACGAAGAGGTTCCTTTTGTTCGTCTTTCTCCCGATGAAACGCTTCTGATTCCGGTTGCCGCTCCATCCTCCACGGAAGTGCGTTGGAGTGCTGATGGCGAAGAAACCGTAGAGTTGCGACGCTACGATGTTCGTTCAACCGCTTTTGGCGTTGATGCAGAAGGCACCAAAGTAGGGGAGGTGGTGGTCGCAGCGAAGGCAAAGTGGGGCGGGCAACTCGACATGCTTGTGGTCGTCCGGCCCATAGCCCATCCAACGTTGAGTTCGGATGCAAACGCCGAGGCCTACGTCGGTGAATGGCTTGCAGCCCGCTGAACCGGGTTCAGTATCGGACTTTCTTGCCGGTGAGGGTGCGCCAAATCCGCTGAAGAGGGTCGTAGTACCGGTCCACCACACGCTCCTTCAGTTGAATGATGGCGTCGTCGGTGATTTGGATGCCAGCCGGGCATACTTCGGTGCAACATCGGGTGATGTTGCAGTATTCGATGCCGAATTCCTTCTTGATTTCAGGCACACGGTCTTCGGTGTCCAAAGGATGCATTTCGTATTGAGCCAATCGTACGAGGTTTCGAGGTCCGGCGAAATCGTCAAACATTTCGTGGTCTCGTAGGACGTGGCAGGTGTTGACGCAAAGGAAGCACTCGATGCATTCACGGAAGTGTTGCACTCGGTCAGCTTCCATCTGGTTGTACTCCCAGTTCATTTCTTCAGGACCGTTGATCGGTTTGATTCGTTGGGCCACTTCATAGTTCCAACTGACATCGGTGACAAGGTCCTTCACGTGCGGGAAGGTTTTCATCGGTCGAATCTCGATGGGCTGGCCGGGCGGCGTTTCAGCCACAACATCCGACATTCTGGTCATGCACATTAAGCGTGGACGGCCGTTGATTTCTGCCGAGCACGAACCGCATTTTCCAGCCTTGCAATTCCAACGGACGGCCATGTCGGGTTCCTGTTCGTGCTGTATTCGATGCAAGCAGTCGAGGACCACCATGCCTTCGTCAAGTTCAAGATTGTAGTCGGTTAGCGTGGAGGATTCGCCTT
Source organism: Candidatus Poseidoniales archaeon (assembly GCA_003602475.1). Lineage (GTDB taxonomy): Archaea > Thermoplasmatota > Poseidoniia > Poseidoniales > Poseidoniaceae > Poseidonia. Next base: position 22,496 of record QQSC01000043.1, on the reverse strand, counting down.
CCCCACGGAGAATTTTGAACGATTGGTTCTTTCCTTTCAACGACATCATTGATCACCTTTTGCTTTGGATGCACGATCCTTGATCATGGTCTTGACTTCGGTCAAGGCTTCTTTCAAATCAGCACGCATTTCCACCACGGGCTCTTGCCTGATTTTGACCTCTCCGTTCTCCATCCAAACGATGTTCAAGGTTTTGCCCCAGTAGTCGTCTTCAGGTGTTGGGAAGTCGTCGCGTGTGTGACCTCCTCGGCTCTCCTCACGGGTGATGGCCGCCAATGCTGCAGCCATCGACACGTCGGCCATGTTGATGAGGTCAAGTGCTTGGTGCCATCCTGAATTGTACTTTCTGGAGGTGCCTGATGAGCAGGTCAAGGCCCGTTGTTTGAACGCCTTGATGTCTTCAATGGCCTCAACCAGTTCGCCCTTGGTGCGAATGATGCCAACCTTGTCTTGCATCATGTCGCGCATTTCGTCGTAGATGCCACCGGGGTTTTCACCTTCCCTCTGGAGGGGAGCCAACATTTCGCTTATGGCGCGTTGGACTTGACCGTCATCAATGGCGGGTTGAGCGAGGTCCATAGCTCGTTTTGCCGAGTGCTCACCAGCCCGCTTTCCGAACACGATGAGGTCGGACAACGAGTTGCCACCCAGCCGATTGGCGCCGTGCAGACCCGAAGCGACTTCACCACAGGCAAACAGTCCTGGGACCGTGCTTTCTTGAGTTTCTGCATTGACTCGAACGCCACCCATGACGTAGTGAGCAGTCGGTCCGACTTCCATGGGTTCTTTGGAGATGTCCACTCCAGCGAGTTCCTTGAACTGGTGATGCATGGAGGGCAATTTCTTCAAAATGGCTTCTTCTCCACGGTGGGCGATGTTGAGGAAAGCACCGCCGTGGGGTGAGCCTCGGCCGGCCTTGACCTCTTCGTTGATGGCTTTGGCCACCACGTCACGGGTTAACAACTCTGGAGGTCGGCGAACGGTAGCGAGTTTACCCGCCACCACTTCCTCAACCCATTGGTCGGCTTCTTCGATGGTCGCAGCATGATCGCCAGCGAACATCTCAGGAACGTAGTCAAACATGAACCTGCTTCCTTCGCTGTTGGTTAGACGTCCACCTTCGCCGCGAACACCTTCGGTGACGAGGATGCCTCGAACGGATGGGGGCCAGACCATGCCGGTGGGGTGGAATTGGACGAACTCCATGTCCCGGAGTTCAGCCCCAGCCCAAAGAGCGAGAGCATGACCGTCTCCGGTGTATTCCCATGAACCGGAACAAACGGACCAGCACCGGGTGATGCCGCCGGTAGCAAGCACAACGGACTTGGCTGAGAACGCATGGAAGTCGCCGTCAACCCGTGTGTATGCGACACAGCCAGTCACCCTGTCACCCTCCTTGAGGAGGTGTCGAACGGTGTATTCCATGAAAATGTCGATGCCTTCGTGAATGCCACGTTCTTGCAGTGTCCGAATGATCTCGAGACCCGTTGCGTCACCAACGTGGGCAAGGCGAGGGAAGGTGTGCCCTCCGAAGTTTCGTTGGTTGATGAGGTTCTTCGGAGTGCGGTCGAAGACGGCGCCCCACTGTTCGAGTTCGCGAACACGGTCAGGTGCTTCTTTGGCATGGTGTTCTGCCATTTGCCAGTCAGCAAGCCACTTGCTTCCCTTCATTGTGTCGTGAAAGTGAACCTTCCACCCGTCTCGGGGGTCGGCGTTTTGCAGGGCGGCTGCACAGCCACCTTCGGCCATCACGGTGTGCGCCTTGCCAAGAAGAGATTTGGTGATGATGGCGGTCTTTGCGCCGCTTCGCGCAGCCTCAATGGCGGCTCGCAGGCCAGCGCCGCCAGCGCCGATCACAATGACGTCGTATTCGTGCTTGGTTACAGATTCAGTCATCATCATCACCTCAAATCACGAAGAGCACCATGTCGTTCAGATGACCTTCTGCCACCGCCAAAACCCAAAGGTCACCCAGGAACACAAACACCAGTGAGGTCCAGAACCAAAACCCGTGAGAGCGGTTGAACACGCTGATCTTTCCGAACAGCTGACCTCGAATGCGGCTGATGCCCGTCGTCCAGCGGTCAAGCATGCCACCGGCGAGGTGGCGAAGTGCGTGGCATGAGGTCACGTACATGGTCAAGAGGAAGGCCTCTATTCCCATCACAAAGGTGCCTAAGGACATGCCGTATCCCTCGTAGTCGGCTGAGTGGAAATGCATTGTGTGGGTCACGTCCCACCATTTGATGACAAGGATGATCATGGCGGCGTAGAGGAAATAGCGATGGAGGTTGTTGAAGATAAACAGCCGCTTTTCCCCTTTGTAGCCGAGTTTCTTGTTGATGTCAGGTTCGTCAACCCAACAGGCTACGGGGCTGGCAAAGAACGTGCGATAGTAGACACGGCGCATGTAGTAGCATGTGCCTCGGAATCCAAATGGAATCCAAAGCACAAGAATCGCAGCGTTGACCCATTCCGGATGGTCCCACGTGGACAGGCCAAAGAGGTCCCATTCCAAAACGTTGGGTGAAAAGATGGGTGACATCACCTTGCTGCCCTCGAGTTCGTAGGAGATGAGCGATGCTCCAGCGCTGGTTTCGGTCCCGTAGATGAACAACCGCCAGAACGTGTAAACCAAAGCAGCGGTTAACCCGGTGCCCATGGTGAGTGGCTGGGTCCACCACTTGTCAATTCGGTTTGTTCGTCCCAATCCGTTGATGACCGGGAGTTTCAGTCCTTCGCCCATGCTCACACCTCGCCCCACAGAGATGGGACATGCTTGCCGAGGGGCGCAGGGTCTTTGAGGTTCACCATTGAGCCGTGCCTCTTTTTTGTTAGAATTTCAGGCCAATTCAGCCCAATCAACTTCGGCTTCGACCATGTCCACTTCGTCAACATCCATCTGTGCCAGTTGGAGTTTGCCCGAGAGTTCATCGTTCACAGCGTGCCAGTAGGAGTACGCTTCAAGCACCCAAATTCCAGATTCGCGAGTTCCGTTCCCCGAGCCCTTGACGCCGCCGAATGGCAGATGGGCCTCGGCGCCGCTGGTGGAGTTGTTGATGCCAGTCATTCCTGCCTTGATGCCGGTTTTGTAACGGTAAGCCTCCAACCTGTCGTTCGTGTAAATGGCAGAGGACAAGCCGTAAGGACTGGCGTTGGCGAGGTGAAGGGCGTGCTCGAAGTCGTTGGCCTTGACAATCGTCACAACGGGTCCAAAGATCTCTTCGTGGAAGCATTCCATGTCCTCGGTCACGTCGGCAAAGACGTGGGGCCACATGAACACACCTTCGGACGGGTCGCCGACGAAATTGTCAGGCCTGTTGGCCTCGGTGATGGAGCCGTTGCCCCAAAGCTGAGTTGCGCCGCTTCCTTGGGCCATCTCGATGCCGGTGAGGAAGTCGTTGGCGTATTTTTTGGAGAGCATTGGTCCGTAAAGGACGTCGTGGTGAACCAGAGAGTTGCCAATTCGAGTCTCCTTCACCTTGGCCATGAACTTGCCCATGAATTCGTCGTAAATGTCTTGGTGCAAAATGAGGTTGCCCAAGCTCGTGCAGCGCTGTCCGGCCGTGCCAAACGCCCCCCAGTAAGCACCAGCAACGGCGTTGTCGATGTCAGCGGATGGCATGACCACAAGAGGATTTTTGCCACCCAGTTCTAGAGAGCAGGACACGAGGTTGCGGCCGCACACTTCGCCGATCATTTTCCCAACACCCGTTGACCCGGTGAAGGATATTTTGTTGACCAGGCCTTCGTCAACGGCATCGACGAGGTGCTGGCCTGCACCGGACCCTTTTCCGTGCACGAGATTGATTACACCGTCAGGCAAACCGGCCTGATGGATGATGCGGGCCAAGGCAAAGGACAACAACGGTGCGTCTTGGGGGCTCTTCCAAACACAGGTGTTTCCGCACATGATGGCCGGGATCATTTTCCAGAACGGCACGGCAGAGGGGAAGTTGCAGGCGTTGATGATGCCACAAACGCCGAGTGGGCGTCGGTAGGTGAAGAGTTCCTTGTCGGGCAGTTCTGAATTCACCGTTTGTCCATAGAGTCGGCGACCTTCGGATTGGAAGAACAAACAGGTGTCAATGGCTTCTTGGATTTCGCCGCCCGATTCTTTCAATGTTTTTCCAATCTCACGGGTTTCGAGGGCGACAAGAGCGTCTTTGTGTTCCATCAACAACCTGCCCATGTTTCCAATAACCTGTCCTCGGGTCGGGGCGGGCGTTGCTGCCCACGCTGGAAAGGCGTCGTGTGCGGCCTTCAGTGCAGCGTGAACGTCGGCTTTGGTGGAAAGGGGAAACTCCCCCAGCATGTCAGCGAGGTGAGCGGGGTTCGTGGACTGGAACGTGGCACCGTCGCTTGCGGACATCAGTTGTCCGTTGATGACGTTGTACCCTTTGATAGCGGGCTTTCCGGTTGGGTTCGTGTGGGTGAGGTGCTCAAGACCGGTTTCAAGGATGTGAACCATGGCGAACCCATCTTCGGCGGTCATTTCAATGTGCTGGCCAAGTGGCTTGGTGGCCAAAGGGGGGATTTATGTTGGTCGCAAGTTTGTAGCCGGTTGCAACTCGCTGACCGGGCCAATGAAGCGTTCATATACCGTGAAAGTGAAGCAAACTTGAGGGGAAGAGTATGTCAAACGAAGACAACGCCATTGAGGTCAGAGTGTCAAAAGCAATACCCTCCGATGTGGGTCACGGTCGTGCACGAATTTCGGCCGAGATGGGCTTGGATTTGAAACCCGGTGACATTGTGAAAATCAGCAGCGAATCTCGGTCGACCGCCGCCATCTACTGGCGCAGCCGGCCAGAAGATGCGAAGATGGACATCATCCGCATCGACGGCATCATCCGGAAAAACGCTGGAGTGAGCCTAGGCGACCGCGTGACGGTAACCAAGGTGGACGCTAAGGACTGCACAAAACTCACCATTTCTCCCGTGATGGCCAACAAGCAAAAGGTCAAGTTTGGGCCAGGAATTGAAGGCTTCGCCAAGCGAGGCCTTGCCAAGCGACCCGTCGTTTCCGGTGATCGTATCTTCATTCCCGGCATGACGTTGTTTGCAGAGGCGTTGCCTTTCGCCGTGGTACAAACCGTGCCCAAGGGCATCGTCAAGGTCACCACGGACACCGAAATCGTCATCAAAGACGAAGCCGTTCCCGATGAGGAAATCGGCCAAAGCGAAGGCATCACCTACGAAGACGTGGGTGGCATCGGCCAACAACTCCAGAAGGTTCGTGAGATGATTGAACTGCCGTTGAAACATCCAGAATTGTTTCGCAGGCTGGGCATTGACCCACCGAAAGGCGTTCTCCTCCACGGGCCACCGGGCACAGGGAAGACCATGATTGCCAAGGCTGTGGCCACCGAAGTCAACGCCCACTTCAAGAGTATTAACGGGCCGGAAATCATCTCCAAATACTACGGGGAATCTGAAAAACAGCTCCGTGAAATCTTTGATGAGGCTGCAGAAAATTCCCCCGCCATCGTCTTTATTGACGAAATCGACTCGATTTGTCCCAAGAGAGAGGACGTCACCGGTGAGGTTGAACGGCGCGTCGTCGCACAGATGCTCACGCTCATGGACGGGATGCAGGGTCGTGACAACGTGGTCGTTATTGGAGCCACGAACCGTCGTGATGCCCTGGACCCTGCCCTCCGACGACCCGGACGGTTTGACCGGGAGATTGAGATCGGTGTCCCCGACCGTGACGGGCGCAGTGAAATCATGGATGTTCACACGCGACAAATGCCCATTGCGGAGGATTTTGACATCACATGGATATTGGACAACACCTACGGGTTCGTAGGAGCCGACCTTGCCGCACTCGTCCGGGAAGCAGCCATGAAAGCCCTACGGCGATACTTGCCCGAAATCGACCTTGAAGAGGAGACCATCCCACCAGAGGTGTTGGAGAAAATGGAAGTCTGCATGGACGACTTCAAGGAAGCGATCAAGGACGTTGAACCCTCAGCCCTTCGTGAAATCTACGTCGAGGTTCCCGAGGTCTCTTGGGAAGAAGTCGGCGGATTGCTGGAAGTGAAAGACCGTCTCAAGGAATCGGTGGAATGGCCGTTGACAAAACCCGAACTGTTTGAGCACTTTGGAATCAAGCCGCCTCGTGGTATTGTGCTGTTTGGCGCTCCTGGTACGGGGAAAACCTTGCTTGCAAAAGCCATTGCAAACGAAGCTCAGGCCAATTTCATCAGCATAAAGGGGCCTGAACTGATCTCCAAGTGGGTTGGTGAATCGGAACGTGCCATTCGTGAAATCTTCAAGAAGGCCAAACAATCCTCGCCCTCCATCATTTTCCTCGATGAATTCGAGTCCATCGCCAGCATGCGAAGCGGGGGCTCTGCATCGGAAGGCAGCGACGTCGGAAATCGTGTGGTCAACCAATTGTTGGCCAGCATGGACGGGGTTGAATCCCTTGACGGCGTGATCATCGTTGCCGCTACAAATCGACCGGAAATGATTGACCCTGCACTGTTGCGAAGCGGGCGGTTTGAGCGTGTTCTCCATGTCCCTCCACCCGACACCGGTGCCCGTGAAACCATCTTCAACATCCATACAGAAGGCATGCCGCTGAGTAAATTCTCCTTCAAGGACATCCTGACTGGCCTCGACGGCTTTACCGGAGCTGACATCGAAGCTGTTTGCCGAGAAGCCGCTCTCATCTGCATGCGTGCGGAGAAAAAGAAGGTCACAAAGTCTCACTTTGAGGAAGCCATTTCTCGTGTCCGACCCACCGTCACACCGGACATGCTGGAATACTACCAGAAGATGGAAACTCGCCTGACTTCCGGCTTGACCAACATCAAGCGAAACCGGGACTTCAGTCGTGGTATGGAAACCATGTGAGGGTCCTACGCACCGATGGGTTGAATGGCTACCTCTTCCACCGAGGAACGGGGTTGTTGAATGGCCATCTTCGGACGTGAAATGCTCGGACGCACGGTGTTGGACCGAACTGGAGCCACCCTTGGTAAATTGATCGACATCCATATTGATCTGAACACGGGGGGCGTGAGTGAGTTGGTTGTCCAAGTTGAAGCGGGTTTGGACCCGGAATCTCTTCCGTTTCCTTCCCTCGGGTCAGCCGTTGCTATTCCAGCAGTTTCCGTAGCTCGCGTTGCAGCTCAAATTCACCTCAACCGTTGATGGGCACTCAGGTTCTGATGAGCATTATCTCCACCGGAGTGGACAACCTTCTAAAGGCAAGTGACCGCGTGAAATGTTAGGATTCACCCTTTGTGATGCTCATGTCAGGACCGTTTGCTTCCATCAACATTCGAAGGGTTTCCCTTCAAGTGGCGTTTTGGTCGGTTCTTGGGATCTTGCTGCTCACGGTTCTTTCCAACTTCATCAACCTCAGCGCAACCAATCAACTTTCGGCTTACGACGACGATTGGAACGACATGTCAGCTTTTCGCTCAGACATCAAATCAATGGGCATTGAAACACGCTCATTGGTGAGCAGCCCGCTCTTGCTGGCTGACATCGAAGACCCACGGAACACCACATATGTTCTTGCTGGGGTTGAGCGTGACACACTCACACTGCCGCAATTTGACCAAGATGGGTTCATCACGATCGCTTCTGGTCAGGGTTTCTCACCTTCAGAGATCAACGCCATTGTTGAATTTGTCGAGGCCGGCGGTACAGCATTGGTTCTGGAGGATTATGGATTCGCCAGCACCATAGCTGAAGCATTCGGCATTCGTTACACTGGCGAACAAGTCTTTGACACCACATACGCCGCTTCACTTGACTACAATTACATCTGGATGTGCGTCCAAGCCAGTCCCTGTGGCATGAACGGAACGGAATTGGATCCGTCCACGCTCGCTACTCACGAACGTTGGGCCGACAACAACGGCGAAGGCGAACACCCTTGTTCCCTCTTGAACGGTCAACAACTCACCCGAGAAGAAGCTGGAGTTTGCGCCCATCACTTGGTAGGGGGCACCGTTGAATACAACGGTTCGTACCAAATGCTCGTCAACAACATCACCGGTTTGGAAGTGATTCCCGGTGTTCGTGGTCCACTCTCAGAAATTTCCATACGAGCGGTAACGAGCAACGAAGCCACGGTTGACGTCAACGGAGACGGCGAAATTTGGGTCGGCAACGAGATCACTCCCGAAACCCCCGACCGATGGGGACAATTCAACCTCAGCATTGAGGTGTGTGCCCGGGCAAGTTGCTCACCGTCCGAGGGAGGACGAGTGCTGTTCGTCTCTGACGGCTCAGCGTTGATCAACGCCATGTACGATTTCGAAGGTTTCAATGAAGGCGAATACGGCCCCACAGACACCTTGATGCCAGCCAACGACAACCGCAAATGGGCTTTGGATTTCATTGCTGAGGCGTTGATGAGCGAATCCGTCGATGAACTTGGCCAGCCGGCTGACAATGCCATGGTCATCTTTGACGAATCCCGACACCCCCAGAGCGCCTTGGCAGCGGATTCTTACAACACCGTCTACTTTCTCCTCGTGTACTTCACCGGGGAGGGGTTGGCCATGCTTCTGCTCTTCCTTATTCTCTTCATTGCTTTTGAGGCCGTGCTGATTCGAAAGCGTGATCCGGAACCATGGCGGCACGTGTTCAGCATCATCTACTACGGCTTCGGCGATGCCAACCGCTACGCTTACTATTCTAAAGTTGACAAAATCCGTCAGGTCTTCCTCTCCAAGGTCAGGAATCAGAACGGCATGACCCGAGAAGAATTTCAAAACATGCAAGCCAATCAGCTGGTGAACATCATCAACGACCCAGTTCTCTCCAAATTTGCCGTGGACACCAGCAACAGGTACAGTCTTGAACAAACGGTGGCCCTGGTGAAACGAATCAAAGCGTGGGGTCGCGCTTGAGGTGATACCATGTGGACAAGAAAAGCAGCCTTCACCTTCACCGGTGGCATTGCGTTGGTTCTCATCGGCATGATGATTTCAAACCAACAAATGATGATTCTTGGACTAAGTCTGGTGGCGTTCATCGTCGTCAACTCTTGGGTTTCGGGGCATGGCGATGTTGAAGTTCAGCGAACCCTGTCAGCCGATAACCTGTACAAGGGTGACGACCTCTACGTGGAGTTGCTCGTCACGAATCGAAGCAATCGGAAAACCCAGATGCTTGACGTGTACGACAACATCCCTCACGAGATGAAACTTCGGAGCGGGCTGAACCAAATGCAACTGAACCTCAAACCCGGCGAAAGCGCCCGAATACGTTACGTCTTGCGTTGCCCCTTGCGAGGTCACTATTCAATCGGCCCCGTTTCGTTGCGAGCTCGAAACACCTTCAACCTCGGCGTAGAAGAAATGTTTGTCAATCACCACAGCGACATTGTCATCTTCCCCCAAATCAAGAACGTTGAGGAAGCCATCCTTCGCAGCCGCACGCCCAAAATGTACACCGGGGCGACAACCCTGCGAACCCCAGGTCAAGGTTCGGAATTCTATTCCCTAAGAGAATACGTGCCCGGTGACCCGTTCAAGAACATCAATTGGAAAGCCTACGCTCGAACGGGAGAATTGATGGTGAATGAAAAATGCAGGGACGCCGTTACCGACCTGTATTTGATTCTTGACAGCCGTGATCTCGCCCGCATCGGCACGGTCCTGAAAAATCCACTCGAGATGGGCACCGCCTCTGCAGCCAGTCTCGCTGCCTTTTTCCTCAAGCGTCGCGATTCCGTTGCTTTGGCCATTTACGACGAAAACCTTGCGTACCTTCCCCCCGATACTGGAGACAAGCAGTATTTCAAAATCCTGAGTGCCCTTGCTGGGGTGACTCCTCAAGGATCCATGCCCCTGCAAGCCGTGACGAACTCGCTCAGCGGTCGTTTCAGTCGAGGCAGTCCGGTGTTCGTCATCTCATCATGCGAAGGTGATGGAACGGTTCCCGCTGCAGTTCGAGATTTGGTTGGGCGAGGTCACGAAGTCACCGTACTTTCGCCATCCAGTGTTGATTTTGAACGCTTGGTGAGCCGCATTCCTCGAATGTCCTACGAAGTGCTCAAACTCGAGCGACAGAACCGTTTGACCACGTTGGCAGGTTCAGGAGCACAAGTGATTGACTGGATGCCAGACATGGATTTGTCGCAGGCCTTGATGCAGGTGCGGGGGTATTGATATGGCAGGCGAAGTTGGGCTCCAATCCGATGTCCTCCTCGAGGGAAGTGCAAGGCCGAGAACCTTGCATCTCAAGAATCTTCGACGTCAATGGCAAATCCTTTCGCTGCAGATTCTCGCCACGATAGCGCTTGTTGGAATGTATCTCGAGGTGGTTTCAACCTATGTTGTGGGATCCATCGATCACACCATTTTGTTCGACACCATCGAGCTTCTCATCGCGGACCAGTTGCCGATTGGAGATTGGTTGACAGGTGAGGGGCGCACGGGCCTCGGTCGTTTCTTTGTCCCCTTGGTGTTGGGAGTGAGTTTGGGCGGGACCATGGCCTTCCTGGCCTTCCAGTCGCCAAAAGTTCAACAACGCATCAAACTCGGTTTCATCATCGGATTGATGGTGCTTCTCGTGGGGAGACTTGTGGTGTCCTGGTTGGCCGGTATGCTGTTCACATTCGACCTCAGGTTGCCATCCGATTCAGAACTTGAAACCCTTCAATGGCCTTTGCTCATGATTCTTTCACTGATGATTCTCTTCATCTATCTCTTGCCGGTCATCATGGGAACCCGTGGTATTTGGGGGCTGTCTCGCCGTTCCATAGGTTGGTCAATCGGCTTTACGCTGTTGTTTCTGGGCATCCATGCTTTGCTTACCTTCCCACTTATTCGGGGTCAATTGGGAGATTACGGCGGTGCTTTGACCACCTTGGAGAGTCAAACATCAAACCCAACGATTGGATTTTTTGGCCTGAAATTGGTGACACAAGAACAGTTCAATCTCATTCTCATTGCTGTGCTCATCATGGTGTTTCAAGAAGCCGGTTACGGTGTGATTCGTAACCTTGAGTACGCCTTCCGACTTCCTGAGTCGTGCAAGCGTGACCCCGAGTACGTGCGTCAGATGGACAACGTTCTCAACACCCATCTTCGCCACACCTTCCTCTTCCTCGGCTTTACGGGGGCTGCGACCATGATGGCGCTTGGTTTCCACAAGGTTCTGCTCACCTTGGTTTCGGATACAACCGGAAATCAATGGGCTGGGCAAGTTTCCGAATCGATTGAATTGACCCTGACGTACGGTTTGGTCATCTCTGCGTTGTTGTTCTTGAGCATCATGGCCGTATTGCGATTTTTCATCCCCTGGCAGCGCGTTATTGGTTTCGTGCAAACCCGAATGGCTCCGGTGGAACCCGAAACGAAATCCAAGGACTTCAGTCAGTTGTGAGCCGCGCCTGAATCCATCGCCCTGCGGTTTCGATCAGGGCCAATAAAAACAACGGGAAGAGCACATAAGCCACGATGCCCCCAAGCCACCCTCCCCCTGCAGCGGTTTGAACGGCGTTGCCGTAGATGATTACGACCATGGCAGCGAGCAGAAGCATCAATCGTTCAGTCCACAATGGGTAGGGTGATCCTGGTCGCTCATCCCGCCCCATCAAGGTTTCATGTTCACTCATGGCGAGGCCTCAAAATTCAAGTTCAGACAATCTGGATTCCAAGTCGTTCAATGCAGCATCCTTGGCAGAAGTCAAGGGTGTGATGGCGGATTCTCGATGGCCCCAAGCAGCATCAATACGGGCCAGTTCAGCCTCGAGGGCTGCCCGTTCGTCTTCAAGAGAGGTCACCGTTGTTCCTACGGATTGAGGTGAAGGCGCAGGCATGACCGATTCGTCAATTGATGGGGCTGGCAAAGCAGCCCATCCGGCATCATCGGTGACCGGTTTGATCTCGGGTGCGATGGTTTCCACCGTCTCAGCAGCAAGCAAATGCGGTTCAAGATCTTCAAGCATGCCTTCGGTAACTGGCAAGCGTTGGGATTCTGGGATGGAATCTCGTTCGAATGGAAGGAGCCCATCGCGTTGGAAATCCCAAAGATTCCCCAATGGGACACCGTCAGCAAGCCCCGACGCATCAATTTGAGCGATGAGGTCTTCGAGTACTTTTGCCGTCTCTTCAAGGCCCATCGCTTCCCCTGCGTCCCGTTGGTCAGCCTCGAGATAGATGTCGTCGAGGGCCACCTGAATCAGGCGGCGGGTTCCTTGTGCTAGACTTGGCAATGCCTCAGGTCGCTGACAATTGGCGAGAAGAGCCTTCACCTCGTGTTCTGGAGCTCCAAGACGTTCGACCTGTTCGAGGACATTTCGAATTCGACGAAGCATGGTGATAGAACGGTCGTACTCTTCAAGGAGGTGTTCAAGATCTACAACAACATGGTTCACGGTGTCACCGAGTTGATGCTCCAAACGCTGTTGGACCGACCATCGGGCCAATCCCCGAACGGCACCAGCGGTTTGGGGCACTTGACGTTCAAGAAGCGTCATGACTTCACTGGAGAGCAAGTGACGGGGTGTGGAGGCAACGTGATCCACGGTTGATTGAATCACCTGAAGGGACCGTTCAACGGCTCGGTCCAGCATGGTCACCGAATAACCAAGCGTGCGAGCATGCTCAAGCCTGCTCAGAACAGGACCGAGTCCCTCAAAGGTGGTGTTGTCGTTGAGGAGAGCCTGTGCGAGCGGTTCATCGGCAAGTCGAGCCCTGAGTCGATCGGCTTCCTTAATGTCCGCAAGGGCTTCTTCATGGGCTTCTGCCAACGAGGTCGCTTGATGGACCAAAGAGGACAATTCCGCTTCAGCATGGCCTCGTCGGGCCCCCAGATCTCCCAATTCCCGAAGCAACATACGTCGTTCCTCCATGAGTTCTCGGAGTTCGGCATGAACGTGAGACCGGCGTGATTCCTCTTCTGCTCTCCGCTCTCGATCTTCATCCAGTCGTGTTCTTGCTGCTTTGGTTTCTGATCTGGAGGCTTCAAGTTCCACTTGATGAAGGTGGACCTGCTCTTTGAGCGTGATCAAGTCAGCCTGTACCCTAGCATGGCGTTCTCTTGCAGAACTGACTTGCTCGGTGAGCACACGCAAGCGTCGTTCTTCATCATCGCTTTGCTGACGGATGGTCGTCAAGCGTTGACTACCTTCGCCGAGGTTGGCTTGCAACTCTGCCTCCTTGCTGGCCATTGAAGCCAGATTTTCATGAAGAGCAGCGCTTGAGGATGAATCGCCTATTGCCTTCGCCAATTCAGCGGCTCGTTCGCTGACCTGGTGCTCCAATTCGTTGACCCGCCGCATGAGACGTTCTGCCCGAGACGAAGATTCCTCGGAGATGCTCCGTGCTTGTGCAAGATCGACTTGCATAGCGTTCAGTTTCGCATGAGCCTTTTCGACGACCTCGACCTGTTCTTGCCGTGATTCACTCGCTTCGCGAGCGACGATTTGAGCCGCTTCCTTCTTCTTTTCCAGTTCAGCAATTTTCCGTTCTAATTTTGATTTTTCACGGTTCAAGCTGTCCTCGGCTTGTTGTGATTTCTCAAGTCGGCGACGCAAGCCTGCATCCACGGCAGCCAAGGCTTGGTCCTTGACCACAGGGAGCGGTTCAGCAACATCCATTCCCGATGAGACAAATGCCATGGTGGAACGGGACTGTTGAAGCGACTGGAGCCCCATTTCGAATCCGAATGTTTCGTTCAGGAGAGCGGTTAACGTGCTCTGTCTGGCTTCGGAACGGGTGCGAACCTTGGCGAGTTCGGAACAACATTGGGAGAGGGTGAACCCTTCTATGGTGCCCGATTGAGCTGAAACAATGGTGCCTGCTGGTAAGCGGATGAGTTTGACCTTCCGTTTTGGGTCCGTGAGCATTGACATCGCTTCCGTGATGCTGTCAACAGATGGCGCCCAACACGCGATGGGGACGCCTCGGTCGAGAACAAGGGAAACAGCCTTGCTTGAGCTTCCTGATTGAAGATGTCCAGTGACTGTTTCGTGCATGGCTGCTTTGAGCATGGACACCACCGCATCAGGACCTCCCTTCCCTTCTCGTAGGGTGAACCCATCGGGCAGTTTCGCCCCACCGTGCCCAGCAGCACCCAACTCGCCCTCGAGGGCAAGGGATGCAGATGAAATCAACCTTGCATGGTTGGCATCCTTTTCGGTCCATGCAGCTATGGCAATCGAGCCGGTTTGGGCGAGCAACAACGCTCCTTTGTCGCTGTGCAGGGTCAGATGTCCTTGCCCCCGAAGCCCCAATTCATCAGCCACGGTTTCCATGTTCATCCCGGCGAGAAGCTCGTGGAGATGAGCACAGACCGTTTCGGCCTCGCCCAAACCCGGCAAATCTCCGGCATGGTCGATGAGCAATCCGCCGTCCATTGCCAGTGCGCCTCGGACGGTGACGTTGGCTGCCAGCTGTTCAACAACCGTGGACAAATCTCTGGCCAGAAGCCGTTCAACGAAATTAACCGTGGAGCCAAGGCCTTGACGGTCAACTTGGTGTTCAAAGGCTTCCGGGAGTGCATCCGCGATGTCCCCAAGGCCTCGAATGGTGTAGGTGGTTGCGAACTGTTTTGTCTTGTTGTCCCGCTCAATGCGTTCCAATTCAAGGCGAGCGTCCAGCCCACCCAACAAGGCGCCTTCCTCGTTAACGGCCATCCAAGCGACGACTTTGCCTCCTCGGACCAATCGGTGACCAGAGGCTGATTTCCGGCGTCCAATCCTCGTCGTGATGGAGCCGTGCGCAAACGGCAAAAGGGAGCCCTCCTCGATGCTGAACGATTCTTCAAACGGTTGGCCTTGCGGGAGTTCAAACATCAACGGTCACCTCTTTGGAGGGTGTGGTGGCCAAGGCCGACCGAAGGTGGTCAACACTGTGGCGCCAGCGGCCCAAACGGCCTTCTCGGCCTTGAGCGATGAGAATTCGATGAGGTGTGACGATGTCAATGAGGGTCCGATCATTTCCCTCGACCCACACTTCATGCAGGTCGCCAAGCCCCATTCGTTGCTGAGCCTCAAGGGCATCGATGAGCAAGGCCACATGAGCATCGGCAGCGGGCAAACGCCCCGCCCGGGTGACGCTGGACAACAAGCGACCCATGTCGTCGATCATGGAGACTTCATCCAACGACTCTTTCTCAAGAAGAACGGTCAACACGCGGTTCAACATGATGGCTCAAATCCCATGACACCGCTGTAGGCTTCAAGAAGTTTACCGCTGAATCCTGGCAAAGGGCCGTTTTGTTCAGTTGGGTGGAAATTCCAACTGAAATTTAACGGAAGCTCAATGGACAATCGGCGTGATGCTCCTCATTCTGGAGTTGGTTGGCGCATTGAGTGCGAATGATCAATCGGAATACCGTCCAAAATATCAATTGAAAAATTAAAATTCATATTGAGAAGTTTGGGACCATTACACTCCAACTTGTAGGGGTGGATTGAAACCGTTTCGCCCTTCCGAGAGGACCATGGAAGGTGCCACGGGAGATGGAGCGTTTTCCATACCCCAATGCGATTCTTGCGACAAACCTGCCATCCTCGAGCAAGCATACTCCGGTCGAATCCTCTGTGGGAAGCACCTTGCAAAGTCGGTACGGAAGAAAATCAGCAGAGAGCTCCGTAAACAACTCACGCTGCGAAAAGGATCACACACCACCGTTCTTGTGGCCGTTTCAGGTGGGAAGGATTCCGCCGTTTTACTGGATGTTTTGGTCGACCTTCTGGGCCAACGTCGCGATGTAACCATCGTTGCAGGAACCGTGGATGAGGGCATTGAGGGTTACCGCCCCCCTTCCATTGAATGCGCAGCATCCCTGTGTGAGCGATTGGGTGTGCGCCATGAGGTCGTCACCTATCCTGAGTTGTCCTTCCTTGAAATGGACGAGGTGGTCAACCGCCTCCCCATGGCCGTGTCCAAGGACAACAACGCACCCAGAATGGCTTGTGCATACTGCGGTGTTTTTCGACGTCAAGGCATCAATCATCTCGCTGAGAAAGTGGGGGCTGATGTTGTGGCTCTGGGGCACAACCTCGATGACATGGCCCAAACCGTGTTGATGAACGTCTCCAACGGAGATTTGGAACGCACGCTTCGGCTCGCTCCACACACCTCCACTCCGGTTCAGGGATTGGCCCCTCGGATTGTTCCTTTGCGCTGGGTACCCGAACAAGAAGTGCATCTCTATGCTCTCCACCGGGAACTCCCACTGCATCATGAGGAGTGCCCGAACGCACGTGGTGCATTGCGATGGCGGCACCGAGACATGGTTGCGAAAATGGAAGCAGATGTTCCAGGAACCCGCCACGGCTTGGTGAAGATGGCCGATCAAGTCAAGGCACTGCGGGATGAAGTCGTTGCTCTCGGTGGAGGGGGTGGACGACCGCCGCCTCCACAACCATGTTCCCGTTGCGGTAACATGACGTCAGGTGAGCAGTGCAAAGCCTGCGACATGAGAGACCTGCTGATGGATGAAGATCAAAGCAAGTTGTGAATCACGTCCACAAGGTCCTGTGGCCTGCCACAGTAGTGGCACCGCAACTGAAGGGGATCGGTCTTGTAGATCTTCAATCGATGCGGAAGAGGTTCCCTCGGGTTGGCCGTGATGCAATTTGAAAAGGTGCATCGGACGACATTTTTCACTTCCTCTCCCAAATCAATGGTCAGTTTCTGTGCAACGCTGTAGGCTCGAATGATGGCCACATGTGCTTCGGGAGCGACCAGGGCAAGACGGTTGAGTTCGTTTTGTGTGAGCTCCCGGTCCTCGACTTTGATGATGTCTTTGGTGCCTTTCTTCTTGGAAGGGACATTCATGACCATGGACACAGGGACGGTGGTTGACGATTGCAGTCCAAGCATTTCCAACACCCGCATGGCTTGACCGGCAGGGATGTGATCGATGACCGTTCCATTTCGGATGGCTGTCACTCTTCGCATGTTGTGTTCCTGACTCATCACGCCTCACCCCCTGGGACTTCAATCTCAAGCAATCTGCACAACAACGCCATCCGTGCAACGACGCCATTGAAGGCTTGTTCGAAATAACGAGCGTGTCGGGTGCTGTCCACGGAAGGATGGATTTCGTCGACCCTAGGGAGTGGATGCATGATGATCATGCTCTCTTTGACCCCGTCCAAATTGCTTGCGTGCAATTTGTAGGCACCAGCAACTTTGGTGTATTCGTCCTCATCGGCGAAGCGTTCCTTTTGGATTCGTGTCATGTAAACCACGTCCGCCGTGTCAATGGAACCTAGCAAATCATTTGTTTCGACGATGGTCGCTCCGTGTGATGACAAATCCTCGACAATCTCACCCGGCATGCGCAGGACATCGGGGCTTGCGAAAATCAATTCACAGCCAAAACGGGTGAGGGCGTGACTGAGGGAATGCACGGTTCGCCCGTAGCGAAGGTCCCCAGCAAGAACAACCTTCAATCCTTCAAGTCGGCCGTGGGCTTGGCGGATGGTGAACAGGTCAAGCATGGTTTGTGTGGGGTGATGTCCCGCACCATCACCACCGTTCAGGACCGGCACCTCCGCAGAATCTTGGGCGTATTGAGCGGCCCCTTGCCTTGGGTGGCGCATGGCGATGATGTCCGTGTAGCCATCGACCATTTGGATGGTGTCGTAGAGCGTTTCCCCCTTCACCACCGACGAAGTCTTCACATCTCCAAGGTTCACAACATCTCCACCCAAGCGTTTCATGGCGGTCTCAAACGACATGCGGGTTCGCGTGCTTGGTTCAAAAAACAAATTCCCAAGGATTTTCCCTTGGAGTAGTGGAAGGTAGGCTTCTCCTCTTGCAACCGGTAACAGTCGTTCTGCATCATCGAGGATGCTGAGAATCTCGTCGTTGGTCAAATCGTCCATAGTGATGAGTCCGCTCATGGTTGTCCCTCGCTTTTCAACGACTGCCGAAAGACACCCTTGAACCTTGGGGACCACCCCTCAGTGCAATGATGTTGACAGCGCAGTCATTATGGAGGAGATGGGGCGAGGCAAAAGCATGGTGACTTGGGCCGACACCGACGCGGCCATTGAAACCGAACGGGCACGGCGTCAGCGTCTTGTGGAGAATTTGACCCTGGTGGTTGCCTTGTTCATGCTCGCTTCTGCGTTGTGGCTGGCATGGCCTTCCATCAACGCCATGATTCAAGCCGAATCGGTGGATTTGGCTTCTTTTGGGCCACCAGTTGTGTTGTTGTTGTGGGGGATTTTCCTTCAAGATTTGGCACTCGATGAGGCATCAGCTCGTTCTCGCCTTGGCGCATCGTCATCGTTGGCTTGGCCTGTTTTGGCCGTTTTGGGCGTCCTTGGTCTGGACGATCCTTCCATGAAGAACGTCGTCGGGTCAGCCATGGTGTTCTCAGCTGCCATGGTTTGCCGTGCCCTGTCCACCAAGGTTCTTCGAGGCTCCTTTGGCGTGCTCCGATTCCGATCACTGATGACTGGAGTGGGTTGCTTAACCGCAGCGGTGCTCGTGTTGAATGGAGCAGGTCAGAGCACTCTTGGTGGACAGCTGTCAATTGTTGTGCTTGGCGCCGCTGTCATGGACACAGGCTATCATTGGTTTGCAGGTGACCTCCAGCGAGATTTACGCAAGGCCTTCAAGAACCGATTAAACGTGTTGGAAGGGCGTTTGTTGCAGATGAAAGCGGAGGGTGCAGCCGTTGCCCAAGCCTCCAGCCTCTTGTCCACGGCGAAAGAGGAAGGTCATCTTGACCTTGAATACGGCATGAATCTCTTGGACGAATGCGAAGAGGACATGAACCGAGCGGTCTCCCTTGCGGGGGACGTGGATGCCGTCCGCTCTGAGTCTCTGAAAACTGTGGTTGAAGCAGAATCGCTTGCACCGGTCGTCAAGCGCCCTCGCAAGGCATACGACATGGGGGTTCGAGAGGTCAACCTCGGTTCGCTTCGTGAAGGAGAACTCCTGTTCCGACAAGCAAAGAAACGTGCTCTTGAGGTCGTGGAATGGTGGCAGGTTGCAGAACGCTCCATCTCGGAAGCCGCCCGTGCACTTGACGGCAACACAAACGATGACGCCGTTCATTTGCGGGAACTCTTGACGGACGCCAAAGCCAGGCTTGCAGCCGAATCCCCAAAGGAAGCCTACGAACTTGCTAGCGTAATTCCCGACCAGTTGGCGGCGGGGGACGAAGCATTGGGGCGAGCAGCTGAGTCGGTGAAACAAGCTCACCGCACCATCGAAAGCACGGACGGCTTGGACATGACCGAATTGAAACAGCGGCTTGAACGGGCCGATGCTGCCCTTGCTTCAGGCCAAGCATCCCAAGCCATCGGTTTGGCGGACGGTGTCGTTCGGACCATCGAACGTGAACGCATCGCTATGGACGATGTGCGTCGCGCCCTCAAACAGAAAAAACAACTCGTAAAGCGCTTCGAAGGGCGTGCAGACGAGGCGACTTGGCGAACAGGGTTGAGGGAGATCGAGGAAGCCGCTCACGACAAGCAATGGAGCCATGCAGGTATGCTGCTCGACCGAATGACATCCCAATTGGACAAGGCGGGGCAAGAGGCAGACGAGGCCTTGGAACTGTACGATTTTGTGCTGGACGAATGGCGAGTGTTGCGGAATCAATGCGATGCCTCCAACATCGGTGTTGAGGACGACGACCGTCGAGCGTGTGAACAAGCGGTGGCCTTGGCAGGCGAGCGATTGGGCGAGAGCGACATTGCGGCTTGTTTGAACCACTTGAGCGATGCAGATGCTGCTATGGAGCGACTTCGTCGGCGGGTCTGATCAATCGAGCAATCCTTGCCGTTCTGCAGCGTTCAAGTCCAATCCGCCAGGGAACCCCAAGTCGATGGGTTGCCCTTTGATGGTGCTCACCACGCCTGAAAGGTGGAGGAAAAGGCCCATTGGCAACTCGTTGGGCATCTGCCGAACCGCTTTCTTTTGAGTGGACACGTTCATGCCTTTTGTGCCCCAAAGAACCCAAGCGTTGGCCTTCCAAGCATGTGCTTTCAGTTGCTGTGTTTCAAGGGCAGGGGGGACGGCGACGTGATGCTCACCCCAATGATGGCGCCAGTCTGTGTCCCGTTCAGTCGCCCATTCCATGTTGGTGGCTTCACTGGGCGGCATCTTCGTGAGCCCAAGTTTGGCCATCATGTTCAGCACGGTTCGAACCGACGGATGACGAGGGTGGAGGGTGGCCAGCGCATCGATTTGACGAACAGCGGTGTTCAATCGCCCGGCATCCACGTTCAGCAAACACTGAACCACTTTCCCTTGCACCCAATCACCATCAACCCCTTTCATGCCTTCTTCTAGCATGTCAAGTGCCCGTTCGGATTGACCGTTCAACCGAAGCCGGCCCAAGTGCCCCAAGAACATGGTTCGGTTGACGGGTTTGCTCAGGGCAATGCTTGTTGGGGGTAGGGTGTTGTTGGCGTAGGCCTTCAGGAGGGCCTTGTTTATTCGAGTGACAGGATCGATGGCCAGAATGGATGCTGCGTGCTTTTCAAGGCGACGTTTCGGGTTCATCAAGGAGGCAAACCATCGCAAACGGGCACCTTCCACGTCTTGTTCGGGCAGCAATTCCAGCCTCGGTTCGGCCTCTCTAAGGTCCCGTTGCGCAAGACTTGCAGCACACAAAAACAACCTCGTTCCTTCTGCGTTGCGTCCGCCTTGAATGGCCAACAAATCAATGGCCAATTCTTCTGCTTCATCCCACCGGCCAAGGCCCGCATTGAGCACCATGCCAGCATGGGCTCGCCGAATCATGTCCAAGCCAACAAGCGTTTCCACTTGTTGGTGATTCATCTCATCGTAACGTTGCAGCGCTTTTTGCCACTCACCGTTTCCAACCAATTCGTTGATGGGCTGTTGTTTGAGATAAATCATGTCACTCATGCCTCGAAGTCGAGTCCTGTCTTCGTCCATTGAAGCATCAAAGGTGATGTCCCCTAAGGCCTTGGAACGCCCTCTGGACAGACCCCATACTCCCAAAAAGGCAATTTGGCCACCGGAGGCCAGCAGCCATGTCAATTCCTCGAGAATGTCCTTTTCCATGTAACGGCACAGGCTGTCTTCCCAAACCCCGCACGCCGCACCTTGTGGAAGATAGGTTGAATCCCAAAACGTGACCATGGCCAAGGCCAACAGCAACATCGATTGGCCTGCAAACCCAGTGAAACAAAAATTCAGCACCGTCGCTTGTTGCACAGGCTCCGCTCGAAGAAGACGACTGTCCGCCAACCGAATGCCTCCCCTTCCCGCCACATCTTGGATGTCAAGGAACAAAATCCTGGCCACTTCGTAGACAAACAGGAAGCCCACGATGGCGACGTTAAGCAGAAGAAACATCAGAACAGAGGTCACCATCGGCACACGAATTCCTTCCTCAGGGATAAAGGCGAACAACTCAATGAGCCAAAACCCGAGGAGCCCACCTTCCTCCATGTAGGTGTTTTGAAGGCGGTATTCGTCAAGATTCAGCACCCGTTCGGAGTGGGTGAACATGTCAGGGTTGTACAGCAACAGCAGCACAGAGACAAGGGTGTTGAAGGCCACGAAGGGCATGACAGCAAGGTTCAGATGAACAAGCTGAGCAACGAACTGTTGGCGAGCGTTCGGGACGTGGTTGTGGAACGGAGAAGGCTTGCCCTTGGCGATTTGAGAAGAAGATTCCTTCAATGCGTTCCATGATGAACCAAGAACCCGTCCATAGGCCAGTACAGCCGGACTAAATGCAAAGAAGGCTGCGAGACTCAGCCGGTGGGTGCGTTCAAAATTCCTCGCTTCCATGACCACCAACAAGGCCCAAGCAAGCAGGAGCCAAGCGAGCATAAGGGTGGCGTAAGCAACGTTCCTCGCTTGGGTGTTGTTTTGCAAGGTGGCTTTGCTGGTGCCAAGCGGCTGGATGGCTTGAGAGCCCAGCGAAGTGGCACTGGACACCAAAGCAGGCAACACAATCATGACCAAACCCAGAGCAATGCTTCCTCCATGGATGCCTGAGGACCACCCGCTGCGATAGACGAGAAATTCAAACAAAAGAACGAGGATACCAGCTAAGGCGAGAAGATAAGACAACACGCCGAACCGTGTTCCACGCCGTTGGAGAATGGCCTTCACTTCATCCATTGAGTGCGTAACTCGATGAATTTCGTAAGTGTTGACAGATGTCTTGAACGCGACTTGAAGCCCGATGAGTTGACGTGGCACGATTCGATCCCAGAACAGCCAAGCCGTCAGCATCGCCAAACCGAGCGGCAACAGCATCATCGAGGATGCGCTGTGAAGGATGTCCGGTGCTTCCATGGTGCGGCCTCAAGGTTCGGGGGGAACCAGCGAGGGTTGGCTGACCTTTTCGCTGATTTCGAGGGAAATGTCCTTCACAAATTGTTCCAATGGAATTCCTGCAATTTGATCTCCGTTTCGAGCACGGAGGCTGACCGTGTTGCTCTGAATTTCCTCATCGCCAAGAATGACAAGGTAGGCTGGTTGAAGTTTTCTGTGGTTTCGAATTTTCTTCATGATGTTGTTGTCGGAATCGTCCACTTCAACCCGTACACCAGC
>QQSC01000042.1 GCA_003602475.1 Candidatus Poseidoniales archaeon | reverse complement strand
CCGCCTCGTCGGTCTCCACCGCTGTTCCGGTCACGATAGCCACCGCCACCGCCTGAGGGACGTGAAGTTGATCGTCCACCACCGCCACCACCGCCACCAGGGCGAGGAGCTTCACAACGGTTGCATTGTTGACGGAAGGAGAAATTGGAGTTCTTGCATTCAGGGCAAGTCCAATCGTTATCGTTGAAGGTTTCACGACCTCCACCACTGTTCCTATCACGGCGCTGGAAATCGTTGTTTCGGCCTTGGCGTTGACCGCCTCCACCGCCACCCGGGCGGGGTTCTTCGCAACGATTGCACACGGTCCTGCGTGCGAAATTGGAGTTGTTACACTTGGGACAATCCCAGTCGTTATCACCGTGATTGTCGTAATGATTGCGTCGTTGACCTCCGCTGTCGTGTCGGGAGAATGAACCACGGTCTCGTCCCGAATCGTTTCGGTCACTACGATGGTTATTTCTTCGGTCATCACGGCGTGGAGCGTCGTTTCGATCGTTTGAGCGCTCACGTTCAGGACGAGGCTTCTTTGCTCGGATACCGACTTGTGCACCCATCACACTATCAAGGTCGAGTTTGCGATCAACGTGGCCAATGTGGGCAAGTGGGTGGTTCGTATTTCCAATGACACCATCGACCTTTCCGATGTAGGTGCCATCTTCTGCTAGAATTACAATTGCATTGAGGGCTGGTGAAGACCCATCAAAATGGACGAGAAGGCCACCTTCGTGACTTCGTGCCTCAACAGTGCCCGTAAACATACGTATCCCCAACTGCGCCCCGCGAGCGCTGCCTTTTGGTTGTGTCGGTTTATTCCTCGCTCCTACGGCGAAGGATAAGTGCAGCCCCGAGCATGGCTAAGGTTGCCAAAAAGGAGGGGAATGGAAGAGAAGAGTCTGGCTCGCCTGTGACAGGGTTTACGGGAACTGGGGCGTCGTTGAACATTGGGTCTTGGACTTCGACGGTAAGTTGAGTTGAGGCTCCCGAATCGTCCGTCGCCGTGATAACCACATCGTAATCTGTGAGACCATTGGCCATGCAGATGGCGGTCGAAACTTCCACGTTCCAGTTGATATTGTCAATCACAAAACCTTGGTACTCTGCTCCACAGATGGTCAAACTCATGCTCACTCCTTCAAGATCGGGGTCATTCACGAGTCCGTACAATTCGAATTTCTGCTGATTATCGTCCCATGTCGCGTTCTCTCCGTCGAAATTTACGGCAACAGTGATGACGGGTGGGGAATTTGGTTTTGCGAGGTTCAAGTCCATGTCAACGGTGAAATCGATCATGTTGGTTGCTTCGGCGAGACCCGTGATGGTAAACGACCCTGGTCGAATGTTGCTGAGGCTAACTGCGATGGTTGAGGGTGCACTTGAACTGACGGTGACCGCATCATTTACTCCACCAAGTTGTCCATCTTGGAGGGCTCGGGGCGTGAAAATAAATTCATTCGCAAGTCCGGAAGAGGTGATGGTAAGGCGAGCATTTTCACCGTCATCATCCACCGTTCCAGTAGCCGTGAAGAGGGTTCCAAAGGTCCAGGTGCGAGAATCATTTTCGTCGGTAGCTCCCAGAGGGTCCACGATGGTGCAGGTTGCCTCAGATATCGATGAGGTCGCAGGTTGAGCAACAAGGAAGTCGCCCAAAACGTTGGTAGAAACCGACCATCCTTCTTCCGCAAAGGTGCAATCGAGTGACCAACCGTCGTCATCACTCGCCCATGCATTGCCAACATCAGCCGGGGTGAATACCGTTGTTCCAGTCCCACCGGTGGCGATTCGCGTGCCGTTGACGGGTGCAGTTGACGACCAAACGGGGACGTCGTTCGTTTCGGGGATTTGCGTGGTGAAATCCATAAACATCGCACATTCAAGGGTCCATTGGGTTCGGTCGAAGTTGACCAATTGTGTCACTTGGAGGCTTCCATCGGGGAGATACATGAACGACGGTTCGTTGATGTAATCACAGTTTAATCCGCTGTCAGGGCTGTTGTCGGTAACTCGGAAATCGTACATCCGCAGACCCTGAAGTACAGGGAAGGTCACAACAAGGGCAGCGTCGCTCATGTTGGTGATGTTCATGGCGAGCGTGAAGTTTGACGAGCCGCTGTTGGGGAGTTGGTCCCATCGCACGTTGTTATTTTCTCCATCCTTGACAAAGAGGCTGATTTCCAAATCATCGGTGGTTGAAGTAGGGACCTCTTTGCAACCTTGTTCTGCACCAAAGTTGGTGCAAGTGCGAGCATCAGGATGCCCNTCGGGGACAAGGTTGACCTCGTCGAGTCCGATTCCAGCCTCAACGAATTCAAAATCGTTCCAATCAACGCCACCCGAATGAGGAATACCCTCGCGCATTCCGAGTCGTGTTTCCATGTCAGCAATGCATTTTGGTCCAATACTGCGGACAGCATCTCGCTCATCGGTACTGATCCACTCGTTATCGCCACCTGGCAGACCTTCAAAGAGCCCGTCAAGGTTGTCGCGCACGATGGCAGAGTTCGAGCCGTTGACCCATGCATTTGCATACATATCACCGGTTGCCCAGTCATCGAGAATGTCAAGCTCAAACAATGCGAAGTCGTATTCAAAGAGGTCCTCAAAGGAATATCCGCTGCAGTCAACGTCGAGCGTATCTTGTCGTCCCTCGGTAGGAAGAACGAGTGGTTGCTCATCCAAGTTGGACGTCATAAGGGGCGAGGTCGTGACCAAAACCATCAGCAGCGTGAGGGCCAACGAGGCGATTTGCAGAGAGAGCGAGCGGCGTGTCATAGATGGGCGTGGTCTTTCGCCTTCATGAAGAATTGCCTTTTTCTTCAAGGAACGAGTGCTTCCATGCGCCTTTGAAGCGCCCACCAAGGCAGAACCGTCCAAGCGATTGCTGCAGCCCACGTTTGCCACATCGGAACACCACGGTCAACGGTTGGAAGTTGCGTTTCCAAGAGATGATGATACACGCCATTGGGCGAAAGCAAGTCAAGTGCTCCCTCCAAAGCCACCCATGCAGGGTCATTGGCTTCACCAACTGCAACACCTGATGCATAGGCTACCATCGTCGTCACCAAGGCCCAAAGAAAGGTGAAAAAGAACCAAACGCCAACTCCAAAGGCAACTGCTGTACCCTGTTCTTTTGCAGTGGTCGAAGCAAGCAGAGCAAACAGTGTGTACCACAAAAGAATGAGTCCCGTCGATACAAAGTAAACCAAGGTCTCCTCCAGATTCGTCCACTCGCCCATGCGGATACGAACGATGACGAGGCACAGCACCATGAGCCCGTAGACCGGAATCAGAATACTTTGCAAATATCCCAACACCAACGCGGTTGCCTGATGCCGACGAGGCATCGGTTGTGCAAGTCGAACTTCCAACATTCCACTTGCTCGGTCCCTGCTCACGCCGTCAAAGGAGAGCAGAACGGCACACATGGTTGCCCCGAATACAACGCCGAGAGATGCATAGAACAGGACTTCCATGGCAGTGGATGGCTGATGACCTCCAGGCAAGATGATGTTGGGGTCAGAAAAGCCCCACGCCATTCCCGGTAAAAACAGGAGAAGAATGGGGAGCATGATGTTCATTCGGATACCAAAGAGGCGTTCACGCCGTATGCGAGCAGCGATGCTTCGGATTCGTCCGAAATCACTCATCTTCGCCAACCTCCACGGTACGCATTGGCAACATTGCAGAAGAGGCAACTTCCAAAGAAATG
The DNA here is from genome assembly GCA_003602475.1 of Candidatus Poseidoniales archaeon. GTDB lineage: Archaea > Thermoplasmatota > Poseidoniia > Poseidoniales > Poseidoniaceae > Poseidonia. The sequence goes on along the minus strand of QQSC01000042.1, from coordinate 3,005 downwards.
TCTTGAACATCCATTCCAGTTGCGGCGCATAACCACTCGACCAAATTAGGTGCAACAGGTGCCCAAGAAGAAAGAGCAACGCCGTTTGAAAGCAAGGCCTGCAAAACCTCTTGTGCTTCTCCCCTGAAGGTCAAGCTCCAACCATCTTCATCAGATTCATGCTCAATTTGGTCTACTTCAATGCCCTTCAGTAATTCTTCGAGGTCCACTTCACCCGTTCCAGCCACGGTGTAACGACCGTTGAGTGCCAATCTTGTTTCGACATCTCCAAGTGGGCCTTCATCGAGGAGTTGACCGCGATGCAGCAGGCCGATTCGGTCAATGACTCCGCCCAATTGGGCAACCATGTGTGACGAGATGACGATGCTGACGCCTTTGTTTGCAAGGCGCTGAATCAATTCGGTGAAGGCCTGTGCTGCGACCGGATCCAGTCCGTTGAAGGGTTCATCCAGCAGCAGAACCTTGGGCGAGCCCAGCAATGCCGCTGCTATGGAAAGACGCTGACGCATGCCTTGGCTGAGATTGTCCAATTGTTCGTCTCGACGATGGTGAAGCCCGACCAGATTGAGCAGAGCGTCAATGCGATGTCCTTCCGTCCCTCGCATTTCCCCAAGTTCAAGCAAAATGTTTCTGACCGTAGTTTTGCCTTGCCATCTCACCTGTTCAGGCTTGTGGCCGACCAGGGTTCGCAAATCATCGACGTGCGTCCATTCCTCACTGTCAATCCGTTCCATCACCGAACCCGTTTGAAGCGGAAGGATGCCAGCCATCATGCGCAGCAGGGTGGTTTTTCCTGCTCCGTTTGGCCCTACAAGTCCGAGAATGGATCCTCGATACAACTTGAGGTTGAGGTCTACAATCCCCGGTCCCAAGCGTTGAGCCCAAGGTTTTGACCAGCGAGGAGCGGGTATCTTGTGACGGTGTTGGACGTCCTGAAAGGAAAGAACTGCCTCCGCCATGGTCAATCTTACACGAAACCCTCGCATCAACCTTGGGACAACCCGAACATCTATGGCGGCTGGATGCAGGGTTGCCACCGTCGTTCATGGTATGGCAAGGTCTCCTTCAATCGCTGCTACCTCTTGTTGGAGGTGCCTTGACCTTGGTTTTCATTCACCGTCGAAAACAAGCACAGGAAGATGAAACATGGCACACGCCAATCGGCCCTCAAGGCATTCAGATGGCTCTTGCCTTCGTTATTTTTCTCTGGATATTGCCCGCAGGAGCCCTCCTTGCCCTCCCGTTGCTCGTAGTGGTCTCCTTGCTTAGCCCCGCTGCCCGAGAAGATTGGAAGACCCACCGAACACCTCGCTTACTGGCCTTGAGTGTGGCGATGCTTTGTTTAACAGCCACAGGTTTTCTTCCCGTCGACGACCCCGTTGCACCTGAAGACTGGGGCCGCCCCCTGTTCACAGAAAATCCACATGCTTCCATGTACCCCGCCAGCGAGCAATACACCTGGGTGACCAGCGATGTGGTGGTGTTGCAATCCCTCACGTTACGATTGCCGCACCAAGCGGGGGTGGTTGGTGCTGAAAGTGTTGCCCTGACATTGGCGTCGCTCATGAATATGGAGACCGGACGCATGCATCAAGCGATTGAGTTGATTGACGAAGAAGTGCCATTTGTACGCCTCAATCCCGAAGAAATCATCTTACAACCCGTTCCTTCTCCATCCACACTGGACATCCAACTTGGAAGTTGGGAATCCCAACATATTGAAACGGTGGCCTTTCGAAGTTATAACATCAATTCCACAACCTTTGGCTCAGACCCCGCAGGCACCAAGGTTGGCGAGGTGGTTGTGGTCGCCAAAGCCTCCTGGGGTGGAGAATTGGATATGTTGATCATCGTGCGACCGCTTCAGCCTCCTAACGTTGATTATGACGGCATCGGTGAAGTGTGGATTCGCGATTGGCTGAACGCCCGAGGATGACACGGACCATCGCAGTCAAGCGGATGTCGGTTTGCACATCAATAGCGAACCTTCTGCCGAGTCAGGGTTCGCCAGATACGCTGAAGCGGGTCGTAATACCGGTCTACAACACGCTCTTTCAATTGAATAATCGCATCGTCGGTGATTTGGATGCCTGCAGGGCAAACTTCAGTGCAGCACCGTGTGATGTTGCAGTATTCAACGCCGAATTCTTTCTTGATTTCTGGAACACGGTCTTCGGTATCCAACGGGTGCATCTCATATTGTGCGAGGCGGACAAGGTTACGAGGTCCAGCGAAATCATCGAATAAAGCGTGGTCGCGTAGAACGTGGCACGTATTGACGCACAGGAAGCATTCGATGCACTCACGGAATTCTTGAACACGATCTGCTTCCATCTGATTGAATTCCCAGTTCATCTCCTTGGGCCCGTTGATGGGCTTGATACGTTGGGCAACTTCGTAATTCCAACTGACGTCGGTGACCAGGTCTTTGACGTGAGGGAAGGCTTTCATCGGACGAATTTCAATGGGCTGACCTGCCGGTGTTTCAGCGACCACGTCGCTCATCCGAGTCATGCACATCAGGCGTGGTCGGCCGTTGATCTCAGCAGAACATGAACCGCATTTTCCTGCTTTGCAGTTCCAACGAACGGCCATATCGGGTTCTTGTTCGTGTTGAATGCGGTGAAGGCAATCCAATACGACCATGCCTTCATCCAGTTCAATTTCATAGCCTTCAAGCGAGGCATCTTCGCCTTCTCCACGTAGAACGTTGAACGATTGTTTGGTTCCTTTGAGTGACATTAGTTCTCACCTCCAGCTTCGGCGGCTCGTTCGGCGATCATGGATTTGACTTCCTTGAGTGCTTCTTGGAGGTCGTCACGCATTTCTTCGACGGGCTCTTGCCGAATCTTCATCTCTCCACCTTCCATCCAGATGATGTTGAGTGTCTTGCCCCAGTAGTCGTCTTCTGGGGTGGGGAAGTCGTCGCGGGTATGACCGCCCCGGCTTTCTTCTCGGGTGATGGCAGCCAGCGTTGCAGCATGAGAAACATCAGCCATGTTGAG
>QQSC01000041.1:6916-20816 GCA_003602475.1 Candidatus Poseidoniales archaeon | reverse complement strand
ATATCCGCGCACAAGGGGAGCGGCTCATGCCTTCGTTTGTGCTAAGTTCATAAGCCGTCGCGAAAGCAAGGAAATTAGGAAGGGATGAACTCATGTTGAACGTCACAGCCCGTCAGGACTTGATGAACAAAATCGTTGAAACATTGAACGTGGTTGTCGAAGACGCCAAGTTCGAGTTCAAGGAAGGCCAAATCAAGGCCACCGTGGTGGACGCTTCGCACGTTGCCATGATCGATTTGCGTGTTGACGCTGCAGCGTTTGACACGTGGGAAGTTGAAGAGCAAGACGTCGCACTTGAGTTGCGCAAGGTGAAGGAACTCATCAGCCTCGGTGGGTCCGAGGATTTGATCGACATCGCCTATGCCAAAGATTCGGGTGTGTTGACCCTGAACCTTGGGAAAATCGACCGCAACATCCGCCCGTTGGATGCCAGCACGGTGAACTCCCCCAACCTGCCCAACATCGACATTCCGTCATCTGTGGAAATCAGTGGAGCAGCCCTGACACAAGCGCTTCGAGCAGCAAAGCAGGTCGGAGACTTGGTCAATTTCAGCATCGACTCCGAGAATTTCACCGTTCACGTTCAGGGACAAACCGACGCTGTCACGGTGAGTTTTAGCAAGGATGAATTGGAATCCCTCACGTGCTCCTCGCCCGCTCGGTCCCAATACTCGCTGACCTACTTGGTCCCCTTGTCCAAGGTGTTTGGTCCTCTCGACAAGGTGAAGTTGGGTTTCGGGGAAAGCTTCCCTCTGCGACTGGAGTTCTCCTTTGCTGACGGAGCAGGTGAGGTCGTGTACTTCCTTGCCCCCCGTGTTGAAACCGACTATTGAGGTTCGGTGATCGCATCGAAGTTCAGTTGTTTCCCGCTGGCCGCTTTTTTGGATTCGCTGTGAACGTCTCCGTGGCGCACGAAGAGACCTACGATGCAGCACCTTTTGGTGCGGCATGGCACGCTTTTTGGACGATGGCGAAAGAACTTGATATCTCGTACAAGAGCGTCCCCATGGCGCTCCTCTTCCGGGGTAAAGAAGGGCAGTCCATGCGCTACATTGCAGGCGGTTGCATACAGAGCGAATTGCCTGACCTCCCCGAAGGTTTCGAGACGTTTGATTTCGAGGGCGGAGCCTATGTTGTTCACATCCATGAGGGCTCCATGGTCAACATTGGTGATTCTGTCAAAACCTTCTACACGGATCTCCTGCCTCAATCAGAACACAAACTTCGGGATGGCCCCCATTTGGAACTCTACCACCATGACGGCGACCCTGAATCCGATGATTACAAGATGGGATTGGCCGCTCCAATCGTCTGGTGAGGTCAGCGACCTTGTTGCGGTTCGTCATGGCTGGAGGCGTGCATTTCGATTGTTCTCAACGCCCCAAATCCGGAAGAACCTTTATGTGGACATTTGGATACTCTTGGTTCATGATTGGAACAGGAATAACACAGTTTCTGATGGTGGCCTTCTTGACAACGGTTGGTCTGGACCCGCTTCCCTTTGATTGGTTGGGCATCATCATAGCGCTCCCGCTCTTGCTCCTGCTTGTGGTGTTGCAAGTGTTGGGTCTGATTCCGAACCCTTGGCCTTGGTTGTTGTAACCAGGACGGTTGTAGCCTCATTGAGAGCAACAACGTCAATCAGCGATTGACCCGGTTTTTGACCTCGAGTGCCAAGAGCGCTTGAGAGCACACCGGTTCAGTATTCTCGCCAGCCGTGACTGCATTCTTTGCACGTCAACATTCTGGTTTCCGGCTCATCGGATGAACGGGTTTGTTGGAGGTATGCAAACACCTCAATACCGTCGCATTTTGGGCACATGTAGGTGTTTTTGGTCAGGACACCCTGCATTTTATCAGAATCCTTGATCACATCGTACACCCGGTTTTCCGCTTTGGTGCTGGACGTGGCTTTGGAAAGGTCAACTTCTTTCCCGTTGATCTTGGTTTTCACATTGGCTGGACCGTCGAATCCACACTTGTAATTCGTGCACTTGATGTCTCCAGACGGCGAGGGGAATGAAAGCGTACCGCAATTGGGGCAAAACATGGGGTGCCACCATACTCAGTAGTATATATTCCTATTTGGTTTTGAGCAATGAATCGCAAACGTTGCACAGGTGAGCCGAGGAAGGCCACGTCAAGGGGAAGGGTCAAAATGAACGGGGTGAAGGGACCGCCATGCGCTTGTGGTACGATTGGCGAGCCGCTGCGGTCGTGAACGACCGGGGCGACCTCGTTGATGTTTTGGAACACGACGGTCATCTGACCGAGCATGCAGTGGTTGAGCGCTTGCGTACCCTCGCACAGGGAGGCCTGATCCCTGAAGCGCTTACCCTCAAGGACCGTTTCCCAGAAGCCGTGCCTGCTGTTCACGGTTCGCCGGGGTTGCCGGACGTCGCTTACCCGCTTCCATCTGACGCTCAATTGGCGTTGGCGGACCAAGCAGCGGTCCGTTTGTCCATCGAGGGTGTGCAGCAAGCCGCCAGCGACCCCGACCGCCGCATGGAACACTTGGTGCGAGGCAGCGAAGAACTGCGGGCGGCTCACTTGACGATGGAAGCCCGACTCATTGAATGGGCTGGTCTCTTTTTCCCGCTCTTTAGGGTGAACGATCGAAGCGGATTTGTTCGCTCAGTCGGTCATGCCAGCACGCCTGAAGAATTGGCTGAAGACCTTGACACCGTTGTGCCCGAGATTCTCCCCACCGCTTCGGAATGGAGGAGCATGAACGAATGGGCTCAAGACACCGCCCAAGCTCAAAGCAGGTTGGACCGCATGGAGAACGCCCTGCGCGAGCTCACCCTTTCTCATCTGCCCTCGGTCTCGGCCTTGCTGGGACCCTTGCTTGCAGCACGTCTGTGTGTAGAGGCGCACGGCCGACAGCGCTTGGCTCGGCTGCCATCGGGAACTGTTCAGGTCCTTGGTGCCGAAAAAGCGTTTTTCCAGCATCTCAAAACCGGTTCATCGCCACCTAAGCACGGCCACATCTTCATGCATCCCTGGGTGAACCGTTCACCCCGTTGGGTGCGAGGAAAGATTGCGAGAATGCTGGCAGGTAAAATCAGCATCGCAGCCCGCATTGATGCTTTCGACGGGACGCCTTGGGGTGACGAGGACGTGGCCAAGGTGGAGGATCAGGTGATCGCTCTTCGAGAGGCCAATCAACAACCGCCTTCGCGGCGCCGCTGAGGTGATGTGATGGGTGGCGGACGCTCAAAACGACGTGGTCCCAAGGACTTGTCCTCAACGGTGTTGTTGGACAGGCGGGCCCTGTGGACCGAAAATGCCGTGCCGGGGACGACGGTGTACGGAGAATCCCTCCGCCGTTTCTCTGGGCGAGAACATCGCCGTTGGGACCCTAACCGATCGAAGTTGGGGGCTGCCATGTTGCGGACACAAGCCGATCCGGCGGAGCTCTTGCCTGAACAAGGGACCTCTGTGCTGTATTTGGGTGCAGGACACGGCACGTCCGTGAGTCACCTCTACGACCACGTGTGCGGAGAACAAAACCGTCTTGGTGGTCGTCTGGTCTGTGTCGATTTGGCCCCTCGTTGCCTTCGAGAATTGACGCACATGGCCACCAACCGTCCGGGGTTGGTGCCTGTTTTGGGCGACGCTCGAAAACACGACGCATGGGGTGTTCTGTTGCCTCGAAAAGTGAACTGGCTGTTCCAAGATGTGGCCCAAGCGGGCCAGGTCGACATGTTTGTGCGGGCTTGCCGTCGTTTCCTCAGCGTCAACGGTCAAGGTCTCTTGTCGCTCAAAGCCGCCAGTGAACGCTGGACTGGGGAAGGGGAAGCAGCCTTGTTTGCCGGGGTCGAACAACACTTGTTGGAGGCAGGGTTCCAGGTGGAAGAATCGATTGAATTGACGGGGTACGAGGACAACCATCGCCTGTACCACGTGACCATGCTGGAGGCGTGAGCCTTGCCCGAACTTCCCGAAGTGGAAACGGTTCGTCAGGGTCTCTTGCAGGGCATCCTCAACAAGACCGTCTCGGAGGTGTTGATTCGCAGAGAAGGGTTGCGCTACCCGTTCCCCAAGGATCTCGTGACCGTTGCGGGTTGCACCGTGACAGGGATACGTCGCCGAGCCAAGTACCTCTTGATCGATCTTGACGACGGTCGTGTCCTGCTCTCGCATTTGGGAATGTCTGGCCGCTACACCCTGTTTTCTTCGACCGATGCAGAAGCCGTTCCTCAACAACTTCTGGCGACGGTCAACGGAGGTGTCCCCGTGTCTGCATTTGGAGACTCAACAGGATACGGAGGAAAGCATGATCATCTGGAATTCATCTTCACGGACGGGACACGAGCGGTTTACACCGACCCTCGTCGGTTTGGCATCGTTGATTTGTTTCCATCAGAAGAAGAAGCCATCCAGCCTCTGCTGTCGTCGTTGGGGCCCGAACCGTTCGATCCTTGGTCGGCGGTTGACCTCGCACGAGCCCTTCAACGACGGAAAACCGCCATAAAACTGGCCTTGCTCGATCAAAAAACGGTTGTTGGCGTTGGCAACATCTACGCTTGCGAAGCCCTCCATCGTTCCGGTATCTCTCCAACCCGAAAGGCCAACGGCTTTGTTCGAGCCAACGGCAAGCCAACGGTGGCTCTCGAACGGCTCACCGACCACATCAAAGAGGTTCTGAGTGAGGCCATCGCTTCGGGAGGGTCAACGCTGAACGACTTCGCAGCGGTTGACGGGACGATGGGATACTTTGCTCACGCATTCCAAGTGTACGGTCGTGAAGGGTTGCCGTGCACCAAGGAGGGGTGCGGTGGGGTCGTGAGGCGTCTTGTTCAGAGCAACCGTTCCACCTTTCACTGCCCTTCATGCCAGCGCTGACCCCTCCTCAGCCGCTGGCGATGCTGCCGCGTCTTCCTCTCAACTTCGTTGATTTGCAACGGTTTTCTTCGGCCACGAACCGTTCCCTTGAACGGTTCATAGACCAACGAGAACACTCAGGCCAAACGCCCAGAGGACGACAGCCGTCAATCGGTGAAGGAACACAGCGTGGTGTTTGAGCCAATCGATTCGTGCGGTTCCCGACAACACGGTAGCGACGATCACGTACCAAAGGGCGTCGATGGTCATCCCCAAGCCCCCGACCGCCAATTTGCTTGCCAACGACATTCCTTCCTCAAGTACCGATGCGAGAACTGCGACCAAGAACACCGCGATTTTTGGATTGAAAAAAGCGATGGCAAAGCCTTCCGAGAACCCTTGACGAGCTGAAGGCTCGTGTTCTTCGAACAGAACACCAGCATCAACCTGCCACATCTGCCATCCGTACCATCCCAGCAACACGGCCCCAATCAATTGCAACCCAATGAACAGGGCGGGGGCTTCCTCGAGCAGAACGATGAGTCCGAACACGGCGGTTCCAGCGTACAAGCCAAACCCCAAACCGTGGCCAAGTGCACACATCACGCCCTGTTGACGCCCTCCGATGAGCGTGTTCCTCAGCACCACCATCAGGCTGGGGCCGGGCGAGACAGCACCCAGTGCAAACACTGCGCCGGCTGCTAGAATCACATCCATGGCAAGGTCGGTCACAACTGACCGTAGGAAGGCTCTATCTCAAGGTTGGTGGTTCATCACAAGAGGTACAGCATCACACCGTAACCCGCTGTGGCCTGCTCGGTCATTTCCTTTCGGTAGTTCATGCTCCACTTGAGCATGGCCGAGTTCGTTCTTCGGTCTTTGAGGACCTGTTGGAAGGCTTTGGCCAATTGACCGTTTGTCTTCAGGGGGGTGTTCTCCATGCTTGAGGGAACACCGTGTTCCCACTTAAAGGTTGGTTATTGTGCATCAAGCGTGCATCATGTGTAGTTTATCGGGGGATAATGCGATTTTATGACTCAAAAAAGGATTCATACGCTCTCGCCTTCTCGGACGCTTCGACCGAACGGGCTCAACGTGTGATGGCTTGCTCTGACAGATTCCTGTCGTCTTCTGTAGATTCGGAAGGAAGTTGGTCCGGCCAAACGGTGGCTCCCTTTCTTCCAGTTCACCTCATGCCCCCCATCCGTTGGTTCGAGGGTTTGAGAAGGCATCAAGCCGGCCTGCTCAAGTTCCCTCAATGCGTTTTGCTCCGCTATGGAGGCTCGTCTTGTCCGATTGGCAAGAGCTCGCAACCCGAAGGAATCGGCCACGAGGGCTTCTTTGCGTCCGTCCTCCACTCGCCAGGTTCCCGATCGCCCCCTTCCGTCGGCTCGATGGTCAAACCAACGGTCGCATCGAAGCGTTGGTTGTTTGATGGTCCGCAGGGTGGCGATGTTGATCGCTGCAATGCCGGGCGCAACGTGGTTGTAGGCCCCAACATCCAGACATGCCCAGGCGGGACGGCCGTCCCTCAACACGTGCTCCGAAAAAGCCACTTCTCCTGCGAATTGTGAAAGTTTTGTGGTCGTGGTGTGGCCAAAGAACACGCTCCGTTGTGCATCAAGGGGCGCATCGTGCTTGTACCAGGTTTTCCGAATCCACAGCATTTCCTTCTCCCCTTGCATGTGCATGGGAATTCCCGGATCGTAACCGGCGTGAACCAAGCGGTGCCTGTCGAGCACGATTTGCGTCGGGAGTGAATCGAGCCATATGAAATCGTCACGCATTCGGGCTCTTGCCTCATAGAGGTCGCCTTCTGTTGCCACAATGTACGAACCGTAGGTGGACTTTCCACCTCTCTTCATCCAAGGACTCCAAGCTTCAAAGGCACCGTCGGAATTCACGCTTTGACAAGCCATGTGTTCGTGGTTCCCCTTGATGCACACCACCTGATTGTGGCTTCGCAAAAGGTCGACCACTCCGGCTGAATTGGGACCACGGTCGATCATGTCTCCAAGGCACACAACCCGATCTTCCGGTCCGAGTTGGAGCCGGTGCAACAAGGCTCTGAAGGTGGCCAGATGTCCGTGGACATCGCCCACAGCAAACACTCGGTGGCCCCGGTCAAGACGGTCTTGAAGGTCCGCTTCCAACGAAGCGTCTCTTGTCGAGGGTCCAAAGGGGATGGATAACGTGCAACTCAAGTTGTTCACCGAAGGCATGTTCCCTTCGGTTTACCGTTGTTTGAGAGGTTATATCTTCTTCTCCCTTTGCAGCACCCCAAGAAGGCCTTTTGGGGACCTTTTGGCATCCGCTCAAGGTTTGAACTTCCACCCAAGGATGGAAGGGCCAAACTGAAGATTCACTCGCCGTCGGTTGGTGCGTCGTCAGAGGTGGCGGCTTCTTCCGTGGATTCAGAAGCCGTCTCTTCTCCGGCTGCGTACGTCTTCTCGTCTTCATCAGAAGGTGTGGTGGCGAGTTGCGTCACGGCCCCGACGATGAGAGCCAATCCCAGCACCCAGAAGAGGGCGACGAGGAAGTCGGTCGGCACGTCGAAGTTCGTCCAGTACAACATCGAGTCTTGGTTCGTCACGATGGCGCTTTCCATTTCCTCAGCATCGTCATCGGCAATCATCGAGGAGGACTGGATTTGGAACACCGGTACAAGATCGGTCATTGCCGGGGTTGATGCTTGCTCGGTGTGGGCTCGTGTGTCAAGGTAGAAGGTTGACGTGGATTCACCAGCGATGATGAGTCCAGAGAGCTCTTCTGCGCTCATGCTGATTTCGCTGCCAAAGTAAACGGGCAGAGCACCAGGCGTTGCGTCAAGAAGCGAATAGGTTTCAAGCAGGTTGGCCTGGATGTTTCGCTCCGTGGCCACGACGGTGGCGGTGCAGGTTTTCACCGGGATGCCCTTGACCGTGGAGGTGTCCTCGCAGACGACAGGGGCGATGGCGTACCCGCTAACGTCGACCAGATCGTTGACTCCGGTCAAGAATCCGCCTGTGGTTCCCACAAGGGATTCGGGAGTGATCAGTCCGTAGGTGGCCATTTGCATGGCATCGTTTCGCCACGAGAGTTGGGTCGAACCGTCCTCGAGCAGGGTTTCACCCTTGTCGCAACCTGAAACTTCTCCGGTGCACATGGTGTAGTTTGTACCGTCGCCGTTGGCCACGTTGGGTGAGCTGTAGTACGTGGCGTTGGTTTCCAAGGAGGTCCAGCCGACGCTCATGTCCATGGGGTTGCCCGTTGCGAGGAACGCGCTGACAGGGTCATGCCAGCCCAAGAGCCAGTTGTTGAACGACTGTGTGAGGTACGGTGTGGTGCCAAACGACGACATGAGGAATCCCGGTACGAAGGATTCTGAGGTGGTACCGTAGATTGGTCCCATCATGAGGGCTCGCATGGCCGCAGCGGCGTTGGCGTCAACACCATACAGCGCCATGATGGTGTTGTTGTCCCAGGTCATGGGAGCAGCGGGGGACGGAGGGTTGGTGGCGAAATTGAGCGGGGGAGTCATGCCGGACAGTTCTCCGTAAAGGAAGATGGCTGCACCACCGTCCGTCGTCAATCCAAGCGGTCCGTAGAGGGCGTTGCCGGATTGCGAGGCGTTGAGGTTGACCGCTTCGCCGCCGGAGGCACCGAGGAGTTGCCAAGCGCCGCCGAGGTTGAGGCTGTTGGCGAGGTAACCGCCGTTGAGTGGATCTTCTGCACCGAAGCTGATGTTGACGAATTGAGAGGCGGTCATCGTGCCTTCCCCGCCAAGCAGGAACATGGGCACGCTGGTGCCGTCCGTGAACCAAGCACCGGCCCACATGGCGACGGCAGCGTACTGGTCAGGGGTCAAGCCGTACATGGCGATGGCGTCAGCGGGTTCCATGGAGAGGAAGGCGCCCACGCCGTAGGAGGTGCCGGCTTCGTTCGAAGCGAGCAGGCCCATGGGCATGTCCGTGCCCGTGCCGTTGGTCAGGAGGTTCATGGCCACGGCGTTGGTCATGGTGCCGTCGTGGATCCCCAGATGATGCAAGCGGGTCGAGGCGTTGGTGGACATGTTGTCCATCATCCATGCTTCGTTGGCCCCGCCGGCCTGCAGGAACCCTCCGCCGATGCCGTAGCACAGGGCGTGATCGCGAGCGATGGTCATGTTGACATCCGGCATGGTTTGGCTTGCCATGGCCATGTAGTCCCAGATGGTGGCGCGTTGCATGGTGCCGACGTTGGCGAAGCCGTTGGCGGCGTCGGCCATGACTTCGCTGTAGTTGGCGGTGGCGTAACTGTCACAGTGGCCGGCGAAGGCGAGCACGCCGAGGCTGCTGGTCAGGGAGACGTTCTCGCCGGTTGGCATCATGGCGCTCTCAAAGGCCGTGGTTAAGTTGGAGAACATGTGCACGTCGGAGGCGTTGGCGTTCATGGTGGCCATCGTGTAGTTGACAGAGGTGCCCATGCCCGAGAGGTTGGAGGCGGCGAAGTAGGCGTCAAAGGCGTCGTAGTACGCAGCGCCCATGCCGGCCGTGGTCATGGCATTGATGCCGCCCATTTGAGTGAGGCCGCCAGCGGTTTGAGCGGCGACGGCAGCAGCGGGTGCCCCGTTTTCGAGGTCGTTGGCGATCATCCCGGTGGTGAAGGCCAATTTTGTGGTGTCCATGATGCCCTCGATGGCAAGGCCGGTTGCACCGATGACTTGGGTTTGGAAGGCGATGTTGAGTTGACTCACTTCGGTGTCACACGGCACTTCGGTGTCAGCGGCACACTCAAACGACTTCACGGCGTTGTAGGTAAGTTCTCCAGCCGTGGAATTGTAATCGTTGATGGTCCGGGTGGTGGTGATGTCGTAGGTGACGGGCCCAATTCTTTCGTAGGTGGGTTCGGTTCCGTTGGCCATCACATCGGCCACGTTGGTGATGGAGTAGCCGAAGAAATCACGCTGGGTGGTGGAACTGGCCCAATCGGACTCGGCCGTTGTGCAGTCGTCGTCCGCACAGACCGACTCCTTGGAAAAGAGTTCAAAATTTTCTTCAACTGCATCGGGTACGGCTGCGGTTGACATTGGGCCGAGAGCAGCAAGGTTGAGCAGCACCATGATTACACCAGCAATCAGCATGTTTCTTGTGGAAATTCCAGTATCCATAACAACCCACCCCTTGCTTTGAGGTTATAACCTTACACCAAGAAAGACGGACAGATTCGGTGTTTCCAGCCACACCTATGGTTGGCCGAAGCCCGGATTGTGCCACGGTGGAGCGCATGGTTCATGCTGACCGTCGCCCACGACGCGTCATGGCCAACCTGAAAAAGGTCCAGTCGGGTGAATCCATTGATGAATGGATGGACCGGATTCCTCAGCCTCAACAGGCATCGCTTCGTTGGTTGCGGTCCTTACTTCACGGTGTTGAGGGCCTCCATGAAACGGTCAAATGGGCGCACCCATGCTACGCCTACAACGGTTTGGACCTCTTTTCGTTGACCTGGTCCAAAGGGCACGTGAACCTCCAGTTGTGGAAAGGCATTCACCTCGAGAACCCCTTTGGCGTGGTGGAGGGCACCGGAAAGGAGGCCCGTCACATCAAGGTGAAGAACGGGCAACCTCGGCCGGAAGAAGCCGTCATCACCGCCATCGGTTCAACCGTCGCCATGGTCGATTCGGGTGAAGCGTAACTGCCAATGATCGGCTTGAGGCTATGGTTGTGGTGTGAGGCTCAACAAGCAACAAATCAACGAGCTGCGCGTGGTTGGCGTTACGTCACCCCTTACGAACTTCATGATGTGAACCACTTCCCTTGAGGTCAAACATGAACGCATGTTGATTTTACAAATACTCAAAAAAAGCACAAAATCGGCTTTATGATGGAACATGATTGCACCATGGAGGGATATTTATATATACTCGGTGTGCAAATGATACCAATGCGAGGGAGTGACATGAGGGGTGACACGTTTCTGAATCGAGATGTGCAGTTTTCACCCCCGCGACTTCGCCGTCGATGATACCGTCGTCGACACGAGCAATGGCTGGCTGGTTCCACTGAGTGCCACCGCCGTTTCGCACGAAACAGATTGGAGGTATGGTGTAGCGGATAGCATCAGGGGCTTCGGATCCCTGGACCCCGGTTCGAATCCGGGTACCTCCGCCTGTTCCGTCTTATTGGGGCATGGTGTAATGGAGAGCATATTGGTTTGCGATACCTTTGATCTGGGTTCGATTCCCAGTGTCCCAGCCAATTCTACGCACGGCGGTGCTAAAACGCAACACAGGAGATGAACACATGAATGAAACAAACAAAAACAATGCGATAATGAACCACCACGGCGATTGGATAGCCGAACAAGGGCACACCCATCCAGAGAAGTTGATCGACCACAACGGAGACCTCGATACGGCAGAAGCCTTTTTCGGCATGTTTTCCGCATACAATCAGCATCACATCAAAGCAGGAACGTCTTGGGACACTTGGCCCGATTGGGAAGTGTGCCTCACATCCCTTGATTCGGAACTGCATTTCCTCGAGGAAACCAACGATGAAGAGAAAACGGAGATGAAGCACTGGCTTGCACTTTCACAATTCATTCACAATTCGCCCCATGTTAGGATGGACGGTTACACCATTGAGGTTGAAGGAAACCACGGCACAACCTTTTCCTTCGACCTTTCTCTTGACTTGAGGTGCTGGACAGCACCTGGAGACATGGCCACCCACGCTGCCATGCTGAAGGCAGGCACAAGACCAACGAGTTGGATGAGGAGGAACGGGGGCAATGGGACGATGGTCTACGCCAGTAAATTCACCATCGGCCATTCACTTGGCTCGTGGTGGTACGTGCCCGACCATGTTCCCTACATCGGTGGAAGAGCGACCGACCATACTGCGGACGAGACCTTCTGCATGGAACCGAACCACGCCTCGCTTCCGTTGGCCATGACAGCTCTTGTCCATGCTTGCATCGATGATACGGCCATCTGGCTCATGCTCGCCAAAAAGGACATCCATGATCAGGTCAGAAGAGAGTGGTGGGAGGCCAATTGGTCTACGGGCGTGCCGGAAGACATCGATTGCCAGTACTCAAAGGCAGATTGGGTAGAGATCAGAGCGGCCTGGAAAAAAGAGGCCGAGAACAGAATCAACCAAGCATGGGGTGGTGAGAAATGACGACAGACACATCTTGGACGAAACTGATGATGTTGGTGATGGAATATTTCCAACTCCAAATTGAATTGACCACGTCGAGAATCGAAGAGTTCGAATCATGGTTCCCGGAATCCCTGGGCACTGACGAGCCGTTGACTCAAACAGGCGGTAATGTCGATCAAAGAGGCGAAGATGTCGCTCAATTTGGTCAGAAGTTCAGCGAATGTTTCCAGGAGGATTGGGCATGATTGCGAATTGGAAACCCAATCCGTCTGCGCCGCTGTGGTACAGTGAACGGCAGGGTGAGCCTCACGGTCCGTTTTTTGCCGAACTTGAAATGGTGCATGCCAAACAGAGGGGGCCATCGTGCGTGGCCACGACCCTTTCCATGGTGGCCAACGCCACGGGGGCGACCACCACCCCGGAGACATTCAAGGCAGTGACCAATTCTCAAGCGCCGCACACCTGGTCTGATGCTCTCAAGCCCTACGGCATGCAACTGGCCTATTGCAACAACGACATCAGGAGACTGGAACACTTCATCGATGAATTGACATCGTACAACGACTTGTTCTTCCTCTGTTTCTATTCCGATGACCCACCCGCTGACCCACAACCTTCGGGGAAGTTGTGTACGGCTCACATCATCACGCTGCACGGCGACACCGTCTACGACACGGCTAAGGAACCAACTTCAGGTGGCGTGTGCAAAGCACAGGACTACAGCAGACTTGAGAGGCAAACCAAGAGAATCTTCAGGGTTGTTCCACTTTACCATCCGAGGTGCATCTGATGAGCATGGCAGCCAACAGAAAAGCGGCCCAAGGGTTCGGTGGTTGCGTGGCTTACGGTCCACCGTATGGCATCGGCTTGCCTATCCAACCGCCCGAAAACAGACCATTGGTCATGGCCCATCCTGCCGCTGGCATGCACCACCACGCCAGTTTTGGTTTGATCAGCGATGGAGGGCATCCGTTCATCCACGTGATGGTTGACAGGGGTGATTATTCGCCGACGGGGTGGGGCGTCAATGCCAACGAGTCGGGAATGGCCACCTGGCAGAGAATCCCTGACACAACCCAAGGCTATACCGTGTGCAGGAAGGCGAGTTTGTCCACGCCGCACTGGCAGGTTCACATCACGGGCGAAGCGTATGAAAAGCTCACGAACCTGCCCCCTCTCGACGTCCTCTACGTGGATTGGTTGGAATGGATGGAGCCGCACGCATCCGAACCGTCCAGGGCGTTCGACAACGCCATCTCCACCTTTGTCCACAAGGTCAGGGAGGGGGGTTTGGTGGTCCTCGACCACAAACACAAGGCCATGATTGCAGCGAACCATCCGTGGTACGGCAACCTCAACGATGCCTTTGTACATCTTTCTGGTGGCTCACTCCTCGCCAACAAAGGCGTGGTGGAATGGATATCGCCCAATTTATACGGCGACTATCAAAGCCACATGGCGACGGTGTACGAGGTGCATCATGGGATTGAAGGCCCGCTTGCCCTGAAAGACTGGGAGCAAGCCATGCACGCATGGACATGGACGGTGATGCCAGAGGTGTCAATGTCCTCCGTTGCAGTTCAGGCGATGCTCGACAGCGACACCGTGCCGCGCATTCATCCCAAGGCGATGACCCAACAGCAGTGGATGAACGCTTGGCTCAAGCATCAAGATGAACACGAGTCCGGTCCATTTTTGCTTGGCCCCACGCCTCCGCTGTGTGCGTGGCCGCCCGGGGCTTACACCGATTACTTGCAATGGTTGCTCGATCACCCTTCGCTTTTGTTGGGAGGGTTTCCCAAAAAGACCTACACAATGGTTGGTGAGGCGTTCAAACTTCACATCGTCCACGGCGATTTGGTCAGGCTTGCTCCTGCCCTTTACGGTCGGGGGACCGTCTTGGCCGTCAGGGCACCCCTCGCTCAGTTCGTGACCGCAAGATGCCC
>QQSC01000041.1:0-6744 GCA_003602475.1 Candidatus Poseidoniales archaeon | reverse complement strand
CATGTGAACCACATTGTGACGGTTTCACACGGTACGGCTTCGCTTGATGAAGTGATGCAGGCGGTAGCGGCGTATTACGACGGTCTGCCACCGAAGAAAGCCAGACACCCGATGGAGATGACCATCGTGTGCTTGGATGAAGACGACTACTCGGACGTTCAGGCCATGGTCCATCCATTCCAATTCCTCCCTGAAGACGGCTCGTGCATCGATTGAGGTCGATGTTCGCACACGGGCATGCGAAAGCAAGTGTCACGGGTTAGAGGAATGGTGGAAAGGCTCTTGCCCGCCCTTGGTGTATGGTGCACGCTGCGCAAGCAGAGGAACCGGTTCGATTCCGGTGAGGGTCAAGGTTTTCATCTCCCGACCGGGTCATGTCTAGGGATGAATCAGTAGGGGTGACCTTCTTCGATGAGAACATCCACGGTATCGTCTCGGTCAAGGATGGCTTGTTCGTATTTCTGAGGAAAGAGTTCCTTGGCGAGCGCAGCGCTCCATTTGTCCTCCGTCGTCACGTCCTGACGAACCCATTCGACGATGCCCTCTATGGACCGATCTTGACCCAAAGCGACCAAGAGTGCGTTTTTCGCCCGTACTTCCCTCCATTCTTCTTCTTTCACCGTCCTGCGTGATGCCAAGTAATCGGCGTGTGCTTGTTCAGCAGTTGGGTTTCGAATCGCCATGGGTTGGCCCGGGTTCGATGTGTTTGGTGGATTGGTGATGGCGTTACTGGCGGATTTCTTTTCGGAGGCCAAGGCCGCATCAAGCGTTTTGAGTGCTTTCGTGCCAGTGATGCTCAGCGAGGCTTTGAATTCAGTCACGGTCTTGTGACAGGTGGCCTGTTCTGCTTCGGATAACAACGCGAGAAAGGCTTTCTTGTTGAATAAGGGACCTTGTGGTTTTGGTTTAATTTCCACGACCCCTTCAATACCTCCTGCTGTACCGATCATGGCTCGGATGGTTGAATCGTGAATGGCGTGTTGAGCTTTGGCCAACTCGAAGGCGTGCTTTGCCTCAAGGTAGGCGGTGTGAAGAGCCGTCTCTGCGGCGTTTGGTTTTCGTTCAGTGCCGTTGTCGTAGGCTTTTTTGAGGTCAGCGACGGTTTCCATGTGGGCTTTTGTCTCGGCTTGTTCAACGGCTAACCGTTCAATCATTGGGATCACTTCGTTGTTGACCCGAGCGTCGTCAAGGTCGAACCATTCCCCGTGAATCCGGTCGGTGGAGTACACGTGGTGGAGATGCTTTTCCATGGCGTTCATCAAGGGTACGTGCTGTTCGTGGACAGAGTAAATCAAGCGAGGGTTCCCGGTTTGGTGTTGCTTGTTGCGCAGTTCGACTTCGTTTTCCGTGAGGCCGATTTTCACATAGCGGTCGGTTTTTCCGGTGAGGAAATCGCGTTCCCGCAGGATGTAGACCCAGCCTTCCTTCATTGACATGATAGGCACTTGCAACTGTTGTTTATGGAATTTCTCAACCAGAAACTATCAATCAATCATATTTTTGAAAAGTTCCAGAGATGTGACCTCCAGACACGACAAGTCAAGGTCATAACCCCTAGGAACTCCGATGGATTCCGGCATGTTTTTTGAGAATTGAGCAGGATCTGAATCTTCCTTGACGATGTAGTAGTTGATTTCTCCGATTTTCCACTTTGAAGAAAATGAAAGTTCATACTTGAACACCATGTAAGTATCATCAATACGCTTCCGAAGAGCATCAACGGTACTCTTCGCCAGTCCTTTTCTCCTGATGTCCGCCAATATTTTCTCTGTAAGTTGCGGCAGACTTTCACCGTCTTTGCTCTTTGAAACATCAAGAACGGTGATGAGCAATGGTTTTCCTTGGTGAGTGAGCTGTTTTTTGCTCGAAATCTTTACCGTTTTGGAGCCCTTTGCTTTCGCTTTTGATTCAACGCTCCAATTTGTATGGTTGAAATCAACTGGCTCGCGCGATGTATGGTCCCAGCCCGCAATCGCATCCTCCGATTTGATTTGAACGAGTTCACCCATCGCATGGAGTTCCCCCAGCAATCCCTTTTGGACAATCTCAGTCAAGGGCTCACCTTCGCCCCGCCACCATTTTGTGATGACTTTCAATTTGCTGTGGATTGAGCTGGTGAACGGCTGGCTGGTGTCACTAGCAAAATCCTCATATGATTTCCTCAAAAGGTAAGCGATTTCAGTTGTTCTGTCGTGAGGTGCCGTGATGATGGTATCCGTACCTGATTTGATTTTGAGCCAATCGGGAGTTTCAATGTCTTTGAGTTGTGTGTAGTTCTTCAAAGTGAGGATATGCAGTTTGGTCTTTGTTGTTTGAATGAGGAAATCTGGGGTATTGAACAAGACCACCTGGACAGGTAGGCCTCCGGGGATCAATTTCTGAATTTGACCGTTCACGGCTTCACCGATTTTATCGATAAGATCTTTTGTTAGTTTCTCGTTCATTCTTCTTCATCTCCTCGGTTGATGGTTGAGGCACCAGGTCTACAGAACTCAACAAATGAGGGGCTCAGCCCCTCTTCTGGCAAGTAAAATGACAACATGACGGTAGGATATCCATGGTCCAAATATACGGGAATTCCATGAATTTCTTGTGAAGAATTTTCCAAGTATATCACGAGCAAAGGCCTTTCCCTTGCAGTGATGCCTGGCTCAAAGTCCACTTTGTCTGCATTGACTGGATGGTTGAGAAGTATTTCTTTCGGAGTTTTTATTCCAAGTTCAGACATTGTGAAATCACTGAACACCGTTCCGGATTTGGGGTTGAATAACGCAACACTCCAAGATGAAGAAATTTCAGTATTTGATTCGAATTCAATGAGCAGGTTTTGCAAATATGTTCTGGTAGGATTGGCGTAGGTATACCCGTCCTTGTAAATCTCAATGAACTCCCTGAGTTCTGAATAATCCGCCTCCCACAACAAAAAATCAGGATTGACAGATGACCGAACAATTTCATCTTCATGTTGAATGTACATGTCTTCGAATGCCTCAAAGATATCAAACTGGATATCTTTATCCGTGTCAGGGTTTCCTGTTGAATGTAGGTGAGCTGTGTGATTCTCCNGATCAATAAAACTCACATCTGACGGGTTTGAGTTTTCGTACGCATTGGGTGAAGCTCTTGCACTGATGCGCATTCCTTTGTATTCCCGTATCCATTGGACCTCTTCAAGTGGATTCGTCGTTTTGTTGAAGGACAACAAATCCTTTCGAAGCCGACGTTCTACCTTAGCGATCAACGTGAAATGAAGAATAGATTCCTCGCTCATGAAGAGCCTCATCAGATCTACGAATGATCCTCGATAGCCACACCATCGAGCCATTTGCAAGAGCGTATCATAATTTGGTGTTGCAGGAGTTCGATCAAACCACACCAGAACCAGATCTTCAATGGTCAAACCACGAGCAAGTTTTTGGCCCCCTACCACGATATGGGAGCAGACTTTTCCATCGGAATAATTCAATTCTTGTGGGTATTCATACTCGTCGTCAGGGTCGTCAGATTCTGCGTTGAGTTTTACCACCGTTATTTCCGTGAAGTATCGTTTCAGGTCAATAAATTCTGAAGCAGTGATGTTCTCTAATTTCTTTTCAAGTTGCTCTGACAACTCTTCATAGTGCTTTTTGCACGCAGTTTTGAGAGAAGCGACAAGTTGAGGTTCATGTTTTGCAATTTCTTCTTCCAGAATTGTAGAAACAAGGTTAGCCATTCTGTAATGGGCTTGTGTTTCAACCTCTGTGTGCATCATCGTTGAATGTTTCCAGATCTTGTTGTTTTCGGGCGTGGACTTCCCATTTTCCTCATTTTTTGCCTCCAGCCTGCTTTCTCTCAGGAGTTTTGTCACAACGTGCAGATGGATGAGGTCCCTGAGGTGGTTTCGCTCCGCAGCACCATCTTGTTCTGGAGTTTGGAATTTGACAATTTGTCGTTGATGCTTTTTCTTACCGAAAAAGAATTCATTGTCATAGTGCCCGTCTGGTTTTGGCAAACAGTGGATGACATCTCGTGGAAAGAGGCTCAATCCTAATTCGTTTTTCGCGCTGTCAAACGGATCAGGGTCCATGAGGAGGTTGGAATAAGGTGTCGCTGTATAACCGACATACCACAACACCGGGTTCGTGTAGGAAAGCACCTGGATGAGCTTCCGAACCGCTCGGTTGGTGGCGGTGATGTTTGTGTTGCTTGCTGAACTGTCCACTTCTGAATGAGTTGAGTCGACACTTGCATGATCGCATTCATCGTCAATGATGAGCACCTTTCTGTCTTCAGCATAGGTCTGAATTTCATCGTCTTCAAAATATTCGATAAGAGCCTCGAGCACTTTGTGGTTTTTCTTGATGATCAACATCGTAGGCATTTCGTCTTCCAGACTCTCCAATAATTCTGATTTGGCGGATGCGTTAGATGACGAAAAATCGCTTCCATCGGGTAAGAATTTGACACCTCCAACTTTGGTTTTGATGAGGCGTTCATGTGTCTGCTTTCTCAAATCCTCTAAAAGGCCGGAAAGGACAATCACCGTATCGTAAGCATGTCCTTGGTGGACGAGGGTTGTATCCAAGGCGCGGAAAGAAAGGCCAAGCATATGGGCCGTTTTTCCGCTCTGAATTCTTCCGACGACGAGTCCATAACCTGACCGTTCTCCTGAGAGTATGGAGTCAGTTTTGTACGACAAACGTTCATACGTTTCTTCCACGTTTTCCTGAATGCTTTTTATTGTGGAATCGGCCCATTCCAGATTTCTCAAATGAGCGAGATAATTTTCCAATAAACCCGATTCCGGCGGTGAAGATATGGGGTCTTCGTCCGAAATCTCGAAACTTTCGTTGGATTCGTCTGACGCCCCTGGGAAGGCGTTTCTTTGAATTTCGATTTCCTCATCGCTCCAACCGTTCTTTTTTGCAAACTCAAAGAACTCAGAAAATGTATCAAACTGTACGGCGATGTAGGCCGCTTCAATGGTGTTCCGGACCTCGTCATTCCCTGTCATGAGTGGTCCCTCTTCAGCCTTCACTTCAGTTCATCTGGTTGAATTCCCAAGCGGTCAAGCGCTGACTTAAGGTCATCAATGTTCTGTTGTTTGTTGTTCGCATACATTCTGAGGATGACCTTTGGGCCCTTGATGGTAGCTTTGTTATCCCCTTGCTTACAATCACACTTTTCCTTCCCACACCCATCACAAACGGATTTCGGAGTTTTCGGCTTCGGGGCTTTTGGACAAAGATGTGACTTGTGAGTCCCTCCGCAGTGCTTGCATTGGTTGTTGCAAGTCGTGGGGGTACATTCTCCTGTTTTTGAGCAAGTTGAACAGGTAAAGGTACATTTTTTCCCGCTGCATCCTGAATTCTTCTGTTTGCATATCGGACATTCGAACTCTGGACAGATTTCTCCTGGCGCATGAGCGTAAGGGCACAACGGGCATTCGCTGTAACTCACGCCAGCCTTTCCGTCTCTGACCAAAACATTCGGGAAGTGAGCCGTTGGGTTCTGAGCCTTCTTTTTTGGTGTTGGTTTCTTCCATCCTTCTGCAGAATCCACGAAGAATGAGATCTCGTTTTGAAACGGAGGTGCATACATGCTTCCGCCCGCCTTTTGGTCAAGTCCGCGTAAAATCTCTTCCCAGGCATCTCCGAACTTCTTGATTCGGTCTTTGTTGGCAGAGACTTTGATTTGACCGTCAAGTGAACTGGGGTACTGCACCTCAATCCGAATTGAATTGGCTTCATTAGCAGAGACATTCAAATCGTAAAATTGGCCGTAGTTGATGAGTCGATCATCCCTGTAAAAGAAAAATCCAGCAACACTGTCGCTTTGAAGACGCTTTGATGGACCATTTTTTGGTGCTCGGTCCATTGGCGATGTGATGTCTTTTTTATCCCACTTCAAATCAGGAAGTTCAGCTCGAAGAATACTTCGGATTGGAGTTGATGATGGGATGACATATGGTCTAACTTGTCGTCCGCTCAGGGTTCCACTACTGAATTCATAACCTTCGAATGTTCCGAATCGGGCCATGGCCTCACAAAATTTGATTCTTTGAGTGAGAATATCGATTTCGGCAGGATCCTTACTGGCTAATTTGCTCTTCTCAAGGACTTTCTTTTGTTTTTCAAATTCGCTTGGTGTGAATGCCTTCCAGAACGGATCAATCGGAGCCACATTTGTGTAGTCATTTTCAACATGGTTGAAAACAGAAATTTGCGGTGGTTCAGCTCTTTCCAAGTATTTTTGATACACCATGCCGAGTACCTTCTCAAAGTGATTTGTACCTGCTTGTGTATTGATGAAGCACGAGACAGGTTCGTTGCCCGCCATGGATAAGGTGTCGTGCCGATGGCATGCGACCACACACGTAGTCCACTCCCCTTCATCGAAATCATCAAGAATTTCATGCACTTCTGCAGGTATTGTGGCGTCTGATTTTGAATAGAGTTTCGGCATGGTAGGGTTGAGGAAAGGCTCGACGTCCATGTCGTAATCAATGCCACATTCTTCCGGGTTTTTTGCGACACAATAATGCAATTCATCATCAATCTGTGTAAAAACGAACAGGAAATTATACTTCGACAAAGGGGCGATCTTCATCCCCACATGGTATTTCCCGATGTCGTCGTCCTTTCGTTCCTTCTCTCCATCCTTTTCTTGGATTTCAAAAGAATTGAACAGTTTCGCAGTGGTCCCAAAACCATCACCATCATCAAACACAGCAAATCCTACGTCGGATTTCAGCGAAGAAGAGGT
>QQSC01000040.1 GCA_003602475.1 Candidatus Poseidoniales archaeon | reverse complement strand
GAGCTTGCTTGGGCGAGGGTCAACCCGCTGAGGCTTGCGCCGAGAAACAACACCACGAGCATCCAAGCGCTTTGTTGGAGTCTTGAAGGCGTGGAGTTCAACATGCTCATCGCCTCCCTTGCCTTGAGCAAGGTCCGCCACCCTTTGAGATTATCCTCTCGCGGTGCCGCAATTGGCTCACACCTGTTGTTCAAGGCGTTGGCCATTCAAGATGTTGGACGTCGGCTGAGCATTGCAAATGCGGGCCGGTTTTTCGTTCAACAACCCCAAGCGGAGCATCGCAAGTTGGACATGAGGCGACGTGGGCG
Source organism: Candidatus Poseidoniales archaeon (assembly GCA_003602475.1). Taxonomy (GTDB): domain Archaea; phylum Thermoplasmatota; class Poseidoniia; order Poseidoniales; family Poseidoniaceae; genus Poseidonia. The sequence goes on along the minus strand of QQSC01000040.1, from coordinate 5,125 downwards.
ATGTGTTCCATCCATGCCAGCCGAGTGTCGGGTTCATCACCGTCGCTTCTGAGGTTGGCCATGGCGCCACGCACCGGCTTTGGAACCGACAGCCCCACCGCGGTCCAAGGGTCTTCAATCGTCGTGAGGTCCACCATCTTGGATTTTACTTGCTGCAGGCGCCGAGCGACGTCCGTACTTGTTGAGGGACCTCCATCGACAACACCCAGTTCGTATGGACCGCCCTTTGCGACCAATGGCAAGGCAAAATACGCTGCAACAAACCCTCCAATGTGGGCCATGTGCCCCACACCACTTGACACCCCGGAGTCCATTACGCTCAAGGCACGAACAAGTTCCAAACCAAAATACAACAAGGCGATGAAGACCACAGGCCAAGGGCGAATGAGAATGAGTGGGAACGGAATTTCGTCCTTTGGCCATCCAGACAAATACGCTCCTAACAGGCCAAAGGCTGCCCCTGATGCACCCAGAGCCGGAATGTCTGAACCGCTGTTGAACAACGCCCACGTGAGCGATCCACCGATGAGGCCGATGAGGTACACGGCAGCGTACCTCCCACGACCCAAACGTTGCTCAAGAGGGACGCCAACGAGGGCCAGAATGATGACGTTCCCCAGCACGTGCATCAAATCATTTTGGGCATGCAAAAAGCCAGCGCTCACCATGGTGTGAAGAAAACCGAGATTAAAGGCTCGACTAGGCACCAACACGGCATCGTACCACACCCAAATCTCAACCGTACCCCACGAGTAAAGCAACGCCCAAAAGACCTGTACGACTGACCCGAGCAACACGCTCACGGTCACGCCCATGGCGATGGAGGTTGAAGTTCGCCAAGCGTACAGCAAGGGCCCGAGAACCACTGCCAGCCAAAGCAACGCAACCCCCCATTCCGTCACGGAAAACACGGAGGCTGCGTAGGCCATGGAGGGAGGTAAGCGGTGGTCGCATTTGAAGCCCCTCATGGTCAAGGGCGCAGGAGGGTTCATTCACACCTCAACCTTCGCTCGTCCATGGCCAACCCCCTCCTTGATGTGGACAGCATCACGGTCCGGCGGGGTATGAGCACGGTCCTCGACAACCTGTCCATTCATGTTGAAAGGGGTGAAACAGTGGCTTTGCTTGGGCGCAACGGTTCAGGGAAATCCACATTACTGGAAGCCTGTGCGAGACTTCTTCCCATTGAATCAGGTTCCATCCACCACGACAAGGTTTCAGTGGTTCGTCCTGACGGCGCTAGGTCGGTTTCGCCCGTTGTGGTGGGCGTCACTCTCCAAAAAAATGGTGCGATGGGGAGCGAAACGGTCCAAGAGCATCTTGAATCGGCGATGAGTGCTGCCGGAGCCACCACTGACCTTCTCCCGTTTCTGGAAGGGTTCAACCTCTCTCACCGCCGCAGTGATGCCATGGCCCAACTCTCCCAAGGCCAAGCCAGGAAGGTGGCTGTTCTGGCAGGGCTCCTCCCCGCTTTCGTGGCCTCCACACCCGCGTTGGTTTTGCTGGACGAACCCTCAACTGGCCTCGATACCAACGCGAGGGCTCAGTTGATTGAGTGGATGGAGCAGTTGCGGTCTTCTGGCCATGGCTTGTTGGTTTCCACACACGATCAAGAGGTGTTGGATGCTTGTACAGATGCCTTTGAGATTCAAGGTGATTCAAAACGTCTTGAAACGGACTCCACGACCCCCCCAAACCACACCAAGATGGTCTCAACGACACCCTGCAAAAAGGAACAAGGTGGCACGTTTGGTGTTCGTCATCAACTGCGAACCCAGGCATGGCTAACACACAACGGGGTTGCGGGACTTCTCACCTTGGGCCTCTTGGTTGTTTTAGGCGATGTCAACGCCGCCCTTTCTTCCACGCAATCACTCGGGTTGGTGCTCGCCCCTGCCATGGCGATTGGGTTGTCCGGTGAGGCCATGGTCAACCTCGGCCGAGAAGAACGAACCCACGATTGGCGGCGAGCTGTTGGATTGTCCACACCCCACAGCAGCATGTTGCCGTTGTTGTTGGGGAGCATCTTCACCGCAATGGCGTCCCAAGCCATCGTTGGTGAGGCGCCGATAAATCACGTGATGTTGGGTGGTCTCCTCAGCATTGGCGTCGCCCACAGCATGCGGTATCTTCAGCACTCAGTTGACCGTTTGGCTCGGCCAAATGCGGTCTTTGTTGGCCTGCTCACACCCGTGATGTTGTTGCCCTACGCCCTGCTCATCGATTGGCTGGGCTGACCACAACCACCTTCAAAGAGGGCGAACGAGAGGCCATCCATATGAAGCCAAGGCTGGGTGAGTGGCTTTTGCTCACGGGGTTTCTGGGCATCACCAGCACCCTTCTGCTGGCGTTCCTTTGGGCGCCCAGTGTGTCCCTCGACGCCTTTGAATCACCGGCCGCACAGCGCCTGTTCTACTGGCACGTGCCCTCTGCGTGGGCGGCTTTCATCGCCTTTGGCGCCCTGTTCTTGGGTTCTGCCGGGTGGATGTTCAAGCGATCCGAACGCATGTGGCGATTGCACGTCGCCGGATCAGAGGCAGGGTTGGCCACCGGATTGATGACGGTCTGGTCCGGATGTGTTTGGGGAGCGGCAGAATGGGGCACGCCATGGGATTGGAGCGACGTCCGATTGAACACGTTTGGTCTTCTTACACTGCTCGCCGTCTATTTGGTGCTCGGAAGAAACAGTCAGCCGGACGGTATTGAAACGCGCGACACCTTTGCTGGATTTGGACTGTATGGATTTGTTCTTGTGCCGTTCACCTACATCGCGACCCGCATTTGGGCGATTCGGCATCCAGGCCCCGTCGTGGGCACCGGCGATGAGGGTTCCATCAACGGCGACATGGGATTGGTCTTGTTTCTCGGAGCACTGTCTTTCACCGCCCTCATCATGGGGCACATCCTCACCTCTATGCGGATTACAAAGTGCGAGCAACGAATTTTTCAAGTGCAACAGGTGTTGGACAAGGAGGTCTTGTGATGGATGGAATGACGTATTTGGCCGTTGGCTACTTTGGAATGGTGGTTGGCATCGGGTTGTGGACGTACACCGTCGTGATTCGCAGCCGTCGCTTATCGGAACGATTGGACAGCATTGAAGCAGCCTTGCCCTCCGAGGACGCCAAAGAACACTGAGGCACCGTCTCTTGGGATTGAAATGAAGGCCTTTGAGAAACGCTGCCAACCGTCCAAACAGAAGCCAGATGTCTTGAGAACAAAGACACCTTGAAAGGCAAGTGTAGAAAGTCAGCGCAAGGGATGAGCATGAGCGGTCGTTTCGGAGGGGAATTTTGCCTCGTTTGTGGGGCGGAGCCACCTCTGTTTGGCGACCGCATGTGCGAGCCCTGTACTCGAGCGAGAACCCAATTGGCCACGGTCCCTGAAAATGTGCCTTGGGTACGCTGTGCGCGTTGCGGCATTGTTGAGATCGACGGTAAATGGGAACAAACGACTGAAGCGGACATTTGGGACGAACTCATGCACCGCAACGTTGGGATTCACGAACGGGCTGAAGACATCCAGTTGGCCATGGAGCCGGTCAAGGTTTCCGACCGCCACACGCTGTTGCACATTCAAATTGAAGGTGTGATCGATGAACTTCTCTACCAAGAAGAACACAGGATGCGAACTCGGATGGCCAACGGAGTGTGTTTGACCTGCACCCGGCGCGCTGGAAATTATTTTGAGGCAACAGTGCAACTCCGATCGAGCGGTCGCAGATTGAGTGAAGAAGAATTCACCAAACTGCGCCATACACTTGACCTGGTGTTGGAAAAATTGTCCGATGACCCCATGTTTTTCATCACCTCAGAAGGGCCGGTCACGGGGGGTTACGATGTGGTCCTCGGCAGCAAAGGGTTGGCGCGTGCTTGGGGTCGGCACCTCGTTGACGAATACGGCGGCATGGTCGTAGAAACCAACACCACGGTTGGTCGGAAAGACGGCGTGGATGTCACCCGACTAACGCTCCTCTACCGCAAACCGGGATATGAAATCGGGGATTTGGTACAGTGGCGACGTCAGCATTGGCGCCCTGCAACATGGACCAAAGAGGGTGCTGTTTTGGAGCGTGTTGGGCGTCGAGAGCGGACAGGAGCAAGTTGGAGGGATCTCGAACATGCCAAGGTCGTGGCCCAGCGCAAAGAGATGCTGACGGTTGATTTCATCAATGAGGACGCCACGGTGGGCGAATTTCTTGACCCATCCAGCTGGAACATGGAAGCTGTCCGATTGCCATTCGACCACGTACCTGGCCGACAGGGCCTGCTGGCTAAGGTGGACGGTGAATGGATGACCATGCCTTGGATGGCACTTGATGAGAAGGAGGATGAAGCATGAACGAATCTACCCCCGATGACACCGAGCCAACCATGGCCTCCCTTTTTGAGCAACTCGACACGGAAGGAATGACGGGTTTTACACGCTCGTTTGTTCACGACCTTCGCTCCGGTTTTGAAGCCGTGAACAACGAACGCTTCCCTTGGATTGAAGACATAAAGCGCACGAAATGGCAGGGCGTGTTGTGCTTGGGGATGGGGGGCAGCGCTGCTGGCGGTGATTTTTTGGCAACCCTAGCCGGATTGCAAGGAACCGTCCCTGTTCATGTTCATCGTGATTACCAACTGCCCGCCTGGTGGAGCCCTGAGCATCTCGTTCTGGCCACAAGTTACAGCGGAAACACAGAGGAAACCGTGGCGGCAACTGAAGCGGCTCTTCGCAAAGGGGGAACAGTCGTGGTCATCGCCACCGGGGGTCACCTTGCAGGACTCACCGAAACCTCCGACTCCTGCCATCTCATCCACTGCTTGGGAGGACAGCCACCCCGAACCGCCTTCGGCCACATGTTCAGTCGTCAACTGGCGTTGATGGAACACCTCGGGTTCATACAAGCCCAAGAACCTCAACATCGAAGCGCTATGCTGGACAGACTCCAACTCCACAACGAATCCTTGGACGTTCTCAATCATCACGAGGGCGACATCGCTTTGCTCGCAGCCAGTCTTTCCGAGCAGCCCATCGCAGCGCTTGGGCCAACGGAGCTCAGCCCTGTTTTGAACCGATTGAAGAACCAGTTCAACGAGAACGCCTCCCGGTTCGTTCGGGTGGGAGCCTTTCCCGAGAT
>QQSC01000004.1 GCA_003602475.1 Candidatus Poseidoniales archaeon | reverse complement strand
GAATTGGATGAAACAAACAGCCCCACTGCCTTTTTGATACGCTCGAGTGTAGGAGGCAGGATTCGAACCTGCGAACCGTTACGGACTGGGACCTCATCCCAGCGCCTTTGACCAAGCTGGGCGACTCCTGCGGCGGCCTTTCCTCTCAACTCGCGTATATCAACACCGCGACCAAGCCTTACGATTGTTCATCAAAGAACACGGCCACTTGGTCCAGTGTTTTCCGATGAATATCTGGAACCATGGCGTCTTCAGCAGGGTAGCCTATTGGCATCACGAGAACCGCTTCTTCATGGCGAGGACGTTCGAGAAGTTCACGGAGGAACCCCATCGGCGAGGGCGTGTGGGTGAGCGTGACCAACCCCATGTTGTGCACGGCTTGAATGAACATCCCGGCTGCAATGCCGCACGATTCTGTGGCGTAGTACGTCGGCCCCCATTCGCCGTTGGAACGCTGACGTTTTTTTTGCTTGAACAAGACCACCACCCAAGGGGCGTCTGTAAGGTGCGCCTTCACCGCATCTGTCCCCAGAGGTGTTAACACTTCAGACCAGGCTTCAGGCATGCGTTCACTGTAGGTTTTGCGCTCTTCATGTTCCGCCGCCTCACGCAGTCTAATTTGCAGTTCTTCGTTTCGGATGGCAACCCAGGTCCAAGGCTGAAGGTGAGCCCCGTTCGGGGCAGTAGAACCTGATAAAATAGCCAATTCAATCAAACGGCGGTCAACGTCACGATCGGAAAAATCTCGAGTTGTTCGCCTTTCGGACAGCTCGCTGTAGTTGAGTTCAGCCCGCTTGAGCATGTCATCATGCAACCGTTCTGTCCAGTGAAGCGGAATGAAAGGGCGGTCGTCCATGGTCCTCAATACAAAGACGGGCTCGGGGTTCATAAGAGCGTGGAGGCTAAGGTTTGGAGGCGTGAGTCCACCGTTCTGTCTTGCGTTCACGACCGTTGCGTTGCGTTGTTTTCCACTTCAATGTGCAACTCGTTTCTACGCCGAAATGGAAGTGTTGTCCACGGATTATCGTACACAGCAAGGACGCCAGGACCTGAGGCATGGAGGCCTTCCCGTTCAATGGCTGCACGAAGGGCCCGCTCAATCCGTTGCGTCTTGTTGGGCGTGGTGCGACCTGAAAACTTCATCACCGCGACGTAGGCGCCTTTGTGGTTGACCAGTTGGACACCTTTGTCGTTGGGCGCTGGCAACGATGTTATGGAATACAACGAGGGCATGGTAAACGCCATCCAACCCTCGCCCTCATCGTCCCACATGCTGACAGGAGCGGTCATGGCGATCGATGCTTGTTGTTCATTGCCGCCAAATATGTAACCCGCTATGCGCCGAAACCCGCCCGAAGCAGCACCACCGTCTCGTCCGGTGGTGCGGACGCGGGCTTGTACGGTGTCGGCGTATTGACGCAGTTCAAAATCAGGGTAGATTCGAACCGACTCAAAGGAAGGCTCCTCCAAACTGCTCACCATGGTTGAAACCTCATTGGTCAATCGGTGGAAGTGCGATGTTCATTCGGCCAACGACCGCGCAACCGCAGCCATGCTTCGCTGCAAAACATCAGCCCGTACACCGAAGCAAGCCAGAGCGTTGGTCGGCCCCATGTTTCGTACGAAGAATCGCTGAGGAGCACACCGTTTTGGAAGGCGAGCAGGCAGCAAAGCCACACGAGGGTTGCTCCGTGCATCAGCCACCGAATGGCGCTAAGCAACTCTTGAGAGGTGCTTTTCATTTCTGTCAATTCCGCTCTGGTCAGAACAGCACTCACACCAACAATTTTGTCGAGGGCAGAACCTCCGTTCCAGCGGATTCGCCCCAAACGCAACCGCGTCAGGTATTCGATGCCGGTGAACAACGTGATCCACACGACGACCACCTCCAGCAACGGCTCTGCCCCTCGCAAGTCAAGCGTGGACCATGTTGCCCAGCCCAGGAGGAACCACAGCCAGCCGACCAACAGCAACTGGAAGGAATGTGCAAACCGACTGATTTTGCGAAGCAATTCCGTGTCGTGGCCCAGCACCCATTCAAGAACCAGCACACCGGCTGCTGCGATGGTGGTCAGGGCACTGACAAGCAACCACCACCCCGATATGTCGGCGTCCCGCCACGACAACATCAACGACGACAACACCCATCCGAGCACCAGCACAGTGGCGAGGTTCACCACCGCTTGCATGGTGTAAAGAGGGTCTCGACCGTCTCGAAGTACGGCCAAACCCCCCATCAATTTCACTTCAAATGCCGAATTGTCAACGATACCGTGGCCAGCTGCAGCCATGCCGCCTGCCGCTTTGATTCGAGCCGCCTCAACGATGCTGTGGGCTTCACCGTCTTCCCACGAGCCTTCTCCTCCAGACCACGAAGATCCCCGACTTGCAGCATGAGCGGCCCCAGCTCCTCCTCGACGGTTTCGACCAGACGAGCGTGTTCGAGCCCACGCTCGCAATTCGGGTGAAATCAAATCCTCAACCTGATCTTCGTTCAGCGGCGCGCCGTGGTCCGTGTACAACCATCGACACTGAATGGGCACAGGGTTGGGGTCCACATCGGGAGCCACCATCTGAAATTCACCGGGCCCCAGCGTGGGCAATTGAGCGACCAAATCCTGGTCGCTCCCGCTTTCCTTGAGTAGATGGCGAACCTTTTCGACGTCTTGCGGTTGGGTGAATCGGCCGATGAACGTCGTGTTGGCTTGAGCGAGGATTTTGTAGTCCACATCGCTGACGTTTTGTGTGGCGAGCACGCAAGCAACACCGTATTTCCGGGCCTGCTTGAATATGAGTTTGATGAGGTCTTTGGCGGGTGGGTTCCGAGGGTGAGGGGGCAAGTAGGGTGCCACCTCATCCATGAAAAACAGAAGCTTGAGTTCACCTTCCGCAGGTTGTTGAGTGAGCATCCAATCGTAAAGTTCGCGTGAAAGCTCTTGCACGAAATATTGCTTTTGCTGTTCGTCCTGAATGGTGTTGAGGTACACGATGTTGAGCGGAATTTTCCCCGGTATCGCCGGCTCCACAAACGAATCAATGTCGATGGGTACGCCGTTTGAGAAGAGCAGCTGGTTCACCCCGCTTGAAAACGAAGCCAAACGTCGACCAAGTTCCAATCGCGTGGCCTTTGGCAAGCGTTCTTCGAAGTCGGCCAATCCGTGCTCCATCACAACTTCGGCCCAGGTTGGCGGTTTAACCGCCTCTTCACCTTCTTCCACATCGGCAAAACATTCCGGGTACAGGTGTTGGGTGAACGCCAAATGGGGGTCCCTTACAACACGCGCCAAGGATTGGAAATCGTGGACATCAAGTCCGGCTTTTGTGCCCTCCACCAGAATTTCATACAGGAACGGTTTGACGGTTTTTCCTTGTGTTTTTTCAACATCGTAACCTGCCAAGTTGGCGAAACCAGCCGCCACCATGTCCCATGCCGTGATCGCCTCTTCAGGATCAAGTCCAGCAGGAGGTGCTCGAAACGGGTCAATGCACAGCGGCAAGCCCTTGCTTCGAAGCGGTGTCCAAATCCGCACTTCACATGAATCAAGAAGTCGGCGAGCCCGAGCGGTGTCACCGTCCTTGTCCTCCAGCTCATTGGTGTTGATGCCCAACGCCAACCGAGCAAGGTCGCCTTGGGGGTCAATGATGAGGGAAGGGATGCCAGCCAATGCCGCTTCTTCGATCAAGGCTTTCGCCATTACCGTCTTTCCAGATCCTGTCGATCCGAGCATGGCACCGTGGCGAGCCAACACTTGAGGGGCAATGTCCACCGGCTCTCCAGTGTCACGCCGTCGCCCCAACAGCAACCCGCTTGGTTTGTACTGCTTGGGCTGGTAGGCGGGTTCGGCGAAGAGGTCGGTCACAAGGCCACCCACTCCTGCATCATCGGGTGAAGAGGGCGAAGCCCCACCTTCTTCCGATTCCACCATGTTGGGCCAAGAACGCATCCGGTCTTCAAAGGCGCGACGAAGGAGCCGGGGAAAACGCACACCTAAGGAGGATGAACCAGAGGCCGACCCATGCAGAACATCCCCATGGCACGGCCAACGTGGGACGATGAAATGCTGGCCGCAGCGGTTCGAACCCTCAACTCACGCCACTGGGTAAAAGGCCCGGAAGGCCAAGCGTTTGGTCAAGAATTTGCTGCGATGTGCGGAGCCCATGGCGGCACCCCATGCCAAAGCGGTTCGGTGGCGCTGTGGGGGGCCCTGAACCTGCTGGACATTGGCCCGGGAGACGAGGTACTGGTTCCTTCTTTGACCTACATTTCCACCGCCACTTGTGTGAATTTGGTCGGAGCCACACCCGTTTTTGTTGATGTGGAACCCGAGTACTGGTGCGTGGATTTGGGCGCTCTTGAAAAAGCAAGAACACCCAGAACAAAAGCGGTGATTGCCGTTCACCTGTTTGGTCAAATGAGCGATGATCGCCTCCCTGCTTGGTGCAAATCACACAACATCGCCTACATCGAGGATGCTGCACAAGCTCACGGCGCAGTGTCTGCCAACGGTACGATGGCGGGGGCGGTTGGGGACGTGGCGTGCTTCTCTTTCTTCCCGTCCAAAAACCTCGCCGTCGGGGGTGAGGGTGGAATGATGATGACACATCGAGTGGATTTGGTGGCACGAATGAACGCCCTTGTGAACAACGGAAGAGATGCTCGATTGGAGGCTCAAAGCCTCGGGTCCAATTTCAGGATGTCAGAGGTTTCAGCGGCCATCGGGCGCGTGCAATTGACGCATTTACCTTCTTGGCTAGAACGAAGGAGAGCCATCGCTCAACGTTACCATCAGGCATTTGATGGAATTCGGGGCTTGACAACACCCAGCGTTCGGCCCGGAACCAAGCATGCTTGGCACCAATACTGCTTGGTGGCCGAGGATCCAGATGGTCTACAAAAAACACTGGAACGCCACGGTGTGGATTCACGAATCTATTACAGCACACCGTGCCACCGTCAGAACGTGTACAATCAACACCCCCAACACAACGAATCCTTCCCAGTAACCGACGACATCGCTCATCGCCTTGTGGCCATCCCGGTGTTTCACGAAATGACCGATGATGAAGTCGCCCGAGTTGTGGACGCCGTCCTCGCGTTTGCTCAACCCTGAGGCGCGTGTTTCTGGCTCAGCATGTTCGAAAGAGCGTTGTTGGACCAAGATTCCAAACCCGTGACTTCGTGGCCAACCCATTCCGGCGTCTCAAACGCCTGGTCGCTTTGCGACAGTTCAATTTCCGCAAGCACGACGCCTGCCAAAGCACCCTCGAATTCGTCGATTTCCCAAACATGTTCATCCAGAGCAGCCCACTTGTAACGGGTCTTGAGAACATGAGGAAACGGGCCGTTGGCAAGCACGGCATCAAAACATTCCTTGCTCACCGTCCACTCAAGTTCCAGCGACGAGTCATGGCTTTGGCGAGATTTGCAGGTGAGAATGTGTTGCTCATTCATTTTTCTCAACCGAATCACCCATGTTGACGACGACCAAACATCCACTTCTTCTTCCGTCATGGTCGTGAGAGGGTGGCCAAACCCATTCATCCAGCCTTCAACGACCGTGAAGGCTTCAAACGGGACGTAATGTTGCTGAATGTTGAAGACACGTGCACCGTCTCTCCATGGTTTATCGTACCTGCCATCCACGAGAAAGCGCCGTTCAATTTCCATCAACTCATTCAACACCTTCACCTCGGTTGGGTGCCGGTGGTGCAACCATGACAAATTGAACATCCTCGACCAGCTGGGTGCCTGGCGGCCCCAACGTCACACGATCCACGGTAAACCGGTCGTCGGTAAGCAAAGAGGCGTCGCCGCTGGTCAATCGCCGGTCCAGTTCCACCGAAGTTCGGTAGGCGCGCCAAATCAACCACGAGGGGAAGGCCAACCCAACCAACCCAATCGTCAGATCAAGCAGCATGCAGGTCACAATCCGTTTCTCGCCATCAAGCCTTCCCATGAGGCTCTGGCATAGGCCTTTGCTGCCAATCCAGGGTTCTCGGCCTGATGAATTCCAGATCCGACGATGATGCAATCCGAGCCCGCCACGACGGCTTCGGTTGGATCCCCGTAGCGTTGGCCCATGTCGCCGTCACCAACGGCGAGGTTTACCCCCGGCGTCCAGATGAGTTTCCCCTCACCCACCATTGTTCGTAACTCGTTCAATTCAGCAGGGCGCGAACCGTTCCCGATGAACCCAAGCACACCATCGTGAGCTTTGCCTTTGACGACCACTTGCTCGGTGTAGTCGGGCTGGAGGAGGTTGCCTCTGCTGGACATCTGAGCGAGCAGAAGAACGCCACCTTGGCGCCCCGCATCGCCCCATCCTGCTTGCAGACCATCAACGATGTCCGGTCCACTGATGAGGTGGGCCGTCACGAGGTCAGCCCAGGTTCGAATGTTGTATTGTCCGGCCATCTGGGAGCGACTGATCTTCCCAATGTCAGCGAACTTCCTGTCTTCAAAAATCAGCAGATCGGCGGCGGTGGCCTTTGAACAAAATTCGTCCCATGCTTCAGGTGACCAATCGTCGACCAAATCGACGTGGGTCTTCAACGCCACCACATGGTCAGCCACGTCGTCGATGAGGTTGAACAGACCGGTCATGGTGTTGCGGTCGGCAGCAAGACACACGAGCGATGACTTTCGGACGGCCGTTTCCATGTACCGGCGGGCCATTGGTGCGGTGGCTGAAACCCATCGCTCGCCCCACACCTCTTCTGCGTTCATGCCCAATGGGACATGGCCTCAGGCCTCAAGGGTTGTGGCGCAAGGCCTTGACCGCGGAAACATCACCTTCTTGATGCCTGCGAACTTGTGCCCATCATGCGACAGGCCATGACCGTGGTGATGTTGCTTCTTCTGCTCCCTCTTTCGGGTTGTTTTGGCGAAACCGAAACAGCGGATTCCGACAACGACGAGGGCATGTATCCTTCTCTTTGGGACCGCCATACATTGGAGTGGAACTGGTCCGGTTCGTACGCAAGGGTTCTCCAAGACGGCCCCAACGATCCTCTTCCGGTTCAAGAAGCAACGATTTCGGTTGACACGAGCGGAACGTGGGAAGGTGGGCCAAACGATGCCGAAGTCCACCTTTCGTACTGGCTTCCTTCCAACACTGAAGCGGGGGAACAGGTGCCGGTTATTGCGGTTGTAAGCCCGTACTTTGACTACGGCTCTCCCGGTAGCCAATCCTCCCCGACCAACGTTGTTGGAGCAGGTCGTGGAGAATTCATTTACGACAATTTCATTCCACACGGATACGCCTTGGCTCAGGTTGCCGTTTTTGCCACAGAGGAAAGCACCGGTTGCTTCGATTACCGTGGAGATGGCGAAGGCCAAGGGATTCATGCAGCGGTAGAGTGGTTGGGTACACAAAACTGGAGCAACGGCCACGTTGCAATTTATGGGAAATCCTACGAGGGAGCGACGGCGTGGGAAGCAGCAGCCCAAGGAAGCGAGTACCTGAAGACCATCGTTCCCATTTCAGGCACCACTGCACTCGGTCCGTTGCTGTACAAGAACGGCAGTGCGGAGGCCAGAAGTCAAGTGATGCATTCCAACTACGGCGGGTCAATCCTCGATTACGACAGCAACGACCTTGACAACTTGTGCGGGGATGTTCTCGAAGGATTCCTTGCTGGGCCAACACGCTACGGATTGGGCGAATTGGACCCTTACATGGACAACTACTACGACGAACGAAGCCACATCGACAAAGCGTTGGGGAGGTACAACGGGAGCATTTACTGGGTTCAGGGCATGCAAGACTGGAACGTCGACCCCCACCAAGTGTTTGGCGGGCCACCAGGAACAAACTGGTACCAAGCTTACATCGATGCAGGGTACGAGGTGGGCGGCATGTTGGGCCAGTGGGAACACAATTATCCCGACCAATGGGTCAAGCACAACGCCCAAGCCTCAGGTTACGGCGGTGAAGCCATTCAGAACATGACACGATGGGATTGGGGTCAAGACCTGTTCGAATGGATGGAGTATTACCTCAAAGGCATCGGTGAACCCCCAGCGCTTCACGCACAAATTCAACGCAACGACGGTGAATGGCGTGTTGAAGAGACGTGGCCGCCCCTTGATGCGGTTTGGACATCAGCGGATTGCACCTTTGCCGGCTCGGTCGGGAGTTCCTCGACCGTTACGGCCGACTGTGCGCCGATATCCGCCGATCGTGACGTCCACATCAGCGGTCTGGCCACCCTCCATCTCGAGGTGGCTCCATCGTTTGACGGCGGGCAAATTTTTGCTGAACTTCGCGATGCCGACAGCGGTGTCCGATTCGGTCATGCCACGATGGACGTGCGCTACCATGCCGGAGGTTACGACGCTCAAACCGTGGTGCCCTTTGCCCCAGTGACCATGCTGATGGAATTCCAAGGAATGGACGTTCTGTTGCCCGCGGGGCATGCGCTTGAACTCGTTCTCAGTCAAAGCGGCGAGGATTACCTCCCGCCCGCATGTTCCAACGCCTGCCCCATCACGGTAAACGGAGGTACCCTCACGCTCCCTGTGATCGATCGAGACGGTTCTACCGTTCTCATCACCCCTCAAGGCGAGGATGCTGCGAACAACGGTTGAATCTCGGCGAAGCATCCGGCGAAGGATGTTGTTCAAGAACAGGCTAAAAACGCCGATTTTGGTCGTTTGATTAGGATTTTCGCCAACAATTTTTCAAATGAACATCTGGAAATTCCCACACACGCATAAAATTGAACATTTAACCAAGAAAAAGTTGTAAGTATGTGCATCATCTTAAGGATAAGAGAAAAATATGTTCGCATGATTCATATACCGTCTCGGCTGCAGGGCATCTGATACCCATGATGGATAAAGCAAAACTGGAGTACATTTGGCTTGACGGATACGAACCAACGCAGAACATGCGAAGCAAGACAATGGTTAGATCAAATTTCGAAGGCACCCTTGAAGAATGCCCCGTTTGGATGTTTGACGGCTCCTCAACCCGACAAGCCGAAGGCGGTGCATCCGATTGCTTGCTCGAACCTGTGGCCATTTTTCCCGACCCACAACGCGTGAACGGTTTCCTTGTGATGTGCGAGGTCATGAACCCTGACGGCACGCCCCACCCCAGCAACGGGCGAGCCACCATCGACGATGATGATGCAGACTTTTGGTTCGGATTTGAGCAGGAATACTTCATCATGGACACGGCTACTGAACTGCCTCTTGGCTTCCCGGTGGGTGGCTACCCCGGCCCTCAAGGCCTCTACTACTGTTCGGTTGGTGGCAAGAACACCCACGGCCGGTCGCTCGTGGAACAGCACGCTGATCTCTGCTTGGAAGCAGGCATCAACTTCGAAGGCATCAATCAAGAAGTCGCCTGTGGCCAATGGGAGTTCCAGGTCTTCGCGAAGAGCGCCAAGCGAGCAGGTGACGAGTTGTGGGTCGCCAGATACCTCCTTGACCGCCTGACTGAAGACTACGGGTACTACATTGATTACCATCCAAAACCCATCAAAGGCGATTGGAACGGATCGGGCATGCACGCCAATTTTTCCAACGGAAAGATGAGGGATGAAGGGGGCAAGGACCTGTTTGACAGCATATGTGAAGCCTTTGGCCGCAACATCGAGAAGCACATGGCGGTCTACGGCGCTCACAACGAAGAACGCTTGACTGGCCTGCACGAAACACAAGCCATTGACGAATTTTCATACGGTGTTTCGGACCGAGGAGCCTCCATCCGCGTACCTGCTTCTGTGCCTACCGACGGGTGGATTGGTCGTCTTGAGGACCGCCGACCAGCATCAAACGGTGACCCCTACAAAATCGGCGCCGTCATCGTGGAGACCACAAAATCTGTTTGCTGATGTTCAGGGCTCATTGTGGCCTTCAGTCACCGCTTCTTTCCTCCGAAGTCGGATCACGCCTGCGAGAATGAGAAAGATCACGCCAAGGGTGGCAACATTGGCCACCATCATGGCCAATGAATTCACCAAAATACCGTACACCAGCCACAGCATCAACGCCACCGACACCACAGAAAATGAGGTGACGGAGATGCCTTCATGGCGGCCATGAATCCACACCTCTCGAATTTGGGGCACCCAGGCAACGATGCCAAGTGCACCGGCGAACAAGCCAATGGCCTCAATCCAAGGTTCCGCCATCGGTTGCGACCTCAGCGCTTGAGGTTTGAACCCTTCCGATGTTCATACGGCTCGGTTGGCCGAGAGCTGTATTCGTTCGAGGGTTGACCAAGGCACCGATTCCGGAGACGGTTGCCCGACCACGTGCATCTTCATGGTCGCCGTCCTAGGGAGGGTGATGCTCATGCCCCGTTCCCCTTGCTTGACAACAGCCACGCTGGGTTGGGCCGCCCAGAGTGAAAAGATACCGCGGCGGTGTTGAATGTCAACCTCCACGGCTTCCGTCGAGCGCAGCATCCATTCGTTGACCTCTTCTCCAAGGCCGAAGTCAAGAACATCTCCTTTCTTGACCAACCCACCGAACAACACCACTTCATCCCATGTTGACGTTTTGTTCATGAAGGCCAAACCTTCGGTGCACAATGCACCGGGATTCACGTGCTCGAGCCGATCGATCATCCCCCGCTCATCAAGCACTTCACTGCTCAACCTGTTCACGTTCTTGGGCCATTCCAGTTTTGGGTGTGTAAATGCGAGCAACACCTCGACCTTGAGGTCAGCGATGTTGATCATTTCCGCCAACATTCTAGCTTTTCGTTCAATGCGTTTCGCGACCGTGCTGTGATTGTGCGACGTGCCGTTGTTCCGCTCTTGGATGAACTCCTCCTCGTCATTGATGGCGAAGGAACCCGACCAGTGTTTTTGCTCAATCACAA
Source organism: Candidatus Poseidoniales archaeon (assembly GCA_003602475.1). Classification (GTDB taxonomy): domain Archaea; phylum Thermoplasmatota; class Poseidoniia; order Poseidoniales; family Poseidoniaceae; genus Poseidonia. The sequence continues at coordinate 59,199 of QQSC01000004.1, read as the reverse complement.
GCAGGGTGTGGCCGCCCAAGATCACCAAATCGATCTCTCGTTTTCCTCCCTGTTCTTCATCGGGAATCCTCACCGATTCAAACACGTGCCATCCGTTGGCTTTACCGGCGGCTCGGCACAACTTGCTGAGCCGTTGTTCAGCCAAATCGCCTGCTCGATGGATGTCGTCGGGCGCGTGGTGTCTTCGCCGTTCGCGCCACCACGACCACCGCTCTTTCCACAACATGGCTTCACCTGAGAAGATTGTCCACGCTGTTGACGACAATCGCCGGGCGTTGCTCTGCACCTTCAGGAAGGCCAGACACGTCGTCCAGCGTTGCTTCGCCCGAAAGGACGAGGACCCCAACAACCCCAGCCCGATGGGCCATGGCCATGTCCGTGTACAATCGGTCACCCACCATTGCACATTCCTCTGGATTCAAACCAAGAGCGTGGATTTTGTGAAGAATCATGCCCGGGTTGGGTTTCCCCGTGATGTGAACAGGGTCAACGCCGGCAGTGGCTTTGAACATCGCCAAGTACGCACCCACATCCGGCAAGCCTCCCTTTGGGCTTGGGCACACCATGTCGGGATGGCTGGCCACCAAAGGCACGCCGGCATGGAGGTGTTCACTCGCTACGGCGATTTTTTCGTACGTCAATTCCGTATCGTAACCCAGCACCACGTAATCAGGAGCCTTGCTCGAGGTTTCGATGCCTTTCGCCTCCAACATCGCTCTCATGCCTTCAGTTCCCACCAGCCAGGTGTTCGTGATACCGTGGTCGCCCAACCACGACAACAAATCGTGCGTCGACAGGAGGACGTCCTCAGCGTTGGCTTCCAGCCCCAAAGCATGCAGTTTAACCAGATACTGGTCCACAGACTTCGAGGAATTGTTCGACAAGAAATACCGCTGAACACCTTGCGCTTGACAGCGCTCAAGAAAAGCTTGAGCCCCGTCGATGAGTTCGCCGCCAAGGTAGATGGTGCCGTCAAGATCGAGAAACACCGCTTTGATTCCGTCAAGGGAAGCGTCCATGGTTTCACCTTAGAACATCAAGGTCTTGAACATGAACCATGGAGAATGAAGATTTTCCTGTGCTTCCTTGCTGGCAATCATCTCCGTCATCATTTCTTGGATGGCCGGCTTTTTTGCTGCCTTGCTCACGAACCAATTCAAGAGCCATCCTCGTCGACTCATTTTTTGCATCCGGAAAGAGTTCGTCAATTCTGGCCCTAAGGCAGTCCACAACGCTTCTTGGTAGGCTTCAGGAGATTTGTGATTCAAAATATGGTCTGCGGCCATTTCACCGCTCACCAAGGCATTGCCAACCCCTTCCCCGCTAAACGGATCCACCAAGGACGCTGCATCACCAACCAAAAACACCCCGTTGGCTGCAGAGCGTCGCGGTTGTCGGCTGGATTTCTTTCTTGGGGAGCCAAAAGGCAACTGCCATCCCTTGCCAGTACCTGGGATTAAGGAGGCGTCCGCAAACCGCTCTTTGAACAACGGATGTTCTGCGATCACCTCTGTCTGAAGCGCTTTCAACTTCTTCGACTGCTTGTCAAGCAACGACATGACCATGCCAACACCAACGTTGACCACGCCTTCAGCCACAGGGAAGAGCCAGAAATAGCCCGGGATGATCGTGTCCACAAAGTGGATCTCGATGTCCCCTACGTTGTCTTCACATCCCTTCACGTTGCGCCAGTATTCTCGGTATCCGGCGCAATAATGGTCGCGGTCGAGCATGGGTTCCTCATAGGATTCTTCCAGCATTGATTTAGCGACGGGACAGCGGTAGCCCGCAGCCCCAACGATGTTGCCTGCAAGATAGGTGTGGGTGGGGCCGTTTCGCCCCCCTATTCGCACTTCGACACCCGTCGCATGCCGTTGGTCGGCCGTTCCCGCACCCGGGTCCTGCCCACCTGCACCATCGTCGTACAGCACGTTGCGCACGTCACCGCCTTGGACAACAGCACCGCCGTTGTTGCGCACCAACTGTTGGACTTGATCAAACAGCAGATGGTCAAATTGCTGGCGAGGCAGAGCATACCCAGCCTCAAGGCGTTGAACATCCTCTTCGGGCAGCGCCACGCGGACGTTGTGGCCCTTTGGGGATGAAAAGACGATTCCTGTCACACGAAAGTGAGGAGTGGCCTCAAGGGTTTCTTTGACGCCCAATGCCCGAACATGGCTGAGGGATTTCCCTCCAACCGCATCCCCGCAGATTTTGTCTCTGGGCCAAACTTCTTTTTCGATGAGGAGCACCTTTTGACCTTCCATCGCAAGGTACCCTGCTGCAGAAGCGCCACCCGGCCCACCACCAACCACGATGGCGTCGAAGGAAGTGCCCGATTCAGGCACATCACCCGTCTCAATGGGTTGCTTCCACACCACATCCGCTCCAGTGCGAGGCTCTCCCATGGTTTCCATGGAGGATGGGCACTCCTTGAGGGTATGCTTCGTTCATGGTGCCGGACCATCAGGATGATGAGGCCCAATGGGGTGTCAACCACATGGATGGGGGCGAACGACAGGGCTCAGGTCACTTCGTCCTCCAGCGACGAAAAGCCGCCCTCGTGCTGTTCTCGGTCACCCTCATTTGGGGTGCGACCTTCATCTGGATGAAACAGTTGCTGAACGCCCTTGAAACGCCCTTGGAAGTGCACGGGACGGTGTCTGTTGTGGCTTTCCTGGTGGGTGCTAGATTTGCCATGGCCTTGGCCCTCATGCTGGTGGCCGTTCCAGGTTCGCGTCGTTCGTTGAACGACCCAGCCATCCACCGCGGCGGTCTTCTTTTGGGAGGGCTCATGCTTGTTGGCTTCTTTTCTCAGATGGTCGCTCTTGAGGACATCAATCCGTCAACTTCCGCCTTTCTGACTTCGTTGTACGTGGTGATGACAGCACTGATCACGTCCAGAATGGACGGTCATTTGCCCACACGAGCGTTGCTTTGGGGCGTGATGTTGGCGACCCTCGGGGCCGGTTTTATCGAAGGCCCCCCGCATGTTTCGTGGGGTGTGGCTGAACTTGTTACGGTCCTCTCGGCCCTGTTTTTTGCTTTCCACATCGTCGCCACACAACATTGGACCACTGAACACGACCCGCTTCCTCTGACCCTTGTTTCGTTTGCAGTGGTTGCGTGCGGAGCGTTTGCCTTGACGCTCATCACCGCAGCTTCACCGTTGACATTGATCACGGACGTGTTGGGTCAACCGGGCGTCTTGCTTCCTTTGGTCTGCTTGGGCGTTGGGGGTTCGTTCTTTTGCCTCTTGGCTTTGAACATGTACCAGCGCCACCTCCATCCCGTTCACGCCGCCGTTTTGTACACCTTTGAACCGGTCTGGGCAACGTTGTTTGGTCTGGTGCTCGGTTTGGTCCCGTTCACCTGGTGGATGGTCGCTGGGGGCGGTGTTTTGGTCCTCGGAAACATCGTTGTGGAACTTTCTGCTACCAAGGCAGAAGATGTGGGGCCGGGTGAGAATCCTTCAAAGACCGAGGGTGTTTCTCAAGCCTGAGGACAAAAGATGAGCGATGAGGAAAAAGGTTTCGCCACCAAATCCGTTCATTCCGGGACACAGCACATTGGGGACGCTGTGAACACCCCCATCTTTCAATCATCCACGTACAAATTAACCGATGAACGCTATGCAGGTTGGGCCGCTGGCGCTCAACACACCCTCCTGTATGCACGTCTTTCGAGCGTCAACTCCGATGCCGTTGCACAGAAACTCATGGCCCTTGAAGGCGGTGAAGACGCAGAAACGTTTGCTTCGGGCATGGCCGCAATCTCCACCACGCTGCTGTCGTTTCTCAATCAAGGTGACCACGTCGTGGCCAGTGCTGACGTTTACGGGGGCACCTACGGTTTGCTCACCGAAGAATTGCCTCGCTTTGGGATTGAAGTCACCATGGCCGACATGCGGGACCCCTCGTCCTACGAAGCGGCCATTCAAGACAACACGAAGATCCTCTACATCGAGACGTTGACCAATCCCATGCTGAAACTCTGCGACATCCCTGCGATGGTTGAGGTGGCCCGACGTCACGGCCTCATCACCATCATCGACAACACGTTCGCATCACCATGGGCATGCCAACCCCTTTCCATGGGGGTTGACCTTGTCATCCATTCAACCACAAAGTACCTCGGGGGCCACTCCGACCTGATCGGTGGGGCAGTGGTAGGATCAAAAGATCACATCGCTCAGATTTTCCCCCGAAAGGTGCATTTTGGCGGCAGTCCCGACCCCCACTCGTGTTATCTGCTCGAGCGCGGCATGAGGACGTTGGACGTACGGATGCCCCGCATTTGCGCCAATGCCGCCATCATTGCACAGCGTCTCGAAGGCCACCCTCTGGTGGAACGCGTCCACCATACTTCACTGGAAAGCCATCCTGACTTTGAACTCGCTCAACGCCTGCTGCCAAAAGGGTCTGGCATGGTCGCCTTTGTTGTGAAAGGCGGAGATGAAGCCGCTCTTTCGTTCATGCGCGGCCTCAACATTGTGTACGAGGCAACAAGCCTTGGTGGCGTCGAATCGCTCATCGAATGCCCGTTCAATTCCAGTCACAGTGCTGTGCCCTTGGATGTGCGAATGGCGGCTGGAATCGTGCCAGGTTTCGTGCGGTTGAGCATTGGAATTGAGGACGTTGAAGACCTGTGGGCCGACATGACCCAAGCACTTGGCTGAATCAAGCTCCAGTCACTGTTTTGAGGGCCTCGAAGGCCTCATTCCATGCCGTTTGTTGTTCAGGAAGGCTCTCAACCGAGGCATCCAAGAGTGCCTTCCCGGCTTCATGCAACCGGCCGGCGGCTTGCGACCATGCACCGCCACGGTCGCGTGCCGTCCCGTCAAAGTGCCACTCCTGTCCCCCTGACCTGCCAACGGCCATCAACCACGCCCATGCTGCTGCTGCGCTGTCGACGTTGTCGTGTCGAGAGGTGGCTTGGCGCTCCATCGAACCCATGCCCTGGAGCAATCCACCCATCGTGTATCGGCGGATGGCGACGGCTGGCCCCCCGGTGTCGTCGGTGGAAGGGAACCTCGCTCGTCGTTGAGCTTCGTGGCGTGCTTGATCGAGCCCTTTCAAGAATTTACCAAACGGTTTGGGAGAGGAGAGTTGTGCCTCCCAAATGGCGTGGGCCTCGTCGCCTTCAAGACCCAGCGAAACCATGCTGTCCAAGCCATGAGTTTCCCAAAAAGCACTCAGCACGTCCCCGCAGGACGCCCCCTTCATGATTCGTGTGGCACCGCTTTCTCGCTCAAACGGGCTGCCTTTTGCTTCAATTCGAAGGTGCAAGACATCCTCATGAGGTTGTGTTGTGGCAAGGTGGAGAATCATGGCGGTGAGTTGGCGCTCGTCGGACGAGCCCGAACATGTTTCCAACGCCGCTTCCAGCGCTTCTGTTGAGTCGCCGTCCACCCACTGCTCTCCAACAAGCACACCGCTTTCAACGCCTTCCAACACCGCTTGTTTCATCACGTTGGCAAGCGAACCTTCGTTCATGGTCAGGCCCTGCCAAGCATCCAGAGCGCGCTCAATGCCGTCAAGCGAGGCTTCCGGTAGAGGCTGATCCGTCGGCCAGCCCTGAGGTTTCCACTCCGCTCGAACGTTGAGAATCGACGGCAACAAGGGCGGCAACATCGAAAGAGCGAGATGATGGATGAACGGCTCGTCCTTTTTACTGAAGGTGCTGAGGGCTTCAAGACCCAGACTGACCACAGGTCCGTGATGAAATTCAAGGGCGACATAACCGTCGTGCGGCTCGTTGCCCACGACCATCTCTGGAGTGAGGTCGCCCGTAGCCCATACCGACCGCCCCTCAACGTCGTGCTGTGTCAAGTCAAACCGCGAGCGGCTCAACACGTCGCTCAGCCAGTCCATTGGGGGATCAGGAGAAGGGCCGGTGCAGACGAAACCACCGTCCCAACTGAAAAAGAACATGCCGCGTTTTGCGTGATCTTCCCATGGAAGCATACGAAGCGTGATGTTGCTAAAATTTTGCAAACCGGCCATGTATCCCTGCTTCCCGTCTCCTCGGCGAATGAATGAAGCGGAACCAAACGATTGAGAGTTGAACTGACCAACGATGGTAAATTCCTCGTCGTGACTCGCGTGCAGTGAACCAGCAAACGCCTTGGCGACGGGGTCACTTCGCTTGGCCATCATCTTCTTGGCCAACCACGGTACGTCGTTCTTCTTCTTGACAATCTTCTCAAGTTGACCGAGTGTTTTCGTCACCGGGTCGGCCCGTCCCCATCGCAACCTGCCTTTGAACAGCATCTCGGGGAGATGCGCTTGAGGGTCGTTGAGCAGGGTTTGAAGTTGTTTTTTCAGCCGTTTTGCCGTGGCTTCGTTGGCCTGCTTGGTGCCGCGCATTTTCACGCGCTGCTTCTTTTTTCCCGGAAATTCAACCTTCGACGGTGCCGCCATGTTGCTCCCGTTCAACCCGCAGAGCCCGGAGGGTTTGATTCCTTCTATGGGGTGAGCCGCCGAAAAGGGCATAGATATCGGCTAACATCGCTACGCATGGTTCATGCCGTGTTGCTCGGGACGGCTCAAGATGGAGGGCGCCCGCAACCGGGTTGCACACGGCCGTGTTGCCATGAACTGCAACCCCACGAAATCCGTCATCCCGTAGCATTGGGTTTGGTTGACGATTCAGGCCAAGGACACTTGATTGAAGCCACACGCGCCATGGGCGATCAACTTCGACTTTGGGGGCATCCTCCACTTGCTTCTGTGGCCTTGACACACGCTCATTTTGGCCATGTTGACGGGTTGGGTTTGTTGGGCAAGGAGACGATGTCGGTTCGCGACCTCCCCCTTCACGCATCGACCAGCATGATCAACCTCCTCCACGCCACACCGATGTGGTCGGTGTTGGTGCAGGACGGCGCTATCAAACCCCTTCCGTTTGAGGGAACCACAAGCTTGGGCCCAGGGTTGTCCATGACAGCGGTTCCCGTGCCCCATCGCGCAGAATTGTCCGACATGCACGCCCTGCTGTTTCGGGGCCCCTCCCGGTCGCTTCTCTTTCTGCCCGACCACGACACGTGGGACGAAACCCTTGCACATCACGACGAAGTATCCATTCGCTCATGGCTGCGTTCACTGAACGTGGACGTTGCCCTTATCGATGGAACGTTTTGGAGTTTTGACGAATTGCCCAGCCGGTCACAACAGGATGTCCCCCATCCTCCCGTTCTGGAGACGCTGGAGCGGATGGGTGAGCGGCGAAAAGGGGATGCTGAACTTGTGTTCATTCACTTGAACCACACCAATCCATTGCACCGAACCGAGAGTGAAGCCCACCAAACGGTCGTTCAGAACGGCTGGTGTGTTGGCGAACAAGGCATGCGGTTCACGCTGTGAGCGGCGTCATGCCGCTGGGTTGGAAGATGAGCATCGATAAGGTGACTTCGACATTTTCACTGTTGTCTCCGCCGAAGGGGTTCCCATTGTTGGCTTCAAGAGTGAGCCCCATCGTCAACGTGCCCACCATTTCCGGAGATTGGCCCATCATTGTCAGGATGTCGATGAGTTCACTTTCCGTGCCGTTGAGGGTGTAATCGCCCAGCCCGGTTGCATAATCGGAAAGAGCAAGGTTGGGGGTGATGGTGCCCACCACGGTGGTCTCACCGCACGCGTTGGTGCTGCGATCTTGATCGTCACTTTCGGCTAAGGGGCCAGCCAAACCGCTGTAGTCGGGCGAGGTGGCAATGTCATCGCACGCTGCCGTCAAGGCCTCTCCTGTATCGACGTAGGTGATGATGAGCTGTGCCGACAGCACCGCCGTCATGGACTCGTCAATGGTGACCTCGAAGGATTGTGTTTCCCCGTCGATGAGACTGAGGGTTTGGGTTTCCGTCCATTCACTGACCGTGTAACTGAGCATGTAAGGGTCGTTGCCAGACGAGCCCTCGCTCTCTTCAGGCCCGAGCAAAACATACGAGGATTCGAACACAGCGAACACCATGATAAGCGCTACAGCGCCGTAGGTGAAGGTCTGCTGGCTGGGCATAGGAATCCGTCCAAAGGGATTGTCTGGTGAGGTTTCACGGAACTGACTCATGATGAAGTGTGCGGCAAAAGCGGACCCGACACCTGGTACGGAGGGAAAGATACCGTCCGCATCGCCGTAACCGAGCAAGGTCCAAATCACCACAGCGGACATGGCTGAGACCATCATGGTGATCGAATGCGTGGTGTCTGGCTCATACCCCATCATCCGAATGAGGATCATGGGGACAAAGATGCCTCCCAGGCCATAGACCGCCAAGACCACGAGTTTGAACACGGAATCCCCAAACCCGGGGAACTGTTGACCCACCAACGAGATGGCGGTGGCGAACACCGCCACGACCAACGTCACGCGCTTGGTGACCTTGTGATCGGTGCTCCATTCCGTCTTGACGTCATCGGTTATGGCGGCCGTACATGCCAACACTTGACTGTCTGCTGTGGACATGGTAGCAGCGAAGATGGAGGCCAGAATGAGGCCGCCGAAGAACGGGTTGAGTTGCGTCATGGCAAGTTTTGGCAACCCTGTTTCTGCGCCTGAAACCCCCAACTCGGGCAGGAGAACACGGCAAGCCAACCCAATGATGAACATCAAGGCAATGAACGGTGTTTGCCAAACAAAGAACCAGACCATGGCTTCTTTTCGTGCCTTGTCGTCCTTGAGCGTCATCACCCGAGAAACGACTTGAGGTTGACCCGCCACCCCCAATCCACCGAGGAAAAATGCGAAAATCCACAACGTGGCTCCAAATTTGAGGCCGGACGGGAAGAAGTTGACCATACCGGGGTCGATGGATTTCAATTGTTCATGGAGGCCGGAAAACCCACCGGTTCCCTGCAAAGCAACCACGCAGAGGATGGTTGAACCCACAATCATCACCGATGATTGAGCGGCATCGGTCCATATGGACGCACGAATGCCACCAGCGTAGCAGTAGGCGACCACCAACACGAACCCGATGAGGATCCCGATGGTGGGTGACCAGTTCAACATCGTCTCGAGAGCGACCCCACCAGCGGTGAGCTGAGCGGCGGCATAGATGGACAGAAAGAGCACTGAGAGGATTGCAGCGACCCTTGCTTCGGGCGACCCCCGTGTGTTGGACACCAACGAGGTGAGGGAACGAATGCCCCGCTCTTCTCCTTGTTTCTGGATGTACTTGTACAACCAAATCCATGCCACCAATTGACCAACCGTGGAGACCAGCGCAATCCAGATGGCCGAGTACCCTTGGAGAATGATGAAGCCAATGAAACCGATGAACATGTAACCGGAGTTCCAGGTGCTGACTGCCGAGAGGGCAGCAAGGCCGGGGTGCATGCCTCGCCCAGCGACCAGATAATCGTCCGTCGTGTCCTCTTTAACCCGCATTGAGGCCAGGCCCACGCCCGCGAAGAAGATCATGAACAACATGAACGATAGCAACAAGAGCGTACTGTCCGATAGACCAAACACATGCTCACCTCAACGCCAACGAGCAAGAGCGCTCTCTTCAACTTCACCCGTCCGTGCGGGGAAGACCAAACAATTCAGACGTCCTCCTTTTTCTTGCCCCAAAGCACCCAAGGTCGTGGCGACAACACGCTGGTCAGGGGTGCCCATGTCGGCGCACAACACCACCGGCCAAGCCTCAAACGGCTCAGCAAGGTACCGCCCTTGAGCCTCAACCATGTGGTTCAACCAAGAGTTTTCTTCGTCCAAAGCGCTCTCTCCCTGGAGGTGTTCTTCGAGCTTGTCCCGCATCATGTGCATGGCTTTTGCCGCATCGGCCGGCCGCATGGGTTGCTGGTTTCCTGTGCCCAATCCCGTCGGGTCCAAATCGAGCAAGGCCAAGGTGTGAAGCCCTTGGCTCCAGTTGGCGACGATGACTTCCAAAGGCGAGGTCGCAACCCATCCTCCGTAGGGGTACGTCAGGGTGGTTTGGCGTCCAAATTTGTAGTTGGAGAGGCCAATTGCTCCGGTGACGAGGGTGGTGATGGAAAGGCCGTGAACCACTTCGCATGGCACGCCAACCTCAGCCGCACGGAGTTGCAAATCAACATGAGTGGTGGCCTGCAACGGGTCTCCAACCACCAACAAAGCGACACGAGACGTTGCTGCGAGGGCCAGAAGCTCGTCGGGCTGCTCAACCTGAGGCCGCATCACCCGTTCGATTGGACCAATTTTGTCCTCCAAACGCAGGAGTTGGGCTTCTGACCACAACGCCGTGTAGGCCTCATAGCGACGATGATCTGCGGTCGCTGCGGCTTCAATGGCCGCCAAGGTCATGCCCTCCACGGTCCCCAATCCAAGACCAACGAGGACCAAACCGTTTTGATTTCCGACCGGTCCTGTATCGTTCGCCGCCATCCTCAAACCCCTCCTTGACTTGGGTGTGGCGAGCCGCATGCGTCATTTGAGGGTGCCGAGTGCGGAAACTCAAGCGTGGTTGGTCCAGTGCAAATCCAACGGTTGGCTGGCCAGTGCCTCCGTTCGCGCCCTCGGCGAAGGGTATCGCGGCGTTCCGCTCCTTTCATCAGCCCCGGCCGAAAGCGACCCGATTTGGTGCGGCTTGATGCACATGGAGATGGAAGAAGAAGGCCCCACCATCAGCCATTGGGTCGAACGGCTTGACCCCTCGCTTCAAGAGTTGCCCCCCACGACTTGGCCTTCGGCTTACGAACTGCAGGGGGACGTTTTGATGGTGAAATTGGAACCTGCAACAGAACCTCACGCCCAAGCCATGGCCCAAGCCATGCTGGACCAGTTGCCCAATGTCCGTGTTGTGTGCGCGGACAATGGAGTAACTGGAGAATTCCGCGTACGTGAACTGATGCCACTTCTAAGCAGAAACGGCGACATGACCACTTTGACGAAGGTCCGTGAGCATGGGGCGGAAATGCTGGTTGACCCCTCAAAGGCCTACTTCTCATCCCGCCTGTCAACCCAACGGCATCAAACCCTGCATTCCCTGCTCTCGCTTCGGAAAGAACGCCAACGGGGTTTGGTGATTGCCGACCCCTATGCGGGAGTTGGTCCAGCGTTTCCGATGTTGATGGCCGAACCGGGGCTGTTGGACGGATGGTTGGCGGGAGACCTGAATCCCGCAGCCGTGGAACTGCTCACAAAAAACCTCAACCAGTGGAGCCGTTCATTGAGCGCTCCACCTTCGGTTCAACGTGTCGTGTGCCGAGACGCCCGCCATTGGCAAGATGACCCACTCTTAACTCAACAGGCCGATGCGGTGCTGGTCAACCTTCCACACGACAGCTTTGACCACATTGAATCTCTGCTCCCGCTCTTCGTTCGCAACGAGCCTGTGTTGTTGCGAGGATGGGCCATTCGGGAGCGAGGTGCGGAAGATGAGGACAGAATCCACCTGGGTCGTTTGTGTGAAAACGGCGGGATGAAGGTTCAGAGTGTCAATTTAGAGCCCGTAAAAGGGTTCTCCGCCACCAAATCATTTGTTTCGTTTGAGGCCAAAGGTATGTTTTCCGATGCGTTCAGTTCATGAACGCCCTGCCCCTCGGAACACCATGGCCAACATCGTGAAGTGCCAGTGCGGGACGAGCATTGACATCTCCGGGATTCAAGCTCGCAAGGACGGCATCAAAGTGTGGTGCCGTGTCTGCGGCACCGTCACCGTTCATCACCGCTGACAACCATCGGCACATTCATGGTCGTTTTTCGCCCACGACCCCATGAGCACCATGTCCGAGAAACCCCTTGTCATCGACGTCGTGGACAACGGCGGCCAGTGGACCCACCGAGAATGGCGCATGCTTCGTTACCTCAAGGTTGACACCCAGATCATCGACAACACCACGCCCGTAAGTGAACTTCGAGAACTTGACGGGTTGATTCTATCCGGTGGCGCAGCCCGTGTTGGCTTGTCGGGAGAATTGGGCAACTGTGCGGCGTTTTTGGCCTTGGACATCCCCATACTTGGCATATGCGCCGGGCATCAATTCATGGCACGGTATTACGGCGGAGACGCCCGCGAGTCCCCTGAACCAGAATTTGGGGCCATGGAAATTAATCTCGAGAACGGAGGCGGCCGGATTTTCGCAGGAACGGCCCCGACCCAAACGGTGTGGGAGTCGCACAACGATGAGGTCAACGAAGTTCCTGAAACATTCTTCATCACCGCAAGCAGTCCGTCTTGCAAGGTTCAAGGCATGGAAAACAAGGCCGGTGATCGGTTTGGCTTGCAATTTCATCCAGAGGTGAACGATTCAGAATTCGGTAAGGAAATGTTCGAAAATTTCGTTCAAGTTTGCCGAAAGAGCCGCAATTAGGGTTTTTTTTCCTGCCGCCCATAGACTTATTACAGCCTCGTCCGAGGTTAACAGTGATGTCCACTGTGAGACGCACCCCTACCTGCATGATTGGAGTCTTGATGCTCTTGACCGCCTTGGCCCCTCTGGCCGCCGTTCAGGCTGCCCCGGACGAAGCCTCGGAATACTACTACGGCGTTGAATACGACTGGACCAGTTTGGACAGCGACCTGCAAAACGTCACCGGACTCGATGTCCAAGAACTGTTTACTGAAATCATGGAAGACGCTGACAATGCTGGCTTTAATCTCGACCTCGGTCAACTGACCACCGGCTCAACCAACGTCTACGTCCACCAAACCGAAGACATCTCCGCTCAGACCGTCGAAAACCTCAACGGCACCGACGTGCAAGTATGGAGTCGAACCAGTAACGTTACGCTTCGTCACGGTGTCTTGTCCAACGCCATCATCATGACCGACTGGTCGGAAACCACTTTTGGCAGCAACACAACCTCGTTTGATGTGGGTGTCGTGGCCACGGCTGAGAACGTCCTGACCGTTGATATCCTCTACACTGAGTATCTGAACGATGCTTACGAACTTGTTGGGGCCGACATGAACATTGACATGACGGTTGGCGCTGACCTTGATTTGGGGGTTGACATTTCCCTTGAAGGCGGCGGAGAAGACCTCAATGTCGACTTTGACACGGGCATTGACTTCACCTACTCCATCGCCTCAGACGATGCCGAGTGGCGCCTGGGTCAACCCAGCCCAATTTACATACAAGCTGCACAAAATGACCACACTCAAATGTTCTGTGTTGACGACGCAGAAGACGTTGAAGTTGTGATCGAGGGTTCAGGAGATGCCGAAATCCACGACTTGTGCGGAGAGTTGTCAGGAACCTTCGCTGGAACAGCCGATTACGAACTCTCGTTGACGGGCCTGCCAACCGAAGAATTTGGACTCGACGCCGGTGAATTCGACATCACAGTGAGCGACAACCTCGCTGAATCCGGTAATTACCAGGGCGATGCAGATGAGTTGGATGGCACCTCCTTTTCGATGCGCTCAGACACTCCACTCCAGGTGGACCTCGGTGACGGTACAAACCTCAACGTTGTCGCTTGCGACACGTGTCCGCCGGGCAGCCCCATGATGTTCGCCATGATGGGCGGTGTGCTTGCGCAGGCTTCCGGAGCGTTTGGCGAAGCCGTTGCAGAGGAACTTGAAGCCAACATTGAGGATTCATTGGCCGATGTTTTCGAAGACCTCTTTGGCATTGGTAACAGCGCAGAGGGCAACAGCATGGACAACGGGGACACGACGCCAATGTTCACCTGCGACGACGGCGACCTTGTCCGGTTGAGTGATGTCAACGATGGGTACGAGGATTGCAACGACGGGTCGGATGAAGAAGACTTCTTCGTTAATGTGAACACCTACAGCACCACACCCTCCTATTCATTCAGCGGAACTGTCCCCCATGAGGAAATAACATCGACATCCAACAGGTTTGATTGCGGCGACGGAACAGATGTTCCGTGGAGTTCGGTGAACGACGGAGTCGACGACTGTGGAGAAAACGTTTGGGATGAAACGATGTATTCACCTTTTAACAACACTGTTTTCGAATGTGCCGACGGAACCGAGATCGACTACCAAGCTGTGAATGACGGGGTCGGCGATTGCAGCGGATTTGAGGATGAAGGGGTCAGTGGCCTGTACACCGTCCAGGTCACCCTCACGGACGAGGATGGAAACGTCCTGGCTGACGTGAACGACTACACCCTGTGTGACGATTACTCGTTGTGCAACAACACGGGATACTCCAGCTACCTCTACTTCTCCCTCCCAAATTCAGTGGAGCAGCTTTACGGGGACAACACGTTGTGCGTTGAGTCAAGCCTGACCAACACCACCGTTGTTACCGAACTGGGAGTCAGTGGCCTTGCCCATAATATGTCAAGCAGCGTCATGCACACATCAGCGCCGGTTTGCAAAACATCCTACACTGGACCCAACGCTTTTGGGAACATGTACATAGATGGCATGACCATGACAGCAAATGCGAACACCTATGATTTCGCTCAAACCGACGATGCCACACTCCATCTCTCCATCACCAACAACCAAGACGTGGAGATTTGGTCAGGTACGCAAGCCTTCGACGGCACCGAATCACCTTCAATTTCCCATGAAATGGACTTGTCTGAAGAGGGTGAATACTGCATGGAGGTCTCCATGGTTCAAGATGGCCAAACGGAGGCCTTCTGGAGTAACACACAATGCGATGACGCCACAACCGTCGGCACGCCCAGCGACCGGTTGGAGACCATTGTCGAGGCGTTGGCAGATTCAGGATTGGTCAATGTTCTTGAAACGTTCGGGGAGAACCTCGAGGACACATTCACCACCTTTGAGGAGGACACGGAAACACCAGAATTCCCCTATGTGGACGGTATGTGGGCTCCGCTGTGGAGCAACGAGAAGGCCACCATCGTGGGCGTTGCCGTGTACGGGTACGACGACGACGACAACGGTTACCTCATCACCGGCCCTGCTACAACAGATTTCAGTGAAGAGTTGCCGATGACCTTTGCCAGCATTCGATACGTGACGGGCGTGCCCGCCATGGAAGCTCAGGTCATGATGGTGGAAGCGAACTCGCTTGCCGACATTGTGGATGTTGAAGATCACGACTTGACCCAACTTGAGGATGCCCTCGTTGAAGCAGGCGTCGACGTATCGGATCTTGATTTGACTCCGGGCACAGACAGCACCGATGAGGATGAGACCAGCACCGAACAAACGGCTGAAGAGTTGGCCGAAGAAGACGGATTGCTCCCCTTCCTTTCCCCGCTCTCAATGATGGCCGTGTTGGGTCTTGCCTTTGTGGCGTTCAACACACGTCGAGAACACGACGAATGAAATAGACCGTGCTGGAGGGGCAGGCTGTGCTGCCACGCCCCACGCCCCGCCTCGGATGGGGCGTTCTGCGGACCGTGTTCATCGCGTTGCTTGCTGTTCACGTGTTCATCTCGGCTTGGCTGGTGGCGAGCGTGGATGCTGTCTACACCGAGGGGCGCCCTGCACCGACTGAAATCCATTCTCTGGTGGCCATTGACAAGGACAGGACCGCCATCGACGTAAGCGTGGAACGTGCAACGTCGCTGTTCATCTACACGCTGTCACGAGACAACGATGCAGCCGCTGAAGTCGAAGTTGACGACGATGAAGAGGGCCCAACAGAAAACGGACCCCCCTCTTCGGAACGGGATTATCTCTCGCTCGGGCGAGGGCTGGTGACGTGGACCTTGATTGGATTGGTGCTGGCAGAAGCCGCCTCCCTAACGAGAAAAAGAGGCACCAACGCACTGCGAATCACCATGTTTTCCGCCACACTCTTGGCACTGTTCGTGGCCTTTCCCGCGTGCTATGTTCTGAGTCTGAGCGATGGCGGGTCGGTGTCTGAAAATTCACCGGGGAACGAATTGGAAGGGTCGGCGTTTGTCCACACGCAATCGGACACCAGCACCCACCTTCGGTGGTTGGGTGTTGAAGTCCAAGCCTCGTTTTCAGGATACGATCTTGGCTTGGTTGAACCTGCAAACCGTGAAAACGTGACAGCAACGGTGCCACAACCCGGCAGCGAAGACGCCTCTTCCTTCATCGCCTTTGAATCCAGCTTCGCAGTGGAGTTCGGGAAAAACCTCGATGCGTTGCTCTATGTTCCGTTTTTATGGTGGGTGCTGCCATCAAACACACCGAAGGTGTTCACCGAAGAAGAGTGAGTGGCGCCCACTCCGGGAATTGAACCCGGGTCGCAGGAATGACAATCCTGCATGATAACCTCTACACCAAGCGGGCAGTTTCATGCTTGGGGGGACGCAATTCCTATTTAAGCCGCGCCGTGTGGAAGGAATGGGTGAACAAATGACGAAACCAAAAACTTCTGCGGAACGCTCTCGTGAGGATGCCCAACAAGAACAACTCGACAACATGCTTGGAGGAGCCTTTGGCGGTATCGAACAGTTGACATCTCTACAAAGCGACGAGTCCGAAGTACCTGCCCCCTCCTCGTCACAACCACCCGCTGGCCCACCGACCGGTCCACCCAGCAGCACCGGCGAACTCGGTCCCAAGGCCTCTCCATCCGGCCCACCGTCCGGTCCGCCCTCAGGTCCACCGACCGGCCCGCCTTCTGGTCCACCCACCGATCCGACCAGCAACACCGACGAACCCGGTCCCAAGGCCTCTCCATCCGGCCCGCCTTCTGGTCCGCCTTCTGGTCCACCGACCGGCCCGCCAAAGAACGCTCGAAACGAGGACAAACAACCCCCCAAGCCAGAGCCTCCGCAGGAAGCACCTGTGGCCGAACCTGTTGCGGAAGAGATGTCGCCCGTTGAGGCCAACGATGATTCGGCGGAAGAACCCCCCTCCTCAACGCCTTCAGATGATGCAGATGAAGGGCAAGCCGAAACAACAGAGGAGCCAGCACCCTCTATCACACCTCCAGATAACGAGTTGGCGCCACCGCTGAAGAACGGCGTTTCTACCGAATCAACCCCAACTCCGGAGCCATCGGTTGGGGAAGATGCCCTTGCCCTTCTGGCGGAAAAGGAAGCAGAATTGGAGCGGCTTCACATGGAAAACGCTCGTCTTCGCCAGTCCGTGGTTGGGGCCAGTGAAGTCATCGAACAGATGGAAGAGCCACCCATGCCCCCCGTCGTGGAAGACAACATCGTCATACCCGGGCACGTTGTTGCAGATTTCGTTCGTATTGGACGTCAACTGGACAGGGAGCACCTGGTTCGAGCCACCATGGGAAGCGTGGCCATGCTTCACCCCGAGCAGCCCAACGTCATGATATCAAGCCGTCACATGACGCCCTTGCCTCGGATGAACGAACGAAGCCTGTGCAGTGCGTATTTGGGGACCCCTTCCCCACGGGGTGCTCCGTTCGATTGGCACGCTCTTGAGGTTGTCCTGGCCTCCGTTTCCATGGTAACCGGAGGGCCTGCAGCCGTTGTTCACATGCACGGGCCTCACACGACCGCTGCCAGTTGTGAAAAAGACCTGATCGTGCTGAACCCCATCGATGACGTCGGCCGACAGCACATCGGGAAAATCGTGGTTGTGGACCCCGACCCCGATCATCCCGAAGACTTCCTCCGCCAGGTAGCAGAGGCCCTCAAGCAAGGGGGCATGCGTTGCGTGGTCATCCGTGGGAACGGAGCGTACGCAGTCGGAGCGGATTTCGATCAGGCTTGGGCCAACGCAGCCATGCTGGAACACAGCATGCAAGTCCACCTTTTGGCACGTCAGGCCAATTTGAAACTGTAGAGTTTATCCGTCCTTACGGTTGCGGTTTCTCGTGAAACACCAAACCAAGCGAACCGCTTGGATGGTTCGGTTGAACGGCAAATGTCGCGTGTTTATATCCTCTTGAACAGCACGGACTCGTGAGGAATAAACCATGCAGGAACCGATGAAGTTTAATGTTGAAATTGCCGATGCGACGGGCCACTCTGTGGTTCAGATGACCCAAGAAGAACTCACCCACAAGGCGGAAGCCGCCCAAGGCACCTGGGTGTTCGTGAACGACCAAATGGTCAGCACCAACGACTTGGCTGAAATGAACTTGGATGAAACCAGCCAAATCAGGCTCATGCCAGGGCTGGTGGGCGGCCAAGACGCCCCTCGATACGTTGTTCACATCGCCGATGCTACCGGGCACTCCGAGGTCGTCATGACTCAAGCCGAATTGACCGACCGCGCAGAAGCCGCCAAGGGCACTTGGGTGTTTGTGAACGACCAAATGGTGAGCACCAGTGATTTGGCCGAGATGACCTTGGAAGCCGACAGCCGAATTCGTTTGATGCCAGGCCTCATCGGAGGCAACACGGCCCCAACATTCGTGGTTCAAATCGCCGATGCTACCGGACACTCCGAGGTCGTCATGACCCAAGCCGAGCTGACGGAGCGAGCAGAGGGCGCGAAGGGCACTTGGGTGTTCGTGAACGACCAACTCGTGAACACCTCTGAATTGGCTGAAATGGCTCTTGACGCCGAAAGCCGCATCCGAATGGTCCCTGGTTTGGTTGGTGGCGGCCTTCACTTTTGATCGCCGTCTTATCCAGGATTGGACGCACTCGGAAACCCTCGACCTCATCGAGAACGTGGAGCTTCAGATGCCGCTTGAGACCCTGTGTGCGGCGCTGCATCGCCCACAAACCGTGGTGATGTTGAAGGTGGCCAGTTTGGTCTTCGAAGGCCGACTAATGGCGATTTCACCGTGCGTTTTTGACGCCATGGTGGGGCGCATTCGGGATGAACACATTCAAAACGGGGAGCGATTTGGCCAAGACCGGAGAGAATACCATGGTTGAACTCGTTGACTACAAGTGTGCCGATTGCGGAAGCATCGAATCTTTCCACCGAGAACGCAACGGCATCAGCTGCAAAGGTTGCGGTTCTCGCATCTTCATGAAACTCCGCCGCCACGGCACCAAGCGCCTTAACGCAGAGTGAACTCCACTCCTCGCAGGGTTGAAAGACCGTTGACCGATGTTCAGGTCATGGGTGCAATGTGGTTGGAATCCCACCGACCGGTTTTGTTCAGCGAGTTGGTGGCCGATGCAACCATCGTGTCGACCCTGACTCGTCTTTCACTCCAAGCCAACCCGCCCCACCTCTTGCTTTCAGGACCTGCGGGCTCAGGCAAGACCGCCGCTTATCGATTGCTCTGCCGTCAGGTGCTTGGGCCGTCATGGGAATCCACGACACACGTGCTCCAGGCTCGCGATTTGGCAAGAACCGCAGGCGCCATGGCAACGTTCGAAGCCTTTCTTCGGCCCGAGGGCTCGGGGTCTGAAGACACACTGGCCGGTCGGACAAGTTTGGATGCGTTTGACCAATCTCTTTCAGCCAGCCCAAGTGACAGCCCAGCCCCTGCAGGCGAGGAAACCGGACTTTCACCGGGGGCCTTGGCACCGGTTTCTCGAATCATTGTCATCGAAGACGCTGATCATCTGGGCCATGCGCGTCAATCCTACCTTCGCCGCATGATGGAAGAAAGTAGCCGCAGCGCCCGCTTTATCTTCACAACACACACCCCTTCTCGAATCATTGGAGCGCTGAGAAGCAGGGCTCAGCACGTTCGACTGCCAGCACCTTCGAGGACGATGATTGAGCAACGCCTTGATGCCATTCTCAATCGAGAGAACCACAAGGCAGCGCGAGGTTTGTTGGGAGATGTTGCACACGTGTCCAACGGCAACCTCCGTCAGGCCATTTTTATCACACAACTGCTTGCTCAACGCGACCTTCTTGACGACCGCTCTCATGTTCAGACCCTCATGGCGAACACCTCGTTGCGCGATGTCCAATTGATGATGGAAGAAGCGCTGCGAGGGCGGGTGCACGATTGGAAATGGGAACGCCAGGGCAACAAAAACAGCCGTGTACTCAAAGGCGCCATGGGGGCGTTGGACAACATGATGGGCACCCATGAGCTTGATGCGAGGGACGTGGTGGATCGAGTTCATGCTTTCCTGACCCGAGGTCGATCTCATTTCCAAGACGACACCCTTGCGTTGCTGCTCAACGCTTTATCGAATTGCGACATGAGGCTGCAACGGTCCGCTCAACCCCGCATTCAACTCGAACGCTTCCTCCAGGAAGTCGCCACGGTGGGCGCCAACGGCGTGGCTTGACGTCGGAATCATCTTGATGGGCATCTGTCCAGCAACGGTTGGGCGTGTAGCACAGCTGGATAATGCATCGGCCTCCTAAGCCGAAGATCGCGGGTTCGAATCCTGCCGCGCCCGCATCCAGTGACCAAAGAACGGTTGAACTTGTGGAGAAGAGGCATATACAACCCTCCCGTGGAAAGAACGACGCCCCATGCCAAGCGACAACGAGCCACGAAGTCAACTGCCCGACCCGTACGGCCACGGGTTTGCTCGGGCGGAAAACCCAGTGGAACGGACACAGGAAAAGTGGCAACGGCAGGAAGATCTCCGACTTCAGGCCGGGACACTTGCTCGCCATCCAGCCCTTCTCACGCTTCGGCTTGCGTTTGGCTTCTCCATAGCAGCCGTCGCCTTTCTTTCGGTTCTCTATCCCGGACAAACCCTCCCTCACCCCGGGTACACCCTGCTGATCTGGGGGGCCCCTCTGGTGCTTTGTACGGGTCCACCCCTGTTGGCGAGTGAGGCCCTTTGGCAGTCCATTCAAGCGCGCATCTCTCTCCGCGAAATTGACGAAAACATCGCAGGCGGGCGACAATCGTTGCGCTCTCAACCCGGCATGGACCGCATCCTCGAAGGAATTCGTGACGTACGCCGTCATCATTCAGTGAACGCTTTGCTCGGCACATCTGCCCTGTTTCTGTTGAGTTTGAGCACGGTAATAGAGGTGGAAACCACGGTGTGGAACCTTTCGTTTCTGTTGGCGATGACCATGGGTTTGGCCCATTTGTTTCATTCGGCTTTCACCATCGATGCGGTGGTCCAACAAGGAGACGCCATGCCGTGTTTGGTCCATCATGCGCCGACGCACCACCCCACCCAATTGGGTTCCATCCTTGGCGAACTCATCGTCCTTCACCTCGATCCTGACCTTGTTCTTGACTGGTCATCCTGGTTGGATTCCTTCCACGAATCGCTCATCCCGGGGTACGACAAACACCAATCATGGGAACGTGTCTTGTACATCCTGTTCTTGAACGCCAATGGAGAAATCGACGACCAAGGCGCAATCAAAGAACTGAAGGAATTTATACGACCAGACGCCCTTTCCTCTGTCCTTTTGGATCCTGAGGCCAAGTTCAATTGGAGGTCACTGCAACGTCTCCTCAATCACGCACAAGTCTGGCAACCGGGGGCCTTTCAACTCCTTGAACGGCTTCAACAAGATCTCCTCCGGGGCGATTCGAAACTCCTGCGCTCCTCTTGGAGGATGGACGTGGCGCTTGACCCAACCTGTCCCGAGGGCTCGGGCCATTTGTTCATCGTCTTGAACAATCAGTTGTTTGAGCGCGCTTCAGCCCGGATTGAGGTGCTCTGCCCCGGAGGAGATCCCTTCTCTCGCGATCACCGGTTTGAACTGCAGCCTTGTCCACCGCCTCGCGATGCGGTTCAACTCAACGCCAATGGTGAGGACGATGCCCTTGACTGGGTCCCTCGTTACCTCCAACAAGGCGTCGTTTTGTGGCTGGGCGTCGCTTGGCCGGATCGAATCCAAGGCGATCGTTTCGTTCAAGTTATTCTGCGTGATGAATCCGGTGTTGTGTTGGAATCTCATGTTCTCAAAACCAAGGTCATGCGGCGAGCAGGTAACGCTCTCCGTCAACGGTTTTGGGCATTGGAGCGCGCCCGTCTTTGGAGCAAACGCCCGTTCCCTGAACCTTGAAGGCAGGCCTGATTGGATGCGAAGGACCACACAGAGCAAGCGCGTACCTTATGACGCTCCCCCGCTTGGACAGCCTTGAGAGGATTTGTCATGGAAGCATGGGATGTTGTCGTCTTGGGGGATGGACCCGCTGCCCTACGCGCAGCTGCAGAAGCCGCACGAGGTGGTGCCAGCACCCTCATGATGTCAACCACCGCTCTTGGGCAACCCGGACTTTCCGCGCTTGACGGACTGTCTGCCTCCATTCAGGAAAACAATCCCCGCTCTCACAGGGAAGACACCATTCGATGCGGTGCGTTCCTTTCCGACCAAGACATCGTCGCCGAAACGACAACCATGGCGATCAAGCAGGTCGATCTGCTTGAACGACGGGGCGTAAATTATCGTCGAGACCTGCAGGGACTGCCCATGGTTCGAAGAGCCATCGGGCACGCTCAGCCCCGAACCACCGATGCGGGAAGTTCAACGAGCCTCCAAGTGCAACAAGTGGGAGAAGAGCAAGCCATGAGGCACGGAGTGGTCCGCCGCGGCGACCAGATTCCCCTCACGCTCGTTCACAGCGATCAATCCGTGGACGGCTTGGTTGTCCTGGACATGGTCAACGGCCGAGTCATCGGCTTGCAATGCAAGGCTCTCATCGTGGCAGACGAGGGGTTTGAAGGTGCCTTTGGTGATGGAACAGTCGGGTTGGGCATGGACATCGCCTTCCGTGCCGGCATGGTTCTCCGCGACATGGAATTCATGACCCACCACCCGCTGATGATCGAGGGGACCAACGTGATGTTGCCAACCGGTCTTCTCCTCGACGGTGCTGTGCTTCACGAAGCAACGGGTGCAGAACTTGAACTCGGCGCCACCCCCCTTGAGATGGTTCGAGCTGTTCAACAAGCCGTGCAACCTGTGCTCGACGCCAGAAACCTTGGGGACGCTGCACCTTGGTGGGCCTCGACCTTCCGGCTCGTGAAACAACGAACCGGTATCGACATGGCCCGTCAAACCGTCCCCATTTCTCATACCGTGGGCCACACCATTGGTGGGCTGCCCGTTGACAAAAACGGACGTTGCGTCACGGGGTCTTGGGCGCGCTGGTTCACCGGGCTTTACGCTGCGGGCGACGCTTCTTGCAGCGGCCTTCACGGCACGGCAGCACTTCCTGGAAACCGCCTCCTCGATGCTCTGTGCACCGGGACAGCCGCTGGTACACACGCAGCAGAATGGACAGCATCACAAACATTTGCCACCACCGAAAACCTCTCTGAGGCCGTTGATGATGCGAAAAGAGACCTTTCTGCCATGCTGGACGACACCGACGCAACGCACGTAGTGCGTTGTGGAACCCTCACGTCTTCTCTTCAAGCGGCGCTCGCATCCACCATGTCCCTCTCGCAAACATCGCTTCAAAACTTGATGGTTAAGTTGGAGGGGTTGGAACACCAGGCCGAGTCGCTTCACGTTGACCAAACCTCATTGTTTGCCAACACCAACCTCCTCGAGGTGTTCCGAACCCAAGCCGCCATCCGAATGGTGATGGCCTCGGTTCGAAGTGGATTGGCTCGGGAAGAGTCCCGCGGCTCCTTTGTTCGTGAAGATTACCCTGACGCCAACGACGACTTCCTTCACCACATCACGGTGGATCAGAAAGGAACCATCGGTACGTTGGCGCTGAAGAAAGGAACCGGCGGCCACTGGTTGCTCACTCCACAATGAACAAATCATGGCGTGTGTTCGCACGCGTTGATGACCACCCTCTTTGAGCGGATATTTTCGGGCGAAGTTCCTTCGCACCCTGTGGCCCGCGGCAATGGATGGTACGCTTTTCTTGACGTCTTCCCTCGTCGCCCCGGTCACACGTTGGTGGTGCCAGAACGAGGCGTACAGCGGATGGCTGATTTGGAACCTCACGAACGAGCAGCGTTAATGGAGGGTGTTGTCGAAGCACAGCAGCGTTTGGGGCTCCACTTTTCAACACGTGATTTCACCATCTGCGTCCATGATGGCCCCTTGGCAGGACAAGAGGTGCCGCATGTTCACGCGCATGTGATTCCTCGTACACCCGGGGACGGTGGCGGCACACTGATGTCGATGTGGCCGGACGTGACGTCAACTGAGGCCGATCACGAGGCTCTTGCATCCCTTTCCGAGGCGATGGCATGACCGACCTCCCAAAGACGACCATTGAGGAAACTCTACCTGAATTGTCGGCATCTGCAAAGCGGATGAACATGGGGCGGTTGCTGTCCGCACCACTGCCAAATTACAACTCCAGTGTCCCAGGATCCTTTGTTTGGACCAAAATAGCATTTTGGTTGTGCCGGCGAGTTTCTGCTGCTCAATTCCGAACGACATCGTCTTCGAGTCATGAACGCCTTCTTCGAGATGGAGGTGGGGCCATGTGCTGTGGCTGGCACACCAACGGTTTGATGGATCCACTCGGCATCTTCCTCAACCACCCCAAGGAATTCGTCGTGGGGGCCCGTCACGATTTGGTGACTCGACCTCTTCTCTCGTGGTGGACCCGACGGTTGGCGGTTCAGCCGGTGGTTCGAAGGGCAGAATTGCTTCGTGGCGGATGCACTGAGGAAGAGGCTGCGCACTTGAATGGGCGCTCGCTGCTGGCGCTCTCAAGCGGCGTAGCCAACGGGTTTGGTTGTGTCTTGTTCCCGGAGGGGACCAGTCACAGTGAGTCTCACATGATACGGTTCAAGACCGGTCCAATGCGGACCGTTCTGGCCGCATCAGCCCTTGCCATTGCGAGCGATCTTCCTTTGCCTCATCTGGTTCCTGTAGGCCTTCATTTCCGCCGCCGTGACCTGTTCAGAACCGATCAATACGTCGAATTTGGAGAGCCGATTCAAATTGCCCCCTCCGACGTGCCCTCTCCGCTTGTAGAGGCGGTGAAAATTGGGAATTGGGTGGAACCACCCGCAGATTCGGTCAACTCGTTGCGGGATAAATTACGTGACCGCCTTCCTCATCACACACCCGACACGGCTTCGTGGACAGAACACCGAGCCCTTCACCTCATCGCCCACGTTCGGGCCAACAGATCCAATCGGCCGTTGAAGGAATGGAAGGACGAGGTCCACGCCGCCCGTGAGGTTCGCTCAACATGGCCGGGTCGCACCCCTGCATTCCCTCCGCAACCACTCGAGGCCCCGGGCATGGAGGAAGCCAAGGAAGCAGCGACGATTCTCGATAACGCAGGTCTCGACGCCCGGGATTTGAATAAAAAGGCCGAAGGCTTACGCCACGCTCACCTCTCCGCACTGCCCTTAGCCCTGCTCAAACTCAGTATGCTGTTTGCTCTGTTGCCCATCACCGTTACGGCATACGGCATCCAAATCGCTCTTGGACGGTTGCTGGGAGATTCAACAGATGAAGGCCTTGATGCCCGAACGAGCTATCAGTTTTTAGCAGGTTTTTTTGGTTCATTGATCGTTTGGCCCTTCATCGCCGGTGGTTGGTTGCTCCTTGCCGTTAACGCACAGGACACCTTGGCGGCCGAACTTGGATGGAACTGGGTCCACCTGTTTGGAACTGGAGTCGTTGCGGAAACCGGGGCCATGCTGATGTTCTACACGTTCTGCTTCCCCATCTTTTGGTGGTGCGGCATGAGTTTCGCTTGGGGGTGGGATGCACTGGTGGACACCAAAAAAGCATGGACACGTCGCTGGATGAAAAAATCACAAACGGACAGGTTGAGGGGTCTCCTCGCTCGCGTGAATTAGGGTGGGCTTCAAACGGGATGAGCCCGTGGCCAAACCATGTCGCCCGACGACGTGGTAAACCGACTCAAAGCGTGGTTTACCGAGGAGCGCCTCACTGTAAAGTCCCAGAATGATCCTCGTGCACACGGCCACTTTATGGTCAAGTATCCCGGGGGGAAACAGGGTCACATGTTCGCTGTGGTTGTCCCTAAACAACGTGACTTGGTGGCTATTTCCAGCATGACCCGAGTCGATGAGGGCCAACAGCAAGAGATGGCCAGCCACATGGATGATGAGGAAAGCGATTGGAGTGAGTGGGTTCACGAGAGCCGGCTTCACCTGATTCGTACCGGCGTAGACTGGGCCATCCACATGGGGCACAAGGGCGATGCGAAGCCAGGTCCCCTCCAAGCCTTCAACGTGAGCTTACCAATTTGGTACGACGGCTTGACGAAGAACGAATTCATGAACAGCCTTCGCAAACTCTGGCTGGCGAAGTTGGCCCTCATTCACGAAATCAAGTATTCTTACGGGCCAGGATTGGGCAAGCCCGGGCCGGTGGATGACTGGGCCAAATCCAAAGCTGAAAGTCGAAAAGGCGCAGCATCCGAACCATCAAACCCTCCAGCAAAGGTTGAGTTTGATGAAAAGATGTCGTTCGGCTCGGGCTTCGACCCAGACGAATGGGCTTGAACGCCTCTTGGATGGCGCCGAGTGCACCGCTTTTCACAAAGTGGCCCACCTGAACATCTGACGCCAAGGGAGCGCGGTTAAGTAGGAGAAGACGATGGTATTTCTGTTACCTTGAGGTGTTCTTATGCGTCAAAAAGTCAAATCCGTTAGTCTGGCCTCGTTAATGGTCCTGTCTGTTATGTCGTCGTTGTTGATCGCAAGCGTTCCTGTTAGCGCCAACACCGTGGTCATCACCGAAGCCGTCCAAATCGTCGACGGTGGAACCGCATCCGACGAACAAGCCGCCGTCGTTGCGGACAGCGAAGGTAACGTGCACGTCGTTTGGACACGAAACAAACTCCACCTCTACTATTCCATGCTCTCGCCCCGCGGCGAGACCCTCATCGACGCCACGCAAATCACCAACGCTGGACTGCACAAGGTTTGGCACCCTGATATCGCAGTGGACGACCTCGACCGCATCCACGTTGTTTGGGCGGACAAGGCTGGGCAGCACGCCATCATGTACACGGCCATTTCGCCATGGGCCGCACCGATGGACGGCATGGCATCTGCTGATGGCACCATCACGGCCATCGATGACAGCGTAATCTCACGAAGATCTCAAAATCGAGACTGGCCGGCGTTGGACATCGACAGCCAAAACAACGTTCACATTGTTTGGCAAGACAATTTCGACGAACTCAACCGGTATTTCAACCAACCACAAATTTACTACTCCATGATCCAACCGGATTTCGGTGGTCGTGCTGTCGTAACCCTGTTTGACGACACCCTGCTGACCCCAATCATTGGTCACAAAGGTCATCCTGACGTGGTGGTTGACGCTAACGATTACGTACAAATCGCCTGGGATGACACCCGAGGTGGAAAGGTCGAATTGGCGTTCATCGTTGACACATCTGGTTCAATGTACACCGAATGGGCTGACATTTGCACCGTTGTTTACGGCGGCAACTTCGCATCCGGCGGTTACTTCCAAGGCATCAAACCCATGCTCGAAGTGGCCAACATGACCGTTTACGAAACCATTTACGGCCTTGGTAACACACTTCCCGGTGCGGCCAGCCAAGGCAACTGCGCTGGTTTCAACCAAAACGCCGGTCCACGCACCACCCCACTTGGTCAAACACCAGGTGACGACTCCGGCGGTATCCGCAAACTGCCGGGTACTGTCTACAACGGCAACACCTACTCTGGCTATTCCGGTGAAGACTGGGGCCCCGGATCCAATTGGGCCTGCCTCTCATGGAAAGACGCAGCCGGCAACGTGCCCGGGAACCCGCCTACCGGAGACGACCATCGTTGGAACCCCAACGCCACCAAAATCGTCATTCCAGTGTCGGATGAAGGTCCTAAAGACGGCGACCCTTCGCAACAAGCCGACGACAAAGCCTCCATCCAGGAAGCCCACGACAACTGTTTGAACGCAGGTGTCATTCCCGTTGGTCTGTACGGCCAAGGTTACGGTGGGGCAGGTAACATCCAATCTCACTTCATGGACCTGGTCCAGTGCCCGAACGGTGTGGTTTCCACACAGACAAGAAATTGCCCAGGCAACACCATGGCCAACACCGACGCTGGAGGACAAGCTTACGAATTCCCATCGGGTAGCGGCACCAACCAAATGGCTCTTCTCGTTGAAGCCATGGTGTACATTTCCACCAACAACTCACGTGAAATCTACATGAGCGTTCTTGACCCCTACGCCAAGATGAACAACGACCCAACCTTCGTTCCTGGCATATCAGGGACCACGTCCTCAGGTGGAGTATACGCGGAGGACACGGGACTTGGCTCCGAAGGCCATTTGGTGGTTGTCAACGACACACGCGTGACCATCGACGATGCCTACTCTTTCCACCCTTCGATTGGTGTCGACCAACAAGGAAACACGCACATCGCATGGATGGACGGCCGAAACTACGGGTTCGAAAAGGACGTGAATTACGAAGTGTTCTACACCAAACTGCGTCTCCAAGGCGCCGGTGTGTGGGATGGAGCCGACGAGGGCCTCTCCACGTACGCCATCAAGAGGATCAACGACACCCCCATCTCCAACGTCGAAGGTCAAGGCGGTTTGCCCCCTGCGTCCCCGTGGGCTGGCAACTCCGTGTTCCCGTCTCTGTTGACAGATGACCAAAACAACGTTCACATCGCATGGGTGGATTCCGGAAACCTCTCAGCAAACGAAGAGGTTCTGTACACCCGCCTGAACCAAACCGACGAAGTCGGCGACGGCGCTACGGCTCTTGACCCGTGGGAAATATCTGCAATCACGTCTTGGAATTCCAATAAATTGGGACCCAATAGTGGCCGATCTCCCAGCATCGGTATGCCGCCAGCCTTTGCCAATGACCTCGGTAGCGGGGCTCACGTGGCCTGGTCCGACACCAACCGATGCAACGAGGAAGGCAACAACAACCGGTTCACGGTGTGCTATTCTCACGTCCTAACCGGTCAAGTTGACGTGGAGTTTGACGAGGGTGAAACCTTCTATCACGTGATTGAACCAGGACAGCAGACCATCTACAACCTCACGATGAACAACTCCACCCCCGGGCCCTCCGATTTGGTGGCAGACACGTACGGCGTGAACATCTCCGGCGTCCCACTCAACTGGACGGCGAACCTCTACTTTGCATCCAATCACTCCAGCATTTTCCCTGACACCCCTATCTTCCTTGAAGGCGGAGAAAATGTTCGTTTCTACATGCGCGTTCAAGCCCCGTCAATCTATCAGGCCAACGGCGATGAACTCGCCGACATACGAGTAACAGCCCAATCTTACAAGGATCCCGCCATTCAAAACGAACTGGTGACGCTAACACTCATGGACGTGGTTCACGGCATCAACCTCGACACCTCGCACAGCATGGCTGACGTGGAACAGGGCCAAACTGCCATCTTCTCAATCACCATTACCAACACTGGAAACGTCAACGATGCGTTCATCTTCTGGGACCCAAGCAGCCTCGAAGGCCAACAAGAATGGCTTTTGCCGTTTGGTTGGCAGGTGAACTTCCCGACCCGAGTGGAACTTGACCCCGGTCAATCTGCAACGAAGAACCTCGAAGTCAGCGTACCGACCTCAGAGGACCCCGGTGCGTTCGTGATCTACGTCAAGGGTTGGTCAGAAGGCGAACCCATCAAATCCGTCCAAAGTGGCACGTACGACATCTTGGAACTGGGAGTTTTCGTCTCAATCCGTTCAACTGGTAACATTGAGTTCTCCATTGACGACAGAAGCGAAATCGTTCAACCAGGCGACTGTGCAACGTACCCCGTGGACGTGACCAAAAACTTCGATTCCGGCGACCTCGTCTTTGTCACCCCTGGTGCTCCCGAGGCCAAGCCTGACGGCATCTCACTCGATGCTTGGCAGGAAGAAAATTGGGTTGTTAACGTTGATTTCACCAACGCCGCAGGCTCTCAAGATGTCGGTGACGGGCTGGGCGACCCCATCGCCTGGCTCATTCCTGGCAGCGACGATGCCATCACAAAAACAGTAACCGTTGAAGTTTGCGCACCGAGAAACGCTACCGCTGGCCTTGGTCCCGCGATCACCCTCAAGGCTTACTTGGACGGGTACCCTCGAATTTCAGATTCTGTGATTCTTTCCACAACGGTCGAGCACGTGTTCGTACTTGACGCCAGCATTGACCCCGATGTGGGCACAACGCTGAGCGTTAACCCAGGCGAGCAGATGATCTTGCCCATGACCGTTTCAAACAACGGTAACGGACCTGACCGGTTTGACTTCCGATTGGCTCGTGTGACCGATGCCTTTGGAGTGGACGTCATCTGGGATCTACAAATCCCACGTGAGAATCTCATGGAACTCTCCCCTGACAACTACCAAAGCTTCGATGTCCTCATGAACGTCCCACAACGCGTCGAAGCCGGAACCTACACCGTGGTGCTTCAGGCCTTCTCCGAGGAAGCTTACCCCGACGCTACGGGCCGTGAAACTCGCTTGCGTGACGCAGTGACACTCACCGTGGTGGTGAACGAGTTCCACGACATGCAAATTTCGATGGACCCAACGGTTGACAATTCCGTGAAGACATCAGCACCCGGCCGCATTGTCCGATTTGCCTTCAACGTCACCAACCAAGGAAACGTTCCTGATGTTCCCACCCTCAACAACCACACCGCTCAAATCGACGGCGACACGCTGTTGTGGAACACGTTGCCCGGCATGAATCAACTGACCGGATGGAACGTTGAATGGTTCATGCTCAAGCAAATCAGTGCAGACGTCGTTCTCGAAGAACCGTGCATTGAGATGCTCTCTACCGCTTCCTCCTTCCCAGAGGACGAGTGTGTTCATCTCACGGACATCATGGAGTACCGGCTCCCAGAGATGGCTCCTTACGAAACCCATGCTGTTGTCGCAGCTGTTTCCATCAGCCCTGAAGCCAAATTGGTGACTCGAAATTTGGGTCTCAAGGTGGCCTCCATGCATGGGAACATGGATGACGACGGCGATCATGACGACTCCCCAGAATGGGATGGAGATGACTTTGACACCAACGAATTCATCGTTACTCTGCGCCTACGCGCACCAAACCTTGAGATTGTTGAAATCATTGCCCCACCTTCATTCAGTGGAGAAGTTGACTCAACCATCCGCATTGGCATCAAACTTGCCAACACAGGGAACGTACACGCAACCGACATTGAAATTGTTCTTTGCGAGTACGATGACGTGGACGACACCGAAGTCAAGAGAGAACTCCGTGCCAATGGTTGCGAGGAAGAGCGTGTTGTCATGCGCCAAGTCGTCGGTGCTCTGCTGGCACCAGACGCGTCAGAAGAGTCCAAGGAAATCGAACTTTATCTTCTGTACCCTGTCTCTGCTGGGTCCAAGGGCGTCTATGTTGTTGTTGACCCCATGAACGAAATCGTTGAATCCGATGAAGGCGACAACGTCCGGGCCATCACCACTGCTCTTGAATCGAACAGCCCCTTCCTGGACACCGCCTCAGAGGTCGTTGGTAAGACTGCTCTGCCGTTTGCAGTGATTGTCTTGACCCTGGCCCTTCTTGGCGTTGTTTATCTGGTTGGTAAAGGCCGACGAGATGATGTCAACAAACGCATTGCTGAGCAATCGTCGTTGATTTCAGTCCTCTCTGAAGACGAACTCTGAACGAGGAGTTGGGATGGGCCTCCGCCCCTTTCACCTGGCCTTTCCGGTCAATGACATGCTCGCAACCAAGGCCTTCTACACGAATGTCCTCGGTTGTTCGATTGGTCGAGAACAACCCGACTCTTGCGTGTTCAACTTTCAAGGTCATCAAATCGTGGCCCATCTCGTCGAGGCCATGCCAACTCTTGCCACCAACCCGGTCGATGGCCACGCCGTTCCATCAATGCATTTCGGGCTCGTGCTGGCATGGGATGACTGGCACGACCTTCGTAAAGAATGGGAGAGTGCCGGACAACCGTTTGCCTTGGGACCTTACACGAGGTATGCGGGCCGGCCCGGATCACAAGCCACGATGTTCATTTGCGACCCGTCTGGAAATCACCTTGAATTCAAAGCCTTCAAAGATGAAAACATGGTGTTTGACGGGTCACTTGAATGACCGTTGGGTCAACAAACCACCCGGAGTTCACTTGCTTAGGCCCAGAAAGTACCTCAGATCGGTGTTGAGGGGTGCAGCAACAATGTGTCCGGCTCGCTTGGCCAATTGGCGCTCAAGTTGGAGGCTGAGGGTCTCAACCATGGTGTGCAGGTCCTGTGTACCCCCGAGTTCCCTTCTGAGCAATTCGTTGATGTCCAACCTTGCCCCGTTGGATTCAACGATGGATTGAATGATGCTCCGGTCCTCGTAGCGATTGAAGTCCGCTTCAACACCTGCCGATACGCGCTGGCGGACATGTTGATGCAACGCAACAATGGCATCGCGCTGAGCGTCCAATGCATCCAGGGCTTCAGCAAGGGTCCGAAGGTGGTCAAGCCCCTCTCCTACGGCAATCTTTCTTCGCCCGCCCAAGGCCTCGGCCACGCTTCGTGTCTGTTCAGGCAGGTGAGGTGCCAACCGAACGGGGCTGGCAGCTGGCAGTCGACGTTGTTCGCAGCGAAACAAATCAGGACCGAGGTCGATTTGAATTGAAAAGGCTCGGTCAACCGAATAGATGGTGCGAGGGGGCCCTCCTTTGTCGGAGGCTACTTTCGTCTTTGACACCATGTGACCCGATTCAAGTTCCTTGAGGTGTTTGACAATAGCGGTTTGGCTTACCCCAATCAATTCCGCCAGTTGCATGGGGTAATGCGGCTCTCGAATCAGGCGTTCGAGAATGTTACGCCTTACCTTGTTTTGCAACAAATAAAGGGCCTTGTCGAGGTCCAACATCTTCTCAACCTGTGGTTGTGTAGTGACGGGCCCTCTATGAAGCCATCGTCCAACTCACTGTTCGTCCCAATCTTTCCAGAACTCTTTGTTGGACGGCGTCGAAGGTTGAGTTTCAGCGGATTTTGGGCTCGGTGGCCGCGCTACCGTCTCGTGTTCGTTCCTTGCCAAGTCCACACCTTCGTCCCACGAAGCGATGGCAGCAGCGTTGGCCGCCTCCTTGATCGCGTCTTCTGCGCTGTTGATTTGATTCCGTTGGGTTTTAGCGTGCTCCTTTGCCCCGTTAACATCACCATTCATCAGGGCAAACACCTGCTCCGTCGTGAGCATTTGACCAGCAGCAACGTCGGGAAGTCCATCGACGAAGGTGTCGGTGGGAGCCGATTCTGCTGTGTCAGCGAACGGGGGGGCCACGGACTCCTGTCGGCTCTGTTGTTCCAATTGACCGTCCACCAGAGCAGATTGTTCAGGGGTAAGGTCAGTGACGGGGATCAACTGTCCGTTGGCGTTGACCATCATGACCTTTGGAGTCCGTTTGGGTTTTGATGTGAAGTAGAAAATAAGAGCGATGGGGGAAGAAAACAGACCAAAACAGCACATCAATGAGCCCACGACCAGCGAGGTGTTGGCAAACATGTTGTCTTGCATGCGGTCCACAGAAACCAGCCACCCGCGATCGTCTCCGCACGCTTCATCGCACGCTACAACCAGCGCATAATCTCCCGATTCGTTCAACGTCCACGAAGCATGCTGGACAAACAACGAGCCGTCTGCCGCCATCGGCTGCCAGTCAAGATTGCAACTGTTGCGCTCAAGAGGGGTTTCAACAAGGGCGAACCCTTCAACCCGATGCAGTTCCACGGACATGCTGTTGTTGTCTTCGTGCTGATAAAACCGGTAACACGTGTCTTCAAGCGATTCATCAACCACGAACGTGCCCTCTCCTTCAACCTCAAATTCATGGGTTTCTCTGGGGTCGAATTCAGCGAACACGGCGTCGGCTTGACTGGAGATCATCATCAAACCAATGAGCAGCACAGCAGCACAAACCAGGGTCGTTCTCAACGCCCAGGGGGACCTTTTGGCGGAAGGTGCTGGCTGCATTGTCGTGAACCAACCCGTCTTCCTCAATAAGGGTCGCTCCAAGCCTTAGGCCAAGCCCAACTCGCCAAGTTTCTCCGGGAGATAGGTGTCGGTGACGAAATCCAACCCGTATTTGGCCAGGGATTGCTGTTCAGCCTTCTTACCAAGTTCCA
Organism: Candidatus Poseidoniales archaeon; assembly: GCA_003602475.1. Taxonomy (GTDB): domain Archaea; phylum Thermoplasmatota; class Poseidoniia; order Poseidoniales; family Poseidoniaceae; genus Poseidonia. The sequence continues at coordinate 25,493 of QQSC01000004.1, read as the reverse complement.
ACATCGTGTTGATTTGGTCTTGCCACCAAGACGTTGCGAACCGTGGGTCGGAAAGTTCCGCCTTGAGGGCCTCTTCATCCTTGGACGACAGGTCATCCGCAGGCAGGTCGTAGGCCACGATGTCATCAGCTGTGATGCCCAGATACGTGGCCGATGGTGTAGCGAGGTATTCGGAGATGTGAGCTGTTTTGATGGCACCATAGGCGATGGAGGCGAAGATACGGAACGACCACGGATCGCCGTCGAGGAACACGACGACCGGCAGGTCCCACTCTTCACTCATTCGTTTGATGATTCGTCGGGTTGACCGAGCAGGTTGTCCTTTGAGGTGAATCAAGCCGCAGCCGTAGGTTTCGTCAAAGCCGTTTTCGATGAGCCGATCAAACATACCACCTGTCTCGATGGCCATGAGGAAGTTGATGTCGTGTTCCAACAATTCGATTTTTTCTTCTTCAACGTTGTAAGGAACGCCGTAGCCGGAATCACCAACATCGTCACGAGCGTTGATTCGCATCCATTCACCTCGGCGATTGCGTTCTTGCAACGTCAGGTTGCCAATCATGCGTGCTCCGTCTTCCTCAGGTCGAAGTTTGAAGTCTTCACGCATGCATTTTGTCACCACTTCGAGGTCCTCTGCGAGGTTGTTGGATTCATTCTGGGTTGAGAATTTTCCAAGACCCCAACTCTCGGAAATGTAGTACATTTCTCTCAATGTGGACGATTTTCCTTCATTGATCATCCCCTCGATGAACTCCACAACGTAGAGGGCTCTCAGCAATTGCTTGGCAGAGCCCAAACTCGTGGCGTCACGGACCGATCTTTTCTGGCCGTACTTGTAGACGCCCAACCGTTCATCAAAGCCGATGTTGTTCTTTGTCCTCACGGGCAGGGTCATGGTTGGCGCTTCACCCTTCACGATTTTGTCGTACATTTCTGTAACCACATCGTGCAGCGCATCTTTGGTGTCTTCTTTGGTGTGTCCCTGTACCATCACTCATCCCCTCCGTATCCCATCAGCGTCTGTTGCCCCGGTTTGACGGGCGTGGGCGGCTCAGCAGGAGGTTCAACGTCCGCTTCTTCGCCGCCGTCCTCATCGTCATGGTCATCAACCGATTCCCGTCTCCGAATGTCTTCGAGCAATTTCTCATCCATCTTTGATGCGCCGATCACATCGGCACTGCCCCGATAAAACACATCGGTATCGGTCCAATCCCCACGTTCAAGACCGCTTAACTGATACGCTATGGTCACGGTTTGACCGGGTTCAAGAGTTTCCAATTTCCAGGCCCAAACACCGGTGGCTTCCTTCCTTCCCCCCATGGTGTTGTTGACCATACCGGCTCCGTTTTCTTCCGGCCAGCGCGCCAACAGGGTGTAGGCTCGGGCGCGAGAAGTGTAGTTGAACAGTGTGATGGAGACATCGGTTTGTTTGGTCTTCTTGTTCCACACCGTCTCAGATTCAGCAATCACGGCCCCCATGATTTTTGTGATGGAGCCAGCCAAGTCCGGAACTGGACGGCCAAGGATGGAAGCAGATTTTTCTGCAATGGCAGGAATGATGTCGTTGACAAGTTCGAATTTTTCACGGGTTTTCGCCATCTTTTTCTTCTTTTCGAGGTGCTTCCTCAACCCGCGGCCGATTTCAAGCATGGCCTTTCGCGTTTCATCCATGACCTCTTCGTTGTCAGCAAGGGCCTCCTTGGCTTCCGATGTGAATTGAACGTTGGTGCTGGCCAAGTGAACCAAGATTGCGGCTGGGCCCTTCGGAACGCCGCGACCGCCGGATTGATCGAGGCCGTACTGCCGCCAATCCACCGATTCAATGGACTTGGTCAACAGGCATCCACCCTGTTGATACATCAAGGGGACACGGTTGGCAAACCGAAGAACCTCAACGGGCTTGTCTGCAGCCATTCCGTCGCCAAAGATGATGCCCACTTCGACTTGAAACGGGTTGCCTTGTGTTACGGAAGGTGCGCGGGTCATCGTGGTTACGAAGCGAGAATCGATGGTTTTAGACAACCCTTTCTTGATGAGCAATTCTTGTATTGGAGAAAGACAGTTGGTGGGCGGGTTGAGAAGTTTAACCGGCTTACCGTTCAGGAGCCGTTCGCCCTGAAACACTTCGATGAGGGCCCGAATGTGGTCCGGTTTGAGGCTTTTCGGCTTTGCTTTCTCTTGGATTTCAGCCGCTGCAAGGAGTTCTTTGGAAGCTCGACTTGAAACGCCAGAAAAATTGTTCCTGAGAAACACCGTCATCCGTGAATCGGTGGATTCAGTGCACATGCGCTGGAGTTGACCCAGATGGATACCGTGAGGGTGTGGTTTGATGCCTTCCACTTTGCGTGGCAAGCGGTCCGTTACGCGCAACCACTGATGCACTTCACCGTCCGGGTCAATGAACGTGATTGAAGCGTGCGGGTTGACGATGCTGGTCATCCTGAGGTATTGGAACACGCTTTGGCGCCCTCGCTGATACTTTCCCTTCATTCGAGTGGTGATTTCCACACCGTGCTCTTTGAAGGTGCCATCTGGCAATTCCCAAATTTCGCGCCCCTCGTTTTGTTTCGTGGCCTTGTTTTTTCGAGTATCAAGTCCAATGTCGACCACGGCAGCCGAGGCTTCGGTGGCGATTTTTGAACGCACGTGGGTTTTGCTCCCCGTGGTCAATTGACTGTACATCACCACGCCGGTGATTCCGATACCTTGTTGGCCGCGTGATTGGCGAATGGCATGGAAACGTGAACCGAACAACAACTGACCAAACACCTTCTCTATGCTGGCTTTTGGAATGCCGGGCCCGTTGTCTTCGGTTCGCAATTCGATGATGTTTTTCTTGTCGTCAACTTTGGTTAATTGGACGGTGATGTCGGGAAGAATGCGCCCTTCCTCGCATGCATCGAGGGAATTGTCAACGGCTTCTTTGACGGCGGTGATGAGCGATCGTGTGAGGGAATCAAAACCAAGAAAATGCTTGTTCTTCTCAAAAAACTCAGAAATTGAAACTTGTTTCTGATTCTGTGCCATTCGTTCTGCGGTACCCGCCATGCGTCAATCCCCCCACCGGTCCTCCTCCATCCCAATGATGTCGGGCCAACAGTTGGCCTCCCCTCCCGTTTGAGGGTTCATAATCTCCTCCGTTCACCTTGGTGGAAGGCACCGGAAACTGAGGCCAAGAGCGGCATGCATCAAGCGAACAGGTCGGGCCGCCACGATGTGATCTGTCCCGTGAAGGCCGACGCCGCCACCGTGAGGGGGCTGGCGAGGTACAACTTCCCAGGACCGGAGCGGCCCTGGAAATTTCGGTTGATGGCCGACACGGTGACTTGGTCGGGTGTGATGGACACGCCGGGCCCAGCACCAATGCACGCTCCACAACCCGGGTCGATGAGCTTCACACCCACCTGTTCAAACAGACGATGCCAGCCCTGAGCCACGGCGAAGTCCTTGACCGTCCCAGAGCCGTACTGGATGTAGAAATCAACCCCGTCCATGACGGTGAGTCCGGCGGCGTTGGCCGCCAAGCACACCTCAGCATAGTAGGCGATGTCGTCCTCCTTGCCTGCGGTGCAAGAGCCGCCGTACGCTATGTTGACGGACACGTTGCCGATGTCGCTGACGTTTGCACCGTTTGTGGGGTCGCTTGGAATCCCCTGGTCGGGGTCACCGGGATGCGCCACCATGGGGACGATGGAGGACAGGTCGATGACGTGCACCCCGCCGTGGTACGTCGCCCCTTCGTCGGGGGCCACTGCACGAGCACGAAGGGACGCCTCTTCCAGATGGGGTTGAGATGTCAACATCCAGGAGATGAGTGCATCATCCGCCTCACAAATCCCTGTCCGACCCGAGCACTCTGTGGCCATGTTGCACAGGGTCGCCCGCTCATCAATCGAGAGGGATTGAAGGCCTGGGCCGCCGAACTCCATGCTTCGGTTAAGGGTCAGTTCTTCGCGAGCGTGATCGGCTAAAATAGCCAAAATGATGTCCTTGGCGGTGCAACCATGATGCAGTTCTCCCACCAGTTGGAAACGGATGGATTCGGGAACCTTGACAAACGTGAATCCAGCACTGACGAGGTTGGCGTATTCGGTCGCACCAACCCCCCACGTGAGGGCGTTTGAGGCGCCGCCCATGCAAGTGTGAGAATCCGTGGCTTGAATGAAATCACCCACCTCAATAAATTCCTCTCGGGCGACTTGGTGGCAAATCCCGGGGGAAACCCCGTCCACGGCAGAATAGTCCCGCACGCCGGTGTGGCGCTGAAAGGCAACCTGCAGGTCCCGAAGAGTTTGCACCTTGTCCATGAACGGGACGAATTTTGGATTGTGGTGCGCGTACAAGAGATGGTCTTCAAACACGGCGAATTTGGGCGGGTTTGGTAAGGTGTAATCGTCTCCATATTCTTCTTGGAGGAAGGTGTGAACCTGGGCGGTGGTGAACTCGTGAGAATATCCACCTTGCACTTCTGCGATGACTGGGTCTCCCGGTTTGACGCATTGTCCTTCGGATTGGCTCACCAAATTCCGACTGATGATGTGCTCGGCCATCGTCATGGGCCGAGGCGGTGTGTTCAACGGTGGGAGGGTGAGTTCTTCTGCCTTCAAGGCTTTTGCAAACGGAAACAACCCACCTTTTTCGAGAATCAATGAGGTCACCGGATCGTACTGCCCCGTGAATTCCTCAAGGGCAATCGATTCACCGTTTTGCAACCGTTCCAACATGGCATGGCTGCCCATCAACTGGCCGAGGTTGACATTGTTGCGCTCATGGATTGGGGCAAACGAAGCCGCAATCACAATGTTGATGCCGGCCCAACGTTCGCATTGAGCAGCCGTTTCTCGACTCGATCCGGTGCCTTTGCGTTGACCGGAGACGATCACTTCGAAATTCCCGTCCTTCAGGGCGTTTTCGCGGAACACGCGAAGACCGTTATGAATCAAGCCGGCGTAGGCGTTTTTGGCGATTTCAGCAGGGTCGTGATCAAAGCAAACCCAAGCGGGCGTCATCACGTCCGTGTTGATGTCATCAAGGAGGTCTTCAACCGTTAAATCCTCCATTCGCAGATTTAACCCGTTGTAGAGCTGTTGCTTGATGAGCTCCATGTCTTTGGTCAAAAAGAGGACCCGCTTACCGGGGGTGAGAGCGATGTTCGTCGGTGGCCAGTTGGTTCGCATGTGTCCCCCTCAAACCAAATCACGGGTCAGATGTTCATAACCGGTTCGGGACGGTACCGTGAAGGTCACTCCGGGAGGCAACAACACAAAACCCCGCTCAAAGGGTGACTGAGCCGTTGAAGCGTGCGTCATTTGAGGGCGAAGGGTTTAAATTACAACCCCCTAAGGGATATATACATTTACACAAAGAGTGTAAACTGGAGAGATGGAAATGAGTGACCAACAAGTGGAAGACATTGTGAAGTGCAGCGACTGCGGTAGCCGAAGTTTGACCCGTGACGAGACCCGCGGAGAGGTCGTTTGCGACGATTGTGGGCTCGTGTTGGAAGACAACGTGATCGACCAAGGTGCAGAATGGCGTGTGTTTTCTCCAGAACAAGGCGACCAACGGGCTCGAACGGGTGCACCAATGACCGTGATGCTCCACGACAAAGGGTTGTCCACCGATATCGACTGGCAAAACAAGGACTACTCCGGGAAAACCATCAATTCTCGATACCGCTCACAATTCTATCGAATGCGAAAGTGGCAGAAGCGAAGCCGTGTCAGCAACGCAACCGAGCGAAACCTTGCCATGGCACTTGCCGAGTTGGACCGAATGGCCAGCCGATTGGAATTGCCCAAGTCCGTCCGTGAGGCGGCAGCTGTGAATTACAAAAAGGCCGTTGACAAGCGTTTGATCCGTGGCCGCTCCATTGAAGGCGTCGCTGCAGCATCGTTGTACGCTGCTTGCCGACAATGTGGCGTCCCAAGGACGCTTGACGAAATCGGACAGGCCTCCAGAACTGGACGCAAAGAGATTGGTCGAACGTACCGGTTCATGGTTCGCGAATTGAAGATGAAGATCATGCCCACCGGTCCAGAAGATTACATCTCCAGATTTTGCTCTGGTTTGGGATTGGACGCCGATGTTGAGGCCAAGGCCTACGAACTCATCAAGGCCGCCCAAGAGAAGGAATTGACCAGTGGGCGTGGCCCCACGGGCATAGCCGCTTCAATCATCTACATCGCTTCCGTCTTGTGCGGTAAGCGGCGCACTCAGCGAGAAGTTGCTGAAGTGGCCGGCGTCACCGAAGTGACCATCCGCAACCGATACAAGGAATTGATTCAGAACCTCAACATTGAGTTGGACATTTGAGCCCAACCGTCCAAACGAACGAGGAATGAGCGTGAGCAAGAGCAAGTCTGCCATATCAGCAACCGCCTTTGAACGGGTGGCTACGGGGTTGGTGGAAGCCCTTGAGCGAGGGACAGAGGCTTGGCCATTGCCGACCCCGCCCGTTCAAGACCCCGATTTCCCTGCGGTTCAACCGATTTCTCCTCACGAATTGTTCGAAGCTGGTTTGGGGCTGCTGAACATCGACCGAGGCATGTTTGAACATCACCTGAACACGGTGGTCGACACGATTGTCCCGTACCGGATGAACCTCACCGATGATCCGTTCGAAGTCCATGGGCGCTGGCTGACGAAGCGAATGGACGATGTTGCCGACCGCCTGTTGTTCTGTATTGCCACGGATTGGCTTGCTCAGGCCTTTGACCCGCACGCTCCCAACACGGACCGATGGTGGCTCAGCATCGCTCTGCTCAACGGCTTGTCCACCAAACCGTACGGCCAACCCGTGCATCAGGGGTACCATCTTGTTGAATCCATTGCGTTGGCTGAGCGCCCAGGCACATGGCACACATCACCCGAGCCCGGACCTCAACAGATGGACTGGAATCCGCACGCCGTTCTGCCTCGATTGTCCTCATCGCTGGTCGTTCACGACCAAGGCGTGGTGGCTGCTCGATGGATGCTGGAACGGCTGGAAAACGGCGGAGACGACCGTCGGCTGTTGTTGATGGAATGGGTCCGCCTTTTGCTCGAACGGCCGTCGCTGGTTGAACCCCTTCAACTTCAACCCATGCTGCTGCGTCGTGCGCTCGACCCCAACCCTGAGGTGGCCACCAAAGTGGCATTTTGCTTGGCAAAAGCGATCGAGGCTGACCGAGACTTCGGCCATGAATTGGCCATGACGCTCCACGGACGCGAGGACGTTCTCGTTCAACGGGCCATGGCCGATGTGTTGACTCGCCTTTTCCGCCGCTTGGGCGACGCTGTTGTCCCCCTGCTCGACGACATGCTGGCTTCTGATGACGAGAGTGTGCTGGCCGCCGCCAGTGCGACGGTGGGCGACCTGAAGTTCCTTGATATGGAAGCGTGGGCCGATCGCTTGAAATCGCTCACGTCCCATCCACTTTCCGTTGTGAGGCGGAATTTGATCCCCAACCTAAGGGAGTACGTGGAACACGACCCTGCCGACGAGCGCGGCATTCTTCACGACCTCTGGAAAGACGGAGATGAGGTGGTACGAACTCGGTTGCGAGAACTTTTGCTGCGCATGGAAGAGGTCGCTCCCGATTCATTTGCGAAGCGCATTCAAGCCCTTCACAACGAAGGGGTCGACCTTGAACCGTTGTGGGAACCGCTTCGTTTGCGTCGCCCCGAACGGTGCGATGAATGGCTGGCTTGGCTTCACGATGGCGGTCAACAACCAACCGTGCAAGAACGGCCGGTCCATACTTCAACCGGAGAAGCTCCCGATTCGCTTCCCAACGTTGACGATGCTCTTGATGTTCTTGATCAGGAACTGGGTTTTCTTGACTGAATCATTCCTCTTCTCGCAACGGTCCGTTAACAACAAGCCACACATACAGGCCGTTGGCAACTGCCAAAATGCCGATCAAGCCGACCAGCAGTCCAGCAGGCTCAGGAACAACTTCAGTTTCGGCCCATCCCATGAAGCGGGCCATCACCAAACAAGCCAACCCGAAGATCACAATGTTCAGCCATGTGGTTCCGGGCCGGTCCCAGAGGTCGACCGTTGGCGCCACACCCATGCGCCCAAAGGTCAACGTGAACCAGCCCAAGTAAAGGCAAATGAGGCCAGAAAGTCCCAACATGCCCCGAGAAAACGAAGCTGAAGACCATGGTCCCTCGGGGGCGATATCAAGGAAGGTCTGAGCGACCAATAAGGCCCCGATTCCCACCAAAAGCCTGCCTTGTTTCTGAGGCTCCATGGTGATTCCAAGCCGCCACGATTGAAAGCCTCTGCCCCCTCGTCGTACCATGGAACCCGTTAAGGATGCCCTTATTGTTGCAGCAGGTTTGGGCACCAGAATGTTCCCAGCCAGCGCCATGCAACCCAAAGAATCCCTGCCGTTGCTTGACGTTCCCTTGCTGACCCATTTGGTGGGTGAGGCCAAAGCTGCAGGAGTGGAGCGCCTCCATGTCATCACCTCTCCGTCAAAATCCTTTGATTCACTGCTTGAGGACAAGAGCCCGATGCACGCGCTTCGCCCAAGCCTCGACCCTGCGTTGTTTCACATGACTTCAGGCATGGAAGTCCGCATCCACGTCCAACATGAACCAAAAGGGGTAGGAGACGCCATTCGTTGCGGTCTCGACGATATCGAAGGCCCTGTTTTGGTTCTCTTGGGTGACAATCTGATCATGGACCGGCATACGCCGACGACGAGGTTTGAGGCCAGTGGCGCTTCGAAATCGCTTGTTGAAGCGTTTGCCATCACCGGCGAGGCCACGGTTGGCCTGGTCGAGGTTCCTGCAGCCGATGTGCAACGCTATGGAATCGTGGGAATGACTGGAAGTCAAATCACATCGCTTGTGGAGAAACCATCGGTTGATTCTGCTCCGTCCCGCTTGGCGTTGTGCGGTCGCTATGTGTTCCCACGAACGTTGAAAACGATGCTCGATCGCTTCTCTTACGAAGAACACGGTGATTTGCAAAGCATTGCGGTTCAAAACCACTGGATGGAAGCCGGTCAACTGCACGGATTGGTGTTCGAAGAGGCCCGGTGGTACGACTCGGGTGCACCCATGATGTGGCTTCAAGCTCAAATCGATCATGCTTTGCAGAGGGAAGATCACAGAGAACACTTGTTGACCTGGCTCGAACAACGGCTTGCAGATCACCGTTGACCAGGTTTCCAGAACGTGAGCGGAACAGGCGTTTCTCCGTTGGCTCGGCGGAGGGCCAAATGGTCCGCACGTTCGTTCCAACGATGGCCTCTATGGGCTTTGACATGGGACCATGAGAGGGGGCGTAGGGTCGAAACTTCGTCCCACAAGGCTTGGACATGGGCCACCAACTCTCGGTTGGCTTTCGCTTTCCAAGCCCCCGATGCAAGGTTGCCTGCATACACGGAATCCGCTCGAATAACAGCCGAATCATCGTTTCCGTCCACGAGCAACCACCGAAGGGCAGCGGCGAAGCCGCTTAATTCGGCCGTGTTGTTGGATCCAACCTCTGCACCGATGTGCCCTGCAGCGCCCGCTTCGGTGACCACCATCCCGGACGTTTCCTCGTGAAGTTCACCCGAACCCTTCCCCAGTCCGTTGTCGCCTTGAACGACGACCAAACCCCACGCCGCCGGTGTTGTGGCGTCCACGTTTTGATTGCCAAGGCAGGACCCGTCCACATACAGCGTCCAACGAGGGTTGGGCTCCAACGGGCTCACTCGCCGATTTCGGCTTTGTAGGCTGCGGCGTCCATCAATCCTTCAACGGCGCTTGGGTCGTCGAGGGTCATCTTAACGATCCATCCATCCTCGTAGGGTGAGGTGTTCATCAATTCTGGAGCGTCTTCAAGGTCCATGTTGACCTCTGAAATGGTGCCCGCCAACGGGGCGAAAATTGGTGATGCGGACTTGACGGATTCCACCACGGCGAACTCACCCATGTCGTCCATGGTATCGCCAGCTTCGGGGAGTTCAATGTACACGATATCGGTGAGCATGTCTTGAGCGTGGTCGGTGATGCCGATGGTGACGGTGTTGCCTTCCAATCGCAGCCATTCATGTTCTTTGGTGTAGTACAAACCATCCGGGACATTGCTCATCTTATCGCCTCTGTTATTTCCATTTCAAGATGACACATCAATCCACCGATGAGTCGGTTTCATCGGACGATTGGGTAAGGTCGTCGGAGAGCACCTTTGCTTCCAAGGCCGCCCATTTGGCATTGACGTCCTCCGATGCTTCCAATTCTTCCAATTTGAGCTTGACCCGCTGTGCCATTTCATCGTCCGATTCGCTGGAAAACACACGTGTCATTGGACCCATCCCTCGTCGGAGGGTCCAACCCAACAGCAAACACGACACCGACACCACTGCGAACGCGGCGGTATCCACCGCCCAGCCACCGTTTTGCAGGTCAAGACCAACAGCCAAAAATCCTCCAACTCCCGCTCCGAGCAAAAGGCGCGAGGCGGCCACGGCGGGTGGGTGCATGGTGCGGCCATCGGGTGATGGTGAATGAACCAACCGATGATTCAGTAGGTCTCACGCATCAACTTGTGGATTTTGTAAGGCAACAGTGCGCGGTTGACCGGAGTGACCTCGAGGATCCGTCCGTCGTCTCGGCGACGAATGTCTTGGAGAAGTGGATGGCGGCTCTTTTTATGGAGCGTGAGAAGGGTGGGCATGTCAATTTCAAGGGCGCTGCGAACGGCGCTCACGAAGGCTTCCGACTCAACCGAGAATTTACCGATTTCATCGATGACCAGCACTTCACAATGATCAACGGCGTACTCAATAGCAGGAAGAGCGACACGTTCCAATTCAGAGGGGTCCAATCCGTAGCCCAACACCCTGAGGCGGGAATCAATGCTTTTGTGAGCGATGACGCCTTCTTCCCCCGTGACGATGTTGATGACTTTGTAGCCCATACGCTCGCCGTTTTCAAGCAACGGTTCGGTCCTGAGCCCGCCCAGAATAGGGTGTTCGCGCTGAGTCCCTCGCATGGTGAGTTCGCGCTGCCGTTCGTCGGACAGCATTTTCAGAACCTTCTCCATCACGGCGGATTTTCCGCTCCGAGGTAGACCCGTGATGCCAATTTTTGGATGAACTCCCATGTGTTTGAAGGCCCCCTTGAGGTCTTATGGTCCATACCAACGGCGTGATGATTATAAATTGTGGGTTGAAAAAGCCGGAGTTCGGAAATTAAAACGAGCGTTGGCGTTTGTTCACTGTGCGAGAGTGTTGAAAATCGGAAAGGTGTCGGGCAGTTCAACAGGCAACATTTCCAATTCGTAATTGTTGACGTTGTTGTTTGCAGCCCACGCTCTTGCCCACTCGTCCAAGTCGGTGTTGTTCAAGAACTCGCACAGCCATTGGAGCCCTTGTTCAACGGATTCATGGTCCTCTTCAAGACGGTTCTCAATGTCGTGGTGAAGTTCAATGTGGTTGACGCTGTTCCCAAGGACGCTCCCTTCGGGGATAACCGCCCAGCGCAGTCGGCGCTCTTGATGCGCGTTGACGATCGCTTGACAAGCCAAGCGTGGTCCAAACTGTGGCTGATTGTCTCCGACCCACATGGCGAGCTGGCGCTCACTTGCTCTGGATGGAATGTCTGTGCGGAAGGCAGGGTGTCGAATGAACACCTGGCCGTTGTCGTCCTCAGAAAAGTGAACACCGCGAATGAAAGGTCGATTTCGCTTTCCTTTGACCCAAGTCTCGATGTTTTTGGCATGTGCGGTCTGGTCAATCTCACCAACTCGAACCCTCACGTGGCGGTCGTTGGTGGTGAGCGGATGTGTTTCGTCGCTCAAACGAGGCAGTTGACACAACCGATCCAACACCTTGAGCGTCTGCTTGCGTTCCATTCGGTCACGTGGCAACCGTGGAACCGACCATGTTTCCCTCGACCAGCCAAGCCAACGCTCTTGCTCCAATTCAAACAGAGGAACGCGAGACGACAGGCCGTCCCCCTCTCGACGGAGGTCAGCACGTGTGATGGGGCCGTGGATGTTCAGATTGCAGGATGCTCCTTGTGCAACGATGCCCAGAACCACAACGCCTTGCGTCATGCCGGGGAACAGGAGGTTGGCTTCCTCAATGGCCCAGACTTGTTTCCAACTGTGGTCGCGGACGAGCAGTTCTCTTAGCGGGTGAGAGGATTGCTCCCGTAGCAAACTGTCAGGGGCAACGATGCGCAAACGTCCGCCCTTGGTGAGGATTTGCAGGCTTCGTTCAATGAACAACCGGTACAGGTTGACGTTTCCTCGCATGGTTGAGAATCGAGGGCTTCCGTTGTCAGAAACTCCTCGAAGCTGCTCACCAAGTTCCTTCCTGAGCTTGCTGCCGTCTTCCATGCCACGGAATCGATCCTTAATCCGAAGCCATGGCGGGTTGGTCAGCATTAGGTTGGGGGTTTGTTGCCAGGGCCATTCGCCTTGGAGGGCATCGCCGACCTGAACGCCAGCGTCAAGGAGCGATTCCATTTCTTCCCGTGCGATCTTGCCGGGGGTTTCCGGGCCAAAACTGACCAGTTCATGGCGAATGCACTCGAGCAGCAACCGTGTTTTGGTGCTTTTCACGGCCAGAGAACTGACATCGAGGAGCTGGACATTGGAAAACAACCTCCGAGTGTCGGCTTTCTTGACCTCTGGATCGGCGTTCTCGTGAGCGTCTGCGTGGGCACGAATCAGTCGAGCATGGAAGAGGCCACCGCCGGTGGCAGCGTCGGAAACGGGAAGAGGGATACCGCTCATGGTTCGAAGACTTTCTTCCACAGCCCGACGCTCGGCTTCGTCATCGACTTCGTCGCTGGGAGCGGCTTTGGGGATGTTAAGTTGAGAGACGTGTTGTCGAAATCCGGGTGGCAGATTGCTCATCAAAAAGTTGGATTGTTGGACGGGTTTCTTCGGGTTCACCAAGTTGTCCTTCAACTCCGAAGCGATGATCGCATCGGCCAACCTTGGTGGCGTTGGGTGAGCGCCACGGGGTGATCGACCGTCAATCTCTGCATCATGTCGAGCGAGAAGGTGATCCAAAACATGACCGGGATCGGTTAGGAGGTTGGCAGGAAGGGTAGGCCAATCCTCAGGAAGCAAGGCGGCGATGGGTTGGAAGGTTCGAAGGGACTGTTCCCAAGTGGAGAGCCAAATAGCGATTTGTTGTTCGCGGTCAGCCAAGCATCGGTCAAGTCGTGCATACCATCCACTTACGCCGTTTTGCATTGCCCCACCCAACCCAGCGGGACGGCTTTCTATCTTTGAAGGTGCCTCTTGGGGGCAGGCTGGAAAAAGCCCTATTTGCTGAGTATTTTGGAGGCTTCTTGGAACCAAGTCCAACCGTCTCTTACCCAGTCGAGGATGGCTTTCAGACCCTCTTCATCGACCCCGGCGGCTTTCGCAATGGCCCGAAGTGCTTCAATCTCATTTTTGTCGTACGCCCCGTCGATGGCCGCCACCAAGGCGGCGTCCCTGAGGACCAACCGCCCGAATTTTTTGCCTATGTTGGCCAGCGATTGCTCAAGGGGAATGGGCGATTCAAAACCGTGCCTGAGGTTCACCCGTGCCTCTGGATGAATCATCGCTCGTCCCATCATGGATTCGATGATGCCGATCTCTTCGCGGACAAGTTCGCCGTCTGCTGCTGCGATGTAAACCAAGATTTCAGCGTAACGCTGGCGGTTTTGATCGGACAAATTGTCCAAATCATCTGGAAACATGGTTGCTCATTCCTGAAGTGAATCAAGCAGTTCGTACCCTTCCTTCATCCACTTGTAGCCCTTGACGGTCCACTGAAGCAGTTGCGCAATGGCGTCTTCTTTGAGCCCAAGATGGTCGGCGATGTCGTACAGAGCATCTTGCTCTTCTTCGTCCACGTTGCCATCAGCAGCAGCCATCATCACCGCATCGCGCAGGGCGAGGCGCCCGGCTTCACCCGACAAATCTTCAAGGCATTCCTCGAGCGATGGGGGGTTTTTGAGCGAGGCTCGAATCAAATCACGTTGGTTGGGCGACAACAATGCCGTACCGAGTCGTTGTTCAAACATGGCCATTTCATCAACGGTCAACTCGTTGTCAATTCGTGCCATGTAGGCCAGCAAGCGGGCGTAAGCAAATCGCTCTTCTCGGGGGAGTTTGTGCACGGTGTCGGGCAGCATAGGATGGAAGGAACGCTTCTTCCCAATGAACCCAACGCATGGGACACCGCACCTTGCTGAATTTTCAAAGGTCAATGCCCTGTCCCGACGATATGGGCGCCGAGGGAGGCCAAGGGGTGGTCATTTGGACCAACAGGGGATGCTCGGCCTGCGTCAAGGCCAAACAATTCTTCGAGCGGAAGAAGATCAACTACACCGAGCGTCGCATCAAAGGCGACCGGACCTCGCAACTTGCGTTTGCAAGGGCCACAGGAGGTGCAAAATCGGTCCCTCAGATTTTCATCGGGTCCGTTCACGTGGGGGGGTTTGACGATCTTCTCAATGTGGAACGTCGTGGTCAATTGAACGCCCTGTTGGGGTTGAAGGACGAAGTCACTGAAGGCCGAAGATGGCCCCGGTTTTTCCGCCGATGAAACAGGAATGAACGATGTTCGGCCGGTGTTGAGATGGCGATTGTGCCCCTCAGTGGCGCTATGGACAAGATTTGATAGGCCAGACCTCGAGGCAGGTTCATGCAGAAGAGCATGAACGTCTTGGGTGGTCCACTGGAATCGTGCTCCACCGACCCTCTGACAGGATGGTATCGCGACGGCTGTTGCAACACCGACGAGTTTGACCGTGGCTCCCACACCGTTTGCTGCGTTGTGAATCAACCGTTTCTTGAGTTTGCGAAGGCGAAAGGCAACGATTTGATGACACCCGCCCCGCAGTACAACTTCCCAGGCCTCCGCCCGGGCGACAAATGGTGTGTTTGCGCTGGAACATGGTTGCAAGCCGTTAACGCCGGATCCGCTTGTCCCGTTGATTTGGAATCAACGCATCAACGGGCCCTTGATGTCGTGCCCCTTGAGGTTCTTGAAACTCATGCGCTTTGATGGCGGGATGGGTCGAATCGAAACACGAAGACCCTCATGGTAAGCCATATGCCAAGGCCCCACGCAAGCATGTTGACCAGGCCTAAGAGGCGAAGCCACTGCGGTGCAAGCTCCGAAAGAACGCCGATGGTGTACGACGAACCCACCAAACTTCCGGCATATACCGGAATTGATGCGGGGAGTGTCAGTTTGACCGAGCGATGATTGTCAAAGGTGAAGGCCCGGTGGACAAAATGTGCGAGAACACCCGTGATGCCCCAAGCAGCCCCCCAAAGAATTCGAAGGTCAATGCTGGCCAAGAGCACGAGCGACACCTCCCACATCACCCAAAACAGAGCGCTGTTGAATCCGCCCGCGACCGCGAATCGTTGAATTGAGCCACGAGGTGCCCATGGGTCCAACCACGCAAAGGGGTTGTCTTCAGTCGTCATTGGTTACCACGTCGCTGGGCTTGCCGGTGAGGACACCCCTCAGACGGTCGTTGTCCTGCTGCATGGCATCCATGATGTTGTATTTGACGCCAAGGTCGTCGGCAAGAACCCCCAAAGCCAGGCTGTCCTTTGGCAAACACTTGCCGCCAAATCCGCGCTTGAGTCCGAAGATGGGGTCGAGATGAGACGGGCCGATGGGCTGGGCTTGTTCTGCCGTGATGATGTCCCGGATGGTGTACCAATCTTCTCCCAGTCCTTCGCAGATGTCGTAGAGTTGATTGGCAAAGGTGACCTTCAGAGCATAGAAGGTGTTCTTCGTGTACTTCACCAGTTCAGCCTGGGTTGGTGTGACCTGAAACAACTGCTCNCGCCTTAACACGCCGGCTTCTTTGTGCTGCAAAAACACCCGCTCCGCCACGTCCTTGTGATGAGTTCCAACAACCAAGATGTCTTGATTGGCGAAATCTTCCAACCGTTGCCGTTCCACTAGAAATTCCGGTGAATAGGCAATTTTGAGGTTCGGATAGCGTTGATGATACACTTCTGTTGTCCCGGGGACGACCGTACTCTTGATGACAGCGGTGAACCCATCGGGTAGAGCATCAAGAATGCCTTCAACAATGGAGGTGTCACAAGCACCTGTTTCAGGATGAGGCGGCGTTGGTACAGCGATGTATGCAAAGTCAACGTGTTCGGTGACGTCCGTCAACTCCGTGCCCCGCGCCGGGTCGTGCACAAACAGGTTGTGTGCTTCCCCAAAACAGTGTTCAATGGCCCCTCCGACCATTCCCGCTCCAATGATGCCGATGTCCATGAGATCACGTCGTTCGTTCCCTGAAGGGCCGAGGGTTCAATTTGCCTTCTTTGGCCATGATGGAGGCCATGAGCAACGCATCCGGTGTGCCGCAATCCACCCAAGTATCCTTGCCCACCGATACAAGAGAGGCGGAGCGCTCATTCACGTACCTTCGATTGATGTCGGAAATTGAAAAGTCATCCCCTTTCTCCACCACTGCATCGTCCAGCATGTCCCAAAACCGCTCATCGAAGAGATAAATGCCCCCAATGGCGAGGTTTGAAGGAGGGGATTCTGGTTTCTCAACGATGTCAACAAGCACACCATCGTCGTCCAAAACCCCCACGCCAAACGCTTCGGGATGGGCCTCTTCCCGGGCGAGAAGAACGCAACCGGGCGGTGTAATCGCCTCCTTGAAATCTTGAGCGATATCGGCCAATTCTAGCGTGGTGATGTTGTCAGAGAAGTACACCAACAAGCGCGTGTTCTCGTTGTAAGGTCGTGCGAGTGACAGGGCGTGTGCCACACCAGCAGGCTCCTCCTCGATGACATAATGCAGACGTTCTCCTTCCAGCCCCTGCCCGAGATGTTTGCTGATTTGGCCAATGAACTCGTTGGATACAATGGTGATGTCCTTGATACCGGCCCGACGAATGGTGGCCAGGGCGTAATCAATGACGGGCCGTTCATGCAGAGGCAACATGGTTTTCTGGACGTAGCGGGTAAACGGTCTCAACCTGCTTCCGTGGCCACCTGCGACGAGGATGGCCTTGAGTTCCATGCTCTTTGGAGTGGCCAACCGGCCTTGAACATGCCTGATGAATTCTATTGGGAGTCCTTCTCTTCCAACAGTTCTGCCATGGCTCCGTCCTTGGCGTTCTTCTCAAACCAACCGCTCGCAACGAGGTCACCAAGCCGTTTGACGCCCGATTCAATGTTGTCCATGTCGCGTTCCTCCGAGATGGCCCATTGCTTTGCAGCTTCTTCAGCGTATTTTTGATCGGCTTCTTCAAGCAACTGCTCAGCAACGCCCAATTCATCTTCCATGCCGACGTAATCACCTTCGTGGAGGGCCGAATCCACACGTGCCATGGTGGGGTCAATCGATGGGCTGTCGCCATCAAACGCAGGCCCTTTTTCGTCGGTTCCTCTGATGCGCAGGTAGGTTTCATTGGTGTGCCCTGCTGGGCTGAACTGGTTTGAGAACGCCTGATGTACAGATTCTCGCTGATCCTCGGTCAGTGGCAACCCTCCAAGGTCCGACCAGTCGAGATCGATGTGGCGAAGCAGGGCCGACAACCGCTCTTCGAGTGAGCGCTGATGCGTTTGATATCGGCGACCCAGACCAACGACCAGCACGAGACCGCAGAGCGTGAGGGCGGTGCATTGGATCAGGTTCAATGCGCCAAGCGCACCTGCAACGTTGACGCCGACCAAGGCGACAACGAGCAACCATGCTCCATTTCGAACGGTTCTCCCGTACCGTTGCTCTGAGCGGAAGAAGTGGTTCAGCATCAACGCCGAATCCGTTGTCATACCTTCCCCTCGCTCGTGCTCAACGCTCGACCATGTCGGTCAGTGTCTCTATCTTGGCATCGTCCAATTCCGTACCAGCATCCCAGCCCAAATCCTTCAAACCGGTGAGAAAATGAGCGTCGAGGATGACCGTCATCCGTTCGTGAGCGAACTGAAGCAACAGGCCAAAGATGAGCAAAGCGGCGACGGCAAATTCCCATCGAGTCAGCCAGAAGATGCCCCCTGCTATGGTCACGGCGGCAACGATGCCCACAACCAACCGTCGGTTGAGGTTGGCACGGGACCGATGAGCATCCAGAACGCGCTGGGCCCCCTCGCGTTTCGTCCCCTTGGCCATGAGCCGTAGGCGCCCATGCTCCTTCTCAAGATTCCGTCGTCACGGCCATGACTTCATCCAGTCCCGTGCCCTCCAGCAAACCACCAAGATTGGGGGCAGAGGGTACATTTTCGTTCACCAGAACGCTGTCGTTCAACGTGAGTTGACGCCTCGGATTGGCCATCAAATGGCCCACCACATCACGAAGGGCGCGTTGCATGTTTGCGGTTTGTTCAACCTGCGCCGACAACAGTTGTTGCATGCTTTCCAGCACGATGTTGTTCTGATCTTGTTTTGATTCAAGCGCCTGTGTGGCGGCATGGATGGCTTCATCTTGACGCTTGAGAAGTTCACGTGCAGCGGGGCTTCCAATCGCATCCCTACGCGTCAATTCCTCCCTTGCCGTGTTGAGCTCAATTCTTCGACGGCTTGTCGTACGCTGCAATTCTACAAGGTGGTCTTTGGCAACGGTCAACGACCGATGGAGAGAAACCACTTCCTCCCTCACGGCCTTTACTGTGTGGTGATGACGCATACGTTCTGAGGCGAAAGCCGCACCGACGCCAAGAGCGACCGCCAAGTTCGGTTGAAACATCAGCATCATCGCAAGGATGTATGTCAGCATTCCAACCGTCAAGGCTCGCAGCGTTCCCATGAGTCACACAGAGATGTCCGGTGTTATCAACGGAGGTGGGGATGGCCCCGGGACCCCATCACCGATTCATGATGACAAAGCAATCGTCGTCAACTTCCATCAAGAGCCCCATCATGAGAAGGTGGTTCAGCGCCTCGTCGATTTCTTCGTCGTCGATGTTGGCCTTTCGGGCGTAATCAAAGATGGCCTCAAGGGTCGCCACCGTCTCCCCTCTCGACGTCTCATGTTCAACCGACATCAGGACGGTTTGGGCTGCAATGGCCAGCAACGGATCATCGGTGTTGTCGTGGGGAAGGAGGTCGAGGAACACACTGGAAGGGTGAGGAAGTGTTGTTTCGTCGGCGGGTTGTTCTTGGATGGCTCGTTCGCCAAGGCCTCTCAAAGGGTGAGTTTCGTTGAGGTCAAAGCAGTCGAAGAGGTTACGCTGATGGGGGTCGTCACGTGGTTCTTGATTTTCCATCTCCAAACGGCGGCCCAACTGTTCCAATCGGGAAAGGCGTTGTTCAATCATCATTTTTTCACGGAGCAAATCGGTGGTCATGAGGTCCATCGCCATCGTGGCTTGTTCGACCAACCAGGTTTCAAAATCCCAGTGAGGGTTCAGGCCAAGCATGGTGTCGGCGAACTGACGAACCTCTGCGGGCATTTTCTCGACGGACACCCGGTTTTCCTGCCGGTTTTGCTTTTCGTCGCCCATGGCCAACATGGCCGTGTGGCGGCCTATGAAGCATCCCCTGCGCATCAAGTGGTTTTCCTCAAACCGATGCCTTTCACCGTATCTTGGTCCACGGCCGGGCCCATCTTGCCACCATCAATCCACGGGAATTTCGGCAGGGTTGCGTTCAAGTAAAGGTGGCTGATGCGAACGGATATGGGTGACCACCGCATCACAATTCTGCCCGGCGACGGAACAGGAAAAGAAGTGGCGATTGAAGCCCAGCGGATATTGGACACCATCCAAGCCAACACCAACCATGGGTTCGAGCAGACCGTCATCCCTTGCGGTGGAGAGCACTACATGAAAACCGGCGAGGAATGGGCAGAAGGCTCGTTTGATTTGTGCCGTGATGAAACCGACGCCATCTTCCTCGGCGCCATCGGCTATCCCGGAGCACGGTTGCCCAACGGGGATCTTGCGGGCGGATCGGTGATTCTCGGCCTTCGTAGCGGGCTCGACCTCTACGCCAACGTCCGTCCCATCAAACTCTACGAGGGCGTCCCTCACAAGGTTCACGGCGGCTTCCGCCAAATCTGGGAGCCCGGTATGGTTGACATGACCATTCTTCGGGAGAACACCGAGGGTCTGTACCACGCATTGCTTCGCCGCAGCGCCGACCGCGCTCAAGGGCGCCCAGAATACGAACCTCAAGAGATGACCTTCCCCGGTCTTGAAGGCGAGGTGGCTTACGACCCACGACCAATTTCCAAAGCGGGCTCCGAGCGATTGATTCGCATGGGCTTTGAAATCGCTCAAACGAGAAACGGGGCACCATCCGATGGCGTCCAACGCGTGTCCTGCATCGACAAATCAAACGTCACCCGCGGATGCCAACTGTTCCGACGNACCTTTGACGAAGTCGCTGCGCAATTCCCTGATGCAGAGAAAGACTACGGGTACATCGACGCTTTCATGCAATGGCTGACCCGCAACCCCGAGCACTACGATGTCGTTGTTACCTCCAACATGTTCGGAGACATTTCCACGGACCTCGGCGCCGTTCTGCAAGGCGGCATGGGCATGGCGGCCTCAGGCAACATTGGCGACGACCACGCTTTCTTCGAACCCGTCCATGGCTCGGCTCCAAAGCACGCTGGACAGAACAAAGTGAATCCCATCGCATCGATCAATTCCATCCAGATGATGATGGACTATCTTGGCCGGAAGACAGGTGAAGATGAACTTGTGACCATTGGACGCCTCATCGACGAAAGTGTCGCAGACCACCTCAAATCGGGCACTGAATTGACCTATGATTTGGGCGGTACAACCACCTGTTCGGCAGTAGGAGAGGGCATTGCATCTCGCTTGTCCGCCAAGCTTGGCGAACATTTCTGAACGGTCACTGTTCAACAAAACCCTGCACGATGGTCTGAACGACTTCGTTTAGCACGACTGAATGATCGTAATCTGGGTCAACGGCGATTGGTTCTCCAGTGTTGAGAAGAGAGAGCATGTTGGCCAAGGCACGTGACAATTCGTCCACCACGGTTACTGAGGCTTGTTGAGCCGAACGGGAAAGCGGATTGAGGTCGATAACCAAGACGTCTTTTCCCATCGCCACGAGCGCCTTGCAGCGATCACCATCCTCGAGTGGCACCAAAATGGCGTCGCTCTCGAGGATTCCTTGGCGATGGCATTTGGCCCGAGGCCCCTTGAGGCCAGGTATAACGGCATCGGGAGCATGGCCCAACACCTCCACATCGAGGTGAAGGGCATCAGCGCGTTCTTCGAGGTGGCTCAGGATGGCCTTCATTCGTTCTGGAGTTCGGTAGAAAATGTTCACTTCAATCGGGCAATTAAGGGCGGCCCCCAAGCGAAGCATATCGTCAGCTGCCAACGCGGCTACGTTGCCATTGATGCTGAGGACGGGTCGCTCAGCCCTCAGGAGAAGAGCCAGTGCTTGGCGTGCGGCTTGCTCAGCCGCAGGAAGGGTACGTTCCCCAATGAGGTAATCAAACGCCTCACCCCGTCCGTGAGCGATCAGAGCGCTGTCGGCCAACATCCCTTTTTTTGCACCTTGCTCCAATCGGTGCCTCATCAGCAGCGAAGCGTAACGTGGGTGAGTGGGGTCTGCAGCGATTTCGTCCATGCCGCCCACTCAAAGGTTGTTGAAGAGCATGCTCAGATCAAGAGGGTTAACGCCGCGATTGATGGCGCTGGTTGAAAGCACATCCAACCCGCATTCGCGCCAATCTTCCAGCTCGTCCAGCACGATACCACCGCTGGCTTCCAACACCACATGTTGACGAATGTCCTGATCTTTGAGTTGGTCGGCCACCGACTTGCATTGCTCGGGAGTGAAGTTGTCAAGCATCACCACCAATCGCTTCAATCCGTCTTGATTCATCCTTGAAGACCATACCATAGCGGCCACAAGGGCTTCCTTTTCCGTTCGGACCTCGACCTCAAGAAAGGCCCCTGTGGTGGATTTGTCCACCTGTTGCAACCAAACCGCCAGACGTTCAGCGTTGGTGCTCAGTTCTGGATGCAAGGCGGCGAGGTCGTTTTCTTTGATCATGGTCGCATCGGGCTTTGACAAACGATGCGTCAAACCTCCGCCCATGTGAACAGCCCATTTGTCGAGTTGACCCCAGATGGTTTTGCGTGTGCAGGCAATCTGCCGAGGAGCGATGGCGGACCACGATTTGGTGATCGTGGCAATGCCGGAGAGCTGGCCGAGCAAGTTGAGCACAGGTCGTTCGATGGCCAGAAGACTTTCACCATCACCGGAGAGGGAAGCGATTTCGTCGTCCTTTGTCACACGCTTACCGTCACCTGCAAACCAGGTGATGCGAACAGAAGGGGCCCAAATTTGCAGCATGTAGTCCACCGCTGCACAGCCAACAACAAGGCCGGATTGACGTGCATAGATCGTTGCTGAAACTTCTTCCCCATTGCCTGAAAGTGGCATGTCAATGCCGTCGTCACCGACGATGGCGCTCACCCATCGATCGATGCTGGACAGCAGCATCCTGCTGGCTCCGTCCTCTTTGGTCCACAAGAGATGGCCACGGTCATGAGGCAACACGGGGTCTTCGCCCATGGGGGCTCGTGGGCGAAGGCACACTTCAAGCCCTCGGCTCCGATGACCTTTTTCCATTTGTCCGCCGAGGGAAGACCATGGCACGGGTCGCAATCGTGGGAGCAGGTGTGGCGGGATTGACCGCGGCTCTGTACGCAACCACGGCAGGTCATCAGGTGGTGGTCCTGGACCGGACAGGGCGTTTAGGCGGCCGAGCGACGTCCGAACATGTGGACGGTGTCCCGTTCGGGTTCGGCCCTCATCTTCTTTTGAACAACGGACCTTTAGCGAAAGTTGTCAAAAAAATTAGCCGCTTGAAGATGGCATTGGCCCCCCTCCGCACCGATCGACTTCACGTGCACGGGCACGGCCTCATTCGCCCTCGTGGCGATGTGAAAACCGCTGCCAACAACCGGGCGCTGCTTCGTTCAAATGAACCGTCATCACCGCTGGTCCAAGCCGTCAACATGCTGGCCAACATGGGCCAAAGCGACAAGCATCAATCCCGAATTGTCGCGTTGCTCAAACAGCGTTTGATGGTGGTGGGTGAAGGCTGGGCCGGTTTGGTTGGCCGAATGGCGGCTGCCCTCGACGAGGTGGGGGTTCTCATCGAACCCGATTCCGACGTCGTAGGGATTGAAGATCGTGAGGTTGTCCTGAGCGACGGACGACGGTTTGCAAGCGATGTCGTCATCGTTGCCTGCGGGTGGCGCAGAGCCCGCCCACTCCTCGAGCCGTTGCTGATGGAACAGTGTCCCGACCTCGTTTCCGTGAAAGCCAGCACCCTTGACGTACGCTTGTCGTCTCGACCTTTGGGTGAACGCCAATGTGTTGTTGACCCTGGCCGCAACGGATTGATTCTTGCTCTTTCCAGCATACAACCCAAAATGGACGTTTCAGGTTCGTTGTTATCGGTTGCTGCTGTTGGGGTTCACGGGGAAACGACAGAACAGCGTGCGGACCGACTGATGGAACTCATGGACGTCCATGCAGCTGGATGGCGAGATCACACGATGGAACAACGGTTGCAAAGGTCGATCACCGTGCAAACCAAAGGAAACAAACCTCCCTTTGACGTTCTTTCTGAGCAGGGTATTCTGCTCGCTGGTGAATGGGTCGATACGATTCACTTGTTGTCGGATGCAGCAGCGCACTCAGGCCGGATTGCAGGCTCCAACATCATCAAAGCCCTGCCTTGAACCCTTATTCACCGTCGTGCAGGAGCGTTGCACATGCGTTTGGTTTCTTGGAACGTCAACGGGTTGCGAGCGGCCATTCGAAAAGGAATTGACGGGTTCATTGAGGAGTTTCAAGCCGATGTAACGATGCTTCAAGAAACCCGTACGCTGGAGGAACAACTTCCATCGAACTGGTCATGGCCCTCGGGTTGGAACGTCACCCTTCACCCCGCTGAAAAAAAGGGATATTCCGGTGTGCTCACCGCCACATTGGGACCTCACGAAGTGATCACCCTCGGCCACGGCGGGTCCACCGACCCCAACGACCTCGAAGGCCGTGTTCTCGTGACCGAGGTCGGTGGCGTGGTGTGCATCAACACGTACCTCCCAAGCGGTTCCAACAAAGAAGAACGTCAGGTGTTCAAAGAATCATGGATGGAGGAATGGCGTGAATTCATACGCCCCTACCTTGATGACAAACGGCCCGTTGTGGTGTGTGGGGACCTCAACATCGCTCACACCGAAGACGATATTTGGAATCCCAAGGGCAACGCCAAAAACTCAGGTTTCTTGCCACACGAGCGAGCGTGGTTCACCGATTTGTTGAACGAGGGATGGGTTGATGCGTTTCGTCATGCAACCGGCGAAGGCGTCAAGACCTATTCGTGGTGGTCCAACCGTGGGCAAGCTCGAGCCAAGGACAGAGGATGGCGCATCGATTATTTTCTGCTCAACTCAGTGGCAATGGAGGCCATGAAGTCCTGCACCATCGTTCGGAAGGGAGGTCTTGAGGTCTCGGACCATGCGCCTCTTGTGCTGGATTTGGACCTTTGAAACCACTCTTTTATCCCAATTTGTGCCTCACCTTGGACACGCACC
Source organism: Candidatus Poseidoniales archaeon (assembly GCA_003602475.1). Taxonomy (GTDB): domain Archaea; phylum Thermoplasmatota; class Poseidoniia; order Poseidoniales; family Poseidoniaceae; genus Poseidonia. The sequence continues at coordinate 954 of QQSC01000004.1, read as the reverse complement.
AGTACACGCCATCCCTTAACGGGGACGGGACCAACCACGCAAAGGGAAACCACATCGAAAGGTACCACTTCATCGTCAACAGCAATCGGATGGCCGCTCCCGAGCGAACGTAAACGTGTCCGCTACGACGGTAGTAAACCGTGTCCATGGACTGATGGCGTTCGCTGAAGGTTTGAATGATGGCCTGCCCTTCTTCCGATTCGATGGCAACGATGTTCAACTCGCTCTTGTCAGATTGATGCCGCCTGAGAAACTTTGCCAACCTGTTGCACATGTCGCAATGACCGTCAATCAGCACCGTATCGCTTCCCAAGGAACCACCTCACAGAGACGATTCTTCGACGTTGGAAAGAGCAACAAGAAGACCGTCCACAGCATCACGCAGTTCTTGGAGGCCGTTGGCTTCAAGCGTCAAGGTCAAGCAAGCCAGCCCGCCATTTTCGGACCGGTTGACCTCAGCATGGTGTTCTTGAGCGCACTCAACAAGACGTTCCTCGAGAGAAGCGTCACCTTCCCAGCGCAGCACCATGGTGTGGCGTTCGCTCATGGTTTGGACAAGGGGTGGGCTGATATGAGACTAACCGTTCGCTAAATTATGGGCAAGGACGGTGCGCAACCTGCTGTTTTGGCAGGAAGCGGTGGTGTGGTCCTTGGTGAGGCCCGAACCAACCACGAAGGGCGAACAGCCGTGCTTTTGCTTCGAGGTGAGGACGACCCTCGGGAAATGATGGAGTTGGCGGCTACCATGGGCGTGAACATCGTTGAAGTCGTCCGTCAAGCCGGACGAGACGACCCACGCACCTACTTTGGAAAAGGGAGGTTGCAGGACGTGGCGGAGGAACGTCAAACAGCCCCTCCGAGCCATCCATGGCACGGGGTCGATCTGGTGTTGCTTCACACCAACGCCACTCCCAGACAACTTGTGGGCGTTCATCGAGTCGTCGATGTTGAAGT
>QQSC01000039.1 GCA_003602475.1 Candidatus Poseidoniales archaeon | reverse complement strand
TGTGTTGGGCACGCCATCCCCATCGTTGTCAACAACTTCATCGCAAGCATCCGGCACACCGTCTGCATCTTCGTCGACATCGTCCGGGCCTTCCGAGCATGCATCGAGGTGGTCGGGGACGCCGTCTCCATCGGTATCGTCCACGCAACCATCACCGTTGGCGTCCAACCCCCATGCTTGTGTCTGGGGACAGGCGTCATGCCACGATTCAAGGTACGTTCCAACGGTGATGTTCACGTTCATGCTTTCAATGTAAGATGCCGTGTAGTGCGTGGCTTTGAACACAGCGTTGAGGGTGGTGCCCGCACGGTTGCCATCAGGTACAGCCTCGCCCTGCGGATGGGCTCCATCGGGGCCAATCGGGTTAACATAGTGCCAGACGATTTCACCGGTGCGGTTGATTTCGTACATGGTGCCCTTGGTTCCTTGAGTGACCAGCACGTGACCGTTTGACAGGGCCTGTGCCCCGGATACAGATGCAGAATAGATGTCTTCGCCTCGGTCCCATGTCCAAGCTAGTTCCATCGGACCAAAGGTTGAGTTTTGGTTCAAGATGTAACCGCTTTCGTTCATTTGTGGCATCACGATGTCCACAGAGGAGTAAGGCACGGCTCGACCGTTTCCATTGTTGAACACCATGAGACCCCCTTCGAATGGATGACCTTGGTTGACCCATTGGACATCGTGTTGGGCGTAGAATCGCTGATGACTCCAATCTCCTCTGTTGTACACTTGGGGGTTCCCCCAGCGGTAAAGGAAATCACCCCCAAAGCCTGAATTTCCACCCAGGCTGGTGGAGGCTTCCTCGGTCGTGGTGCTGTGGTCGATGATGTAAATCTCGTTCATGCTTCGACAGGAGAGTGCAATTTGGTCCAGCAATTCGTTGTAATCAATCCCGTTGCAGTGCATCCAGTCCGCCCGGCCAGCACTGTTTCCAGTGCCACCGATGTGATTGACGTTGAGTCGACGGGGATGGTCGGCGATCTCGCCGTAATTTGGCAACGATTCGTTGAAATCTTGAACGAGATGATCCCAAGCACGCCATTCCCAAACGATGTTGGCATCGTTGGTGCCCACGGGTTCAATTTCGATGATGTGATCGGGCCAAACGTTGTTTTGCCCGTTGGGTGAATCGCTCGCAAACGCAGGGTTGCGACCAACCGCTAACGCCTCTTCCTCGGGTATTTCTTCCCATGCGATGGCCAGTATGTTGCCGTTGGGCATGGGTTCAATGTCGTGGTGCAAAATTCGGTCCTCGGATGAATAATTCCACGACCACATCAGTGTGCCGTCCCACGCCAAGCGTTCGATGACACCACCGGTGCCTCCACCCGAAAAATTCCCAACTGCCTCATCACCCATGTTTCCAGTTCTCAACAGGCTGCCATCAGGCAACAAGTACGCAGAAAGAGCAGGCCGGTAACCGCCTGGTGAGGTCCAACTGTTGATCTGCCGTCCTTCTTGGTCGATGAGGTAGGTGGTGTTTGAGGGTATAGGAGCCATCAACACATAGTCAACGGTGGCTTCTTCCGTGCACATCAAGAGGCCAATGGTCCAGTTGGTTCGGTCGGCGTTGCAAGGAGGCGGTGAAGAGGTTGTGGTGGTTTCGGTGCCCCAACTCACGGGTGCAGCATAACTGAGGACGAGCAGCACCAACAACGACAAGGCGGTCCGTCGGTTCATTCCTCTTCCTCCACCAAGGCCATGGCGGCTTGTAAGGTGGCGCTCCATTCGTCCTCAAGTTGTTTCCCCGGGTAGAGTGCTAACTTGGCTTGGCCTTTGATGGTGGGTCCCAAGCCCGGTTCCACCAGTGTTGCTGTTTTGTGCGTTGCATCGCTCATCTCCAAGCGGAAATACAGGACGTTGGCTTCATCGGTTCGCTGTGGCCATTCAACCTCCAACCTCTTGAGGTTCTTCTTCCCCAAAGCAGCCAGCGCTCGAAGTGCAGCCCGTTTGTTGGTGACGTGCGCCGTGATGAGGTGCAATTCTGAGCCGTGATAAGAGGTGCTTTTCTCATAAACAACCCGTTCTTCGTCGTTGACGAGCCAGGCAATGGTGTCCTTCAGCGCTTGAACATTTGATAGCGCACTGCCTGTCGCTCGATACGAGACGTAATGGAGAGGCACGCTTCTCCCAGCGGCCCTTCGGTCAAGAGGTTGTTGCATTGGCTGCCAGCCGAGAGAAGAGGCGCAGACCCATTCAAATAGGGGGGGTTGGTCGCAGAGATGCAAGTGGGGTAGCCCCCGCAAGACACGACCGAGTTGAACATCATGGCGAAGAAGATTAGTGCAAAGGCACGTGCAGCAGCACGTAAGCAACGTGACAAGTGGAAGATGAAGCGATGGTACACGATTCGTGCCCCTCGTCACCCATGGAACTTCCTCAAAATTGGTGAAACACTCGGTGAGTCTGACGGACACATCGTCGGCCGTGTTTATGAAATGACCCAGCAAGAATTCAACGGCGATTTCTCCAAGATGCACGTCATCCTCAGGTTCCGAGTCCACGAATGCGTGGGCCAAGATGCCTTGACGACCTTCATTGGCCATCACCATCAGACCGATCACACCCGCCGACAAATCCGCCGATACCGTGGAAAGGTCGACGACGTTGTTGACGTGGTTACTACCGACGGTTACCTCGTCCGAGTCAAGCCGCTCATCATCACCACCCAGCGTGTCCAAACCTCCGTGAAGCAAGACATGCGCACACGATGCCGAGAAATCATCATCGCATTCGCAGCCAAAAGCACCTATGCTCAGGTGCAAACCGCCATTCTTGACGGCACGCTCGAAGAGGACATCCGAAAGGGTGTCAAACCCATCTACCCCGTTCGCTCGGTGGCCATTCAAAAGAGCCAGTTGCTGCAAGAGGGTGTTGTGGTTCAATCCGGACCGACACTCGACGAAATCCATTCCCAGGAACAGCGGGAAGATGCTGAACTGAAAGCCAAGAAAGCCGCAGCTCTTGCTGCTGCCATGGCTGAAGAAGACGCTGATGCAGACGATGAAGAAGAGACTGAATCCGAGACCGTCGAAGAAGCAACGGCACCTGCAGAAGCCGCTCCCGAGGCCAAGGCCGAAGCCGCAAGCGAACCCGAGCCTTCAAGCGATGCTCCAGACCTCAGCAGCATGACCGTTGCCGAATTGAAGGACCTTCTCAAGGCGGCTGGTAAACCTGTTTCTGGCAAAAAAGCCGACCTCATCGCTCGCTTGAACGAGTGAAGAATTCAGGCCAGAAGCCGCAGGGTTCACATGGCATGTTCCCATAGGACCAACATGGTTCGCTTGGGTGTCATCGGTGGAACTGGGTTGGTTGAACTCGCCGTCGCCGACCAGCTTGGTGCGTTTGGACTCTCGGTTACCCGCAGCGACCACGTACGGGTTGACACTCCTTACGGACCCGTGCCGTTGCATGTCGTTTCTCTTGAGAACGAGGGTGCTGTGCATGAAGTGGTGTTCCTTCAGCGCCATCACGACGCGAGTGGGCACGGACGCCCTCCCCACAAGATCAATCACCGTGCCAACATGAAGGCCATGGCCGATGCCAATCTGGACCTCGTGGTCGCCGTTTGTTCCGTTGGCACCCTCCACCCCGAATTTCCTCCGGGTGCGGTTGGGCTTGCCAAGCAATACATCGACTTTACCGGTGTGCCAAGCACGTTTCACGACGATGCCTCCACATTTACTTCGGCCACCGTTCCGTTTTCACCGGTTCACAACACGGTGCTCGAACAGGTTCTGCGCAAGGTGCAAAACCTGCCTGATGAAACAACGCTGAACTTCACGTATTGGCTCACCGCTGGACCTCAATTTGAAACAGCTGCGGAAGTCGATGCGATTGAACGCATGGGAGGTGACATGGTCGGTATGACCATGCCCCGTGAAGCGAAACTCGCGCTCGAACTTTCTCTTCCGTATGTGGCCGTCTGCATTTCTTCAAACTGGGCGGCAGGCAGACAACCTGGAGACGCAACAAAAGCCCTTGACCATCAAGAGGTTTCGGCTCAAGCCAACGACCGCCTGACGCCGGTCATGGCTTGTTTAGCCGCGTTGCTCACAGAAGAAAAGATGATGCCCTCCACCGAGTAACACCGCTCATGGAAGGAAGAGACGTGCCGGCATGGGTGGCCCACACCCCGTTGGATGAATGGGAAACAATGATGCAAAAGGTGGCTCTTTTCCACGACAAGCACGACTTCGCCGGTCAAAACGGCCACGACATGGGGTACCGTCTTGCCTTGACCATAGAAGAATTGGGTGAACTCGCTGCCGCCGTCACAAAAGGAAAACCCATCGAAGAATGCGCTGAGGAGATGGCGGATGTTCTGATCCTGCTGATGGGTCACAGTTTGGCCATGGAAGTTGACCTCAAGGCGGCCTTTGAGAAGAAATACGAACGAATCATGCAACGAACCGCTCTGCAAGGGCGATTGGGCGTGCGTGTGACCGAATACCGTCCTTCCTGATCAGCGTATCCAATGTTGGAACGTCATGTCGTGCTCGTCCTTCGGACCCGCCTCAACCCGTCGTTCACCGATCAAATAGAACCCTTCACCGTCAAGCGTAGGCGCAAAGGTGTCCGCTCCTTCAACAGCGGTGTGCACGATGGTTCGACGGATTTCTTTGGCGTGTTCCATGAACAGCGTGTAAATTTCTCCACCACCAATGATGAACACGTCTTCGGACTCTGCTAGGGCCAACACTTCGTCGACGTTCATCTGCTCCACTTCGGCCTCCAAGACGGTCCTCGACATCACTATGTTGCGCCGTTGAGGGAGTGCTCCACCCAAGCTGTCCCACGTCTTCCGACCCATCACGATGGGTCGCTGCATCGTTGTTCTCTTGAAGTGCTTCAGGTCGGTGGATTGCCTCCATGGCAAATCCCCATCTTTTCCGATGGCGCCGTGTTCGTCGCAAGCAAAAATCATCAACAGCACAAGATCACCTTAGACCGAAATGGGCGCCTTGATGTGCGGGTGATGCTCGTAACCCGTGACTTCAATGTCCTCATAGGTGAACCCGTCGATGTCAAGGATGTCGGGGTTCAGATTGAGTTTGGGGAGGTTGAGAGGTGCCCGACCGACTTGCAATTTGGCCTGTTCCAAGTGGTTGAGGTAAAGATGGGCGTCTCCAAGGGTGTGGACAAACACCCCCGGTTCGAGTCCGCAAACTTGCGCCATCATGTGGGTGAGAAGGGCGTAGGATGCGATGTTGAACGGCACGCCGAGGAACACGTCTGCACTTCGTTGATACAACTGACAATTCAACCGACCGTTGGAGACATGGAACTGAAAAAAGGCATGGCACGGCATGAGGGCCATGGCCTCCAACTCACCAACGTTCCATGCTGAGACGATGATTCGTCGGCTGTCGGGGTTGGTTTTGATGGTATGAATGGCATCTTCAATTTGGTCGATGATTCGGCCATCCTTGGCCTCCCAACGTCTCCATTGCTTGCCGTAGACGGGGCCGAGGTCCCCGTGTTCATCGGCCCATGCGTCCCATATTTTTACACCGTTTTTTTGGAGATAGCCCACGTTGGTGTCGCCTTTGAGAAACCACAAAAGTTCGTGCACGATGGAAGGGAGATGGAGTTTCTTTGTGGTGACCATGGGGAATCCATCGGCGAGGTCAAATCGCATTTGGTAACCGAAGACAGAACGTGTCCCGGTACCGGTTCGGTCGCTCTTTTCCACACCGTGGTCCAAGATGTGCTGCATCAGGTCAAGGTAGGCTCGCATGTCGTTCCCTTGGCTGGTCAGTGTGGGAAGCACTTGATGGTTGTTCAAGTGAATCCGTCGGCGTTCTCCTTTGAACGCCCTTCGTCATTGCTTGTCCATTGCCCCTTGCCGTGTGTCAACGTCACGAAACCGTGAACGTGTTCATGCTGGTGATGGGGCCGCATTCCAACGGTTCCATGACCGTCCCCGTGGCTTGATGCGTGGGTCTTTTGCGCTAAGTTTCCACAGGCAACGGTCGTTGTTCACGTCGGGCATCAGCATGGGCCGCCTCACGCATCAACATGCAAGGTAAGAAGGTTGATTTGCTGGGCGTCGATATGCAATCTCATGGGTGCTCGCATCTCCATGGGTTTGATGGCCCTTTTTTTGATTTCACTTCTCACGCCACTGGTTTCACACGACATCGATCACGACATGCTCCAACCCGTTCCCGTAGTAGAAGCAACATCAGGTTCGAACCAAAGCAACATGAACGGATTCCAAATTGGATCCATCTACAGCCGACAAACCGTGGCATTTCCAGAAATGAGCGACGGGTTCTGTGAAATCAACGACGGCGAGGTCTGGTGTTGGATGCGAGCATGGGATTTCAATGCGAATGAGGCTCTGGTGGTGCCCGACGGGCGGACGGCCGTTAGTATCAACGGACAAGGGTTGGGCCCGTATTGTGTCATCCTTGACGACGGATCAATGTCATGTTTCGATTACTTTGATGCCGACAAACCTGACTTCAACAAGACGGTGGTCCAACTTCCAAACGGTGAAATGGCCCTTACGGTGGGCATAGGTGGCGTCAACGAGGAAGAATGTTACGAGGATTCGTGGGCATGCGACGAGCACAACGACAAGATGGCTTGCGCCCTTACCGATGCAGCCTCGAACAACATCTATTGCTTCCCCCTCTGGGACGAACAAGGCCACATGGGACAGACCAACACGTATGGAGAACTCGGTTTGGGGCACCGTCAACAAACAGGAGCCGATCCAGAAGACAGCAACCCTTCAGATGTGACCACGGAGAATTATGTGTTCACCCCCCTTGATATCGATGACAAGCGTGCTACGGCGATATCTGTCGGAGCCCGTCACGCTTGTGCCATCGTGGAATCGGATGTGAGCGCGAACGAGTCGTTTACGGCGGAGGTCTACTGTTGGGGCAACAACGCCTACGGCCAATTGGGCAACGGCATCAAAAGTGGGAACAACGGGTCCATTCCTTACCCTCACGACCCGTGGAAACTCATCAACGGTGAAGCGCCCCAAATTGAAGGTGCGTACAACAAAACGTTCATTCGTGGTTTTGGAAACTTCTCACCCATTCAAGCCACGGTGCTCGGAGAATCAAATGTTGAAGGGGAGCAGTTCACAACCAACATTCCCATTGCAATCGACGTAACAGGGGCCTCAACTTGTGTGCTCTTGATGAGCACGAACGTCACGTGTTGGGGTGGCACCTTTTGGGACTGGGATCCCTCCAAATACAACGAATGGTACAACCAATCCACCCTTGACTTGAGTCGACCTGGCCGCTATGCCGATGTGCCGTACTCGATGAGTTCAATCGGGCACGTGCAAACCTTGTCAACAGGATCTTGGGGCAACAGCCTCCAATCCAGTCCTGCCATCGCCCTCTACAACAGCAACACACAAGCATGCGTTCAATACCAAAACGGTGCGACGTATTGCTGGCAAAAAAACGATGCAGTAGAAGCGGACATGAGGCGTAATTACTCCTACAGCGAAGACCCAGCCTACCCTGCCTACGGCCCCGAGTTCGGAACGTTTACGTTCGATGACATCGTTGGCCATCACACCTTTTACTACAACACTGGACAAGATCAACTTGCTCCGTATCAAAAGCGAATTTCACTGCAGGAGGGATGGGATTCCCTCAACAATCAAGAACGAATGATTTGCGGGTTGATGGAAAACGGTACGGCTTTTTGCTACGACACGGCTCAAGATGACTGCACAACCTGCGAGTCGGACAGCACCGTACGTTACTCGGCCAGCTACAATCAAATGTTCACGGTCGACAGCCAATATGAAATGGTGAATTACGGCGAGGAGGAATGGGAACAAGCCAGTCAGTGGTCAGGTGAACGGGAGTACAACGAGCGAGACGGTGACAACGACGGTTGGCCAAGAATGGCTGACCTCTGTCCTGAACAAGCGGGATCGGGTTTCGGTTGTCCTGATATGGACGGGGACCGTGTTCCTGATGCATTTGATTCGGACAAAGATGGTGATGGAATACCAAATCATGAGGGGGATGTTGACCCGCTCGACCCCTGCTTCGGTCTCGACTCGGACAGCGACGGATTGACAGACCAGGTGGGTACAATGCTTGACGGTTCAGCATGCGACGCTGCAACGTACGTTGAAGACCTTGATGACGATGGAGACGGCGTTCTCGATGTGAGCGACCAGTGTCCAGTCGGTCAACTTGGATGGAGTTCCAGCATCGCTAACGACAACGACGGTGACGGCTGTGAAGACAGCACAGAGGATCTCGACGACGACAACGACAACATGCGGGACACCATCGACGCGTGTCCAGCGGGTGACGTTGGATGGACGACCTCGTTTGACATGCTGGGGCAAATGAATTCAAGTGATTACGATTGGGACGGGTGCCAAGACGATTCAGAGGATCTCGATGATGACGGTGATGGTGTTGTTGATGGAAGCGACAATTGTCCCAGAGGCGACATGTTTCACGGGCAGGCCTTCGCAAGTTGGCCTCTGTGGACTTCCTCTCAAACGTCAGATCACGATGCCGATGGTTGCCACGATACCTATGAAGATCCGGATGACGATGATGACGGTCGGGTTGACACCATCGACGATTGCTACAAAGGGGACGTGGGTTGGCGTTCATCGCCAACAACGGACCATGACCAAGACGGTTGTCAGGACAGCAACGAAGATACCGATGACGATAACGACCTTGTGACGGATGTCCAAGACGGTTGTCCAGTCAGTCATCATGACGGTTTGGAAGTCCGGAGATGGGATGACTTTGCGAATTCTACACAGGACGAAGATGGCCGAATTACTTACTCCGGAGGGATGGTTCTCGTGTACCCCGATCGGGCAGGTTGTTCAGACAGCGACGGCGACACCGTTCCTGATACGGATGATTTTGCACCCAACGACCCAGATTCGATGAGCATGCCAGCCATCTTAACCTCGAGCATCGCTGTTGGTGCAGAGCATTCCTGCGCTATTTCAGAGGACCGCTCAAAGGTGTATTGTTGGGGTGAGGCAGCAGAAGGTGCTGTCGGGTATTCGTATGATATTTTTCCCGATGAAGATTGGCAGTGCCTCGGGAGACGCACGACTCGCGATGATGTCCATTGCCCGCCCATGGCTGTGACCGACCGACCGACCTATTCGGGTGATTTTCGTCACCTCTCATCAGATCAGGGCGATGTGATCATTACCATGCTAGCTGCTGGAGACGATTCAACCTGTGCCATCGTTTCAAATTCAGTGATTTTGGCGGCGGGCAGCTCCGCAGGACCAATCAAATGTTGGGGAGGTGGCAGAGGCAACGATGCAGGTTACGTGACAGGCATCACAAACGCTACCAACATTGCCGCAGGTCGAAATCATGTGTGTGCTATTCTCGTGGACAATTCCATGCGATGTTGGGGGAAGAACGACCACGGTCAACTTGGCCGTGGTTCCCTCAGCTCAAGCACTTCAACCAGCAACTCGCCCGTGATGGTGGATGGCCCGGATCGAAGTGTTGATTTTACAACATGTTACAACAGCGGGGCGTTCACGGGAGAATACCTTCATTGTGCATGGGGTTTCGTTGATTGGAACCCCGACTCTTGGGGAGAGCGACTGATGGACATCACCGCTGGAAACGCCCATACATGTGCCCTTACGATCCCTGAAATGTACCATTACAACACCGTCGAAAACGTACCCGGGTTCATTCCCATGGTGTCGTTTGGGCTGGTTCAAAACTGGACTGGTTCACATCCGGACCCCGCAAACCGCCACGTGAAGGATGTCTCAAACGTTTGGTGCTGGGGCGACAACAGTCTTGACCAGTTGGGGCGCTCCGGGGGAGATGAAGGTACGCCCATGAAAACTATGACCCTTGCCGGTGGTGCATCGTTCGCGATTGCACTTGACGCCTACGGTGACCGAACTTGTGCTGTTGTTAACACGGGAGCCGTGTATTGTTGGGGCGAGGGGTACTCAGGAATGACTGAAATCAATCTTGACGGCGTTCGAGCGAAATCGGTCACGGTTGGAGAAGACCATGCCTGCATCGTTGATGAGTTCGATTCTGTCCAATGCTGGGGATCTGACACTGAAAGTCAATTAGGGAATTTGGGTTCGTTGGACAACAACGTGAACCAAATCGATGCAGGTGCGCTCCACACGTGTGCTGTCCTCAACACCAACCAAGTCAAATGTTGGGGCAACAACGAGGAGACCCAGCTCGGAATAGCGTGGACCAAAGACTGGGCAACCCCACAAACAGCAAGGGATGTACGAGCTGCGACCGACACGGAGTATGCGATTCCACCACCTCGAACTTCTGAAGTAAACATACCGGTTGAACCTCCCGTCTACACCTCGGAACCGGTAAAATACAGAACCTGTACTATCGCTCCGGGCACAGATGAGTGCGCTGAAGACGTTCCTTTCCCGGGGGCAGGAGCGGTGTTGATGGCGATGCTGGCGGCGGCTTTTGTCTCTGGACCGAAGAAGGTCAAAAAAGACGAATAACCCACTTTTCCGCTAAAAAAACTGCTTGTTCCACCTTTTGGGATTTTTTGACTCCTCTGCCCCCTCACTTGCACATGCTCGGCTCCATTGAACAGCCATCGACCGAGCATGGGTGATGAGACTACGGATGTGTTTCATTCGGTCAATGCATGCCAGAATGAGAATATCTGTGGCGGGTCTGTATGGGAAGCACTTGATGGTTACTCAAGCAGGGTGTGCCTTGACGGGAAGAAACAAGAGGTCACTGTTCAAGGTTTGATGCTGAGCATATTTTTGAAAATGGCAATCAGCAATGGTGTCTGTCAATCCTTTCAGATGATGTTTGATGTCTTCCATCTCAACCCCTTTGCTGCTGTGAAGACGTTGAGCAAAGATCTGCAGCATGTCAACAGCAGCCATCGGCATCCCGATGTCGATGGCCTCTTGGATGTCTCGAATCTCGTCGATGTCCTCCGCCGTCAAATTGATGCCGCCCATCTTGGATCCACGACCTCTCCAGCCAGGCCCTCCATTCTTCGTCAATCGCCAAAGGACATTGAGCGTGCCGCTCTCTGGCCAACCGGCTGCCCCAAGCAGCACGAGTGAAACGAGGGCGTCAGCGATAGCGCAGTCTGGATACAAGGGGGTGTTAAGGATACAGACCTCGTCCTCATAAGCCACGGTTCTGTTTCGACCTCGGTAAAGGGTTACGGCGAGGTGTGAGTCATCAGTGACGAGAAACCGATGAACCGTTTCGATGACATCAATCCGTACTTCATCACCATCGATGACAATCACCAACAACCTACGATCTGAACCCTCCAACACCCTTTCCTCCCAAACATCAGTTTTGTCGATGATCGAACCGAGGAGGCATAGGCCACGAAGTTCTGCGTCAATCCGATGTTGTTCAACCGGTTCGTTGCCCTCCGAAGGAAGCGTCAAGGTGCCGAAGCGGGTCTTGTGGGAGCACACAAGAGCATTGTTTGTCGAGGTTATTTGAATTCTTATTGAGCCCCTAATGCACGAAGGGAACCCATGATTTGATCGGTAAACTTCCGGTACAGGCCGGCCAGCGCCGTGCGAACCTCATGGTCCTCAAGGTCAGCCATCGCTGTCAAACTTTCAGCATCGAGTTGCCCTCCGTTTGGATGGCTTAACCATTCCAACCATGTCACGGGATGGCCGACATTGACCTCAAACCGTTTCCATAGGCGCGGGAATTTATGCTGCTGAGGAGCCATAATGCCTCGGGTTCCAACCAGCGCTAGGGGGACCACGCTGGCGTTTGGTGAGGCTGCAGCTAATCGGGCGATACCAGTTTTGCCAGGAAGCAAGAACGGCTGTTCGGCTCGCTTTGACCGGGTCCCCTCGGGGAAAATCCCGAGGGCTTGACCCTCCTCGAGAACGGAAACCGCACTTGCCAAAGCATCGGTTCCTCCCTCTGAGCGTTTGGTCTCAATTTGACCCGTTGCATGCATCACCACTCGTGTGAACGCCTTGTCAAAATGGCCCTCTTTGGCGAGGTAATAGGTGGTTCTTCTCGCCGCTGCAATCACGGCGATGGGGTCGACATGAGAAAGGTGGTTGGCGGCCAAGATGGTTGAGCCCGTTCGTGGTATGCGCCCCGCACCGTGGATTTTCCAGCGGAGGAATGGACGTAGCATGGGTGAAAGGAACCGACGGAGCACACTATAGACCGGCGTATTCGGGAGTTTCTCTCCTGTGGATTCGATGGCCCAATGCTGGCGAAGATTTTGCCATGCTTCCTCAACATCGGGTGCTGACATGGTTCAACACCAGCAGCGTATGGGTCTTGACTGTTGTTCAGATATTGCTCGGAAGTCGGTTGTTTAAGGGGCGATAGCCCGAGGACAACGGTCAAAGAGGTTGGCCAAGACCATCGACCATGCGCTACCGTCGTGGGGCACGTGTCGTCCCCATGTTCTTGCTGCATTGCTTGTTGTTGGTGACCATTCAGCCTGTGGTGTTAGCAGAATCTGCATGGGAAGAAGACGGATGGCTCAACACGAGCATCGCTTTGGACCGCGTCGAAATGGGGGATGAGATTGGATGCTATGGGATGCCGGGGCTTTCGTGGTACAACGACCCCGGAGCCGTTGCTCAAACTTGTCGTGACTACATTGAGAACCGTTTGCCGGCCAGCAAATGGGGGGATTCTCCAATTTCCACCTTCACGCCCACCGGCCTCACCATGGCTCAACACACCACCATCAAAAATCAAGGATTTACAGTTCACGGAGACAACACTGGATTGTCCGTGACCGCTTGGCACGATGCAGACGACCAACCCGATGATCTCTGGGATTGGTTCAATCTCGGCCGACGTGGTGGAAGCCTCGAACTGGGAATCGCTGATCTTTCCTCGCTCCAGCAAGCCGTTGCAGACGGCGGTTTGGTCAACATGTATTGGGTCGGCCGCATCAACGACGCCACCGTTCGCCACGACAACGAGGTTGTAGAATTTTTGACCTCTTCAGAAACCACGTGGTTGACCACATGGGGAGAAGTTTGGTCCGCTTGGTCAGCAAAACGTTGTTTTGAATTTGAACACACCATGGCCAACAGCGAGAACGGGAGCGTGTTGACCTTTCGCCCGCTTCTCACACCACAATGCACCTCCGTACAGGACGGGCGAACATGGAATGTACCTGTGACATGGGTTGTTGATGTCGAAGGTCAAGATGTCCATCGGGTCACGGATGGTCAGGGTGATATGGTCAACATTCAAGGCGAGCAAAACACGATGGAGGGATGGTGGCAGGACGACAGCGGTAGCGTGTTTCTTTCTGTTGTGAACAATCAAACCGTTCAGATTCATCTGAACAACACCACCGTTCAACACGACATTCTCGGTCAAACCGCGTGGTGGAACAACCACTCTGCAGCCGTGACGGTGGCCGGGCACGACACGACCGACATGTTTCGATGGTCAAAGCGATTCAACGACGACCCCGAACTCCGCTTCACATGGTTGGTCACTCCCAAACCCGCCGATGAGGGTGGAGCCTGGATGACGTATGCCGTCGTGGGTGTCGCTTTGGTTAGTGTTCTCGCGATGTTGGGCATCCTCGCACGCGAGGGTGTAGGGCCGCTTGCAGGTCGATGGCCTGGCGCTGAATCCACGCGTGCGATATCATCTCCAATCGGTGATGATGGGCGAAGCCTTGATGGCGAAGACGAGTGAGCACGCAAATGGCGGTAACCATGGACGGCGACGAGATCACCATCGACCCGTGGGGCAGTGCTCAATCCACCGATTACGACCGCATCATCGAACAATTTGGATTGACTTCGTTGGATGGGTGGCCTTTGGAAAACCCAACCAAACTCCACCGTAGGGGCATCGTGTTTGCTCACCGGGATCTTGATGTTGTTCAGGAAGCTCAACGAACCGGCGATGGTTTTGGTGTCTTGACGGGATTGATGCCCAGCGGCCAAATGCACATGGGTCATTCCATGGTTGTTGAACAAGTCAAGTGGTTTCAACAACAAGGCGCTGACGTTTCCATTGCCGTGGCTGATTTGGAAAGCCAAGCGACACGGGGCATCGGGCTCGAGGAAGGCCGCAGAACAGCGCTTTCAGAATACATTGCACACTACGCTGCCATGGGTCTTGACCCTGAGCAGACCCAGGTCTATTTTCAGTCGACGCGGCATGCAGTCCAGCGATTGGGATTCCATCTCGGGAAGCGCACAAACCTCAGTGAGTTCGAAGCCATCTATGGATTCAACGGCGAGACCAATCTGGCTCATGTTCAGGCTCCAATGGTCCAAGTGGGGGATATCTTACACCCGCAGATGGAGGAATTTGGCGGTCTTCGTCCTGTGGTTGTCCCCGTGGGAGTGGATCAAGATCCACACCTGCGTCTCACACGTGGATTGGCAACCAAAACCAACTGGTTCAACATCAAGCCGGCCCCGTCAGTAGGGTTGATGATCAGCACCTCAGTCCACGACGAAAATGCGCACGTGTTTGGCAGACAGCCCAACGGCCGTCTTGACAAAAACAAGGTGGCTGAGGTCTTTCAAAAGATTGTCGAGGCCGTTGCCAATCTCGGTTTCTCCGACATCATCTCAAATCCCAAACAAGGTCATGTCCATGTCCCATCGGCCACGACTCGCGACCGCCACGGCCTACGCATGTCGTTGCTTCGTCTGGAGCGGAACCTCGGTGGGTTGGGCTTGATGGCACCTTCTTCCACCTACCACCATTTTGCGGTCGGCCTTACTGGGAGCAAAATGAGCAGCAGTCAGCCGAAAACAACCTTGTTCCTTCGGGACGATGTGGCCACGGTTGAAAAGAAAATCAAGCGTGCTTTTTCGGGCAGTCAGGCGACGGTGGAGGAACATCGTCGCCTGGGAGGGAATCCCGACATCGATGTTGCCTATCAGTACATGATGTATTTCTTTGAGGACGACGATGCCTACCTTGCTGAGCTCAATGCAAAATACCGTTCAGGTCATCTCTTGGCAGGTGAGATGAAACAAGAATGCATTGAGCGTGCTGTGGCTTGGATGTCGCATTTGGGAGAGATGCGTGACCAAACCGCACACTTGGTCAACGATTTTTTAGCTGAAGATTCACGATGAATTTTCCATGTCGTCGGTTGAGAATACGGCAGGATCTGGTCCCACAGGTAGCTCAACAAGTTCTTCCGTTGTCAGCGGTCGCTCGTTTGCATCAGGATGGAGAATCATGGAGTGGCCGTGGGGGTCAAGCAGTTCAAGCGTCACCGGTGTGGGTTCCTCAGTTGAAAGTTGGGCGATGATGGCGGACATGTTGATGAGTTGACTCAAGTGCTCGGCTTCTTCATGGCTGTTGTCTGGCGAGGACATCAAATCTCGTTGAACCATGTTGATGATGTCTTGAAACCGCTTGAGTACGCCTTCAACATTGGACACGTAACCCGTTGCGTTGCTTCCCGGGTTGACCGCCAAATCAAGTTCCGGAATTCGAATGGTGCAGGATGATGCACGTACGACACGTGCGGTCAATTTTTCTGGTGAATCGATGGTCAACGACCACGCACCTGCTTTTTTTCCTTCTGCTGGGATGAAGTCCGTTTGGCGCCAAGAACAAGAATTGCAGAGCAATGTGATTTGCGTGTGTTCGCCAAAGTAGGGTATCTCGTCGATGTGAGTGATCATTTTCACCGACTCAAGGGCTCCACAAACCGGGCAAGGGAAGTCAATGTCCTGTTCATTCATGAAATCACATCACTGAAGTCATGGTCGCCGGCTGCAAACGCTTCCATTTCCGTTCCACGCACACCACGACAACCCTCTGGCAGACACATCAGTCTTGAATCGGTCATCTTTACGATACGCCCTCCAATGTCCTCTTCAACCAGGCCCTGCAGTGTTGAGAGGGCTTGATTGAATTCTGTTGTTCTGTTCATGAGCCGTTGCATTTCCACAATGGCAGCATGGCCATCCGCAACCCAATCCAAGACCTGATTGCAACCTGTGATATCGTTCAACGTGGCGTAATGAATCACCATCCCGCCTCCTTGGAGCGGGACTGGGGCCGATGGATACAGTTGGTCGAGGTCATGAAATTTTGTCCCGTTGCCCTTGGCAGCGCGGGGCTTCGTTTTCCCTCCAAGGCTAGGCATGCTGAAACTCCGAGGCCCCTCTTCTTCCTCGGTTGATGCCCCAACGGAGGCTTCATTGAGGCTGTGTTGGGCTGCCTCCAGTTGGTCAAGGTCCACCATGGATGGGACGGGAAGGTCGTCACCTGCCTGTTCTTGCGGCGCAGCCCCTCGTGCAAAGGCGTCGAGGGACGATTGACCTTCGTCCTTTTTCTTCTTCCGGCGCTTGCGCACGACCATTACACGAAAGCGACCGTACATCAACGCTCCCCTTGGTCATGGTCAAGTGGCGGTCAGGGAGCAGCAAGCGACTTCGCCTCAAGGTTCAAAGAGTGTCACGGTGGAGTGGATAACATGACCGAGCAACAAGGCGTTCTGAAGACCGGCACCAGCACCGTTGGCATCACTTTCAAAGGTGGTGTAGTGGTTGGTGCAGACCACCGAGCAACCATGGGCCATTTCATTGCCAACAAAAGCGTGCAAAAGCTGTTCAAGATTGGCGACAACCTTGCCCTCACCACCGCCGGACTCGTTGGCCATGCGCAGTCGCTGTCCAGGACACTCACGGCTGAGGTGGCGTTGTTTGAACTTCGACGCCAACAACCCATGACCGTCAAAGGGGCCGCAACCCTGACCGCCAACATTCTCTCCGGCCGACCGCACTGGGTTCAACTCCTCATCGTCGGCGTTGACCAGGATGGCGGCCACGTGTATTCCATTGACTCTGCCGGCGGCTCCATTCCCGACGACTACTGTGCTACTGGCTCGGGATCACCCTACATGTACGGTGTTCTGGAAGACGGATTCAAAGCCAACATGACCCAAGCGGAGGCCTTAAATCTCGCCGCCCGGGCCCTTAGAGCGTCTGGACAACGCGATGCAGCGTCTGGAAACGGCATGGATTTGGCTGTCATAACCCCAAATGCAGGCTACCAACAAGTCTCGCAAGACGAGATTGCCAAACTGCTCAAGTGAGCCTTTTTTTCCCGCGACAACGTCGCTTTCGCCTCGGCGATTGAGCTGTGATGCCACGCGGAAAAACAGGTGAACATCATGCGTATGTCGTACAAAGAACTGAAGGACGAAATTGCCAAGATGGTCCCAAGAGGGGTTGAATACTCGGTGGATTTGGAAGGCGGCAACATCGCCATCTACACCACAGAAATGAACGCTTTTACTGGAAGTGATGGACTTATTGGGAAGATTGCTAAGCGCATCAAGCGTAAGATCGTCCTGCGAACGCCACAGGACAAAATGTTGGACATTGACGAGACCAAGGAATTCATCGAGAATCTTCTCCCTGAAGATGTCGACATTACCGAGATGTACTTCGACGGTTGCTACGGAGAAGTGACCATCCAGTGCAAACAGCCCAGCACGGCTGTTGGTCGCCGAGGTGAGCACCTCAAATCCATCCGAGATGCAACGGGCTGGAGCGTTAACGTTGAGCGTACGCCCCCCTTGGCGTCAAGAACGGTTCATGACATACGCACCTACCGCCAACACAACGCCGACGAACGGCGCAAGTTGCTCAAGGATTTCGGATTGAACATTCACAGGCCAACCCGACCCGGCTCAACCTGGGCCCGTGTTACGGCTCTCGGTTCGTACCGTGAAGTCGGCCGAGCCTGTCATTTCGTGACCACCAACGAGTCGAGAATCATGATTGACGTCGGGGTCAACATCGCCTCCGATACCGACCCCATGCCGTATTTCACTGCCCCTGAGGCTCTGCCTTTGGAAAAAATTGACGCCGTTGTGTTGACACACTCTCACCTTGACCATGCGGGAATGCTTCCAGTCCTGTTCAAGTACGGTTACCGAGGTCCGGTTTACTGCACTCCACCCACACGGGATTTGATGCTCTTGCTGCAGACCGATTACATCAAAGTAAGTGGAGCTGAAGGAAAGCGTTCGCCCTATGACATGGAAGACATCCGCATGTGCATGAAGCACGTGGTGGACGTGGATTGGGGAGAAACCACGGACATCGCCCCGGATGTCAAACTGACCTTCTCCAACGCAGGCCACATTCTTGGTTCATCGGCTGTCCACCTCAACATCGCAGACGGAAAGCACAACATCGTGTTCAGTGGTGACCAAAAGTACGAGAAGTCATGGCTCTTTGATGCAGCAAACACCCGATTCCCCCGCGTGGAAACCCTCGTGATTGAATCCACCTACGGTGCCTCGGGCGATTATCAGCCTTCACGGCAAGAAGCCAATCAAGAACTTCAGGACATCGTCCAGCGTACCCTTTTGCGAGGTGGAAAAATGATTTGCCCCGTGTTTGCTGTTGGACGCAGTCAAGAAGTGATGATCGCCATTGACGAACTCTTCCGTTCGGGCGCCGTTAAGCCTGTTCCGGTGTGGCTGGACGGGATGATTCAGGAGGCCACGGCCATCCATGCATCCCACCCCAAGTACCTCACCAAATCCCTTAGCCGTTCCTTGTTGAAGGACGACGGAGAAAACCCGTTCACCAGTGAATGGTTCCGACCCGTGAAAGGGCGAGAGTTGCGAGAGAGCATTGTCATGGACAGTTCACCTTGCATCGTGTTGGCGACCTCGGGAATGCTCAACGGCGGTCCGGTGATGGAATACTTCAAGAATTGGGCTCATGAAGAACGCAATTCCTTGTGTTTCGTCGGGTACCAAGCAGAAGGAACGCTTGGGCGTCGATTGCAAAAAGGATTTGGTGAAGTCCCCATGCTCATCAACGGGAAGACAGAGATCGTCAAAATTGGCTGTGAAATGGTTACCATTGACGGGTTCTCTGGGCATTCCGACCGGCGACAACTCCTTGAATTCGTTGACCAACTCAGCCCACCTCCCCGCAACATCATCTGTCACCATGGCGACTATCAGAAGTGCAACGAACTTGGCCACACCCTGCGAGAACGTTACAAGTGCAGAACCTACGCCCCAAAGAACCTCGAAACGGTCCGACTCCTCTAGAGGGGCATGTCAAATCCGTGTTCAAGCGGGTCGGGCAAATCCGAGGCCACTGCATCGACCCTACCTGCTTGACCAAGTCCCTGCTCAATTGCCGTAGGATGGCGCGCCTTTGAGGTCACTGGTGAGGATGAGCTCATCCATAACAAGAACACAAAGCCCATCGTCAACGACGATGCGGCCAATGTGAGCATCCATTCACTTTGTTGTATTGAACGCACAGCAACAGCGACGCCCATGGCGGAAAAGGCCAGCGCAAAGAGTCGTCTCGGCCCTATGGTCATGCATGATGGTGCACCACGGTGTTCATGAACCTCATGCGTGAGTGCGCACCATGAACCAAGGTTCTGGACCTGCTTGCCCCGGATGGTTGATGACTTCCGTTGCACCTTGGGGTGAGAATGCGGAAGACGCCTTCGATCAGGGCCTCGTTGAGTTGGGACTTGGCGATGTGCGATTGATCCAAGCTCAAGGCGCCATGCTACCGCTGGGATTCGGCGTTGCTGCCCCCCGACCGTTGCCCATGGGTTCTCTCGTTGAGTGCCACTTGGCTACGGCTTATGCTTGGAGCGGTTCTTCTGCTTCTGCAGGCGTGGCATGGGCATCTTGTGTGACTCCTGAAGGGGACGAGTGTGCCATCGTCGCAACAATCGCCACGGATTTGGACTATGAAGAGACCACCATCCTTCTACGCAGAAACTTGCAACGAAGGTTGGCCAGTCGAGATTTGGAAGTCATTCATTTCGACATGGCCGTCGACGAGGTCACCGCAGGTCAGGACCATCACGGGGTGGCCGTAGCAGCCTTGATTTTGCCCGAATCGTTAGCGATGGGTGCTCGAACACGTACCGGGCCAATTCGTGGCGGATTGACTCGAACCGCTACTGAACCTCCGAAGCGTGTGGACACAAAAGCTCCAGCAGCACCAGCACGTCGGCCTGGGCAATCCTCCAATCAAAACACCGACTTCACCCTATGATGGTGCTGGCATGAAGGAACAGCGCTGGCTCGTCGTTCGATGCCCATCGTGTTTACGATGCACAGGTCAACGTTCCATTCCTCGTTCGTGTACGTTGTGCGGCCAACC
Source organism: Candidatus Poseidoniales archaeon (assembly GCA_003602475.1). Taxonomy (GTDB): domain Archaea; phylum Thermoplasmatota; class Poseidoniia; order Poseidoniales; family Poseidoniaceae; genus Poseidonia. The sequence goes on along the minus strand of QQSC01000039.1, from coordinate 12,798 downwards.
CCTACCACGTGAGACCGAAGTGGTTTCGGAGGTGGAATCTGCTGCTCTTCTTCAACGGGCGGTTGCGTTGGCGAACACGCCCGAGGAACTGCGCGATGAATTGGCGTTTCGCATTGGTGTGGGACATGAGGATGCCAATCGAGACACCTCTGCCTCGGCCACGATGATGGCCCTTCGAAAGGCTGCCCAAGGAGAGACCATTTCAGCTGAAGAAGTGCAGCGAGTGCTTCGTTCATTGAATGTTCAAACTCCGCCAACCGAGTTCATGGCCCTCGTTGAACACGAAGGATTGGTCCTTCGTTTGGGGCATGACCGCTGGCAGTTCATTGAGTGAACTTCAAATGCTGTACGCCGTGGGCGAGGTAAGGGCGTATGGGTTAGTTTGGCCTATACTCGGGCGTTTGGGACGCTTGGACCCAAGTTCAAATCTTGGTACGCCCACCATCACTCAGGTGTCGTCGTGCTGTGCACCCAAATGATGTGGTAACCGAATTGGGTTTTGACATACTCTTTTGGAACACCTTCAGGTTCGGATCGCCAAACAGCGTCTTCAAACAGCTGCACCATCTGGCCTTCTTTGAATTCTCCAAGATCCCCGCCTTTGCGGGCTGAATTGCAGGTTGAGTGTTTTTTTGCCATCCGCTTGAACGTTCGAAAGGGGCGCTTTGCGGCCTGGATTTCCTCAAGAATGGATTTGGCTTCGGGTCTTGTTTTGACAAGGATATGACGAGCATGAGCCATTCTCGGTTTCCTTCTTCGATCAAATCTTCTCATGCGTCCGCCTCCTTGTGTGTGTGCGTACCGATTGTCGGTCAAAGAGATGTGCCATCCCCCACGCCAACATTGCCAACGGCACCATCGCCACCGAGCCAGTCCTAACGGGCCACAATGCCCACCACCCAACGGTGTATGCTGCAAGGGCAGCATAGGTGCTCCACGTGCCGCGACGGGGGTTCAACCACGACAGGTTTCTTCGATGGTGTTCCAAAATGAGCATCCCGCCAACCTTCAAAAAAAAGGCGGATTTTACGATCCCCGATGTTTCATCACCATAAACAGATTTCACTGGCACATGGCCGATTCTATAGCCGGCTTTGGCCATGGAAATTAACCAGTGATTGGGATAGCCGTAGCCCTTCCATGCCTTCTTCCAGTTCATCCCCTTGAGCACTCTGCTGTGTGTTGCGGTGTAGCCGCACTGAGGATCAAGAATTCGTTGGCCACATGCCAAGGTTGTGAAGAAACCCAACATGTGACTCGCCACCCGACGCACAACCGGCATGCCGATGCAACCATCCGACATTCGTTCGCCTTTCGAATGGTCTGCCACATTTCGTGCAACGGGGTCTACAACCGCTTCCAAATCATTGGGGTCCATTTGTCCATCACCCGCCATGACGACGCTCACGAAAGGTTCACTCCACCGGCTGAGAAGGTGCTGATGCCCTGCATTAATGGCTGAGCCCACACCCTCGCCCTCCAACCTGATGATGTCGATGGCCGGCTGTCCGATGACTTGCCGAGCAACCTCGGCCGTGCCGTCGGTTGAACCGTCGTCGACCACAACAGCCAGGTCAATCCAACTTGGCAGGGTTGTCAACACGCGGTTGATGAATTCAGCTTCATTTCGCGCAGGTATCACGACGCCAATGTTGTGGCCTGCGTGCATGCTGCGACCTCTTGTGGCCCCAACATCAACCTATCTCAATCAAAGCACAAGACGGTCCAATGAGAAGAGGATTCATAGGTTCATCCATCGGCCACAGGTTGTGCCACCAACCCTCTCAAGGCTTTTTTTGGTAGCACACAACATTGAACTCCGTATCGTGTCACTCATCGTCCGTGCACGTGAGTTGGCGGATGACGTTGTGTTGTTGGACGCAGGTTCAAGCGACGAAACCGTTCAACTCGCCAATGAAATCGGTTGCCAAGTCGTACGAATTCAAGACCAACGAGGGCCGCAGGCCTTGGCTCGTCTTCTCATTCAGGAAGATCTGATTGCGGAACACATGCTTCTCATCAACATCGATGACTCTTGGCGTCTGACCGATTTGAGCATGAGCGTTAATCGCTCTCGTGAACGATGGGACTTGCACATCGCGTACCATGAGCGCTCCGAGGAAGGGGTTGAGCTTGATGATCTTGTCCTTGGAACGCTTGGACTTCGCCATGTTGCCATGAGCCTGAAGGGGTGCGAATCGCTGGCCACCATGCCGGCATCTGCTCTCGTCGCAGACGTGCCAACAGCTCTTCGGGTTCGTTTTGTAGGCGTAGAAGCACCCATTCAACTGCCACAGAGAGAATCGTTGGCAACCGCTTCAAGATTCGCTCAACTGTTCTATTGGATGTTGGAAAGCAAACACCCTCTTCTGCTCTTTGGAATTCCCGGACTGGTCTTGTTCGTGTTGGGCTATCGGCTTTCTGGTGACTTGGGTACGTTGCTCCAAGAGGTCAATTCAACCTCTGTTGGCGTCACATTGGTCACGGTGGCCATGACATTGACTGGATTGTTTGGTATGATGGTGGCCCTGATTTTGTACATCATGGGGAAACAGGTCGAACGCATTCAACACCAATACAACTGGCCCAAAGACAATTAGAGGAGCGTTCTCGTTTGCACGACATGAACAATCACTTGGTTTGCTTTGACATGGACAGGGTGTTGGTTGACCACCTGTCCACCTGGCAATTTGTGTACGACCAACTCGGCATCTCCAACGATGAATCGTTTGCTCTCTACAATCAGGGACTGCTCAACGAATGGGATTGGATTAAACTGGATCTCGCCTTGATACAAACCTCCCCATCTGCTCCAGTACACGATCAGGAGCTTCGCGGCCTCATGGAGGGCATGCCGATGATGAAAGGATGGCATTCCACCATTCAGCACCTTCTGAATCTCGGCATTCATGTTGCCATCGTAAGCGGAGGGTTGCAAAAGACTGCTCGGGACATCGCAGCCTCATTTCCCTCAGAAAAACCATGGGTCAAGCGATGGGGCGGCATCAACAGACAAACCTCAGAGGAACGATGCGATGGTAACGACACCCTCCTCCACGTCTTCACCAACGGATGGTTGATGGGTCGAAAAAAGGACAACGGGTTGAATGAAATTCAACACTTCGGGCGTTATCAAGTGGAAATGAACGGCAAGGGCGCCATCGTTCAGATGCTTCAACGCCGTTTGGGAGTCTTGCCTGAACACACGGCATCCATCGGCGATTCAGCGGGAGACATTGGCATGTTCAAAAATTCAGGGTGCGCTGTTCTGTTCAACCCCTGGGACGAAAAACCACTTCCATATGCACATCACGTCGTCCATGAGAAAGACCTTGGCGTGGTGTTGGAATTGTTGTGCGAACGCTTTGGGTGGCCAAAGCCTTAATCGGTTCATGCTGGAGTGGTTAAGCATGTTTGACGACATCATGTCCATTTGTCCCCATTGCGGGTTTTTGCTCGGGGTGTTCGTTCCCGGTATGCCATGCCCCTCGTGCGGCGAACCGCTCTTGTGATCAAGGCGTGACTCGTCGTGAGGTTCTCGGGAATGGAATCACTTCGCGGATGTGGGTTGCACCAGCAAGCCAACTCACCACCCGGTCCACACCGAGGCCAAACCCTCCGTGCGGTACACCACCATACGAGCGTACGTCGATGTAGAATTGATACGGCTCCTTCGGCGTGCCTTCCTCTTCAATTCGTTTTAGAATCTCTTTCTCCGACCACGTGCGCTCGCCTCCACCGATGATTTCACCGTAGCCTTCCGGTGCGAGGAGGTCGTGGCAAAGCACGTACTTTTCATCATCAGGGTCCATTCTGTGGTAGAATGGTTTTGCGATTTTCGGGTAATGTGTGAGGAAATGCGGCACATCGAAATCTTGTGTCAACACCTTCTCTTTGGAATAGTCAAGATCTTGGCCCCACTCAACGTCAACGCCCATCCCTTGCAGTGTTTCAACGGCTTCGTCGTACCTGATTCTCGGGTAGGGGGAATCGGCGTACCGTGCGATGGTATCAAGATCTCTCTCGAGCAATGTAAGTTCTTCTTCACGTTCGTCCAGAAGGGTTTTGGCAATGCTGCGGACAACACCCTCCCCGTGTTTCATGATGTCGTCGTTACTGGACCAGGCCATTTCCATTTCAGCATGCCAGAATTCCGTGAGGTGGCGGCGTGTCCGGGATTTTTCTGCCCTGAACGATGGTGCGATGGTGTAGAGTCGTTCAAGGGCGGGCATGGCAGCCTCTGCGTAAAGTTGCCATGATTGTGTCAAGTACGCCTGTCGTCCAAAGTACGGCACTTCAAACAAGGTTGAACCCCCTTCGACGGCACCTGCGACGAAATTGGGCGCCTGATATTCAATAAAATCATGGTTCCTGAAGTAGGAGTGGATGGCTCCAAAAGCAGAACTTCTGAGCTTCAGCATGGTCGTTGAACGCGTGGTCCGAAGGTAGAGGTGACGTTGGTCGAGGAGGAATTCAGAACCACCCCAAACAATGTTGCCTTCCTCGTCTTCTGTTTGCATGGCCGATTCGGTGATTGGGAACGGGCGCTCAGGGTCAACTGGGCCGATGACGGTGAATCCGTCGATGTCCAATTCATGGCCGCCTTCAGCACGTTCATCCGCTCGAACCGTGCCGTGGATGTGAACGCTGGATTCGATCAGGGATTCCTTCAAGTTCTCGAACACTTCATCGCCCAAAACATCCCTTTTCCCAACGCATTGGATGGTTCCAGTTGAATCTCTTAGGACCACAAAGCGGATCTTGTTTGAACCTCGGGTTCGCTTAATCCAACCCATCAGGGTCACTTCTTGTCCGTCATAAACGCCGTTTTGAACGTCCTTAATCCAGATGTCTTTGACCATGTCGCTCGTCTTGGCCATCGGTCGCGTCTAATTCAATGTCACCCTGCGAGGTGCTCAAACCGAGTCCCTCACCGCACTGCGATGACAAAGAAATAAATGGGATTCGGGGCGATTGCACGGTGTGGGGCGAACGGTTGTCTATGCGTTGGGCGGAAACGCGATTCAGCCCCCGGGCGGAAAGGACGCGGGCTCATCGTTGATTCTCGCTAAGGTCATGAGCGACATCGTTGATTTGCTCGAAATGGGATGGTCGGTCGTCTTGACCCACGGCAACGGACCGCAAGTTGGACATTTGATGGCCATGGACCGAGAGATGACACAACCTCTGGAGGTTTGGGTGGCAGCCACTCAAGGCATGATTGGACACGAGTTGTCCTTGCACCTCCAAGGCATCTTGGAACGGCGAAAACGCCCAGAGCGAACCGTCGTGTTGGCCACCCACGTTGAGGTTCAAGCCGACGATCCTGGCTTTACCCGTCCGGTGAAACCAGTTGGCCCGATTCTTGATGCTGAAACTGTCATGTCAGCCGATTGGGACATTGCTGAAACCATCCATGGCCCGCGTCGTGTGGTCGCCAGCCCTCGTCCGCTTCGAATTGTGGAATTGGAAGTCATTCGTCACCTCGTCGCTCTTCGTGCGGTGGTGATTTGCGGTGGAGGTGGTGGTGTTCCGGTCATCAACACCAACGGCCATTTGGTCGGTGCTCCAGCCGTGATTGACAAGGATCATCTGTCGTGCAGACTGGCCTTGGACCTCAATGCCGATGCCCTCATCATCAGCACAGATGCTGACGCCATCTATTCAGATTTTGGCACCCCAACGGCTCAGGCCCATCACAAATTGGCAACACACGACGTGAAGGGAATGATCGAGAACGGCCAATTTCCCGCTGGATCAATGCTGCCTAAAGTAAACGCCCTCAAGGACTTTGCAGAACAGAGTGCCGGTGGAAGAGCCATGCTCTGTAGACCCGGGGATGTTTTGTTGGTCTTGCGGGGTGACGGCGGGACAACCATCGTTTCAGACGAAGCCGTGGATGGAGAATCACATTCATAGGGTAGCCCGTTCTCGCACAAGACATGAAGACCCCTGTTATGCTTGCAGAAGCACATTGTGACGGACCATGCGGCGTGTACGACCCAGCCAGCGCTCGAGTTGCCGCAGAGGCGGTTCAATCCATGACCAAGAAGATGCTCGCCATGACCTGCCCCGACACCAGCGATGCACCTGGTATGGCCGCATACCTCAACACCATGTCACGCTACGCAGCCATCAAAGAAGAGGAAGCCCACAAATGCAAGGAAGAACTTCTTGTTCTCTGGACCGATTTCTTCAAGCCACAACATCTTGAAGGCAACCCTGACCTTCACGACACCTTCTGGCACGCTGCCAAACTTTGCTCTGCTTGTAAGGTCGAAGTCTCAGCTGACCATGCCCAAGAATTGATGGATGCCTGCGAAGCGATTCACAACATGTTTTGGGCCGTCAAGGGCCGAGAAGTGCCTTGGATTCGTGCCTCCTGAGGACAACTCATGGTTCAATTCACCGTTGAAATCAGCGGTGACAGCATGTGGCCGACCTTCGTAAGTGGCCAACAACTGTTGTTTGAGGAACGAGCCGATTCATCATCCATCTCCGTCAACGACGTGGTGGTGGCTCGTCATCCTCTCAAAAGTGGCGTGGTTGTCGTCAAGCGAGTGAAGCGGGCAGAAGGCCAATCGCTGTTTCTCGAAGGTGATCATCCAGACCCACTCGCATCAGAAGATTCCCACAATTTTGGACCTGTGAACCGGTCTGCAGTACTGGGTGTGTGGATGCCAACAACGAATGGAGATTCCGAGGCTAAGCAATAGAGGATGGGTAGCGGGCCTGACGGGGTTCGAACCCGCGACCGACGGATTAAGAGTCCGTCGCTCTACCTGACTAAGCTACAGGCCCACGTCGGGCTCCTAACTCGCATATTTAATGCTTCACAATTGGCGAAGTGGGCGTGCTCCGCTCACTCATCTTTCTTGATGGTGACGACACCTGAAGGTGATGCCAACACCACCGCTGTGCACATGTTGGTGAACAAGCCAACCTGCACCACTCCGGCCACCGTTAGGATGCTGCGTTCGAGTGAAACGGGATCGATGATGGTCGGTCCGGTGTGTGCGTCTGCAATGTAATTCCCGTTGTCGGTTACCGTTCGTTCTCCATTTTCTTGTCGAACGATGATTTCGCAACCGAGGAGGGCGTGAAGGGCTTTGACCGTGGTGCCAAATGAAAATGGCGTGATCTCAACGGGCAAAGGAAACGACCCCAGTGCTTCGACCTGTTTACTGGAATCCGCTACCACCACCATGCTGGTGGAGGACTGGGCCACGATTTTTTCACGTAGAAGTGCAGCTCCACCGCCCTTGATGAGTTGGAATTTCCCATCAAACTCATCGGTGCCGTCAATGACAACATCCAATCCATCCAAGTCGTCCAAATCGACCAAAGGAATGCCAACCGAAGTGGCCAAATCTCGAGTCGCAATCGACGTCGGGACACCAACAATGTTGAGGCCTTCTTCTCGAATGCGTCGACCCAGTTCAATGACAGTGTATTTCACGGTTGATCCAGTTCCAAGCCCAACAGCCATGCCGTCGTTCACGAAAGTGCAGGCCTGCTCACCGGCCATTTTCTTCAGGTCTTCCACGTCCATGGCCACCGGTTCATCCCCGGCTCTATTGAGTTTCTTCTCTCAAATTCCAAAGGGTCAGGGGGAAGGGTTTAGACCCGTGGGAGGTTGTGCAAGAAGCATGACCAGTGGGAGGCGGTGGCCAGTTCTTCCCTTGATGTTGGTCACGCTTATGTTGACGGGTCTGGCTCCACTTCCAGATTCTCCGTCCGGTGTTGAGGTGGACACGGTGGTTCAGGGCGTCACCCCATTGGGCCAGGCCACCAGCGTCAACATAGGCTCATGGCCCAACGGCGCCAGTGAGCGGGTTGAGATCAGCGTTCAGGACGGTCATGCCATTCAATCAATGGACGTAACGATTGAACCGGGTGTGTTGCCTCAATCCACTGCTCTGGTTTGGGATTCTCCACAAGAGTTCCGTAGCAACACAATCTACGACGGCATGAACGTGAACGACACAGCCCTCGCTGTCCTTCCGCAGGGATGGACGTACGATTTTGAGGGTACAAATTCATGGACTCTTGGATCAAATTGGTTTCTCGGTAAGGACACCACTTCCTCCCGACCAACCACCTCAACCGTCCCCAGCGGAAATTACACCCTGTATTCCCATGATGGTGACTATGGGTACATGACCTCCACCTTTTGGGCCACATCTCCGGTCATGAACTGTGCATCCTGCTCTGGCAATTGGAACCTTGAATACATGAAACAACTCGGTGTAGAAAGCAGCACGTGGGACCATGCCTATGCTTCCGTGAAGAACACACAAGGCAACTGGGTCAATGTCTGGTCAAACAGTGGAACGATCAACGACGGAACCTTCTCGAAGCAAACCATTGACATCTCGACCTATGTTGCGAACAACGCCAATTTCCAAGTAAGATTTGGTATCGGCACAGCAGACAGCAGCGTCCATTATTCCGGGTGGAACATCGACGATGTTTCGGTGCTACCTGCTGCAAGCGGTATCTCTTCAGGGGAAGGAAATTGGACATCAGAACCCTTTGGTCCTGAACGGATGGGCCGAGGCGAGTTGACCTCGTACGGCCTTCTGCACATGGACGCCACCGTCACGGGTGATGCCCTGTTCGAATGGCAACTGTTGGATGCCGTCACCATGCAACCCGTTCAAGGGTTTGAGCGGATGACGAGCACACACATTGATTTGGGCATGGTGAACCAACACGATCATCCTCTTGTCCGCCTAAAATTGCACATGCGTCTGGGCTCAACCGGCGGTGAAGTCACCGTGCGCAGCATTTCCCACAACGGTCACCTTTCACATACCTTCGAAAGCGACCCTACAGCATCGGGCTGGGACATTCAAAGTGGAGGTCACGCCAATGGAGCGATCAGCAGCAACGGATTGGTGTTCTCAGACACCTATCGCATGCGGGGTGGGTTCTCCATGATTGAAACTCAGATGGCCGTAACTGGAACCGCATCCATGCACGTCAGTGTAGATGGAGGTCTGGATTGGATTCCTCTGGACATGAATGGGCGGTTGAATCTATCAGCACCGGCTCATATGGCGCAATTTCGGATGTCGGCCGTTTCATCCAGTTCTTATTCGTGGTCGAATTTTGAGGTCGAATTGGTTCGCAATGCGCCTACACAATCGGTGGCCATTGATGTGGGGCTTGATGGTGTCAACGAGTGGTCGATCGTGGACAGTGGCATCCAAACGTTGGGGTTGCAAACACGCCTTTCCGATGGGAGTTCATGGCAACTCCTCTCCACCACGCCATCCTCGACCGGTGTTGTTGAATTCCTGCTTCCAACCTCAGGAGTCGATGACTTGACGTTCTCCGTTGCCTCTCCCAACACCCCGCTTTCAAACCCCTTCATGGCCATGGCTGTTAACGGTCAAGACATCCTCAATCGGGGGCTTCCCACCCTCGGTGATATGCAAGTTTTGACGCTCAGTTCAACAGAGCTTCAGTCGTTAAACAACGCCTTGACCAGCACGACCGCCAACACCGGAGGCGATCTACCGATGGCCACCGTCCAAGTACGGATTGGATCTTCATTGGCTTCAGCCGATTTGTTGATTGGAGGTGTTTTCTCTCCATTTGACCCACAGTTGACGATTGGCCTGACCGGCATCCATCCGGTGGTTGTCAGCCTCAACGACGCATTAACTGACACCATCGCCGTCGGTGGTCTACGCACAGTCTCGTTGCCCATCCGAATGTCCACCACAGGTGCTGTGCAGGTAACGATTGACAACATGGTGGACGCTGCATCGGTTCGACCGGTGACCCAAACACTGCAGAATGCAACCGATACATTGGTGCCGAGCAACGATTGGATCGAGGTCTCCTCAACATTCGATTTCAGTTCATTGGGTGTGACGAATGCGTTGACACACAGCAGTCAATCGGGATGGGATGTGATGTTGATGCTGAGCGGCGAAGAACGAGCCGCCTCAATCACCTGTTCCATGGCATCGCTTCCTCTCTCGGGGTCTGGTCTGGCAGGTTGCACGAGCACAGGTCTCGGCTTGTTGTGGAACGGTGAGACGGATGAAGGTCATTTGCAGGTGGTTGGTTCTGGTCTTTTCTTGGAGGTGCAACATCGATTCCAGTTTCCGGACGGTTGGGACGACGAACCTGCGGTTCAACTCTCCGTAACCCTTGTGTCCAACAGTGGCCCCATGCTCCCCCTCACCACCACGCTCGGCCTGGGCAGTACGTTGGGAGTCGAAAACGATCTTGTTGTTGATTCATGGTCTGTCCTTCACGCCAACGGTGTTCGTACCTCTCAAGAATACCCTTACCTGACAAGTGGCTCTCTGGTCAACATCGAGGTGGTGCTCGGCTTCGAGAACGCCTCAGAAGGGACGCCTCGCTCAGGTCAAGCCCTTGTTCGCTTGCTGGTTGACGGCAACGAATACGCTTCGACATCAATCTATGACAACGGTGTGATTTTGTTCCCATACAACATCCCAACAGGGCGAACTTCCCTCGACCTTGCGGTTGAGGTTCTCCCTCTTCGCGGGCAAAACGTACAGTACGCCGTGGAGGATGAGTTGACGTTCTTGTTCGACAACACCGTCCCAAGTCTTGTGGGTATGGATGTTGAGCGTTTCGATAACCGAGATGCATCTCCTGTCACAACACTTGACTTCTCCATCGCTGACCGTCCGCATCTGCCGGTTCACGCCTATGTCCACCTTTGGAGGTCATGGTTGGACGATTCCAACCTTGACGGGCTTATGGATGAAGACGAGGTCTTGACCTTGCCACTGATTCATCCTGCTGACATGAACGATGTGGTTGGGTCGTACAGCCTTGTGTTGGACACATCCGAAGTCCAATCGTCCGACCACTTCATCGGTTGGTTGGAGGTTGCTGACAGTGCCGGACACATCATGCCCCTTAGCGGAGATTTTGGTGAACCTTTGTTCCATGTTCAAATCAACACCAACGGTGCGCCGTCGCTGGGTGCCACGCCAATGGTGTGGGAAAACGGTACATTGCCTTGGCTCCATCCGGGTGAAACACACACCATCTCCATTCCGGTTTGGGAACAAAACGGGATTTATGACCTGGCTGAAATAGAACTCGCGTTGGCGTCCAATACACCTTCCCCTAGCCTCATCACGTGGAATCAAAGTTTGGGCACATGCACGTCATCCAACGTTTATTTGACGGTGAATTCTTGTGGCTTAAGGGCCTTGGATTCGGCCGATTTGTTCTCTCGAAACGGTTACTTTGACGCCTCATTTTCGTTTGAGTGGGGTTACGACCCAGATGTGTCCTTGATACGAACACCACACATTGGTTTGCTCGACCAATCTGGACAATCCAATCAGTACCTCCTCACTGATTTGTCATGGCGATTTTCTGGAGAGGTTGTTGTTGATGCCGATTCCGTGCAAACCATTGTTTCAGGCGAGGGGCTCAATGATGCAGGATATTGGGTCCAACCTCGAACAGCGGTCGATATCGCTGGAGATTTGGTGTGGTCCCGCACCCAACGTTTGGTCATGACTCCACTTTCCTTGACGTTTGAAGCAGGGATGCAGGAGACCACCGTAGGGACCACAAACGGGACGTTCAGGGTCCCGATGTTGTCACCTCTGCTTGAGGACACCTATGGGCTAACGGTTGAATTGTTCGATGAGCCACTTGGAGCGGTGTATCGCGGCGATGGTTCACCGCTTGTTTGGCTGATTGTCGATCAAGAAGCGCCCCGTGTTGTCGATGTCGACTCCCCCATGTCTTCGACCTTGCTGACAGAAGACCTCTGGACGGATTTGGTGTTTGAACTGAGGCTCTTCGAAGAGGCTCAACTCGACGTAGAAAGTTTGCGCCTCCATTGGTCGTTGAACCAAGCCGGTCTGGGCTTAAATTCCTACATGTACGACAACGGCAGTCTCCCCTTGTCAATTGTCGGAGAACGAACAAGCGGCCGTTCAATTCCCGTCCGGGCCTCGTTTGACCTGAACGAGAAAATGCTCCCCGCCTTCCGCACAGAACGTGTTGAGTTGAGAATCTGGGTCAGCGGTCAAGACCGAGCTGGTTACGATATTGATGCCGTGTTCAATGACGTCGACGCACCACTTCGTGTCTGGGCCCTTGAGCAGCGAATCCCATCCTATGTCCTCTCCGAGGTCGAATTGCGCACCTCGAGTTCGTTCCGTCAGGGCGATGCGGTTACGGTTGGCATGACCATCAGCAACGAAGGATTGGCCGACGGAGAGGCCAACATCGTCCTTGAATTGGTTGAAACAACCGGGGCTCGTACGCGTCTCGACGCTCGTGTTATGAGCGTTCAATCAGGTGAAAACTCCCTGTACCAGTACGTCTGGATTCCTGACCGAAGCGGAACGATGTGGCTGGAAGTCAGCGTCATTGGGGGGCCAAATTCTCAATCCCCGACTGTGTTGGTGGACGAACCAAGATCATCAGGTGTGCTCGGTTCGGTCTCCAGCATCAATGGTTCACTGCTCGCCATCTTTGGTTTCCTCGTGGTGGGTTTGGTGACGTTTATTGCTGTGGGAATGCGCCGCAAAGGCGAGCCAACCGTACCCAAACAACCCCCCTCTCTGGCCAAGGCCAGTTCAGCGAACATGCGCCCAACCTCGGCTCCCGTTGGTCCATACGATTCCACACAGACCCCCGATGTTTCTCCTGGTGAGAACCCTTACAATTGACTCCTTTTTTTCAGCGAACGCTTGATATGGATTCCGCTCACCGTTGGAAACGGAGGGAGCAGGAGGATCGCTGACAGAGTTCGACTCTGAGGAAAGTCCCCTCTCC
>QQSC01000038.1 GCA_003602475.1 Candidatus Poseidoniales archaeon | reverse complement strand
TTCGTCTTCTCCATAGGAGAGGCTGAGACGAATACCAACGATGTTCATCTCGTCGGCGTCGGACACGGAATCGGAACTGAATACACCGGTCCAAGGGGTGCCGTCAGCGACGTATTCGGTACCCGAGTCCACCAAGATGTATTCGATTTCACCGTTGACTTGGTAGTCGGCAACGCCACCACCCAGGGTGGTTCCAGAGGCTCCGCTGGCTGCGATGGAGAAGTAGACCGGGAATGAAATGAGGAAAAACGCAACGCAAGCCACGGTGATTTGGGCATCACGGTTGGTTTTCAGGTCGTCCATCGTGTACACAGTGCTCCCCCTTGGGTCTTGCACCCATGGTCGGCTTCTCTTACCTTTCGGTTCGGTGAAACCCGATGGTTGGCCGATTATGGGGCGATATCGTCGTCGGAACCAGGTGCTTCTTCCTCCAGTTCGATGTACCCTGAACGCTTGAGGTAGTTGTTGATCGCCATGGCCCCGATGAGCATGCTGAAGATGAGGATTGGAGGGCAAATGTAGTACATGTTGAAGGAGGAGTCATACACCTCTTGTTCGGGAACAATAAACACTTCTTCCATCGTGTTGTTGTTATCCAGCCGTGGCACTTCAACCACCTCAATGTCTTGAACCTCCAGCGTGAAATACAATTGCAACGGCGCCATTTGACCGGTCACCGAGACCGTGTAGTTGGTTTCATCAGAAGCGTTGACTGGGACACCTGAAACCACACCATCAACGAAGGTGAACCCTTCGGGAAGGGCTGGTTCGATGGACCAGCTGAGGTCTTGGACAGAGGTGAACGAAATCACAGGATACTGAGCAGGCAGGGTTTCGTTAACGTCCAACACCAACCGAGGTACGGGGTATCGAGCGAAGTGGATTGGCCAGTTCACCGTAAGGGTGATGCTGGTCGTGGCTGACCCACCGCTGTTGTTGGCCCAAACGGTGTATGTGGTCGCCTCGGAGGAATTCATGGCCACGCCAAGAATAACCCCGGCCTCAAGTCGCAAACCTTCCGGTAGCGCAGGTTCAACGGCCCAGTACTGAGGTACGCCTCCCGAGACGAGAGGGAGGATTCGGGCGGTCGTGATTCCGGTCACAAGTTCCACGGAGGACTGACCATAGGTGATGTTGGCCCTCGGTTCAAGAATTTCGAGAGTGAAATTGACGCTGGCTGAACCGCCGCTGTTGTTGGCCCAGACGGTGAACGTTGTCTGCGTCATGTTGACTCTGGCTGAACCGTAAATCAGCCCGTTGAGCAGCCGCACTCCCGAAGGCAGGGCTGGAGAAATGTCCCAATTGGCTACCGAACCGCCCGTGTTGTTCACGGTTGCGTTGACCGGGGCTTTTCCACGGGTTTCGACGAAACTTGAGTTGATGCTGAGCACAGCCACAGGTTCCAGCACGGTGAGGTTCACGTAGGCAAGCACGAGTCCACCGGAATTTTCAGCGGTCACGGTGTACATGGCGAGCGGAGCTTGGACTTGAGCCACGCCGTACAAGGTGCCGTTTTCAAATCGCAATCCATCGGGCAACTCTGGGGTAATGGACCATGTGGCAACGGCCCCACCGCCCAACAGGGGCACCATGGAGAGGTTCTCTTGGCCTCGGGTGACGGTCATGTTGTCCGGTTCGTAACGGACGGTGGCGACAGGCTCAAGGACGGTGATGAGAAGGGTTCGGGCCGTTGAACCGCCGCTGTTGTTGGCCCAAACCGTGAACGACGTGGCCGTCAAGTTGACCGTGGGCCGACCGTACACCGTTCCGTTGTCAAACCACAATCCCGAAGGTAGAGCGGGTGAGATGCCCCACGATTCGGCCCCAGCATCGTTGAGGACGATCGGAACAACCGTGGCCATGGATTGGTTTCTGGTCAGCAGCAGGGTGTTGGGCTGGTAGGCGAAGTCCACAGCAGGTTCGAGAACGGTCAGGTTGAACATCACCGAGACCGGTCCGCCGCTGTTGTTCGCCCAAAGCGTGTAGGAGGAACGCGTCATGTTGACCTCGGGGGTTCCCGAGAGCACGCCATTGAGGAAACGGAGTCCCGCAGGCAGGGCTGGGTCAACAGCCCACGATTCCACGGCGCCACCGTTGAAACCGGCGGTGATGGCTGTCATGGATTGGTTGCGAACCAGAACCACTTCATCCGGTGCAAAGGTCAACTCAACCAGTGGCTCAACCACGGTCAAATTGAGTTGGACCACGTTGCTGCCCCCTGTGGTGTTCGCCCAAACGCTGTACGTCGTCCGGGTCAAATTGACGGTGGCCGTGCCGAAGATTCGCCCGTTGGCAAAGAGAAGCCCCTCTGGCAGGCTGGGTTCAATGGCCCAAGAATCAGGCGTCCCTCCGCTCACGGACGGCACGAGGTTGAGAACGGTCTGGTTTCGAACAAGGTTGACCTCATCCGGTGAGTAGACCACCAAGACATCAGCTTCGAGGACGGTGATGTTGAACGATGCCGAGACCGAACCGCCGCTGTGATTCGCCCAAACGGTGTACTGAACGGTGGTGGTTGCGTTGAACTGTGGGGTTCCGGTGATCACGCCGTTGGTGAACACCAATCCGCTTGGGAGGGCCGGGTCAACGCTCCATTGTGCCACAGAACCACCGTTGTACGTCGGTGAAAGCGGGCTCATTGAGACGTTGCGATAGAGCGTGAGGTTTTCGGGCGTGTAGGACAAGGCGCCCACCGGCTCGAGAACGGTGATGTCAAAGGTGGTGGATGCTGAACCACCGCTGTTGTTCGCCCAAACCGTGTAGGTGGTTGTCGTCATGTTCACCGTCGGCGTCCCCCAGAACGAACCGTTGGCAAAAGAGAGACCGGAGGGGAGCGCAGGAGAAAGGCCCCACTGAGCAGCAACCCCACCGGATTGTGTAGGGGACAGCGGCGTCATGGCCAGGTCCCGAGTGAGGTTGAGCGAGGTGTACGAGAGCACGGCCAGAGGTTCGAGGACGGTGATGTTGAGAACGAACGTTCGGTTTCCACCGCTGTTGGTGGCGGTGATGGTGTACGACGTCAAACTCGCATTGCTTGATGGGATCCCCGACAAGGTGCCGTTGGAGGAGTCCAAGCTCAAACCGGAGGAAAGAGGGGGCGAAATCGTCCATGTCAAGAATTCCCCAGCACCCGCCACGGTCGCCTCAAGTGGTAACTGTGAACCGGCTTCGCCTCGTACGAGGGTGAGGTCGCTTGGGGAGTAAGCCAACGTTGGAACCTGATCGACAACCGTCAGGTTGAACGTCGCACTGCTTGAACCGCCGCTGTTGTTCGCCCAAACCGTGAACTCGGTGGTGCTCAAAACATCTGAAGGCAATCCGTACACGGTGCCGTTGGTGCTGCCGAGTTGCAAGCCGCTTGGCAAGGCAGGGGAAATCACCCACGATGTGATGTCACCGTCGCCCGTCATGGCAGGGACGAGAGGCAATTCGCTTGATGCAAGCCCTTTCACGAGGTTCAATGTTGTCGGGCTGTAGGAAAACGAAGGCAACTGGTCGAGAACTTGAATGGAAAAACTGTACGACGACGTGCCCGCATTGTTGTAAGCTGTTACCGTGAAGTTGACCCACGAGGGGTTGACTTCTGTGGGCGTACCCCAAAGGGTTCCGTTCGATGGACTGAACTGAAGTCCGTCCGGCAACACGCCATCGAGCATCCATCCGCCGGGTGAACTGCGTGTCGTGGTTTCCAACACGCCATAAACAGGCGTGTACGATGTTGAGGGCGATGTCAGGACACCGAAGTTGCGTTCCGATCCCCATCCCCAACAGGCCACGCTGCCGTTGACAAGCACGGCACACATGGTATCGCCATCACCGGCGAGTTCGGTGCTTGTTCCGTTGGATGCGAAGGCCACTTCAGCAGGAACCAGAGAACTCCCGTTGTTTTGGCCAGTATGTGTGCCCCAACACAGGGTTCTGCCATCGGTCGTACGACCGCAGGTGGTGGTGTAGGTCAATTCAAAGGACACGAACACGGTGTCGTTGGCAATTCCAGTAACATTGACCGGAACCAATCGGTTGGTGGTGGAGTTGTCCCCCAACTTCCCTACATAGTTGTGACCCCAACACGACGCTCCGCCACTCGTGAAACCAACGCATGTGTGGTGATGGCCTGCCCTAACGCTGAGAACCGACCGACCCCATAGATTGGGCCATACTGGGTTTTCTCGATCCGTGGTGCTGTTGTCGCCCAACCCTCCGTGTTCGTTTTCACCCCAGCACATCACCGAAGCGTTGTCCATGAGAGCGCAAACGTGGGTGACACCGAGACTCAAGTCAAGCACGGTTCGGTTGGCCGGAACAACGGTGATGTTGGTTGGGAGCACTTTGCTTCCGGTACCTGCGATACCGAGGTTTTTCCAAACGTCGGTGCCCCAGCATTGTGGAACGCCGATCAGGAACGTCACACATGCGTGGGCAAAACCGGTTTCAAGAGTGATGGCGGGCCGGGACGATCCGATGCCTGCCATCAATTGTGGTGTGATGTAACCGTCGCCATACCACTGTTTCAGCGCTGTTGAACCTGAAGTTCCAGAGGTCCCAGCGTCACCCCAGCACGCCACGGAGCCGTTGTCAAGCAAGGCGCATGCAAATTCGTAGCCCACATCTACCGAAGTGGCATATCGCCCGGTTGGTAGCGGCACCTTTGTTGGAGGCAAGTTGGCTGACGTGGAGGCTGAAACATTCACAATTTTGTCATTGTTGTCACCCCAACACCAGAGTTCACCCTCTTCGCTCACCGCACAAAACGTGTCGGAATAACCGCTGATGGATAAGGATCCGTAAATCAGTTCACCACCTGTGTTGGTACCGTTGTAGTTCACCTGCGTGAGGTTGCTGACCAAAGACAGGTTCACCATGGCGTAGGTGATGTTGGGGGCTTCGAGGGTCACCGTTAGCCAGAACGTGGTGTTAACGCTTCCACCGCTGTTGTTGGCAAAGACGGTGTAGGTGGTGTTGGTCCACAACTCGGTTGGGGTGCCGGACATCTGGCCGTTGTTTTCGTCAAATTGAACACCTGTTGGAAGGAACGGTGGGTGAATGGTCCAGTTGGTGATGGGCCCTCCCCCGGTCACGGTGGCCTGCATGGACGCCATGGTTGTGTTGAGCGGGACATCTTGTCCCGAAGGAGAATACTCAAGACTCGATGGGGCGGCATCAACGACAGAGAGTTCCACAACGGTGGAGGTTGACCCACCGCTGTTGTTCGCCCAGACGGTGTACGTCACCGCTGGGTATTGGAGCGAGGTTGGTGTGCCCCAGAACGTACCGTTGCTTGAGCCAAAGGAGAGGCCAGCGGGCAAGGCCCCCACCAGTTCCCAAGAGGTGATGGCTCCAGAACCCGAGAGTACGGGTTCGAGGGGGAAGTCACTGCTCGTTTGGTTTACGTTCATCAGAACCAAATTGGGCGAGTAGGATAATGATGGCACCTGATCGTTCACCGTGATGTTGAGGTAAGCGATGGTTGAACCGCCGCTGTTGTTGGCCCAAATCATGTAGGGAGTACGCTGCCATAGTTCGGTCGGTTTACCAGAGAATTGGCCGTTGCTCGTGTTAAAGGCCACACCTGAAGGCAGACTGGCGTTGATTGCCCACGATACAATGGTACCGTGCCCCTCGACGGTTGGAGGTAAAACCCAACCGTTGGGATTGGTGTTGTTAACGAGGACCAATTCATAACCGGCGTTACCGTAACTGACGCTGGTTGGCACCTGATCGTTCACCGTGATGTTGAGGTAGGCGATGGTTGAACCACCGCTGTTGTTGGCCCAGACCGTGTAGGAGGTTCGACTCCACAGTTCGGTGGGGGTGCCAAAGAAGGTTCCGTTGCTGGTGCCAAACGACATCCCTGAGGGCAAACTTGCATTGAGACCCCAAGAAACAATGGTTCCAGAACCGCTGGTCGTCGGAAGAAGAGGGAACACGTTGCTCGTCGTGTTGTTGGTTAGGGTCAACTCGTAGGACGAATAGGAAAGTGTTGGCACCTGATCGTTCACCGTGATGTTGATGCTGACGTTGAACGAACCGCCGGTGTTGTTTCCGTAAACTGTGTAATT
>QQSC01000037.1 GCA_003602475.1 Candidatus Poseidoniales archaeon | reverse complement strand
CCGTCAGTCAAACAGGAACACTGAGTATTGACGACGGCGTTTCAGTACGAATTTCGGAAGGCCGCACAATCACTGTCGACGGCGCCATGAATGTTGGTGATGCCACCCTTTCTTCAACTGGCCAAGGCGCTCGCTGGGGAGGTTTGCACCTTGGTTCCCTGACCTCCTCAACAATCGATCTTTCAGCCTCATCGGTGCTGGAAGCCTCGCCCGCTTTGACGGTCTCCCAATTCGGCCAACTGAGCGCGGCTGGAGCTGAACTGGCACGTTCCTCAGGCGCAGACCCATTGATTGTCATTACAAGCGGTAGCAACGCAACCGTCGAACTTACCGACAGCACCCTCTATGATGCAGGGAGCGGTTGCATCAACACCATTGCTACAGAGGGAGCCCTCATCCTCTCAGACGTCACTCTTGTGAACTGCAATGGCGTTGGACTATGGGCTCGTCAATCCGTTGTGAATGTTGACGGCCTTACCTTCAGTGGAGAAATGACCCATGGTTTTGAAGTTACAGCCGTGACCGGTTCAATGGACAACATCGATGCAACAGCGTTCACTGGAAGCGGCTATATTGGCTGGCTGGAATCCATTGATGGAGGTTTTACAGTCTCCAATCTGAATGGAACCGTCGGGGCAATGGGCGGCCTTGCAGGAATCAACAATCGCTTAATTGATCTGAACACCATCCAAGTAACAGGCGCACCCGCTGTCGATTTTGATGAAACAGCAGGAATTATTGACGGCCTTATCTTGAATGGTGAAGGCACCGGAACCGCCTTTTCGAGTCATCATGGTCGCACCATGGACAGCCTCATCGTTGAAGGCATGATTGCTGCAAATTATGCAGTTGCGATTGATTTGCACGCCGACGTTGATGACGGGTCCATCGCTCCCGTTGTCTTCCGTTCCCCCGATATCCTGGCATCTGTTGTGCTTTCTGCTGACCATTATTCCGCACGGATTGAAGGCGGTTCAATCATCGGAGAGGTGGCGGCTTCTGGCGCGATTTCGGTTAACCTTGTGGATGTGATGACCGATCAAACCTCTGCATACGATGGCGCAACAATCCTCATGTGGATTACCTACAACTTCGATGCTCAAGTCAACGGCGTACCGATTGAAGTGCTCTTTTCCATTGAAACCACAGGCCACACTTCGGAATATTCGACACAAGTGGAGGGCACCTCTGTCTTGGTTGAACTCCCTATCCTCATCGTTGAAGGGTCCTCGATGACCGCATTGACCTCGGTGAACATACAAGCCACAGCACCAGGGCTTCCAATCCAAATCACGACTGTCAATTACACGGAAGGCATGAACACCTCGATTGTGATTCTTATGGCTCTCAACGGCGCCCCCATGGTTGAAATCACAACACCGTATTCGGGTCAAAGGACAATGGAAACCACTCTTCTGAACGCTCAAATGGTCTACAGCGACGATCTTGATTCAATTGACGACCTCACTATTGTATGGGTCATTACCGATGCCTCTGGTGAGGAAGTCATGCGCGTGCCAAATGAAGCACAATACAACATCACTGACCTCCCATACGGGTTTTATGTTCTTGAGGCAAAGGTGACTGACACGTTGGGTGCTTCAACGACCGACGCAGTGGATTTTGAAATCACCCAACTCGATACAGATGGCGACTGGACAAATTCCTGCACATACACTCAACAAACCGATGTGTGGTTTAACAGCGCCATCGGCTACCCATGTGGGCCGGACCTAGAAGACACCGACGATGACAACGATGGCGTACCAGATGCACGGGACGACTATCCTTTGGACGCTTGCGCTTCAATCGATACGGACGGCGACGGGCAACCAGACGATGTCAATTGTCCGGACGGCATGACCACATGGCTGTTCGCAGATCAAGACGATGACAACGACGGTATCCCGGATACCATGGAAGGGACCGGTGTTGAAGACACGGGGGACTTCGAAACCGGCACACTCCTGCTCATTGCCTTGATTGCTGTGGCTGTCGTTCTGTTCTTGGTTCGCATGCGGAAGGGTGGCGGCGATGACCTTGGCGAGATTGATCTCACCCACCTATGAGGTGACGGCATGGAACCTTCACTTCCAAATCCAGATGTCTTTGCAGGGGTTGCTGTCGCGGTCCTGTTTAGTATTGTGATTTGGGATGCGTTCTGGTTGACCCGACAACGCCTCGACGTGCCCACCCTCGGCGAACTACCGAACGGTGGGTTCGCTTGGGAAAGCGAAGGCGCACAGGAAGTGATTCGTCAATGGGGTAACCTCGGTTCCATGGCAGCCATGATGGTGCTTCCATGGGGGCTCGTTGGCGTATCGAACACAGATCCGGCCTATGCGATTGCTTGGGATGTATGCCTTGGATTGCACATCATTTCGTTGATCGTACCAAAGCGCTACGCTGTCACTAGAACTCATGCATTTGCGGATGGCCAACGTTACGAGTGGAGCCGGCTCAAGCTTTCCAAACGGCAACCCGCGCGTCGGATTATGTTGCTGCGAAAGGGCTGGGGAATCTTCGGGCCATTGCCTCTTGGCGGCGACAAAAATGACCTTTCAGTGGCCCGTTCAAGAATAGAACTCGCTCTCGATGAAAACCGGCTATGGCCGAAAACTTCTGATGTAACTGCACAAGAAGAGTAGCGTTATTCTCAATAAGCGGGTTGCTTTGGAGGGGCCATGGAATGGACCCGTAGTGGAGAGGACCTGTTTGTACGCATTGACCCAGATGAAGAAATTCATACCTCACTTCAGTTGCTCGCCGACGAAGTTGGCTTTGATGCAGCCGCCATCACAAGTGGAATTGGACGAACTCGTGACAACAAATACGGTTACATGAACGAAGAAGGGGTCTATCAGCGCCGGCCACTGGAAAAGCCCTCTGAATTGGTGAGTCTTTCAGGAAACATTGCCCGTACTGAAGAAGGAAAGCCCTTCACACACATTCATTGTTGCTGGTCGGATGATGACAACAATGTTCACGCTGGGCACATGTTCCAAGCAACGGTTCACGTTGTAGCAGAAATCCATCTTCGAATCCTCACGCATGCGATTATGACTCGCTGCCCATTGGCCGGATTTGAGTTGCTCGGATTGCAATTTTCGTGATGTTCATATCCTCTGGCTCCGGTGAATAGACATGGCCGGGGAGGAGCGCGTTCGACAACTGGCCGAGGCGGTCCGGTACCATCGAGAATTGTA
>QQSC01000036.1 GCA_003602475.1 Candidatus Poseidoniales archaeon | reverse complement strand
CCCTTGACAATGTGGCGGGGGGGGTACCGATCATCGCCGATGACAGCATCGCCGTCCAGTCCTCGGTCGTTCATGGTCACGAGGCCACCGCCCAATGGTGTCAAATCAACGGTGACTGACTCGATGTTGAACTCAGCATCTGTGATGTGGGCCACAAGCGTTCCAGTGCTTCCTCCTTCGCCAATCGCCAATCCTTCGAGGAAGTCCATGCTGACGAGGACTGGGGCAGAGTTGTTTTCTGCAGTGATGATGGAGGGTGAAAGGATGCGTTCCACCACTTGTGATTCACTGAACAAGGCGGTGTCGTTTCCTTCACCGAAAGGAAGTTCCAAACTTCGTACAACGCTCGATACAAGGCCCATGAGCGGACCTTCATCGACAATTGATCCGTTTGCAACGCCTCCAGAGTCCCCGTATGTACCCGTCCAATGGACGACAGATAGGTTGAATCCATCACGAGGATCATTTCCAGTTGCGTACGCTTCCACCGTCAATTCAAGGCCGTTTTCACCGTTGAGATGGATCACATCATGTGCCATCATTGGAATCGGCATGAGTCCTGTTTCACGAATAATTGTAATGTCTCCAAGAATTTCTTGAGCTTCCGGTTGGGTCGCATTTTGTTGGATTGGGCTACGAGCTGGTTTCTCATCGCCACTCGATGCGTCAGCCCCGGTTTCCTCCCAAATGATTCGCACCGTTCGGTTGTCCCAATCAGACTGCACCACCTGGTAGTCCCATGTTTCGTTGTGGGATGCACCAATGCCGTCGCCGCCAAAGAAACCGCCTCCGACACCGGTGAGGTTGAACCAAGTTTCTTGATGAATCACGTTGACGAGAAACACGATTCCAGTGGCGTTGGCTTGGTCACCAGTCGCTTCGATCGTTCTCACGATGCCAAAACTACCTTGTGCGTCACCAGTGATGACACCGTCGATGTGGAGGTCGTCTGTGAGGGTTGTACCATCCTCGATGAGTGTGTGGAAATCAAGGATTGTACCATTGACCTGTACGCTTGAATTTTCATCGCTTTCTCCAAACCCAAATGTGCCGCTGCCGACAAGCTCTTCCTTGTGTTCGGTGCGCACGCCATCTTCCCAGCGTTCAATCGTCGTGAGGCCATCAAGGTCGATATCAAATCGGCTATCCTCGTTCTCAAGAATCATACTCGCAAGCGCTTCAAATTGGGTGTGGTCGAGGCGCCGCACACCATTCTCATCCCATGTTTCAAGGAAGAGCACGCTGATGTCACCATCGATCGTGAGCGTGCCCTCCTCATCGCTGCCGTTGATGTCGAGCGCTCCCGTTGCCTCAAGGTTCACCCGTTCGGAGATGTTTCCATCGATCATGGTTCGATTAAACCGTCCGTCGGAGACGTTTGCAACAATCCTCGTTGTTGTTTCATCATCTTCCGTGATGATCAGAAGGCTTCCATCCCCGCGCGCATCGAAGACTTGCGAGGTGAGTGAGCCTGATACAATTGTTTCATTTTTCCAAATCGAGTTCAAATCAAGGCTCAGGGTCGTTTCGCTTTCATTTGTCACTTCGGTTGAGAGGAGGCTGCCATTGCCAAGTTCCCAAGAGTTGAGAGTCAATCCCACACGCTCTTGCCAACCTTGCCCGACAAAGGCAAGGGCGAACACCTGTGTCCCGTTTTCATCTTGGTAAGTTTGGTTAAGATCCCATGTTGTGCTTGTCATTACTTCGTGATCGGCCATTGGTTGGTTCCATGTACCAACGGTTAGTTCCCTGCTGGTGCTCACCGTTTGCTCCAACGCCACACCGTTCATGCTTGTGACGGTCGCAAGAAGTTCGATTTCATCCCCCCAATGCAGGGTTGTATTGAATTCAACATCTGCCGTCCGTACGTCATTTTCCACTTGCCATGTTATGAGCGCCTCATTCGATAGTGCCACACCATCTCGACGGTGGTCGAGGCTAATATTCACCTCATATGCTTCCTGGTCAGCAAATGTGAGGGTGTAAGCGTGGCGAACGCCCGATGCACCATCATCTGTCCATGCTGTGGTGATACTCGGGGCTGTGGGTTGTTCCTCTGCCTGCACACTGAAGGCAATAGGAAGCAACAACAGAGCGCATAGAAAGATTGCGCCCCCTCTTGAGTTGAGGTTCATGGTCGAACTTCCTGAGTGCTCCTTTACAACACTTGTGGGGACAGGTGTCGATTTTCAAAGGTTCAATACGTAACCAAAAAGCAACGGTGCGACGATGCTTGCGTCGCTTTCGATGACAAATTTCGGTGTGTCAATGGAGACCTTACCCCAGGTAATTTTCTCATTTGGTGGTGCTCCGGAATAGCCTCCGTACGAAGGCGAGGATTCACTGATTTGAGCAAACCAAGACCATAGCGGCACGTTTCGCTCAAGGTCTTGGTTCAACATCGGTACAACACAAATTGGGAAATCTCCGGCGATGCCGCCACCAATTTGCAAGAAAGCAAGAGGTGTTTCTGCTGATTGATACCAATCGGCAAGACGAATCATGTAAGCGATTCCATTGGCCACGGAGGATTGGTCGACCATTCCTTCAATGCATCGAGCGGCGAATATATTGCCCATGGTCGAATCTTCCCATCCCGGAACAAACAACGGGAGGTCTGCTTCTGCGGCAGCGAGTAACCAAGAAGCCTCAGGGTCTGCTTGGTATTCATCAGCGAGTTCGCCGGATTTGAGTAAGTCGTAGAAGTATTCGTGCGGAAGAAAGGATTGATCGGCTTCTGATGCGTTTGTCCATCGTTTTATGAGGTGATGCTCGATTTTGCGAAAGGCTTCACCTTCTGGAATGCATGTATCGGTGACCCTGTTTAGGCCACGCTCCAGCAATGCTGCATCATCTGCTGCAGACAGGCTTCGCCAGTCCTCAATCAGTTCATATGAATCGTGAGCTACAAGGTTGAACACATCTTCCTCGAGGTTGGCACCAGTGCAAGAAATACCTGCTACATGGCCAGCTCGAATCATTGGGGCTAAACTGCGACCTAATTCTGCTGTACTCATTGCACCTGCAAGCGTGATGAAGACCCGGCCACCATGTTCGAGAAAGTCTGTCAATGACCGCGCTGTCGACACCAACGCCCCCGCATTAAAGTGGCGATAATGCTCGTTGACAAAGGCTCGGATGGACATTTCAAACCTCTCCATGCAGGAAGCGGTCTTGGACTCTGCGTTGTTTCAGGCTCAGCCGAGGCATGGATTGTTCAAGTTCAGTTTGAATAAAATCTGCGATCGCGCATGGGTCGCTTTCGCCACAGGTGAAGCAATCAATCGCCAACCAGCCTTTTTCGGAATAGCAATGGGCAGTGACGTGGCTTTCATCCAACAAAACCACGGCGGCAAAACCAATTGGAGAGACGGAACCATCGAACTGTGCAACATGGGAGTGAACGTTTCGGGCCTCGCTTTGTTCGACGGCTCGTTTGAGTAAATCAAGCATCCATGCACCATCTGCATTTGTCTGTGGCTCATAGCCTACGAAATCGAGGAAGAC
>QQSC01000035.1:8535-13373 GCA_003602475.1 Candidatus Poseidoniales archaeon | reverse complement strand
TGGAACCTGGTGGGCGAAGGTTCGTCCCTCCTCGAAACACTGCTCTATCACTGCATGGTCATGGATTGGTTGTCGTTGGCACTGGGAGTCCTGCACGGAAAGAACCCAGCAAGCATCGGACCCATCGACTCACTGAAAGGCCATTTGGGCAGCGTTCAGTAAAGCGGTCCACAAATTAGCCTCGGATCGGGGTACATCGCAACGGCCTCCTCCCGCTCGTCTGGGCGAACCACACCCGGCATGTCGGGGGATTGGGGAGGCGTGAAACTCATTTGGACATGGACATGAGGTGCCCAGCCCCCGTTTTCATCCTCTGTCCCCAAATGCCCGATTATCTCCCCTTTGGTGATGACTTGGCCTGGCGAAAACGTGGCCAGTGTTGTTCCGTGGAGGTGACCGTACAACACGAAAAACCGGACAACGTCTCCCGAAGGCTCACCGCCCACCTCGTTGGGCAACCTTGCTTCATGCACGGTGATGAGTGTTGGTCCATAAGAGCCAGCTTCGTCGTTGACGCCTGTGGCCCATACTTCCCCGTCGCAGCACGCATAAATGGGGGTCATGGCGGGCGCACCAAGGTCCAAACCAACATGGTGAAAGCGGACACCTGAAAACAACTCATCCGTGTACATCCAAGGACGTGCTTCGTCGTACCTGCCCACCGAATACGGGTAAGGACACTCCCAACCTTCGACCGGTGGTTTGGTAAAATCATGAACCCAATACGGCCCGTCAAATTTGACGGTTGGGTGGAAGAACGATTCGGTGCTCATCTGGTGTCGTGTTCGTACGAAGTCCATGAGGTTTCGCAGAATCATGAAAGCATGGCTCGCTTTGGAAGAGCCGATGCTTGGTGAATTGGCTCTGGTCGTGGCACCGAGCTTGCTGCCGGGTTGGGCGCTTGCCACGGTGTTGGACGGCAGCAGTGACCGTTTGCGTAAGGGGCTCTTGGCACCAGCGTTGGGCCTTCTGCTGATGTTTGGAGTCTCCGGGGCCTTGTTGGCGGCAAACATATGGTCAGGATGGACGCTGGTGTTGGCCATGGTTGGCGTGAACGTCCTTGCCTATCGAACGATCAATGTTCGTCATCAAGAAGTGACCAAATGGACGCGCTGGCAACGACTGGAAGCGGCCATGAACGGTGTGGATTTGGAAGAAATCAATCCAGCGTTGGAGCTTGAGGCTGAACAACAGCGTCTTGTCCGATCCGCTCGCCAGCTTCCGTTGATGGCCTTGAGCGGCCTGTTGGCGATGTTGGCCCTGATCAGCCCGATGATGCAGAGCCTTCCGTTTGGCGTTGATTGGGTCGGTTTTGCCATGCTTGCTCAACAAGCCGCAATGGCAGGCGATTTCACACTATCAGGCGCCAACCAAGGCTTTTGGACCTATCCTCCAGCGTTTCCGTCACTGGCGGGTTGGATCAGCCTTACGACCTCAGCGGATGCTGGGCGTGCCGTGTTCCTCCTTGGCCACTACAGTCTGTTCGTCCTCTTGTTGGGTCTCATGGGGGCCATGGACCGCTACGGTGCAGGTGCTCAAGTCATGTTGGCGATGGGGTACAGTTTGGCCTTGTTTGCCAAAGTGTTCGATTCCGGCTATCCGAGTGTTGCCAGTCAGCTCGGGTTGGTCGTGGGGTTGTTGGTTCTTTTACGCCCCAGCCAAGACCGGCATCGGCATCACACCCTGGGACTGGTGGTGGCCGTGTTCTGTGTGGCGCTCGTTCACCCCACCGGGGCGATGTACCTCGCTCTGCTGATGCTGAGTCATCTCGTCCACGGCTTGCAGGTCGAAGACGAGGATACTCTGGCCTTGATGCGAACCATGGCGTACGTGGTTTCGGGATTGGTGACGCTGGGAATGGCTGTGGCCCTGCTGGTGTTTGCACCTCGGTTGTTTGATGAAGCGGTGTTTTCAGAATACGGTTGGCAAGGTGGCCGGCCGATGTTGGTGTACAACGGGCCGCTTTTGGTTCTCGGCTTGTGGGCGGGGATGGCACTTCGCAGGACCCTTGAAGGTCGAATTCTTATCACCTGGTTCGCTTCGTTGTGGGTGCTCAGTTTGGTGCACCTCATTGAAGGGTTGAGGTACATACCCGTGCTCTCGTTGATGTCGTACACCCTCTATTCAATGGCCCTTCACGCCTTTCATGTGCCCTTGGCGGCGTTGGTGGCGTTGTGGTGGTCACCTTCCGGTCGATTAACCCCCGTTGAAGGGTTGGAGGATTGGTCACCTTTCCGGCCCCCCCAAGCATTGACCGCTGTCATGACCGTTGCCGTAATGTTGGGGGCAGGTGCTGCCGGCGCTGTGGCACTCACGCTGCGAAGTCATGAGGAATTGTGGGCGGTCAGTCCGGGGGATTTGGCGGTCCGTGAGGCACTGGACGGTATTGAAGGCGTCGTGTTCACCGAAAACATGCATTGGGGCTATGTTTGGAACGCACCGGAGGGGGTTCTGACCACGAGCATTCCTTCATTGGGTTTGGTTCACATCGACAACAGCGAACACCCTCGGGCGTCCTTGGCGATTTACTACAACAACCTCACCTACATGCGCGAGACCGGCATGAACCATGCCTTGACGTCCCCTTTGGGCAGCATGCAATGGGAATTGGCGTCTTCTCCATACTGGGAGGTGCTCTACACCGTGGACGGTGCGACACTTTGGCGTCATGTGCCCAACGGTTCGGCCCCCAGCACGACCCTCCAGGCTGCAAACATGGACACCTGCGAGACATGCACGGAACGGTTGGACATTTGGCGTGACCACCGATTCCGCGACCCCATTGGTTTGGGAGACACGCGCCCGTTTTCGGTCGAAGGGACAGACGACCGTTTGACGTTGCAACCGCCAACTGCGGCTGTGGAGTGGTGCCTGGTCTACGAGGTCGTCGGAGAAGTGAACCCTTGGACCCTCAAGTCCAGCGGAGGAACTGAACGACCTGTGTACGCCATGCGCACCGACCCCGGATTCCATCGGACGTGTGTGAACCTTGAGAACGCCACAACTCTTGAGGAAGTCAACCTGTCATGGTCTTCAACTTCATCCAGTCGCTGGCTTAATCCATTGGGACTTTCAGGTCGGGACGACGTGTTGTTGGACCACACCGGCGTGCGATGGCACTGGTACGAATGGGCCATTGAACAGGCTTAAACTTGAACACTTCAAGCGGCTAAAGAGGCCTGTCGTTGAACCATCTGGTCATCCTTCTTCCCGTTTTGAACGAAGCCTTGGGGTTGAGGTGGGTTCTTGAGCGAATTCCTTACGACAAACTGAGCGAAAGAGGGTACACAACCAGCGTCCTGGTGGTCGACGGCAACAGCACCGACGGTTCCCCCGAAGTGGCCAATGAATGGGGCATCAATGTCTTCACTCAAGACGAGGCTGGCAAGGGCCACGCTATTCGCCAAGGATTCGATCAAGCCCTCGCTATGGGAGCTGATGTGATGGTGATGTTGGATGCAGACGGGACCTACGCACCCTCTGAAATGGTCGGTTTAATCGATCGGCTCGATCGGCTCGATGTCGTGGTGGGGGATCGTTTAGGAGGCGACATCGAAGAGGGCGCCATGACCAGGCTCAACTTCGTTGGCAATCACATGTTGACCTGGCTGGCAACGGCCTTGTTCGGCACCACAACCTTGGATTTGTGTTCTGGGTATTGGGCCATGAAAGCCTCAGCTGTCAGGCAAATGCAACTCAACAGTCAATCGTTTGAATTGGAAGCGGAGATGTTTGCCAGCCTCGTGCACCATGCCGTGCCCTTTGATTTCGTTCCAATCAAATACAGCGTTCGGTTGGGCGATGCAAAATTGGGATCCACTGCGGATGGTTGGGCCATTTTGAGAAAACTTGTGACGCGTCGCATCTTCCCCCTGCCAGCCGCATAAACCAGACCCACCATCGACCGGAGAACTCAACATGAAACGCATCCTTACCGCCGTTTTGGGTTCCAGTGGTTTGGTTGCACAGCGTTTGCAGCAGCGACTCGTCCACCACCCCTGGTTTGAGTTGGCGGCCGTTGCGGGTTCGCCTCAACGCCTTGGCCAACCTGTTGATGTGTTGCCTTGGCGGCTTGAAGATGGACGCCCTGAACTGCCAAACCTTTCCGTAATGGGGCTTGATGATGAAGCGGCCATCGCTCAACTTGCTCAAGCAGGTGTCGAAATCGCTTTCTCAGCCTTGCCTGCCAATATCGCATCGACCATTGAACCGTTGTGGGCCTCCCATGGCATTGCCGTCTTCTCGAACGCCAGTGCGTTCCGCAGGGTCAAGGGCGTGCCGTTGGTGGTGCCCGAGGTGAACCCTCAGCATCTCCTGGCACTTGAGGGGAGGAACGAACGCATCGCTTGCGCCACCAATTGCACGTTGTTGCCTCTGCTTTTTCCGCTTGCTGCCCTCAACGCTGCCTTTGGATTGAACGCATGGGTCATGAGGAGTGAACAAGCCCTCTCGGGAGGAGGATACGGCCTCATCGACAGCGTGAGAGAAACAGGCACCGTCCCCAATGAAATTCTTGGTGAGGCGGAAAAGACAGAAGCGGAATTTCGTCACGTGCTCGGTTGGAACGGTCACGCTGAACTTTCGTGCAAACGGGTCAACCGACTTGATGGGCATCATGTTTTCGTGGAAGCCACATTGAGTCAACGAGCATCGGTAGAAGCCGTCCAAGACGCCATTGCCGAGTGGTCACACCGGTCCACACCCTCACACTTGCCCTCCGCTCCAGCGCGTTCCATGATGGTGGTTGAATGCGTTGATCCAGAGGCTCACCTCCTTGCTGATGGTGAGACTTTTCCCAATTCATCCGACCCGACGACGAACCTCAAAACCGGCATGGC
>QQSC01000035.1:0-8494 GCA_003602475.1 Candidatus Poseidoniales archaeon | reverse complement strand
CCTTCCAAGCCTTGTCCCACAACACGCTACGCGGGGCAGCAGGTGGCACGGTGTACCTTGCTGAATTGGCGGTGGATTTGGGGCTGTTTGGCCCAACACAGGCACAGGGCTAAAGGCCGGAACCGTCTCCTAGAATTCGGTGAGCGCATGGGACTTACAGCAATGATTCCAGACATGACCATCGGCCAGTTGACCTTTGAGGCAGCCGAGCGATGGGGTGAGATTTGGGACCCCCTAGCGACGCGTATGTGTGTTTTGCTCATCCTTCCACGCAAGGAACGGAAGTTGATGGAACTCCACGGCGACATGGTTGAACACGGTCAACCCGTCATGAGCATGTTTCATCGCCCCAGAGGTGAAGCCCCTCTTCTCGAAGACCAAGGCTTCAATCCAAGAGATGCCTCTTTTCAGTTCGTTGACCTTGCAACCTCAGACCTCGGTCCTTGGGTTCAGCACTTGGTCACCGGCGAAGGTTGGTTGAGAAGTTCCGTAGAGATCAGCTCCACGCCGTTTTCGGTCGGCGTCCCCAACCAGCGACCATTCGAGACCATCCGCACCCTGTGTTTTCGCCATCCCACCATGCCGGCCTTGGAGCGGTATTTCACGGCCTTTCCACCGGCGTCACTACCGGGGAAATGTTTCGTGAGTCTGCCACGACGGGCCGCAGCCGAAAGGGCCCGACAACAGGCAGAAGTGCTGGGCATTGGCCGATTGGAGAAACCCAAACCTACGCCCAAAAAAGAAGTCGCCAAGCCGACCAACGTCGCAGAGCCTGTTGAGAACGCGGACCCTGAGCCGACGCCCGCCCCTGCACCCGAACCGGCGGATGTTCAAGCGCCCGTGCCTCTTCCTCCTGCACCCGCCCCGTCTGAGCACCTGCCTTCACCAGCGGTACAACACGCCGAGCCGAACCTTCAGGGAGCGCCTTCAACACCCTCAGCATCCACGCCGTCGACCGCTGATTCAACCGATGAAGCCGATTTGGCAGAGGTCGTTGAACCGATTCCGCTTCCTGAAGAGGTGGTCGAAGAAAACACCGTTCAAATGAGCGACGCTGAGCGTGAAGTGCGTTCATTTTTCACCGAATTGATTGAGAGTGGTGTTGAACCGTCAGCATTCATGGACGACCCGCGATGGGAGGACATCAACGAACGTGCCCTTGCCTCCAAGGTTGAAGTGTGGCCCATCCTCATGGAAATGGCCGCCATGGATTGAGAACCTTGAAATGGAACGTCATCAAACCACCAAAAGAGGGAGCGCTATGGGATTCTGTGTGAATTGTGGCCAACAGCACGCCGACGGCACGAAGTTCTGCCGATACTGCGGAAACCAACAACCCGGTGAACAGCTCCTTCAACATCTTCGAATGGAAGCCCAACAGATTCACAACATCCGCTTGCAAATCCAGGCCCAACAAGCCAATTCCTATCAGCAGCAACGCCGCTGGTGAGGGGCATGCGCCCCAAACACCTCGCCATAACGTTGTCGAAACTTACGCCCCACCCCTGCAGCAGGCTTGAACTTGAGCAGTATGTTACTGAAGGCGACTTGGCATCGTATTGGATGCTTGGCGTCAACGAAACGGACGGTCTGCTCGGTCAACGTGTGCTTGATTTGGGGGCCGGTAACGGCGTCCTCGGCATTGCTTGTTTGCATCTCGGCGCCGCCCATGTCACGTTTGTTGAAGCCGATGGGGAGGCGGTGGATGTTCTACGGCAAAACATTGCTTCGTTGAACCAGGACCTCCGGGAACGAACAACGGTGATTCATGCTCATCTCGGAGTCGAAGAATTCCTGCCACCAAATGTGGACATCGTGGTGACCAATCCTCCCTGGGGTACACAAACGGCCAAAGCCGACCGGCCCCTTTTGGAATCGGCGTTTTCCACCACGGCTCGGGCTGTTCACGTCCTTCATCATGTCAAAGCCCGGCATCTTGGCGCCATGGGGAAGGCCGCCGGCTGGGATCATGAGCACGTGTTGCGCACTGAATTTCGCCTGCCTGCGCAATACCAACACCACACCAAACGAGCGACAACCACCGAGGTGATGTGCTGGAGATTCCATCAACCGGGTGACAAACGGTTGCAAGTTGAAGAGGACTGACAGACCAAGAGGGGGGTTCAAATGCTAAGAGGACTCGCCTCCAACTGGCGAACAGAGCGTGCGACCCACATCGGGCCACGGCTGCCACAGGAATGATCAACATGACGGCGAGCCTCGTCACCCCCGGAAGCATCGTAGGCAACACAACCGACCACACCGCTGGTGAAGGCGCAGTTGTCCACAACGAACACATTGTCTCGACCGTGATTGGTTACCCTGCCGTTCACGAGGGCACCATCAGCGTGTCACCTGAAAAGCCAATGGTTGCGCCTCAAATCGGAGACACCGCTTTTGTCGTGGTTGAGAAACTCAATGAAAAACACGGTGAAGCAAAACTCATCGCTATCGAAGGCAAGCCCGGTTCAATTCAGCCTCAACACCTCTACGGCCAGTTCTTTGTCACCGGACTTGTGGACCGCTTCATGCACCAAACGTCCGATGCCCTCCGACGACGGGATGTGTGCCGTGCCCTCATCAAGGACGTCAGCCCCGTGGTTCGTCTTGATTTCCGCGAGCGAAACGACTGTGGTGTTCTCCATGCGATTTGCCCTTCATGTGGCGACGGCTTGCAACCTCACCAAGACGGGGATTGGAACGTGCTGTGTCCAACCTGCGGCCATCAATCGTACCGTGCACTTGCCGACAATTACGGCGCAGGGTGGGCTGAACTTGACCAGGGCGCCAGCGCTCTCAACAACGCAGGAAAGCGTTGGGGTGCTGCTGCTGAAGCCATGTTTGCCAAAGGCCCCGCTGGACGGGCCACGTTCATTGCCGCCGACGTGCGGGAAGACGGACGAGAACGCACCTACTTCCGTTTCGAGGGACAAGGCGGCGGCCGTGGCGGCCGCCCTCCCCGTGCAGCACCAGGCACCCGACTGTTCGTCGGTGGCCTTCCACGGGACGTTGGCACAGAAGAACTCGGAGCCTTGTTCAAGGCTCATGGTGACATGACGGATTGCATTGTTCTTACCGACGATGCCGGGCAAAACCGAGGGTTCGGTTTCGTCACCTATGCCTCCAAAGCCATGGCTGACGCCGCCGCACAAGCATTGAACGGACACCGAATCAATGGCAGGCGAATCGGTGTGAGGGACGCTGATGACGACAAAAAAGGCGATAAAAAGGGCAGGGGACGCAAGGAACCGGCCGGCCTCAAACTCTACATCGGCAACCTTCCGTTCTCAGCCAAAGCAGAGCAACTCCAAGAGATGGTGGCCGCCCATGCTACGGTGAACGAAGTCGCTCTGGCCTCCGGACCGGGTGGAAAATCCAAGGGCTTTGGTTTCGTCTTTATCGCTGAAAAAGACAAGGGTGAAGCCGTTGTCAAAGCATTGGACGGACAGGAGATCGACGGCCGCAGAATCAAGGTTGACATCGCCAAAGCCAAATCTCCCCGCAGTGGCGGTGACGACAAGAAAGGCGGAAAGTCCTCCCGAGAACTCATGGCTCTTCGAGAAGAGAACGAGTCCGGTAAGAAACGCTCCCGCCGCCGACGCCCAAAGAAGGATTGAAGGGCGCTTGCAATGAGCCGTCTTCATGACGGAGAATGTTGAGCCGCGATGGGTCGTGCTCGACGGCTACGAAGACGAACCAGCTGCGTTTGGCGTCCCTCCTTACGTGGGATTTCACATCCGGTACGTGTGTGGCGTCCTCGAGCAGCGTCGAATCCCTTACCTCTATCTCACCGTTGACCAATGGCGGAGGATGGAACGAACGCAGGCTGACGAATGGGCAACGCTGCTCAAGAACGCCTTGGGTCTGGTGTGTGTTGCCGGAGCGGTTGTTCCGGGCAAGTACCTCAGGGGCGCTCCGATTTCGTTGAAAGAAACCCAGGCGGTGATTCGTTCCTTGCCCCATGCCGTCCCTGCCTTGTTCGGAGGTTGGGCCATACGCGGGTGGCGTCAGCAAGGATGGTCGCCTCTCAGGGCCAACCTCTTTTTGGCCGTACAGGACACCGATGCGACCCTTGATGCCTTTCTTGAGAAGGGAGAATGGGGCCATTCTCGGCGTACAGCAGAACAATGGTCAACTTGGGCTCAAGCCGGGGCCTCAAGTTTGGCGGTGTCCTCTCACCCCGATTTGATGGGACCACACGGAAAAGGTCCGCTCACGTTCGAAGTTGAAGTTTACCAGGGTTGTGTGCGGTACAAACGGGGATGCAAGTTTTGCATTGAACCCAAGAAAGGCGTACCGTTGTGGCGCTCTCCAGAGGACATCATTGCGGAGGTGAGGTTGGCGCATGAAGCTGGGGTCCAGCACGTCCGTTTGGGGGGAATGACGGACACCTACACGTACATGGCTGAAGGTGTTCGTGAACTGGAGTACCCCGTCCCCAATCCAGAACCCATCGCTCGCCTGTTGCACGGCTTGCGAGAAGATGAACGGCTTGACCTGCTCCATACCGACAACGGCAATCCGTCCATTATTGCTGAACATCTTGAACCATCCGAAACCATCACCAAAACCCTTGTTGAAACCCTATCTGATGGCGCTGTGCTCTCGTTTGGACTTGAATCCGCTGACCCTTCAGTTCACGACGCCAACTGGCTGAATTGCGATCCTGGCCAACTCAAGTCCGCCATCCGCCTCATCAACAAACACGGGCGGCAACGTGGGGAAAGGGGGCTGCCGAAATTGCTCCCAGGGTTGAATTTCATTGCGGGTTTGAACGGCGAGTCGGAAGCCACGTACGACATGAACCTCGATTTGCTCAACGACTTGCGCTCAGAGGGGCTGTTGTTGCGACGCATCAACATCCGCCAAGTGGAAGGTGAAGGGTTCCAAGAGATTCCTGTTGCGGCCTTCAATTCGTTCAAAACCACCGTCAGGGACACCATTGATGCCCCGTTGCTCAAGGAATTGTTTCCACTGGGCCAAGTGCTGCATGACGTTCATTGGGAAGCCCATGACACCCGTACACGCTTGCCCGTCCACCTCACGGAAGCGCACACTTCGCCGAATGTTCACGGCCAAGCAGGGGTAACGTTTGGGCGGCAACTTGGCGCCTACCCCATTCTCATTGGAGCCTCTTACAAAATCCCACTTGAGACGGTTTCAAGCGTGATGGTCACCGGCCACGGAGCGAGGTCGATCACCGGTGTTGAAATCGGCATGAATCCGTGGACAGTAACCGAGAAGCAACTGGCCGCCATCCCGGGCCTGGGTTCAAAATCTGCGTGGTCGTTGGTCTCCACACGGGCAAAAGCAGCCCGAAAACGACGAAAAACTGAACCCTTCGGCAACGTAGAGGCTTGGTTCAAGGCGGCAAATGTTCCTTTGCCGTTGGATTACGGCGTTGTTTTTAAGCGTTAAATGAGAAAATGTTCTCATAAAACGATATAAACTAACGATGGTCCGCCAACCACATGAAGAGCGCTCGTTTGTGGATTCTTGTGACCTTGTTGGTGGCCCAATCGATGGCCGCATCGTTGAACACCATGCCTGGGGACGACCTTTCCACCGACCAGTGGGAAGGACCGCTTTTTGAAACCGGCGCTCGCTCCAACAACAGCACCGGTTGCGGCACCAACGTCAGCATGACCATCATGAGCGTTACAGGCATGAACCTCATTGATGAGGGCGACAACTTCACCGCCCACCTCACCACTTACTGCGACCTCACTGGGGTTGACATGATGATCAGCCTGTCAATGGTGGACAGCAACAACACCACCGTGGCCAGCGGATCGGTCAACTGGACCGGAGCTGGCAACACCTCCATGGACACGTGGACCGTGAGTGGATTGGGCCTGGGATACTACACCCTCACGGCCAACCTGATGTACCTCGACAACACCACCTGGACCGACATCTCGTCCGACAACATGACGGTCATCGTGTCACCGCCCTGCGGTGAATCCACCGATGCATTCGACCTCTCAATCGGCGCCAACATGGCGTTTGAAGGTGACGATGTCAACGTGAGCATCTTCACTGGCTGCAACCTGCTCAACCAATCCATGCGCATTGATTACAGCGTCACGGACCCCTCCAACACGACCGTGCTCTCCGGCAACTGGTCATGGGTCGCCTACAACCTCTACGACACCCACTACTTCGAAGTCATGAACGTCTCTGCCGGCGCCTACACCGTGGTGGCCGATGTTACCTACGGGAACAACTCGACCGCTTTGATGACGCTGACCACCACCTTCATGGTGTACAGCAACAGCACTTCTGGCAACGGCACCAACCCTTGCGGCACCAACACATCCTATGCGAGCGTGTATGCCTACGCAGGAGCCTATGCATTCAACCTCGGGGAAAACTTCACCGGATCCATCTACACCTACTGCGCCTTGCTCAACGAAAGCGTCATGCTCACCTGGACCCTTGAGAACACCGACACCAACACCACCATTGATTCGGGAAATTTCACATGGACGGCCATGCAGCGGTACGAAACGCACAACGTAACCTCGACGTCGCTGGCCACCCAAGGTGAAGACAACTTCACCTTCTCTGCCGAATTCAGTTGGTACAATTCCACCTCCATGATGTGGGAAACCCTTGACACCTACTCTGATTCGTTTTATGTGTTCAATTACAGCACTGGAGGAAACCACTCCGGCACCACATCGTGCTCCGTCTATGCTTGGTCCAACATGTACAGTTTTGACCTTGGTGACAACTTCACGGGTCACATCGACTCCTACTGCAACATGATGAACGAAACCATGATGCTCACCTGGAACATCATGAACCACGACAGCAACAGCACCGTCGACTCCGGTTCGTTCAACTGGACGAGCATGAGCACCTACGAGACGCACAACGTCTCCTCCTCTGCTCTTTCGACCCAACCAGAAGGCAACTACTCGTTCTCTACGGAATTGTCGTGGTACAACACCACCTCCATGATGTGGGAAACCTTGGATACCGACAGCGATTCCTTCACGGTCTACAACTTCACAACCGGAGGAAACCACTCCGGCACCACATCGTGCTCCGTTTACACATGGAGTCACATGTACACCTACGACCTCGGCGACAANTTCACGGGCCACATCGATTCCTACTGCAGCATGATGAACGAAACCATGATGCTCACCTGGAACATCATGAACCACGACAGCAACACCACCGTCGACTCCGGATCGTTCAATTGGACGAGCATGAGCACCTACGAGAGGCATAACATTTCCACTGCTGCTCTTTCAACGCAATCAGAGGGCAACTACTCGTTCTCTGCTGAACTGTCGTGGTACAACACCACGTCCATGATGTGGGAAGCCCTTGATTCCGACAGCAGTTCGTTCACGGTCTACAACTTCACCACCGGAGGAAACCACTCGGGTTCAATGACCTGCGACGTTTACGCATGGACCAACATGTACACCTTTGATCTCGGAGACGACTTCGGTGGCAGCATTGACTCGTACTGCAACATGCTGAACGAATCGATGATGCTCACTTGGAACATCATGAATCAGGACAGCAACACCACCGTTGACTACGGTTCGTTCAACTGGACGAGCATGTCCTACTCAGAGGGCCACAACGTCACCTCAACGGCCTTGTCCGGTCAACCTGAAGGCAATTACACCTTCTCTGTGGAAATATCCTGGTACAACACCACCTCCATGATGTGGGAAACCCTCGACAGCGACAGCACCTGGTTTGCAGTATACGACGCCGGTAACGAGACACACAACAACACCGGCTGCGGATACGATGCGTCCAACTTCACCATCAACGGGTGGATCAACAGTCCGAGCCTGGTGGAAGGCAACACCGCCAACATCAGTGTTTACACCGCTTGCAACATGCTCAACCAGTCGATGACGGTCACCTACGAGGTCTTCGACCTCAGCTCCTCCTTCGTGATGGGCGGCAGTTGGAACTGGACAGCCTACATGCTCAATGATGAGCACTTCGTTGAAGTCACGAACCTCATGAACACCACGTACATGGTGAACATGACGGCGTACTACGGCTCAACCATGATGATGCTTGGAGAATACAGTTTCACCTTCACAGCCATGGCTGCACAGAACAATCAGACGGGCGAGGACACGGACATGGACGGTTACAACAACACCTACGAATCCATGTGCAACTCCGACCCGTTGGACGGTGACGACATGCCAACCGACTTTGACATGGATGGCCTCTGCGACGCCATGGATTCCGATGACGACAACGACGGTGTCTTGGACATCAACGACGCCTTCCCTTACGACGCCTCTGAATCCATGGACGCCGACAACGACGGCCTCGGGGACAACGCTGACATGGACGACGACGGTGACGGCACAAACGACACCGTGGACAACTGTCCAGATGTGGCCAACCCCGACCAAGCGGACTTGGACGGCGACGGCGTTGGTTCGGCCTGTGACAGCGACGAAACAACCGGCGGCACCGACAACAACACCGGCGGCACCGA
>QQSC01000034.1 GCA_003602475.1 Candidatus Poseidoniales archaeon | reverse complement strand
AAATCTGTTACCATTTCAATGGGTATTCGGATGAACCCATTCAAATCTAGACGGAAGCAGAGCCCGCTTTGGCCCCAATAGGTTCACGGGATGCTTCCTATGCAAGAAAATTCCACTCCTCTGGAGGAGGGGGTTTTGCCCCACTTCGGAAAGGGGACAGGCGCCAAAATTGGCGGAGTGGACGGGGCCTTCCTATCCACGGCATGTTGCGGTATTTTTGCCCGCATTTATACCATAGTGGAGGAGTATATAAAACATCTAGGGATGTAAATTGAATAGGGATCCCTCTGAAACGACGGGTGTCGTATGGCTACCGATTGAAACTTGAATCAGAAGACCAAAGTGAACGATACCAGCATCCATGGTCTCATCGTGTTGCCATGATTTCGTCCCACCCGTACGGGTAGGCTTCGTCGTCAACAAACACCACGTTCACGCCGTGTCCGGACTTGTGAAACGCAATGAGTTGAATGTCGTGAATGCTGTGACCGGTGGGTGCTTTGCCCAGTACGGGAAGCTGATGCCGTGCGAAGAACGAGCGCTTTCGCTTCACCTTTGGTGCCGGTTCGGTGGCCAAACTTCGCTGAGTGCCTTCCACATCGTCGAACCAAGGCAACGGACCTTCTGGAGAAAAACGAAGGCCGAGGATGAGGTCAACGCCCGTGGTCTCTTGAGCAGCGTCAGCATCAGGACCGCTTGGAATGGCTGGGGCGTTGGGATGCGTGTGCAACCAGTGCGTGAAACGTCCCGCTCTTGAGCCACGATTGGCCGAAAACATGCCGTCTGTCCACTCTTCAGGCAAATGGTGAACCGAATAGGAGTCGCCTCGATTCACGATGTGAGCTTCTTTGATGATGTGGCCTTGCCCTTGAAACAGGCGGTCGTGGACGCTGGTGCCTGAAAAAGCGGCTTCCACTTCAGGGCGGTGCTGACGATGCTCGTCCACATCCAGCCCGACAAGAATTTCGTCGGGCAGCGCTTGCAACGCCCACCAAACGAGAGACTGGAACACTTCACCGGGAAGATGAACCTGGGCCATGTACCCTTCTCGCTGTTCGATGGAGGCCCGGTTGTACCCTTTCATCAGGGCCACCAACCAATCCTCGACCATGTGTCAACCACCATGAAGTCCGATTTCAAGGGTCCGATTCGGCCAATGCTTGAAGAAGTGTCATCACAGACGGGTCATCATGGCGAAGAAGAAAGGCGGTTTTGGCCGGTTTCTGGGTGCCATCACCGGCACACCCTACGAGCGACTTCTCAAGCAGGTCGAAAAGGCCGAGGCACAGAACGACGAAGACGAAGATCTTGCCACAGCGCTTGAAGAAATCATCGACCGGGCGCGTGAAGCCTACGATGAAGAAGAAATCGATGAGGAAGAGCATGATTTGGTCGTTGAAGCCGTGGAAGATGCCGACCCAGACGAGCGCAGTTTTCCAAAAATTTCAGGCGAAGTCGACGAATTCTACGAGGGCGACGTCCCCAACGCTCCGGAATTGAACCGAGAAAAGCGCGTAAACCTCGACGATTTGATGCGAGCCAAAGGGGATGAATTCCTCGGAAGCTTCGGACGTGATGAATTTGAGGAATTCCGAGAGCGCATGACGGACGAATTTTACAAGGAGTCCGACGATGCCATCCGACAAGGCGATCACGATGCCGAAATTAGAACCTCAAACCGTGTGTTTGGAGGGGCGGAATCCGACGTCACCGATGCAAAACGACGCATCTCCGAGGAATCGGGCATGGCCAGCCCCAGCGCTCCCGCTGAAGAGGAAGAAGAGGAAGAATTCGAGGAAGGATACTCCATTGACGAGGACGGCGTGGAGTGGTTTGAGGACGATGACGGCTATTGGTGGTACCGCGAGGAAGGCCAAACCGACTGGCAACCCTACGACGAAGAATAAACGGCACAACCGTTATGCAATACCCGCTTCGGTGAAGATTCATGATTGAGGAGGTCACGCAAGTCGTCTCCGACCTGCTGGCATTCATGACCGATAACCCGACCGCATTGGGTTTTATTGTCAGCCTCGCATATGTTATCGGACCAAGTTGGATGGTGTTCCTCGAGAAGCGACAACGCCTGTCCAAGGTGGTGGTGTGGGCGTATGCGCTGATCGTGGTGCCCATCATCGTCTTGGGTTTGCTGGCCAACGTTTTGCCTGAATCCTATTGCGGTGACCCGCTTTCCCACGAGGAGTTTCGGTTCTTTTACCCGCTTTGGCTGCCCCTTTTGCCCTTGTTCTGGTTTTACTTGCGGTCCGAGGTCATACAACATCCCTACCTCTATGCGGCCATGCTCGTTTCACTGAGCGTGGCGGTGTTTTTGCTGACCTTTGGCTACGAAGTGTTCCACTACGCCTACCAACAGGTGCACGGCACGGGCATCGCCTACAGCGGGGCCGTCGCTTCCGAATGCGCATCCTTGGACGGGGATTCTGTTCGCACTGCCCGACAATGGCGTGACGTGGCCACGGCGGCGTTGGCGGTGGTGTTGGTGCTGGTGATGGTTGTTGCCCGCCGTCGGAAGCAAGGGCTGCCATCGAGTGCCGCATCGACCGACGCTTCGTCATCCGATGGAAACGATGCCAGTACCGAAGGCCGTGGCATGCCGAAGATGTGAGGGGCTGTGGCGGTTGTTCAACCGTCCATTGTCCGATGTTGGCATCATTGGCGCAGAGGTTGAGCACCATCAGCGAACATGAGGCAACCACAACGAGAGGCTTGCAAGTTCAAATTTGACGATGCCCACGTCCGCTCCGAAGGCGACCATGGCGTCGTTTTTTGTTGATTCACTCGACATCGCCACGATGACATCGGGCCGCTTAAGGGTCGACTCAAGCAGCGATTGGAGCACTTCAAGACCGGTGTTTGGGGGCATGTAGTGGTCCAGCAACACCACGTCCGGTTGGAACCGTTGAACATGCTCGAGGCAGTCAGCTGACGTCCATCGCTGTTCGATCTCCATGGTGTTGATGTCAAGGCCACCAGCGATGAGCAACGCTTCGATATCAACGGAATCCTCGAACGCCAGAACACGCATCCCAAGGCCTCAGGAGGGTACGGGTTGTTGTTCCCACCATGGAGGAGCCAAGAACCATCGGTCGTCATCAACGGGTCGGTCGATGAGCGGCAAACTCAGGACGGACGAGTCGTCCAGATTGACGTTGAGTCCCACCGCAGCGCAGGGGCTGGGCAAGTAATCTTCTCCGGTTTCGGTCAACACCACTTCAATGACCGCACCTGCATCCAAGTCGACATCCATGGGGTTGAATTCCATCAGCATGGTGTAGGCAGAGAAGGGCAGGGCAGTTTGTGCCTCGTAACCACCCGCACGGTACCGCACGTCCATGGTGGCGTGACCCACCCGCAGACCATCGGCGTACATCGTGGCAAACACCTGGCCGCCTTGGCAGGCCAACGTGTTCACGGACAAATGCAAGGTAGGCATGCCAGAAATGTGCGTGTCGTTTTCAAGGGCAGCCAGGGTGAACGTTTGCTGATTGTTGGCGTTCACCGTCCCGCCGTCACCTTCCGTGCTGTCAAGCGAAACGGGCCACCACGTCATGTCTTCTGGTGGCCACGTCGATTCGACGTGCCACGCTCCGTCGTGGGTTTGAATTTGGACCATTGGCTCGGGCTCTTCACCGATGTCCTTGAGGTAATACTGGAACCAACCAAACAATTCAACCGCCCAATCCATGCGACTCATGTTGGGGTACGCTTCTGCACCGTAACCGGTGGTCAATTCGCTGTGACGGTCGGGCTGATCGGGATAGTTGTGCGCCCACTGGCCAGCAATGGCTCGAGCGTTGATTCCGGCGTCTCGCATCAGTTGGTACGTCGGAAACGCGTGATACGGGTCGACGTTCCAATCTTGGAGTCCCCAGACCAGATAGACGCTGCCGCGGTAGTTCTCCAACACGTCGGGCAAATGCCGGCGTTCATCCCAATAATCGTTCCATTGGGCGCCACCAAATTCCGCACCTGCCCAGGTGGTCAGCGGGTTGAGCGGACCGATGGCGTCGTCGGTGCACATGCGAAG
The DNA here is from genome assembly GCA_003602475.1 of Candidatus Poseidoniales archaeon. Classification (GTDB taxonomy): domain Archaea; phylum Thermoplasmatota; class Poseidoniia; order Poseidoniales; family Poseidoniaceae; genus Poseidonia. Next base: position 19,451 of record QQSC01000034.1, on the reverse strand, counting down.
ATCATCGTCCGTGGCATCGGTGGTGGCTCCCTCGTACAGGGCATCGTAGAGCATGGCCCGGCTTTCGGAGGAGCCGTTGCGATAGAACATCTCTTGGACACCAATGGAACCCGAGATGGGGACGATGGTTTTGAGGTAGGGCGAAGGGTTCTGGGCCGCTTCCCAGTTGGTGGTGCCGGCGTAGGATTTCCCCATCAACCCCACGTTTCCGTTGGACCATTCCTGTTCTCCCAGCCAATCCACGACGGCTTGAATGCCGATTTGCTCGCCAAGGCCTTTGACATCCTGGCAGTGTGTGGATTGACCCGTACCAAAGGTCGAGGCTTGTGCCAGTGCGTATCCGTGAGGAACGAACGTGTCGTAGACCCATTGACCAACGCCACCATCGGGGACGGTGTTGGGCGAAGAATCGTCACCCACCACGCCCTCACCGCCAAAGTCGTAGTACGGATGAATGGTCATGATCACAGGGACGGTGGTGCCTTCAGGAACATCGGGCAACCACAGGGCGACGTGCATCAAATCCGGACCAGGGAAGCCGGCATCGTCTTCGCTTGCCGGCAAGGTGACTTCGACAAAATGTTCCTCGTAGGGAAGCGGCTCAAACGTGCCGTTTTCAGGCAACTGAGCCCGCATGGTGTCCATGGGGAGTTTCATGGTGTGGCGGTCTTGGAGAGGCGTGTCCCACCAGTCTCCGGAAAACGCCGCGCTGGAATCTTCTGAGATTGAGGCGGGTTGAACGCTCATCGCCATGAGGAGAAACACGATGGCCACCGCCACGGTTGTTCCGCCGCTGATGTTCATCGACCGGCGAGTTGATGCGCCAGCCTTTTTTTCCAATTCAGCAGGGTTGGTCGTCTCGGGAACGCCCTCGGTTGGCTCGGTCAATCCCTTGGCCATGGTCGCTCCCGTGTGGTGGTTGAGTGCCCCCTTTGATGAGGCTAACGCTTCCAAGATTCACCGTTCATGCGATGAAGGCGATACAAACCGAGCACGTTTGTTCATTCTTGTGCCGCTTCTCGGGCTTTGCGGGCCGCAATGAACGAACGAACGCAGAGGGCGGTGTACACCGAGCCGGTGAGCAAGAGCATCAACATGGAGCCCGAGGCATAATCGATGCCGTCGCCCATGACCATGAAGAATCGGGTGCCACCAAGAGCGCACAGCAAACCAAACGTCACGGCGATGTGCATCCACAATTTCCGCTTTTCAGGCTGCGTCTTGGCCAGCCACCCCGAGACAGCGATGGGGACGCCGAGGAAACTGGGGAAGTAGGACGTGATGGAATCGGAATCCGAGAGGACTGAAACCCCTACGCCCCACACCATGAGGAACAATCCGTAACCGAGGGTGAGGTTGGGCATGTTGGAGCTGCTTTCAGCCATGCTTGTCCCTTTCTCTCCTTCCTTTTGGCTTTGGTGTTGCCCGAGGGTCAAGGCCGGTGTTTTCATTGAGGGGAGGTTCATCCCCGTTCATGGTTCGACGCTCTCATGCAGCCTTGACCATGACGGTCGTGTTCCTCTTGGCCCTGATGCCACTTCCGATGGCTTCGGCTGAGGACGAGCAGCCGTTGTGGCGCAGTGTCGGCCTTGATCCTGCAGAATGGACCGACCGTCCCTCAACCGAAGAATCGCCCATGATGGACTCGTACTCCGGAAACGCTGTTGTTCGGATGGAACTGTCCTACCTTGAAGGCCATCCTTTCCTCAACTATGAGCGCGTTGAAGAAGCGGTTGTCATTGTTGAATTGTTTGAGCAATGGGCCCCGATCACCACGAACAACATGATTGATCACGTTGAATCTGGACTCTACGACGGGGTGTTTTTCCATCGCGTGATCGATGATTTCGTCACACAAGCCGGCGACCCGACCTGCAAGGCTCTGGTCACCTACCCGCTCACCAGCCCGGAATGCGGCAGTGGGGGCACGGGAGAAACCATACCGCTTGAACTCAACGAGAACCTTTCACACGTTGACGGGGCTCTTGGGATGGCTCGCAGCGCAGAACCCGATTCCGCCGATTCACAATGGTACATCGCTGAGACTGAGGCGCACAACTTGGACCCTGAGAACCGGGACGACGAGGGCTACGCCACGTTCGGGATTGTCCGTGACGGAATGACTCACATTCGAGCCATTGCTCGCAGTCCTACTTCTGACGACCCCTCTGGAAACGAAAACTTCGACAACCCTGCATCGTCGGCGGGGCGTCCAGTCTACGAGGTCACCATCGTGTCCATGCAGATGGTGGGAGTCGCTGACCCGGATGGCACCATTCGCAACCCTCAACTCAACGCTCAATCAGGGGGCTGGGATTTCACCCCTTCTCCCGGGTTGGTGTTGGTCCTTGCCCTCATCGTCCTGTTGCCTTTGTCGTTCTCGTGGGCAAGAGTGGACGAGCCGATGATGCACGACACGCCCTTGTTGATGGAAGCCGAGCTGGTGCCCGTGGACGAGATCGACGACCCTTAGTTCATTGAATCGACAACGGTTTGCACGTCCAACACCACGTGCCTGACCCTCGGTGAGAACCACTTCACCCGCTCGAGATGATGAGGCTGCAAACGCCACGGTCGTTGCCACTCGCTGGCGATGAGGTTGAGGCTGTTGACGGTGGCCTTCACCCAGTCATCAATCGCCTTCTCCTCAACGTTCATGTGAACGTGAAGCCATCCTCCTTCGTCGTTGAGGCAACGAATGGCCGCTTCCCAAGCCGGTTCAGAAGATGGCAGCAGTCCCAAATGCACGCGATTTGCCACACCGAGCAACGTGGCCATGCTGGCCGCATTGTCCCCGTCGTGTACCTTAAGCCGCGATTCAACCCCGTTCAGGGCGGCTGAGGTTCGAAGGCCTTCGATGGAGGCAGGGTTCCATTCGCAGGCATGAACACAGGCTGCTTTGCCGTGGACCAGCATCGGCAGCGTGTAGTATCCCACGCCAGCATAGGCATCGATCACCACCTCTCCAGTAAGGTCCAGTGCTCCGATTCGGCGCCGCTCGGTCACGTTTCCAGAAGACCACATCACCTGTCCTGCATCGAACGCGTAGGCCACGTTGTGGTCGGTGAAACGCACCTCTGTTGTTCCGTGCAGCAACTCGATTTGGGGCGAGCGGTACCCGTCGTTGGCGATGGGTGCTTGAAGCGCCAGCGAAGTGCCACCCAACGACTCAGCGATTTGATGCCAAAGCGTAGGGAGTTCAGCATGGCTCTTGACCTCGTTCCATTCCGTGCCGTCGAAGGTGCCATAGGGCAGCAGAATCAATTCTCCCAAACGCTCCCACTTTGCCGGAAGACTGTCCAGCAACTCATTCGTGACGATGTTTCGATCCTTCAACCACATGCCCACCGCATGCCTCATGCTTGCATGAGGGACGATTGAGGGATGCACGGTGACTTCTTGGATGTTCATCTGCGGCAACGGAAAACGGCCTTTGCAGGTGCGCTCAAGGGCTTCTTGAGGAGGGTTATGGAGGAGCGGGAAGCCGACGAGGTTACTTTTCGTGAGTGGATGAACATCGCTACGCAGCCAACCGTTCGTCTTGAACACCCGATGAGCCAGTTCTGCGTTTTCCTTTGGCACCCAAGCCAGCCAGGTCGAAACTTGGCCGTAGCTCATAACTCGGTGAGAAGGGGAACTCCTTTCAAGGTCCCGACTCTAGGCTCAGGCGGTGAACCCTCTGAACCGCGCAGCGACCCCCTCTTCTGGTTTCTTTTCCACGATGCTGCTTTGCATGTTTTTCCTTCCCCTTTTGTCCCCGTTTGTCAATGCGACCGGCATGCAATCCTGCCAGGCCCTTGGTGGTACATGCGACGATTACGACCACGCTGACGACATGACACCCAACAACCAAGATTGGGTGGAGGGCACGTACGACTTCACCCTCGCATCAACATCTTCAATCGACTTGGTACTGAACTGGGCGGTCCGAGAATTTGACCGCGAAGCTGTCGGGCTCGGTCCAAACACGACCTTGGGTGCTGGTTTGGAATCCGCTGAAGGTCTTGACCCCAACGACGGGATTCCAGCGGACCTCATCCGAGAATCGTTCAACCAGGACCCGGACGGGGACGGTGTCACGGTGGGCAACTCCCTCAAAACCGAGGTGAACGACGCCATTCAGGACGCTCTCACATCCGGTTTCGGGACCGTCACGAGCATGTCCACCGACTACACGAGTTCGTTCGGCTCAACCACTTGCTCAATTGACAACACGAACGACGCGCTTGCCGAAGGTGCCCCGGTGAACAACGTGTTTGAACCTCCGGTGTGCTTCCAAGCCATTGCATCGGTTCAATTGTCTGCCAGCCAATTCAACCTTGTCGGTTCCGACCAGTTGGACCTTGAGCGCACCTACCAGGGTCTGCTCACCATGGGCGCAGAGATCAACACCGATTTCCAACTCACCACTCAACCCGGTCACCGTGCCAGTTTTGCCATCAACCCACCGACATACTCGACCGTTCTGGCCGTAGACGACAACGGCACCTTGGCGCATCGGGCTGGAACACCCAGCTTCTCGGCCGCAGAATGGTCAATGGACCATCTGAATGCGACCGAAACGGACACGAATTTGGTTCAATCCGTGGGCATGACCATGGGTCACCGCAACACCTCTGGCACGCCCACGGTCTGGGTGGACAACACCAGCAAAGCCCTCGACCTCAACATCGTTCTCGACCTTCGTGATGAGTCCGCAGCCACCGTTGAATTCGTAGCGGGACTGTATTACCTCGACGACCAAACCCTTTCGGATTGGGGCATCAACATGTTTGCAGTCTCTCAAGCGGCGAGCATTCCACTGATCACCTCCGACGGCATTCGCTTGGCGTATCACAACGGCATCGTTGACCTGACCAACTTCACAAGTCAATTTCCCGTGACGGACATCGTTGAGGGCATTGGCGACACCGTTGCGGGGGTCGGTGACATTGAGATGAGCGAACTTCAATGGGTCAGTTCAACCACCACCACCGGTGCTTTTGAGCAAGACGGCGGATTGAATTACAGCCACACGACAGGATGCTCCGAACCCGTAGCGGTCGATCAAGACCTGCATTATTGCCTCGAAGGTCAAGTGGCCATGGACGCCACGTATCCCGTTTACCTGCAAACCACGAGCCAGCCGTTCAGCATGTCCCTCATCGACATCCTTCAGGAATACAACTCCAACGACATGATCGACGGCTTCCTCGACGGGGTCCAACAACGCGATCTTGAACGATTGATGAACGCCGGATTGTCCCTTGAGACGGTCATCAACTCAAGTTACCTCGACACCATTGTCCCTTCAAATCTCCCCCCTTCGGAATTAACGGTTGAGATTCGGATGCCCTCATGGGTTGTCAACAACGACGGTGGTTCCAGCATTTTCCTCCAAAAAACCATTCAAGGAACTCAAGAAACCAATGTTTCGTTCCGAGGCACAACGCCGTACAATTGGGAACATGAAATCACCAACGACGATGACCAGGTTCTGTGCTACGCCAACCAGTCGACGTGCATCTCCAGCGCCATTGATTTTGATTGGTCGGAATTCAACCTGAACGAATGGTCGCAATCGGTGAGTTTCACCTTCTCGCTCGAGGCAGAAGTGAGCATTTATCGCGTGGGGTTGCCGCTGGATCAACTGCCACAAAACGGCGACACTCGCGTTCAGATGGACGCCGTTCCTTCCGACCTTGTTCGCCTACTGATCGACCTGTCCAGTCGTATGGATGAACCACTCACGTCTGGCGAGTTTGAATTGTGCGATCCCGAAGATTCGGACCTGTCCATTTGCGACGAATCCGTTGAATTAACGGCGACGCGGCAAGGGATGAAGGATTTCGCCACCCAAATGGGCGATTTGGTCACCGCAGGCATTCACGATTTCGGAGATTTAGCTGAGGAAAACGACAGTGTATCGGAGATGGATCTTTCAAATTTCTTCATTCAAACGAAAATTTCAGGCATTGAGGCACCCGACGAGGTGGTCAGCGATGAAGAACCCATCACCCTCACCATCACCATTCCAGAAGTCGAGTTTACCATCGGCGTGGATGCCGATTTCAACAAGGTCCAAAACGGTGACATGAGCGGGCTGAAATTGAGTGTTGTGACCGACACGCTTCATTCGATGTTCGTCCAACCGCTTCGCATCGTGACCGATGCGTTCACCCACGGCTTGACCGCATCGGTGGTGAGCGGTGACGGCGTGACCTACCCTCCAACAGGCCAAGACAAAATCTCCCTTTCCACAGGCGTTGTCAACACCACCGTCATGGAAGAAAACAACATCGCCGTGACCGGCCCTGTGACCTTTACCCTGCCTCGTGGCGTCGAACTCGTCGGCGCAACGTCTTCTTCAGGCAACCTTGTGATTCGTGAGGATGGCGGTCGACAAACCATCACCTACACGATTCCTCCCGGTGAGTTCGAAGACGACATCTCGTTCAGTGTCCGCATCGGCTGGATTTACTTTGCGATGCAATTCTGGATTTATCCAACCATCGTGTTCGTCCTGCTGTTTTTGATGGTGCGAAGGTTCCGCCGCCGCCGTAAGAACAAGAAGAAACGCCTTGCTAAGCGACAAGAGAACGTCGACAAAGCGCAGTTCTCCGATACTCAATTCGCCGACCTAACGGGCTTCAGCAGTCCTGCTCTCCGCAAGGGCGAGTCGATTGAAGACATGGCCACAGTGGACGAATATTAGCGTCAGTGCAACGCATCTCGAATGCGTTGGGCCAGAGAAGGCCCAATTCCAGGAACGGTTCGCAGTTCAGGTACAGTAGCATGCTCGATGCCCTTGCGACCTCCAAAATGTCGAAGCAATGTTTGAAGTTTTTTTGCACCCAAGCCCTCAACCCCTTCAAGAGGATCGGCCAAACGACTTCGACTTCTTCGTTTTCGATGGAAGGCGTTCACGAACCGATGAGCCTCATCACGGGCGTGGACCAAGACCCGCCCTTGCCTGTCGAGCACCAGCGGTTCGTGGTGCCGTCGGTGGATGGTTTCCTCTCGTTTGGCCAGCGCTGCAAGAGGGAACCGACCGGCCCACCCGTGTTCTTCGAGGGCCTTCTCAATGGTTGAAAGATGGGTTTCTCCTCCGTCAATGAGCAGCAAATCCGGCCATTCTTCCTGACGTTTCGCCCAACGAACAACGACCTCCTTCATCATTCTAAGGTCGTCCATAGCGTCGCCCTTAACGACGTACTTTCTGTATTCCTTCTTGGCCGGCCGACCGTTGCGCATGACGACGCTAGCTCCAACCCGTTCATCGCCCAAGAGTTGGGCCATGTCGAAGCAAACGATGTGGTCCAAGGCGGTCATGCCCAACACTCGAGCGCCTTCATCGGCCGCTCGTTGCTCAAGTGAGCCGCTGGTTTTGTTGACCAAACGCGTCAACTGGATTTCGGCATTTTGTCGAGCGAGGGTGGCCAGGTTTTCGAGGTCGCCACGCTGCGGTGTCCTCACCTCGACATTGCTGCCTCGTCGTTCATTCAACCAATCGTTCAGGCCGTCAAAAATCGGAACGGGACACAGCATCAACCGGGGCGGGCGTCGATGTGCATAATGCTCGGCAATGAACATCGAGAGGGTCTCTCCCACGTCGTCACGATGGACAATCGGCCAGGATTCTTGACCCTTGACGATGCCTTCATCGGCGTGGAGAACGACCACAGCGGCCAAATCCCCTTCAACCGCCACACCGATGGCATCGCAGTCTCGGTAGACCTTGCTGGAAACGATGTGTTGACTGGTGGTGGCTCGAACGGAGCGAATCATGTCTCTGTGCTCTGCGGCCTCCTCAAACGCTTCTCGAGATGCGGCTTCTTCCATGTGGGTCACAAGTTCCTCCAACAGCGCAGTGGCATCGCCGTTGAGCACCCGGCGAACGTTGGACACACGCTGATCGTATCCACTCGCCTCTATGCAAGGTCCAGCGCACAGTCCGATGTGCATGGAAAGGCATCCTTGAGGGAGCAATTCCTTGCAGTCACGAATTCCAAATTCTCTTCGCAACAATTGCATCACTTGTTTTGCTGCGCCTGCGTTGGGAAACGGGCCCCATTGCTGACTTCGCTTTGGCGGATGGCGAGTGTACATGATCCGAGGGACCTCCTCTTGTGTCAGGGCCAAATAAGGGAACGATTTCCCGTCTTTCAACATCGAATTGAACCTCGGCATGTGCTCTCGGATGAGCTGGCGTTCGAGGACCAACGCTGCCTGAGGTGTTTGTGTGACAATGCATTCAATTTCATCGGCTCTGGACACCAATTCTGGAATCATGGCTCGGTCTGGATTGGTGGCAAAATACGATCGAATCCGCTCGCTTAAACGGGTTGCTTTGCCGACATAGAGCACCCTTCCTTGATGGGTTTTGAACAAATAAACGCCCGCCGCTTTTGGCAACTGGGTGGATGTCAAGTCCACGGGCATGGGTGAGGGACGCTGTCGGTCGCACAAAAGGTCCACGCTCCTCAACCCCTGCACATTACCGGGGTGCCTTCATCAAGGAGAGTGCGTCCCTTCAACCAGCATGCTGACCAAACCCCAACACAACCTTCTGCGATGGCTCGCCGCCTTCCCAGAATCGTTGGAACGAGCTTGGGATGTGCCACGAGAACTGTCGTTACCGGGCTTGGCCGACGCCATGGGCGTGGTCAGATCAGGATTGAACGCGCCCCTCAAGCATCTCGAGAACGAAGGCTACCTCAACAAGCGAATGGCTCACGTTATCGGCGGTGGTACACGTCGTCGCAACGTTCACCACATCACCCAGAAGGGACGAGATTGGCTTAACGAGCACGGACAAGAAAGCGAGGGATTCACCGTGCTTGAACACCAATCACCCGTCAACGCCCCGTTCTCACCCGAACCGTTGCGGTCACTGTTCGGCAGGGACCGTGCCATGGCTGAGGTGATGGCGCTGTTGGACACTCAACAATGCGTTCAGATTCATGGGATGTCCGGCATCGGAAAAACGGCGTTTGGACGGGCGTTGGCTGAGAACGTGACCAGCTCTCGTTGGGCCACAGCCGATGCGTTCAGCGACGCTCAGAGCCTTGCTGAATCGTGGTGTCCCGAGGTCAGTACCTGGCCTTCTGACCCAGCCTCTATGGCGGAACAGATTCACCTTCACGTTGGAGAGGCCCTGTACCTGCTTGACGACGTTCATGCCATCCCAAAGCGACACGCTGCCAAGGTAGAGAGCCTTGTGCATGCTCTGCGCTCAGCGGAACTTCAGGTCGTCGTTCTTGCCAAACCTCCCATTGAGTTTGCAGATGGTTGGCCGTCGCATCAACTCGATGCGCTCGAACCCGAGGAAGCCATGAACCTCCTTCCCGAGCACATTGCGGAAAAGGAACGGTTGCACATCGCACAAGCATTGGGCGGCCACCCCATGGCGCTTCATCTTCACCAAGAAGGCAGCGTGTTGCCTGAAGCTGGCGAAAGTATCCAATCGTACATCAGCACCACGGTTCTGGGCGATCTTGATGAGCAGAATCAGCGGGCGTTGGATGCCATGGTTTTGTTCCCCCGACCGTTGTCCATCCATCATTTACCTCATGGCGAGGCCATTGGAGATCTGGACGATCATGCCCTCTTGCGATGGAGCGGCAACGATGAGCGTGTTGAGGTTCAGCACGTTGTTCGCAACGTTCGACGAGCCATGTTTTCGGCACAAGAACTCCTCGAATTGCACAAGCAGGCCGCAGCGCACTGGAAGGCATGTGGCACAACCGAAGAACACCAGGTGCTTCGACTGTACCACGAATTGGCTTCTGGTCACCGATCACACGACCTCGAAGACAGGGTTCAGGCGGTGCTGCCGAGTCAACACCGGACCTTGGCCGTGGTGCTCGAGTCCGCAACGGCTCAACGAGAAGGCGATGAAGAACTCCATTTCCTCGCAGGCCAAGTCGCTTTGCACCGCATGGAACTGAATCATGTTCGGCATCATTTGGAACGGTTGTCGGAGGGGGACCGTCAGCGTCGCTTGGCCTTCGGTTTGGCCTCAGCCGAAGGTGCAGTGGACGAGGCAACGGCCATCTTAGCCGCACAACTTGATCGTTCCACGCCATTGGAGGCAGCCAAAATGCTGCTTGCAGCATCGGTTCAAGCCCTTGAAGATCGTGTGTTCGACCAACCCAACTCTCCCCGAGAAGCCACCGTTACAGAGATGCTTGAACGCATTGACTTGCCGGACGAGCCGATTCACCGTACGCCGTTGATGGTCAGCATGGCTTTGGTCCGTCACGCTCTTGCCTTGGATTTGGGCGAACACGATGGGGCCGTTGCCATACGATCCTCGTTGGAGGCTCTCAGCCACCAGGCGGACCCCGTTCTTCAGGCGATGATTCTTCGCGAAGATCTTCACTCAAATCGAGTATTTCAGGAGGGTTTGGTGAATCGGATTGAGTCGGTGGCCTCGATGCAACCAACCCCGTTCCACGAGGCCATGATCCGACTCTCGGGCGTGGAGCAACTCGTGAACCGAGGAAGCGGTCAAGATGCGCTTGCCCTGTTTGAGAAACTTTCACGTCCGCTCACAGGTCAGCAACAGGGACAAGCATGGTACAGGTACTGTGCTCGCTGGTGGTACGTTCGTGGGCACTTGTACAGCAAGGAACGACGTGCGTGCTTGAGAGAAGCCGTTCAATGGTTTCGACGGGCCGGCTGTCACACGGCAGCAGAGAGTGTCCTCAACCGCTTGCATCGCGTTCTCTGAATCACAATTCTGCACCGATGAGCGTCTTCGTTTCTTTCAGCCCGGGCAATGAACGGATGTCTTCAACGATGCACCGTGTCAAATCGAACTCCTCTTCTGCTTGCACACGTGCGATCAAATCGTACTCTCCAAACAGCATCCAGTGGTTCGTTACCAACGCTATGCTGCTCAAGGCGTTGAGGACTTCATGTTCGCATCCCGGATACGTGGTCATCAACACAAAACCAATGGCCATCAGGCTCCCTCCACAGCAATCATGGTCTGTGTTTCACGAACACCGTTGATGCGTCTGAACGTGTTCATGAGCAGGTTACTCAAGGTTTTCGAATCGGTGGATGTGATCCGAATCAACAGGTCAAACTCACCGTACAGTGCGTGGACCTCAGCCACCTCGGGATGACCGTCCAATGCGATGTAGACGTCGTGTTCATGGCTCGGTTCGGTTTTGAACAGAACAAAAGCATCGGGCATACGCCGCCATGCCCTCAAACGGGCTATAGCGGTTGCTCCCACCCACAAACCCTCGCACAGCGACCCGAACCATTGAAGTGCGCCGCTTCCGGCACCCTAGGCATGGTCGGTGCACGTTCACTCCGGATTCGGATGTGGGTCGTTGTGGCCCTGTTCATCGTCCCTCTGTTTCACGCCATGGTGCCCACCGAATTTGAGGTTGAAGACGAACACCCAACCTCAGGAACTCAAGGTCGGGCACAAACAACGTGGTCGGGAACTCGAACCGTTGCCACAAGTTACACCGTGCCTGTTTCAGACGAACTCATCATCCAAGGGTGCAGCACCGTAGAATTTGCTGCAGGAGCCCGTTTGTACATTGAAGGGCGGTTAACCGTCCAAGGCAACACCTCTTGCCCAGTTGTTTTGGAGGCCAGCGGTTCGGGCCAGCACAACGGCATTCAATTCAACGCCTCTTCATCGGGAAGGGGCTCACTGGTTCAACATCTGATCGTTGAGGATTCGGTGTACGGAATCACCGTGTACGGGTCGGACCCGGTGCTCGAAAACGTCACGGTGGTCAACCCTTCACGGGTCGGCGTGGATTTGTTCTCAAACGCCTCTCCTCGCATCACGGACCTGACCGTTGACCGAGCAGGGCGCGAATTGGTGTCCCAATCCGACTGGAGGCACGGCATTGGTCTCTCGGTGGGCAGCGGCTCAACTCCCATCGTCGATCGAGCCACTTTTTCCGATGTTCTGACCAGAGCCGTCAACCTATGGGGCGGTTCAGGCGGATTGTTCAACGACCTGTCAATCGACAACATCACCGGGTCGAGTTGGGTCATGGTTGCGGGCATTTGGGTGGAAGACAGCCAACCTTTGCTGACCAACATCTCCGTTGACACGTCCGACAATGGACTCGTGATTCGTCACATTGACGACGGCGGCTATACGCACGCTGTTGGTCGCCACATCACGGTTTCAAACGCCATGTATCGGGGGGTGTATGTTGACAAAAACAACCATACGAACTACACCAACTACGAAACAGCGGACTTCACCAATTTGACCGTCCGAGGCACAGGGACAACAGGTGCGCTTACTGCGAACATCGGGTTCGCTGCCGTCGAGGTCAACGCCACCGGGGCATGGTTTGAAGACACGCTCATCGAGGATTCCACGACGGTTGGGTTGAGGTTGTATTTTGTTGACAGCACCACAACGTTCAGAAATTTGACCATCAGAGATTCTGGTGACCCGGGAGAAGGACCTCATGAAGCAGGGTTGGCCATTCGATCTTCGGATTTCGGCCCCGTGTTTGACGGTCTAGAAATCAGCGGCTCGGTCGGTCCGGGCATTGCTTCTACCTCGGGAGGTGCCATGCAGGGCAACGATTGGGTTCTCCACAACAACACCCACCAGGGTCTGTCGGTTGACCGTGCTGAGGTGAAAGTTCGTGGACTCCAACTTCACGACAACGGTCGGTCAGGTGCCCATATTACCGATGCACGTTCCATTCTTCTTGAAAACGTGACCGCTACCAACAACGGTGGCAATGTTTCCACCAACCCGTTCCCCGAACATCAAGCCGGGTTGTATTTTGAAGACGCCAACGATGTCGTCACCTCCTCTGGAGATGTTCGTTGCAGGAACTGCACCGTCACGGGCTCGACCGGTGTTGGTGTGATGGCGTTGAACTCGGTCGATTTTTGGCTTGAGGGCTTGACCGTGCACGGGAACGCAGCAGACCAACCCGGCGTCGTTCTCGACAACCTCGCAGTGCAGCCCAACGGAGCCACCGGACATGTTCACATGAGCGATGTTTCCGTGACGACCGAAGCCCCCACAGAGCCGGCCCTTCGAATGGTTCGTGTGGCGGCAGACATTGATGGATTGACCACTTCTGGCAACAACACCGGAGTGGAATGGCGGGGCGACAACAACGGCCAATTCCCTTCATCCATCAACAACAGCGTGTTCTCAGGAACCGGTTGCTTGCTCCTAACGGGCCACACGGCCTTGAGCGGCTTGGGCAACACCATCGGAACGGATTGCCTCGGTTCGATTCAACTTGTCAACAGTCAGGTCAATTGGTCAAACCTCGAGGATGCGGCTGGGCAATCCGGTGCACCAAACATCATCGAACTTGACGCCTCATCCACCCTCCATTTGCATCAGCCCAATCAAGTGGCCCTTGCGGATGTTGTTCTGGCCAACGGGGCTGAAATGGACGTGGCCTGGGACATGCTGGTGTGGGTCATCAACAACTATTCCAACGGGGTTCCGGATGCTGAAGTCAACGTGAGTTTCTCCCAAATAGAACCGAGTGTGACCCTCAGAACAGACGATTTGGGCCAAATATTCTTGCCAGATTTTATTGGCCAACGGTGGACGTCATCTGGTCCAACGGCCCACACCGTGGTCACCACCGCATGCGGATACGACAGCACATCGAACACGACATCGACGACACTCGATTCTGATGAGACAATCTATTGCCTGCTCCCGCTTGACAACCAGGCCCCGTTCTTGCGATGGACCTCTCCCGAAGACAGCAGCGTGTTTCCTTCCCAGTCGGAAGTTGAGTTCAACGCCACCGAATCTTGGGATCTGGACAACGACACCCTGACGTTTTCTTGGCAATCGTCCATTGACGGCCAGTTTTCCACTTCAGGCGAGACTTTCAGGGTCAACAACGCCAGTTCGGGTTCCACATTGAGCGACGGGATTCACACCATCACCTTGGAGATTTGTGACCCCAGCCGCTGTGTGTCGGATACACGAACCATTGAACTTGTGAATTTACCCCCCGTCCTCAACCTCAATTTTGAGCCATCGTTGAATGCATGGAGCGAACTCATCATGCCGCAAACCGGCACGGTCACCATCAACACCACGGGCACGTACGATCCCGAGGGCGATGATTTCGCTTGTCTCATCAAATTTAGCGGCTACAACCGACAAGACCAGGGTTGGGGCAACCAGTGGGGATGTTCGGAGGAACTCACCTACACCTTCGACCATGTCGACGATGATCCTCCAGCGTCGTTCACCCTCACGGTGCAAGCTTGGGACGAGGTCGGTAACAACGCCACCTACAGCGTTCCTGTGATGCTGTACAACGAACTGCCTCAGGCAAACTTCTCAGTCGAACGGTCGAGCAACGACAGTTCAGCCAACGTGACCCTGAACGGTTCGATGACGGTCGATGCTGAGGGTGACCAACTTCGAGCAACCTATTCATCATCCCTCGACGGGGTCTTGAGCAGCGAGGGGTTGGTGTGGTCCGGTCATCTCTCTCGAGGCGTTCACACCATCACCATGGAGGTCACGGATGAGCGCCCTGAGCACGTCAATCAGTCCACCGTGGCGACGACGCTCCTGACCGTGGACAACGCAGTACCTGTTGCTACGATACAAACCCCACCCTCCCAAACGTTCGATTCCTCAGAATTGATTTGGTTCTCAGCCAACGGCTCGGGCGACTTTGATGCCGCTTGCGATACCTTTCCCATGGAAGGTGAATGGCTTTGCGCTCCCAACGAGCCAGCGGGTGGGTCGGAATTCCTCGTTGTGGTTTGGGAAAGCAGCATCGATGGAAGGCTAACCCCGGAAGGCGAAGATTGGTTGATCTTCGATTCGCGTTTGAGCGCTGGAAATCACACGCTGACCTTGCTTTTGGACGACGGCATCAACGACCCTGTGACGGCCACTCGAACGGTGACGGTGACCCCTTCTGCTCCAGTGCTGGGATTGGTGACCCCCACGAACAACACCACCCTTCCCTCATCCACCCCCATCCTTTTCGACGCTTCACAAAGCATGGATTATGACGGCGATGCTTTCACCCTGACACTGCGTTCCTCGCTTGTGAATGACCCAATCCTGAACGGTGTTGATCCAAACGCCACCCACACCCTCGCGCTCCTTGCCGGAGATCACACCATGACGGTCACGCTTGAAGACAGCACCGGCTTGAGCCGAGACGAGGTGTTTGTGCTGCACGTGATCGAGTCGGCACCCGTTCTCGTGTTGAACTCCCCAACCAATCGCCAGTCCATCGAGGCTGGAGGTGACATTCTTCTCTCGGAGTCTTCCTACGATGCCGACAACGACTTGACGGTTCGTGAATGGCGTTGGTGGTCACCAGAATCATCCTCTCCAGAAGTGGTTTCCAGCCGTTCTCAGGAGGTTTTGGTGGGCTGGGCGCCAGGCGAATACCACTTTTCCCTCTTTGTTGAAGATGCGCGAGGGTACTCGGTGGAAGAACACGTCAACATCACTCTTCAGTCCAGCCTTCCGAGGTTCGTGCGCGAGTCGTTGGTGTTGAGCTCCAACACCTTTACTCAGAACGAGTTGAACAGGCTGTCCATCAGCATACAACTTGACGATGCTGACGGAACGACGGACGACGTACGAGCCAACATCACGCTGGGCGTACAGCAATGGGAAGTGAACCTCACCGACGGGAATGAAGACGGTGTCTGGGAGGGCGTGATCGATTGGCGACCTGAAAACGAGGGCCGACCGAGTCTCCGAATCATCGCTCGAGACGGCAGCGGTGAGGACGCCAACGTCGACATTCTGAGTCGAACCCTCGTGGTGAGCGCACCCGCAACCGATACTCGGGGCTTGTTGATGGTGGCAGGGGTCGCCATGACCGTGCTCGTTCTTGGTTTGGCTGTGTTCTTGGTGGTTCGCCGCCGACAAGCCATGGAAGACATTGACGTCTTGACCTCATGGGAAGCCTTCCGCGCTCCGGCCACACAAGTCAAACCCATGCCAGATTTGCCATCGGTGGACGCCACAGAAGAGGTGGTTGCCGAAATGGGCGACGAGGATACGGACGAAGCCGACGAGGGCTGAAGTCTCAGTTCTCTTGTTCAGGAAGGGTGCCCTTCTCAGAATCTGGGTTGTCGGCCAATCCGCCCCACGGGGTCACGGTTCGGTTCAAGCCGAAGCGCTTGGCGAACAGGAAACGGAGGTTCTTCCATCCATCGCCCCACGTGTGAATTTCTGCCTCTCCAACACGAGGCCGGTAGGGGACCGAGATTTCGATGGCCTTTTGCTTCCCCAAGTGACGTCGAGCGAGGATTTTGATCTCTTCACTTAGCGGCATACCGTCGTTGGTGGGGCGCATTTTTTCATCGCCAAAAATTGACTTTTTGAACACCCACATTCCTGTTTGCGAGTCCTTGACGCCGTATCCGAACAACAAGCGTGCCGTGAAGGACAAGACCCAGTTCCCAAATCCGTGGAGGCCTGACATTGACCCGTCTTCTGCAAGGGTCAACCGGTCGCACGTGATGAACTCCAAGTCATCGTTGAGCAACCGTTTAACAAGGTCGGGAATCGTTTCAGCGGGGTACGTGCAATCCGCATCCATGGTGACAATGATGTCGTTTTTGGCAACGTCAAAACCGGTTCTGTAAGCACGTCCGTACCCTTTTCTTGGCTCAAGATGAACGCGTATGCCTTTCTCAAGGGCGATTTCTCGAGTCCGGTCGGTTGAGTTTCCGTCAACGATCATGATTTCAAGGTCTTCACACCATCCTCTGGGGATGGCATCAATCGTTGGCCCCAACGCTTCTTCTTCGTTCCGGGTGGGGAGGATGACGGTCACCGACACGGGGAGAACATCGTTCATGTACCTGCCAACCAAACGGTTCCCTTGAAAGGTTTGGCCAATTGAACTCCTCTCACCCCTTCCTTCAAAGACATTCAAATGTTGTACTCACGCACGAATCCCCATGCACATTGCCATGGTGTCGGGGGAGTACCCGCCACGGTGGGATGGAGTCGGCTCTGTTGTGTATCACCTGGCAGGCCACTTGGCTCAACGCGGTCACGACGTGACCATCATCACCCGAACCCACAAACAGCCGACGCCACAGCAAGAGGGCGTCAAGGTCATCCATGTTCCATGGCGAAAAATACCAATGGCGTTCACCAGGTCCTACGGAAAGCATGCTTTGGCAGCCCTTCGTCGATTGAACACGGTCAAGCCGGTGGATGTGGTTCACACCTTGCTTCCGCTGGTCAGTTGGAACGAAAAGGAGATTTTGTGGGTCGAAGAGCACATTGCACCGGTGGTATCGGCTCTCAACGGAAGCTGGATCGGGGAACGAGAAGGCATGAAATTGGCTGCGAAGCATCAAGAGGCTGCCCCCTGGAAAAACCCCAACGACTTGGCCATCTTATTGACAGCCAAACACTACGCCAAGTACGAACAAGCCGCCCTCGACGCTTCCTCGCTTTGCGTGGCCATCTCCGATTCCACACGGCATGAATTTGAACGCTGGTACACACCTCCTGAAGATTGGTGGTGCGAGACCATTCTCTACGGCGTCGATCATCTGGTCTTTCGCCCGGTGAATCACGACCATGAAGAGGATCAACTCGCCCACGAAGCCATTCGAACGACGTACGGGGCGGATGACGAGGCCGGGTTGAGCGGCCTTGCCAACACCTCAACTCCGTTGCTGCTTGCCGTCGGCCGATTGGTGGCAAGGAAGGGGCATCGCACGCTGTTAAGGGCCATGCCTTCAATCCTTGAAGCCCATCCAAAGGCTCGATTGGTCATCGTTGGCCGAGGTCACATGCGAGGCGCGTTGATGCGTCAAGCCAAGCGGTTGTGGGTTGATCATGCCGTGACCATCCAACCGGAGATGCCGCTTGAAGAACTTGCTCAACACTTCCGTTCAGCAGACCTTGTGGTCGACCCGTCGTACTACGAAGGGCAAGGCTTGACCGCGTTGGAGTCGTTGGCCAGTGGCACGCCGGTGGTAACGGTCGATCAAGCGCCACTCACGGAGATGATCGACGAATCGGTGGGTGGATTGTTTCGTTGTGGAGATGCTGATGATCTTTCCCGAGCCGTCGTGGCGAGTCTTGACGACCCCGAGGGGCGCACGGCTCAAGCAAAGCGAGGGCGTGCTCGCGTGCTCGATTTGTACACCTACGAACACAACGCTGCTGCCTATGATGCGATGTACGCCGTCGTAACCCAATAACGGAAGGTCATTATCCCCCAGCCCGCACGCATGACCATGCGAGCCCAAGCTTGGTTTCTGACCGTGCTCATGTTGTTGTTGCCTTTGGCCGGCTGTTTTGGGGAAGACGCCCCGGTGGAAACGGAGGAAGAGCCTCTCATTGACGACCCTCGTGCCTTTGTTACTGGGAAAGACGGCTTACCGTTTGACGAAGCTGTTTTGCCGTTGGAATATTACTTCAGCAACGTTGGCGAAGACGGTCCAGAACCCAGCATAGGCATCACCTCAACCGGATGCATCTTCTTCATCGCCATGGAGAAGCCCATGCGTTCCTGTGACGGTGGACTGAGTTGGGAAAACACCGCTGACATCACCCAAGCACCCTTCACAAGCGACCCTTACGGTTGGGTGGACCCGGTGACAGATCGCATTTTCAACATCCACATGATGGGGCTCTCACACACATGGATCGGTTGGTCGGACAACGATGGTGAATCGTGGCTTGGCAACCCGTACGACAGTGGCCCAACACCCCTCAACGACCACATCAAACTGGGCTCTGGCCCCTGGACCGATGCAGGTTACGGTGGCTTAGGTCAACTCAGTCCGCTGTACTCGGAAGCGGTCTACTTTTGCTACAACAAACTCGCAGGCATCTTTTGTTTCACAAGTTACGACGGAGGAGCAACCTTCCCTGTTGGCGGACAAATCTTCGGGTTGGCGACCACCAACGGTGGACTGCACGGAGCCATCACCACCGCCCCAGACGGGACCGTCTACGTGACACCTCGAGTCGCAACGCCGACCATCATCCTCTCAAAAGACAACGGATTGACGTGGGACACACGTGAAATGGGTCAAGATGCCAGCACACCCAACCCTCGTAAGAATTCAGAGGTCGCAACCGATACCGAATCCAATGCATACCATGTTTGGACTGGAAACGATCAGGGCATCTACATGACCCGCAGCACAGATTCCGGTGACACATGGGATGCTGACAGCCATCGTATCAGCCCGGTTGAAGTGATTTCGACGGCCTTCCCGCAAATCGATGCCGGAAGTCCAGGGCGAATCGCCGTGACCTATCTCGGAAGTGAAAACACTTCGCTGCTCAACACCACGGACATTGACGGCAACAACTGGGACGGCAACGGTCATTACGCTCCCAACGAAGTTCACTACCACCTCTACGTGACCTACAGCTTGAATGCGCTTGATGAGAACCCAGTCTACCACACCCACCGAGTCACCGACGACCCTGTTCAAGTTGGAGCCATGTGCCTCAACAG
>QQSC01000033.1 GCA_003602475.1 Candidatus Poseidoniales archaeon | reverse complement strand
GCCATCCATGCCGCTCCCTTCAGGTCCATGGCCACAGGGGGCGTCGCTCCACCATAAGTGGGTCGCTTGAGGGCGGCAGGAACCACGAAGATTGGAGGGGGCGATGATGACCCAGCAAAGAAGAAAGGCTACCGGTGGAGACTTGAACACGAGGACGGAATCAAGATGGTGACCCAATCCGACATCGACAAGGCTCAACAAGCGTGGGGCGAAGGAATCGTGGCCATCGCTGCAGCCCACACAAGTGGTGAGGATTATGTCAAACTGGCCCGAAACCATGTGGCTACGCTGTATGCCTACGATTTAGGCGACGTGTTGTTCAAGCCAACATTGGCGGCCTTGGTCCAATTTCGCCCGACCTTCGATGAAGCCCTTTCGTATTTCGTCGGAGCGAACGGTGCTTGCCCAGAAGACAACGGATTCGCCATCAACGGCTGGACCAATGTGCGGTTCGAAAACGCCGGAGTCATTCTCAACCACGATGGCGCCATTGCGATGGGCAACTATTTCTTCACCACCCCGGAGGGTGAAGAGGTCAAAGTCGAGTACACCTTTGGTTACGTGGTTGACGGAAATGGCGAACTTCGCATTCAGGTACATCATTCGTCTTTGCCCGCTGAAACCGGCGCATGAAGCCGGTTCAGATCAACGGTTCTGGCCAAGGTCGTTCATCATCCCATGAAGCCCACTTCTCAGCCCAAGGCTCCATGAAGAGGTCCATCTCATAGCCAAGGCCCGACATCACGTCCACTGGAGTCGCTGTACCACTCTTTTTTCGAAGGGCTGCCCGAATCAAAGCGGAGGAACAGGTGATTCCGCCCTGTTCAATGGTTTGTTGGAAGTAGAAGAACTTGGCATCAACGCCCACCAATCGGCTGCGGACGGTGGCCTTTCGAAACGGCCGTACGCGTTTCCGGTAACGCACGCTGGAACCGCCCACTACGAAGGCAAGTCGGTGCTTTCGTACGTACGAGAACAAGCCCATCGAGAACGCCAAATTGTAACGCGCCAAATCAAACATCACGAAATGGCGACCGTTGTTCATTTCAGGGTACACGTCAAGATCCCCCAACATGGGTCGGAACGACCATAGGAATTCGTCGGTGATGTTGAGGTGGCGTGACGACCGAAACGCGTGACGAAGCCTCATCCTCATCAACCGGAAGTAAGGGTACATGGCCACGGGTCCAACCGGCAGATGAAGAACGCACCGATTCAGGTGAGCGGGATTTGACGCCGAGGCACGGCAAAGGTCAGCACGAACGCCATCAAGCCCAGCATGCATGCCGAATAATAGTGACCCATTGTGAATATTACGAGGACTGAGGAGGTCCGGAGAAGGGCAACAGAGCCAGATTTCAGCGCCCACAACGCAAAGCCCGCTGAAATCAGAGCCAAGCCCATGAAGCCGAAGCCAACGAGAATGTAGCCCGTTGCTGCACTGGGGTCCATCAGTGGATGGTCCAGTTGCAACGGAGTCATGTCAATGGTTCGAATCTCGCATTCTGCCCCCTCAGAGGCGTCGCAAGGTGCTGCAGCGAAATCACCCTCAGATGGGACATAGAAGTCCAATGTTGTGAATCCAATCGGTTCAATAAGAGCCGGAGGTGAGAGCAATACCCGATTCGAATACACGTCTCGATAACCGTCACGTTCCACGATGATATCTACACGAATCAACCCTGGATTCAGCCGCTCGAAGTTGAACGCTCCTTGCTCGTCCGTGAGGTTTTCCACAGATCGCCACAGGTTGGCATTGGTGTCCTTCCACGAAAGGTACAGTGTGGCGTTGCTGAGTGGTTCACCTTGGTGATCGCTTACGGTGCCCCGGAAGGTCGCTGAAGCCTCTGGAGCGGTTTGAGCCAAACGGTAAACGAATTCATCGGGACGGACCAGCCCGTCGTCTGGAGAAGCGTAGTCAAGTCCGTTGAGAAAACCGAAGAGACAAATGAACAGCAAAAATATCCCAATGGATTTCCCGATGGGGTGGAGTTTCGGGTCGGCGATGGTGAGGACGGCATTGGAACTCGCAAACAGAACGGTGGACTCCTCCACCACTTCATCGAGGTAAGACAACTCATCCCCCTCGGCCATGGCCGGTGGTGGTCGTCGGCCTACTTGACCTCAACGCGGCCGGCCCAGCGGTGAACGAGTTGCTGGCGGGTTGACTCCGACATCCACACGTCAACGGTCATGTCCTCTGATTCCAGCGTCTCTTTGCTCAACACCAAACCGTTCTGATGGACATCAGCGACGATCTTGCCCATGGGCTCCTCCATCCCCGAGTGGTCCTGACGGATAAGAAGCGACGTGACGCTGCCAAACAAGGCCGTGCACATGGCGTCTTTGAGATGGTCAAGACCCGATCCGTCGTGTGTGGAGATCCATAGAATGTCCGTGAACCCGGACCATCTCGTTGCATCGGCCACCTCGGCACGTGCTTCTGCGTCGATTTTGTCAGACTTGGTGTACACCAACGCCACGGGAGGCGGTGAACGGTTTTCCTCCTCCTCCATCCGCTGATGGCGTTCAAACACTTCTCGCTGAGTGGCGGCGAGCTTCCGTTCGATTTCTGTCAGGGAATCGGAGGCATCAACCAGCACCATCACCAAATCGGCTTCTATCGCCTCAGCAAGGGTTGCTCTAAATGCCGCTAGTGTGGCATTTGGTATATTATCAATAAAACCGATGGTGTCCGCCAACAAAATGCGTGGGCTTTCCACCATTCGGCCAACGGTGGTTTCAAGTGTGGAAAACAAACGATCCTCCACAAGCACCGATTTGCCCGATAGTGCCCGAAACAGGGATGATTTTCCAGCGTTGGTATAACCGACAAATCCGACCGTCATCGCCCCGGAACGATGGCGTTGACGACGGTGTTCTCGTTGGGCTCTTGAGTGACG
>QQSC01000032.1:33583-41509 GCA_003602475.1 Candidatus Poseidoniales archaeon | reverse complement strand
GACAAGGAGTATCTTTTGGCATTCAAACACATGGATGGAATCATACAAAACAACCAACCACTTTTCATTCTCGTTTGGGCAGGTTCAATCCTCTCAATAATCATCACATTGATTCTGGGGATAATGAACCTAAGCGGAACACAGGTCTATCTTCTCGTATTTGCATCAATTCTGTATCTAATTGGAGTTCAATTGCCAACTTTTCGATTTAATATTCCTCTCAACAATTCATTACAACATTTGGATATTGAGTCCTCGGAGGAATCAGAAGCCACATCAGTTCGTGATGCTTTTGAAATTCCGTGGAATCGATGGAACAACATCAGAACTGTAAATGCTATTCTCGCCGTCTCAATGTTGCTTGTACTTCTCATCAGATCCTAATTTTCATCCGACCATCGCTTGTGAAGAGTTCAGTGAATCTTGGATAGGTCTAGAGGGCATATCAGAATACCTTTTGCTCAGATATTGCCAAAACAAAAGGTCCTCAGTGGGTCTTATCAGACGCTATGGAAACAGGGGTGAAAGAAAGCCGATGAAATTCAATGCCCGTTCCAGCATGAGCATTTGGTTCGACTCTATCTGTTCGCCAATCCCACTGCTGCAAAGGTAAACAACGCAATTCCTACCACAACCAAAGCAGGCCAACCAAAGGAGATGACTGCAATTAATGAAATCCCTGCTACGATACCAATCCTTGCTTTCACAACAGAGTCACGTATGTCCTGGGCAGAATTGAACCATGACCAGGGCCTCGCCAAAACAATTACGCCGCATGCGAAAAGCAAGAGTGAAGACCACATACTGAATTCTGCAGAAGAGCCCAAAAATTCACAAGTTTCGTCACAGGACCCACCTGAGCCCCCCAAACCAGAGCCCAATCCAGATAGAACCCAGAAGAATCCCAAGATGATCATGAGTACAAACATCACAACACTACCAGCAACAATGAGGAAACCAACCATTTGCGCCGGATCGTCTCCAGATTTTGCGCTGAGAATGTTCTCTCGCACAAATGGCACAGAACCTCCACCAATCGTAGAGGGCACGACCGTACTCTGCGAACCACGTGCAAGAGGAACAGAATTCTGTTGGAAATTGCCAGGGGCTTCGGCCAAGACAACCCTCTTTTGGGTCTTCGTCCCCAATGCAAATGCAAACCAAACAATCGAACTCAAACACATTAAAGCTGAGATTAAACCCATGCACAAAAAGGTCTGAGCAACACCGGGGTCAAGCGTATCCCCCTCCTCATACCTCATGTTGCCGATAACATAGACTGACTGCCACATGAGAATGGCGAGGCCAGCGAGAATGCCAGGTCCAGCGAACTTCTTCCGCTTCAAAGAGGGGGACGTGGAGTCGTGCATGATCTCCTTAGACTCAGATTCATCCGTGCCCCCGTATGAGAACTCCACATCACAGTGAGGGCAATCGTACAACCCAAAGGCTCCATCTTCCAATTCAACATCTTGCTCACAATGTGGGCATTGAATTTCCGCCATGGTAAACGCTGCCATTGTATCGGAATAAGGTTTGAGCCGTCTTTCAGTTGAAAACGCTCCCCTTCACCGACCCATCGGAGTACAACTTGGAAAGTATTGCGTCTTCTGTCCGACGTTTCACAGGAACTCAAGGTCCTTCCGATTCGTCATTGCATCTGTTGCAACGGTGCCTGCATGAATTCTCGAAGCAGGGTGGTGGCGTAACTGCCTGAACTGAGGGTGAATCGGAATCGGATGCAGGCTCCTTCGGGATGCCATCGTTCCCCTTCTTGTGGGCCCTGTGCCCAACGATCGCCCAAGGAGGAGGGCTCTGCAACGGGCACAGTGTCAACCGAGAGCTCGCCAAA
Source organism: Candidatus Poseidoniales archaeon (assembly GCA_003602475.1). Lineage (GTDB taxonomy): Archaea > Thermoplasmatota > Poseidoniia > Poseidoniales > Poseidoniaceae > Poseidonia. The sequence continues at coordinate 39,657 of QQSC01000032.1, read as the reverse complement.
AGAAGTGATGAGGCCCCTTCGGGTCCCTTTTGTGGAGAGACGCGGAACATCTTCGACAAACCATGACACTTCGCCCAGGCCCTCATCAACAATCACCTGTTCCTCGATGCCTCCGGGTTGTTGGGACGAGGTTCGAACATCCGATCCCGGAAGCGGCCCTGTGGTCATCAATCGTCCAAGTTGGCAGTTGCGAGCGATGCGATTCATCGTGCGATCTTCAACCGTCACGCAAGAGTTGACGTCCAGTTGACCCTTTTCGTCGATTCGTCCGACAATGTCCCCGACCACCGGTGTGGCGAGGGGGAGTCCGGCCTCAATCCTGCGATGGAGGGACTTGTTGAACACGATGGATTGGGCGGCATGAACCGTCATGAGTTGAAGATTGGCGGGCAGTTTGCAAAAGGCCCCAACATGGTCATTTTCGTTGGCCAAAAGGTGTTCAATCATTCGTCGCTCAAAGCCCATCCAACGGGGCAGCATCTCAAGCACGGCTTCTTCCACTCCGTTTTCCCGAATGTGGGCGCGAACGGCCCTTGCCTCTTCTTCCTCATGCTCGCCTTCCATTGAGAGGTAGGCCATCACCGCTTGCTCCCATTCACCGTGAATTACGTGACGTCCGACCACCGGTGTCACCGGGCGTCCCGAACCAAAGCGTTGAGGTCCAATCCAATTGGGAAAATGGCCTTCTCCGAGGGTTTTGGCCATGCCGTTAACGATTCGGTCAACTTCAGCGAGGGCTTCCTCGTTGCTCAACGGTTCACCCTGTTGGTTGCAACAGCCTCGTACGACAATGGTAAAGCGGTTGCCACGGTGATTTCCAAACCCAATTTTCTGATGGGTTCGCCCGAGCACCTCGATTTCAACGTCTGGCAATTCAACGCTGGCAACTTTGTTGGAGGGGGAATCAATGACAAAGAGCTGACTTGTTACGGCGCGCTTGTCCTTCGTACCGGCAAAGAAAATTCTATTTTTGGGAATGCCCAGTTTTTTTGAGAGTTGATTGCAAAATCGGTTGGTTTCCCAATTCGTCAAGGTCACCTTGGCCACCGTGAATCGACCACGGTTGTCCAAGTGAAGTTGCGTGGAAATCTCCTCCACACGGAAATCAGAAACGCGGGCTTTGATGCGTCCGCCAATCCCAAAGGTGTCGGTGGCATAGCCCAACAGACCGATGGATTGCGCAAGGCTGTCCATGCTGGTGCCTCCCATCAGAGGGTGGCGTTCTTGAATTCATCAGCAACGTGGGTGATGATGTCATTCAACACCTTGTCAACGGCTGCTTTGGAGGTTGTGCGAATGTAGAATTCGGGGTCATCAAGTTCGGGATGACCGGGGAAATAGTTGGCGTAATCCACATCTTTGTGGCGGTTGAGGCGCTCTCGAAGGACTTGAAGAGCCGTGTGGCTTTCGCCGATGATTCGAAGTCGAAGTTCGTTTTTCTCCTTTTTGAGGACCGTAACCGCCATGTTGACCGCTTTGGCCACCGACCCACTTCCTTTGAACCTTCTCCCTCGGCAGGGATTGAATAGGCGACCAAAGGGACGGTGAAAGCCGTAGCACAGGCTCATCCACCCTTCGCATTTTTATGCCCTCCACCAAACGCATGGTCATGGAAACGAAGGCTCTTGAAGAGCGGTTGGCCTCGATGGCCCCGCAGTTCGAGAAGGCTTCACCGCTCATCGTTGGGTTTTCTTTCCTTGTGACCGTGGTGCTCGCAGCCCAACTCTACATGAGTCCGCCTTCGTTCCAAACGGACCTGAACGATTTTGCCCCGGATTCCGAAGCCACTGATGCCCACGATCGTATCCACGAGCACTTTCCCAACGAAACACGCCCCATGTTTGTCCATGTGACAGCTGACGACGGTGCCAACGTCCTGAGTATTGATGCCCTTCATGCCATGGCGGAGGATTTGGTTCAATTCGAAAACGAATCGTACAAACGCCAGCAGTTCATTCACGTTTGGACGACGGCTCCTGGCATCGTGCAACATGCACTGGATGAGCAGGCGGGTGAGCGACCGTTGAATTCGGTTGAGACCTGGACGGATCTCACCGATTTGGTGTTCACCGAAAACGAATCCTGCAGTCTTTCTGCTGACGACGAACTCCTTTCGTCAGCCACCTACGCGTCTTCTGCCCTTCTCCACCGGGACTTGAATTTCGACCCGGTGTGCCAATACTTGGATGAGGGCACGGGAGACGCAACACCTTACGCATCATCCACCATGTGGATTCTTGAAACCAATCCTGATCTGAGCGATTCCGAACGACGTGAACTGCAAGCCCAGATGCGCTCGGCTATGGAAGATCAGTCCCAAACCTCACCCATGTCGTACCAGGTCATCTCCAACGACTTGCTTGCGCATGACATCGATGAAGGCACGTTCGATAACCTCCTCTTCTTGGTGTTCGTCGCATTTGCTGTCGTGGTCGTCATGCTTGCCGTGGGCTTCCGCTCGGTGAACCATGTCCTGTTCCCACTGATCGGCTTGTCGAGCGCTCTGGTCTGGACGTACGGTTTGCTCAACGTTTCGGGCGCTCGGTTCACGGCATTGGAAGCAACGGTGGCACCGCTTGTCCTCGGTTTGGGCATTGACTATGCCATACACCTTCAGCGACGTCAACGGGACAATTTGGCCGACCACCCTACGGTTTCTGAATCATGGATGAGGGCTGTTGGCCATCTTTCGATACCGTTGGGCTTGGCCATCATCACAACCGTGGCGGCGTTCTTGGCCAACATCATCTCGCCCCTGCCGCCTTTAGCCACGCTTGGCTACGCTCTATCATTGGGCGTGATTGCAGCGTTCTTGTCGTCTACATTTTTTGTCGGTGCTCTTCACGTGATGTTTACAAAAGACGTTTCTCCGGCAAAGAACGGTAACTTCTCTCTTCCACGTGTTACGGAAAGGCTGATGCGAGTTCAACAACGTCAACAAGTAGGGGTCATCATCGTTACTGTGCTCATTACAGGGCTTTCCATCTACGGCGCATCTTCGTTGGAAACGGACTTCGATTTGGCGGACTTCGTGGACCAAGAGATGCCGATCATGCAGGTCAGGGACGACATTTCAGACAGTTACGAAAGTGCAGGTTGGAAACTGGTCTACGTCTTGTTTGAACCCGTTTCGGGAGAATCAACCATTCCTGGAGACGACGACCTTCTCGCAGAACTGCGGGGTTTCCATTCCGATTTGCAATCCAACAACGATGTTGTTGGTACCAATTTCCGAACACCCTCTCCATCCTACGAAGGCCCCTATCCTGTTCTCCGGGACGCCATTCTGCGAAACGCCTCGATGGGTGAAGCTCACAATATGGAGGTGTATGCTGGCGAAGTGTTCTCTATAGAGCGGGACGATGGCGTCGACCTGGGGGCGTTTTTCGCAGCACTGGCGAACAACCAAACCATTGCCGACCCGCTGACGGGTGAATCATGGAGCGACCGTGTACGGCACACCGTGGACCTTGACGGGTCGTTTATCCTTCATTTCCGCAACGAAGTACGTGTCGAAGCCATCACCTCAGCGGACTCGAATCGAGTCATCGACAATTTTGATGAGGTGCTGGGTTCAACAACCGAATCAGGGACGTTGAAGGCACAACTCAAGGACCATGCTCAACTCCACATCACTGGAGACTTGGTGGTGTTGCAGACCGTTTTAGAGGGGTTGTCGTTAACACAAATTGAAAGTACGGCCATCTCCCTTCTCGTCTCGTTCCTCGTGCTCTTCATGCTCACTCGTCGAACCATGCCGGCCGTGATTGTCTTGTTCCCCGTGGGTGTTGCCTCTTTGTGGGTGGTGGGTTCAATGGCTCTCATCGGTTTGAAATGGAACGTGCTTACCGTGATGGTCACCGCTTTGACCTTGGGAATCGGCATTGATTATTCCATCCACATGTGGCGGCGTATTGAGGTGGAATTGGAGAAACAACAGGACCATTGGAAGGCCTTGCGTACTTCACTGAACACGACGGGCATGGCCCTTACACTCAGTGCCTTGACCACCATGGCTGGATTCCTCGTTCTGACCTTCTCACCCATGCCCATCATACAGGATTTCGGTTTGATCACGGCCATCACCGTGATGTTCTCTCTCGTTCTTTCGTTGGTCTTGCTGCCTGTGCTGGTGGAATTGGTGGCACGTGCTGAAGAATCAATGATTGAATCCGAGAACGAGTCTTGATCCTTCTATGGTTCTGAACATCAGCACCTTTGAGTGCAACATGCGTCGTTTGTTGTGCTCAGCCATCAAACAACGGCCAACGCTTCAACAATTTCCACCATGTCCAATCCCTGCTCTCGTGCCACAAGGGCCAACGCAAGCCAGGGTGTGATGTGGTGGAACACCTTTTGTTTCCTATCGGCTCTTCGCTGTATCTCAGCGGCATCAATCCCGCTGCTTCGAGCAACAAAGCGCTTCATTCGAGCCGTGATTTTGGCTCGGGGGTCACCGCTGATATCGGTTTTTTCAACTGGGGATGGCGCCGGTGATGGTTCCTTTGATTCAACATGAGGCGTGTTCAACCTTGCCTTTTGAGTCAAACTTCCTTTGAGTTCAACTTCTGTGCTCACCGCATGAATTGGTTCTAGCAATCGGCTCGGTCGTGGAAACCAACCCAAGGGGACCTCCACCTCACCAAGATCGGCTTGAAGTGAAACATCAGGTCCTGATTCGGTCAGCCAGGACGCTTGCACAAGTGCGGTTACCGCTTGTTCGGCTTCATGAGGCGGCATCCATTCCATATCGAAGGCCAACCACCGTTCCAAGTCGAACCGATTGATGTGTTCAAGGCCGCGAAACGCCATGGTGAGGACGCGACGGACATCGTCCACATCGTCGCTCATGAACCGTGAGATGCGGTGACCGTTCAAGAAGGTAGGCCATGAGCTCAATCGCTGATTTTCGTGAAGGACTTGTCCTCGTTCAATCGCCACCTGCCGACGTTTTCATCCCCGACGTAGAAGGTGCCTTCCGCAGAGTAATCATAGGCGCCACCTGGCGGAAGTTGTGTGTAATCTTCCACGTTCACAGCCGGATCGCCACCGATGGTTGGAGATGTGCCAAGTGCGTCAAAATGTTGGGCCGCCATTTCCTTCGTGTTCAGCAGGATGGATGTCTTTTCTTTTGGTGCCCTCGGGGGTCCACGCATCGGTTTGGCCGTCGAAGACAACGCCACCTTTCCTCCAGGCGGTCCGCGAGGGCCTGAGTCGAGGGATGCGTCATCTTCAGCAGGGTTTGAGCCGGATTCGGTTGAGCCTGTATTGAGCGGTTCAGGAGCCATACTGGCCTTGAGTTCTGCTTCATCCACTGCAGGAGACGCACCGCGTCGTCGCAGCACGAGAGCAACGATCAAGACCAACAATGAGGTTCCACCAACTGCAGCAACGGTTCCACCAAATCCAGCAGCAGACGTCGTGTAGCTCCTGACCCATTCGTTGTTGCCCTCGTTTACTTCCCACACCGTGCCTTCTTGGTCGACGGTCACTCGCAGCGACCAGGAACCCTCTGGAGCATCGAATCCTCGACTGATCGACGTGGCCGTGTCGAGGTTGATGGACGAAAGTTGGGCTTTGCCGACCAATTCCACCCGGTCGCCTTGAATCACCTCAATGCTGACGTTGAACGGTGTTTGAAGCGATTCACCCCTGTTGGCTACAAGGACCTTAACGGAAACCCGTTCGCCGGGGGCAACTTCAGCATCAACTTCCACGCTTTCGATGGACAGATCGGGCCCAATGTTGTTCAGAGGCACCGTCATCCAAGGGTCGAGTTCCGTGTTTCCACCGCTGCTGACCAAAGCCCATCCAGCATCGTCGTAACCAACAACCCAACACGCCAAAGAGGCTTGTGTGGGGAGGGTGGATGGATCGCCAAGGGACGTCATGTTGTATTGGAAGGTGAACATGGTGTTGCCATCGAACACGGTTGTGGAATTCCTCACCAAGGTTTGGGGCGTCCACGATTGATTGGTGGATCGAATTTGACACGTCATGCTCAGGGTATCCGACCAACCTTGACCTTCTCTGATGTTGACGCCAACATCAATGGAATCAAGATGGTATCTGGA
>QQSC01000032.1:25645-33444 GCA_003602475.1 Candidatus Poseidoniales archaeon | reverse complement strand
CCGCTTGGTGTCGGAACGGTAGCGTTGATCTGTCCGTTGACAACATTGACCGTAAGAGTACCACGCCAATCGCTGTTTTGTTGCAACCCGTTCCAGCGAAGTCGCAGTTCACCATCGTAGGGTGTGTTGCTCAATCGGTGGGTCACCATGCCTCTTAGTGACAACCCGTCACCCGACATGACAGCAACGTTTTCGGTGATGGGCTGGACTGTGCGTCCGTCATCATCGGTAAGCGAGTCGACGCTGATTGACAATTCTCGCTGCAACGACCAAGCGTTGTCGAAGGTGTGAATGGACAGGCCGTCAATGTCCCGAAGGCGAACATCCAGTCTCCCCTGTTCAAGGTCGCTTCCCCGAAGACCCCATTCCACATGGCCCGATAGACTCAGTTGGAGAGAAGATTCGTTTGATACAGCGATGCAATCGACATCTTGCACCAATATGCGCTGGTCAAGGGATGCACAGGTGCCATCGATGTGGTTGTAGAGAAAGCCCAACCGGTCGTCTCCACCGAGGTGGACCTCAACCAATTGAAGGTCAGTGATGCTGTTGGTGTCCACCACGCGAAGGTCCCAACCGAACTGGCGTGAGGGTTCCAAGCGCAACACCCCGCTGGAAACAAAGTCGCCTTGGGGTTCAAGATGACTCAGATTGGCTTTGTTCGGTGTTCTTGATGCCCAGTGCACATGACCTCTGTCCGGTGGCGCTGGTGGCAAAGGCAAGCCAGCAAGGTCCGTTCCTTCAAGCAAAATGTGTACCTTCTCATGGTCGTCGTTGGCCGTGTCGTTGACGCTGGTGTTGAGGAACCAGCGATTGCCGAGCTGGCCAATGTAAACCGTGGTGGGCCGGTATTCATTCCGTTGAGGCACACCATCCTCAATTCCACCGTTGGAGCCGTCGTCAATCGCTTGAACCCAAACATGCATGTCGACTGTTTCGTTGCTGAATCCACCGACATCGTTCAGTTCAACCGTGACCAGGCGTTCGCTGGCCTCGTTGGTGTATGTTCCATCGGCGGGTGATGTTCCAACCACCACAGGCGCAACACCGTTGACTTTGAACTCAAGAGGGGTGGCGCTGTTTAGAAGGGTCCATTCCTCCGCAGTACGAATTTCAAGCGATAACCTCGCATCCCCTGCAATGGATTCGGGCAACTGAAGGACAGCATCCCACGGTTCACCTCCAGAAGGTAGGAGGAACCAATTCGAACTTTCATTCAACCAGATCCGTTCTCCTGTCACGGTTCGGCCATGGGTCAACACGTCGGTGTGGAGCCGGCCCTCAATGGTGCCTCCCATCAAAGCAAGGCCACTGTTGGCGAACACGTGCTGAAGGGTAACGGTGAGTTCGGCATTCCCAGGAAGGACTTCGCCTGCGCTCACCTCTGGCCCACCCACCGAACTGCTGTTGGAACGAACGCCGAGAATGTTGACTTCCACTTCTCGGTCCAAACCAATCAACGATTCATGAAGATACGTAACGTTTCTCTCTGCATTGGTTTGCACCATGAATCGCAAATGTTCGCTGGGCAGATCGCTTGCTAACGAAAACGACCAGGTAACGGTTTGACCCGATGGCGTCATGGGCCCCAATGTGGCATTGACTCGCCCATCGAAGACGAGGCTGTCCGTGTCGCTCAAATCCAAATGCTGGGTTGAGGTGTTCCACTTCATGGTCGTCCACTCAGATGGTGTGTGGGGGTTTCCAAGGGAAGTTTGGGCTCGAAGTCCCAGTGTGTAGGTTCCAGACTCACTTGAGGCGTGGTGATGGGTGGTGATGTTGATGGGTGCTGATGTTGGTTGCATGGTTGATGGCAATGTGGTGACAAACGATGCCTCATCGGCACCGATGGTGATTGAATTCAATGTCGGTGTCTCCCACGCCATGAGGTCTGTTGTGGTTAGTCTTGCCCGATATTGAATGTGGTCATGGTCAAGTGGGGAATCGGCCATGCTGTTGTTGCCTTCTGGCAGGTAAGAATAGACGGGAAGAACGGTGGGTTTCCATGGTGCGACGGCTATTTCGTTGGCTTCCCCGGCCGTCCGGTATTGGACACCAAGAAAGGTTCCGGAGGGCTGTGTGGAACGGACGTCAATCCAGGTGAGGCTGGCTGAGCCCTCGGTGGTGTAGGGCAACCGTTGCACGCTTGAGGTCAACCACCCACTCCGCTCGGATGGATTGGTGAAATACTCGTTGTCGGCAGTGTACTGAATGGACCATGTGCCAAACCTGCTGGTTGATGTGTCGCCTGAGGCGTAGACAAGGGTGTTGTTCGCCCTCACCAATGTCGAATCGTACAGCGAAATTGGAAGTGTGGCGTGCGTTCTCCACCGGTTAACGGTCGGATCGTATCCGTAGGTCTTGTCGCTCGCCGTGGTCGACCATCCGCCCGAGGCGGTAATGCCCCCTAAAACGATGATTTCGTCGTTGAACACCTCGGCTGCATAGGCTGCAAGCGCATGTGTAGCGTTGGGAAGAGGTGACCATGTGTTGGTGACCGGATCATAGGCTTCAGTAAGGTTGGTCACTTTGGTTACTGTTGCGTTTGCTGCAGGATCAAAAAACGTTGCAATTCCACCAAAGGCCACAAGTTTACCCCTGAAAGGAACGAGTTCGAAGGAGTGGCGAGGATGGCTCATGTTTGCCATTGAATTCCACTGGTCGTTCACCGGGTCGTACCTCAAAAGTTCCGCCTTGAGGTCGCTTCTGTCAGGTTTCGAGACACCGCCAGCGACGTAGAGGAAACCGTTCATGCTGGTCACTCCAGCCAAACCCACGCCCTTTCCGCTCGGCATGTTGGTGCCCAAGGTCCAGGAACCTGCAAGCGGGTTGTAGGTCTGCACCATCCCCGTTGAAGGCGTGGCAGGATTGGAATTAGGGTAGTGATCGCCTACACTGTAAATCACGCCGTTAACAACCGCACACCCGTGGTATTGTTGGGTGGCGTTCAACAACTCGGCGGCAGGTGTCCAACTGTTGGTGGACACGTCAAAGATGTCAACGGTGTTCGTTGTTGTTTCATCACCTGTTTGCGTTGGGTTCGGGTCGATTCGGCCTCCCATCAGATAGACTTCATCGGTTGATGGAAGGTGCACCGAGCATGATCCGGTTAGTACGTTTGAGAGGCCGTTTCCGGTGGTTGGTGTGGTCCATGAAACAGGAGGACGCTGGAGCGACGTGATGCCGCTGGCTTGCGATGTTGTGACATTGACATGGACAAATCCATCGCTCGTTGCAAACGTGGTGTCTTCAAGAACGGTGCGTTGAGCCAACGGCTCACCTTCGCTCATGGTGGCAGGATGGCCTCCAATCGGCCACGTGGACGTGGCCATCAACACCACCAAGACGAGGGCTGTCCAACCGCTGCGCCAATTTCGTGTCGAATGGATGTTCATTCCCCCCTTGTTGTGTGCTGTCCCATGCTTCAAGCATGCGGTTGCAGTTTGTATATTCTTCTTGTTGTTGTGAAGCATTTTTGACCTTAATGCGAACGAATTCCATCGGTTTGAACGATCTAAAATTCATTGGTCATGTTGAGTTGAACCGTTGAACATTCGGAGCGTACAGAGGGTTCGAGTTCATTGATGTTGTCGAACAGCGGTCCAGCATCGATGATGAAAAGAGCTGAGATGACTTTCTGCCTTGGTGTTCTCAAGCCGAGACGGTGTCTTCAACGGCCCGACAGCCGATGAGCACGATGATGACAAAGGCCAATTTGTTGACCAAATCGGCCAAGTTGTACACCAACATCATGGATGCTGCACCTTCTACGCCGCCCAATTCAGTGGCCCCAATAACGTAGCCGACAGGGTAGATCAACCACCCAATGAGCACCACTTTTCTCAAGCGTGTCATTGTGGCCACTATTGACGGGTCGCTGATTTTGGTGTCATCAATACCGTAGGCGCCGGTGAACGGGGAGCCAACGATCATGAACACCGTGAGGTAACCAACACAGCCCTGGAAGAAGAAGTACCAGTGAATTGGGTTGGGTTCAACGCCTTGGGCCAAAGCTTGGTCCAACTCCAATTGACCAAGGTATCCACTGATCATCATGAACATGGAACCGACGATAATAATCCCCGGGACAGACATGCCGGGCAAACTGAACAATCGACGATCCGTGAAGGCTTCTTTACCTGCTAGCACCGCAAACGTCACGGCCATCAAAGGTACGGTGGTCAGCCAATCAGCATACCTAAAGTCGGTTGGAAGGGCCCCCGGCTCAGCAATGAAGGCCTCCTGCATCAGGGCGTATTGGACACCTGCGATGCCGACGATCATGACACTGATGCCGATGGCGGGTCGATGCCTTCGAGCCACATCAGCTCGCTCCATGAACAAGAAGAATGCAGAAGCGATAAACATGAGACTGATGCCAATGAAGGACATGTACGTGACCCTTTCAATCCCCGACATGGCTGTGCCGTCTTCAAATTCGGCTGAGCCGGCTGCAGCGGTTGGTGCAAGAGCAACGGCCAACAAAACAGTCGCAATCAAGAGAGGTGCAGCGGTTCTCATCCCGGTCACAGCGGTCCTAGCCCCTTTGGGTTATTAACAAAGTTTGTATTTTTTGTTTGTTGCTGATACCCGAGCAATTCAGAACGCAGGTTCGTCTCAACCTCTTGTGTTTCAACCTCGATGATGCCCCGCCGTTTCGAAGGGTCCAACCGAGGTTGGTCCTTCCCGGTTGGCGTCACCACGTTCAACCAAAACGACGACCTCGTGTTCGTTCATTAAGTCCGGATGGTGAAGCGTGTGAGTTGACCTCTGTGTTGACAAACCGTACAACAAGGGCTTGAAAGGCTTCGTGGCTTTCGTAATGGGACCTCTGGTCAAGAGATGTTGAGTTGACAAAGAGGACATTCGACATGACCAAGAGGACCCAATGGTGTTGGCGTTGAAGGAATGTGGAGTGGTTAACGAAACAAGTTCAATATTCGGGCCGTTAGGATTCAAGTTTGATAATTAAATCGTTTTGACAGATTCGTGATTGCGTGGTGCGAATGCAGCACAGGTAGCCTACAACAAAAGGAGTGAATTATTATATCCTTGACTGAAATCGCAATGCCATGAAGGGAATTGTTTTCAGAGAATTCATCGATATGGTTGAATCAACATTTGGGGAAGATGTCAGCGATGGAATCATTGAATCATCCGATTTGCCATCAGGCGGTTCTTACACGGCCGTTGGCACCTACTCCCACACTGAATTGGTAACGCTTGTCGTGGCTCTTTCAGAAGCCATTGATGTTCCTGTGCCCGTGTTGGTGCATGCGTTCGGAAAGTACCTTTTCGGCCGCTTCCACGCGTTGTTCCCGGTGTTCTTTGAAGGCCACGATGATTCGTTTTCCTTCCTCTGCACCATCCATGACGTCGTGCATGTGGAAGTTCTCAAACTCTACCCGGATGCAGGATTGCCCGACTTCGTTGCCACGATGTCCGACGACGGCAAGACCCTGTTTTTCGAATACCACTCTCACCGCCACTTCTCCGATTTGGCCCACGGCTTGATGGATGGAGCGTTCGAACACTGGAAAGAAACGGTCGACATCCAAATTACCGACCGCTCCACTGATGACAAGCAGGTGATTCTCTTTACCTGCACCAAAGAATGAACGGTGATCCGCGTTGGACCTTGCGGAGATGGCGAAGAAGGCGAAGTTGAACGCCAAAAACACCGTCTCTCCCGAAGAAAAAATCAACCGGTTGAAACGGAAAATTGAACGCGAGCGAAAGGCCCGAGCAACGGCAGAAGCCGTGATTGAGGAGCAATCTCGGAGGATTCATATTGCAAACGAGGAGCTCAGTCGTTCAAACACCGAAATGGAACTCAAAAATGAGGAATTGGCTTCCACAATGACCAAGTTGACCAGCGTTGAACTTCAGCGCAAAGCCACCACCATCACCCTCGGTGTTGCCGTTGTTCTGTTCGTGATTTCCGAATTTGCGGTTGAGCCCGTGCTTGAACGGGAAATTGCAAACAGTGCTGCCTTGGTGATGAGCAAAATCGCCATTCTTGGATTGCTCTTGCCGACTGAAATCATCGTTTCACGTCTGTTGGAACGTCAGGTCACCAACGTGGACAGCATCAACGAAGAGATGTACCTCAACCTTCTGCTTTCAGCCTACGAGGATGGCATCATCACGGACATGGAACGAACCATTTTGGATTCCAGCCGTCGTCAGCTTGGGCTTTCGAAACGGGTGGCGCAAGAACTTGAGGCAAAACTGCAAGCCACGACTTGAGTCCTCCTCTCGAGAGGGTTCTCTTCATGAGATGTGACCAGTCCTTTTGTACTCCTCATCCGAGGAGGGCCCATGGCATCCCCCGTACGCTCGAACCGTCCCATGGGATTTGTCCGTGAGACCCTCGACCCCTTCCTTTTTTGCGTCCATCACTTGGATTTGTACCCTGAAGGGAACGATTTGATGGGTCCCGATGAGCCGTTGATTGGTCGTCATATTGGTTCAGATTTTGACGAAGCGAACGAGTGGAAAATGTATCATGGTCGTCGTGTCCCTGGATTTCCTGCCCACCCGCACAGAGGTTTCGAAACCATTACCGTTGTGCTCGATGGGCTTGTGGATCATTTTGATTCCGGGGGCTCAACAGGACGATATGGCTTTGGCGATGTTCAGTGGATGACGGCCGGTTCTGGCCTTATGCATTCAGAAATGTTCCCTCTTGTGAATTCTGACAAACCCAATCGACTTGACCTCTTCCAAATATGGATCAACCTGCCATCCAAAGACAAGATGGCCAAACCGGGCTATGAGATGATTTGGGCTGAGCAAGTGCCACGGGTCACCCAAGACGGAGCCAGTGTTCGGATTGTTGCTGGCCAGTGGTTCGATACCAAGGCTCCTGCACCCCCGTCGGCTTCATGGGCCTACAACCCTGAGAACGAGGTTGGTCTGTTCATCATCAACATCGACCAAGGTGGAAGCGTTGAACTGCCCATTGGTTCTTCTGAGGTCAACCGTATGCTGTACCACATTGACGGTCACGAGGCGCTCGTCGACGGCCAGACTCTAAAGGCCAAGCACGGGATGGAGTTGCGTGCTGATGTGGCAACCACACTGAGCGCTCCAGATGCCGATGTGCGTGTTTTGGTCCTTCAGGGCCGACCCATCAAAGAGCCCGTGGTTCAGCACGGGCCGTTCGTGATGAACACACGAGATGAGATTTACCAAGCCTTTTCGGACTACCAACGGACGGAATTTGGTGGTTGGAGTTGGGGAGCATCCGACATCGTCCATCCCAGAGAACAGAAACGGTTCGCAAAAATGGGTGACGGACGTCTTGAAACACCAACCTCAGAGTGAACCCCACCAGAACCGACGGTCTCGGTCAAACGACGGTACCAACCGTTGCCAACGAACCAACCACATGTTCAAATCACGGTGGCGTGTGTTGAATTTGTGACCAACCTTTCCTCCCTCCTCTGGCTTCATCGGTTTCTCGATGAAACTCCAGGTGATGCTGAACATGGCGGAAGACCACGGCAGGTTCCTGGGGTGTGTTGGTCCCGTGTGACACCCACACCACCACCTTCGCCTCAACTTCGCTTGTGGTCCACTGAACTTGCTGATGAATTGGGACTTGAACATGCAGAACCGGAGGTGCTCGCAGGTGGGCCCGTCGTTGATGGCATGATGCCGTACGCTCAGCGGTACGGTGGACACCAGTTTGGTCATTGGGCACACCAACTGGGCGACGGTCGAGCCATCACACTTGGTGAGGTACAAACCGATGCCGGAGTCATGGAGCTGCAATTGAAGGGCGCTGGGCTCAC
>QQSC01000032.1:8873-25635 GCA_003602475.1 Candidatus Poseidoniales archaeon | reverse complement strand
CGCACAGCCGACGGAAAGGCCGTGTTGCGTTCATCCATTCGCGAGTTCTTGTGCAGTGAAGCGATGCACCACCTCGGTGTTCCAACAACCCGAGCCTTGTCGTTGGTTTCAACCGGTGAACAGGTGGTTCGCGACGTGTTGTACAACGGGAACCCAGCCCCTGAACCCGGGGCCGTGGTTTGCCGTGTTGCTCCAAGTTTCATTCGTTTTGGGAGTTTTCAAATCCACATGGCGGACAGAAACAAGGATGCGTTGCGGGCCTTGGTCAACCATACGATTCGTCATCATTTCCCCTCGCATCATGGTGATTCTGATGAAGGTCTCATCGCCTGGTTGACCGAAGTTGGAGAGCGTACGGCAACCATGATCGCTCATTGGATGCGCGTTGGTTTCGTCCATGGTGTGATGAACACGGACAACATGTCGATTCATGGAATCACCATCGATTACGGCCCGTACGGATGGCTGGAGCCGTTCAACGTTGATTGGACGCCAAACACCACCGATTCCGAGCGTCGGCGCTATCGATTTGGACAACAGCCGCACATCGGTTCGTGGAACGTGGCAAGGCTGTTGGAATCCATGGCGCCATTGATGGAGGACGTGGGTCTCTTGCAACCGGTGCTCGAACATGTCACTGAATTTGCGATGAATCTCCAAAGCGAAACGTGGGCGGCCAAACTCGGACTGGGCGATTTGCAAGAATCTGATGAGGTTCTCGTCAACGAATTGTTGAATCTCTTCGGGACAGACGAGGTTGACATGACCGTCTTCTTCCGTCTCCTTATCGGTTTGGAAGAACCAAGCATCAAGCCACTCGATGGAGCGTTTTACGATCTTGCAACGCGAGATGAGACCCAATGGGAAACATGGCTCGGACATTGGTGGGAACGGGTGGCCGGAAAACCCGACCTTGAGACCATGCGAAGCAACAACCCAAAGTATGTACTGCGCAATTGGATGGCTCAGATGGCCATCGATGCAGCCCAAGCGGGAGACGACTCGGTGTGCAATGAACTGCATGAACTTCTCAAACGCCCCTACGACGAGCAACCTGAAATGGTGGATAAGTGGTTCCAAAAGCGACCTGAATGGGCCAAGAACAGGGTTGGATGTTCGATGCTTTCATGTTCCAGTTGATGCGTTTAACAAGCAAAGGTGCAGCGTCCATATCCATTCCCGAGGGCATTTTTCCTCAACCTCTGGAATCTTGTCGGTGTCACCCACACCTTTTATTTCGGAAAGAACAACGAAGATTCGGCGCTCAAGGTTGGATGGATGTTGAAAAGAAATCACCTCGTGGGGATTTCCTGTTGATCCCAATGTGTTGGGGGATCCACAGTGAACCAGCCTCGGACCTCAACCAGGAAGCCCACCGCAAGGACGGTTGAGTAAAACAACAGACCGGTGCTCAACATGACGAAGTATTCCGTGAACAAGGCCGACGTCCAGAAGACGGTGGCATGACTGAGGAGGAACAGGCCAACCAACAACAGCGTGCCGTCTTTGGGGTTCTTGTTGGTCCAAGAAAAGTAGGTGTAGCCAAGGCTCAACAGCGTTGGACCCACAATCATCAGGCCCATCCAACCGAGAGATGGAGCCGTACGGGCCCCAAAAAACCCACCAGTAACGATCACTTTGCTCGGATTGTATTCGAGCAAGCCAAGAGGGGTCAGCAATGAGAAATGGAACCAAATCAAAAACAGCAAACACACACCGGTGAGGGAAGAAAGAACCTGTTGTGCGATTCGGCGTTGCTCGCTGTCTTCGTTGCTTGTTAGCGTAGCGACCATGTCTTTCAGGGAGGGAGCAATACGGCCAACAAACACCACACAAAACGCAGGGAAGAATCCCCATGTTGGGCCTACCCAACTCAAGACGATGGCTTCGATGGGGCGGACCCCCAGCGTTTGTTCAAAGCGTTGCGAACGGTCTGATTTCAATGCAAACCTTACGGTCCATAACATGAAGACAATGATGACCCAATCGGTCAACGTGGTTTGAAACGCAGCAAAAACAATCAGGGTCGTGACGAACACAACAGGTCGCCACTGGACGACAAAACGCTGTTCCATTTTTTTTGTGAACATGATGCCAATCACAGCCAGCCACAAGAACATCAACATGAGCGGGTTTGACACCATTGAACCGTGAACCAAACGCTGCATGGGCTTGTAGAGAAGGTCCATGTCAAGCAACGCTTGCAACGACATGTTGGTCAAAAACCGTGGGAGATAATCAACGAGATGGTGAACCATCAACCCGAGCAAGACGCTCAGTCCATATCGCTCCTGCAGAGAAAAGTAACGCTTTCCTCTGGTCCATAGAGCATACAGGCCGCATGGAGCCAAAAAGATGGCTAACGTGGAATATCTTGTTTCGGGAAACAAGAACAACAGGCCAGTCATGACCATGAACAAGGGCGGGATTTGGAGGTTCATCATCCGCTTTCTGTCCACCACCATCCACACGACAAGGGCCCCAACACCAAACGTCCCCATCAGCTTGCGCAGCCATCGTCCGGACAGCAACACTTCTTGATCCCGTGCCAAGAGACCAACGGTGACAAAGCAAACGACGGCAAGCGGAATCATGACGTTTTGATACGCTGTTCGTTCAAATCGAACGGGGCTGATTGAACGGTTCGCAACGCACCAAGCCATCATTCCGCCAACAACAACAAGGCTGAAGAGAACAGGTAGGATTGGCACCGCTTCCTGCGATTCATCGATCAGCGCCCAATTTGGTTCATTGGGGAGTGAATCGATGTGTTCTCCGCCTTCAGCCTCCATAAAGGCGTGATGTGCCAAGACATTCTCCCAGTTCCAACGCTCATACTGTGTTTTTTGTCCCGAGGTGAGGTCGAGCATTTCCAACGGGACAACGGCGTCGCTCGAGACCGGTAACGGCAGCCCCATCAGCGCTGAGATGAGGACAGAAATGTCCCGCTGGGCGATGGGAGTGGTCAACTCTTGAGGCGGTGCGATGCCCTCACCACTTGCGAAAAGGTACACCTCTTCGGCCACAGCTCCAGTTCCCAGTGCATGACCACCGTAATTGGTGACACCGTGGTCGGAGGTCAGCAGCACCGTCCAGTTGTCGGGAACGGTGTTGAACAAGTCCTCCAGTTGGAGGTCAAGCTGCTTCATTCGTTGCTCGTAAATTGGGGAATCTAAACCGTGAATATGCGCAGCGTGGTCCGTCCCACCCAAGTGAGCCACCATCAGGTTGTGGCGGTTGGATGCCATCCAACCCTCAACCACCTCCATCGCATGGTCATCCGCCAGATGGATGTCATCAAAACCAAAATCGGGGCTCGTTTCGTGTGTAAAGAACGGTTCTGGGTACAGGTTTTGCCAGACATAGAACCCTGTAAAAGCAACCGAATTCCCTTGGAATTCAGCGTGGTAGAAGGGGTCGTTGCGAACCTCGTTGTTGACTTCCCAATTCCGAATGGCGTCCATGGGTACAGCGTTGCGGCCTGTGGCCATTTCTTTGATGCATGCCCCGGTGAGGGTTAACTCAGAGCTCAGCACCGGCACTTTGAGACCTTCTTGCTCAAAGGACGCCACAAACGGCATGATGTCGGGGTCATCAAAGACGGAGCGTGGAACACCATCCAAGACCACCAACAAGACCTGATCGCTCAGCGGTTCAATGCCTTCAGGTGGCGGTGTCGAGATGTTGGAAACGGGTCCCGGGAGCAACACTCCAGGCAAGGAAACGCCCACCATCAACAAGGAACCCAGGACCATCGTCGCCAACACAGCGCGATGAGACGGTTCCATGAACCAAATCACCGGAACAAGGCATATAATGGTCCTTGACGGCAAAGGCTCTCGCGTTCCCAGTTCGTCGTTGTAAGGACGGTTCGACGTCCTTGTTTGGCTGCGCAAATGGTGAAGGTGTTCAAATCGTGTTGAAGGCTTCAGGTTTGAACACCCAACGCATGTCATCCGTCTTCGCAAAGTAGGCTTTCACCCGTTCGTCGTTGGCCATCCAATCGTGAAATTGCAAGAGAAGCGGATACTGGTCGAGAAGATCCTTGGTTACACCATCAAATTGACCGGAGAACAGCATAAAGGTGTCAACAAAGGCCTTGACATCGGCTATTGACATTGAAGCCGTATTGGCAAGCCAACCTGTTTTGGATTCGGCATACACTGAAGAGATGAGTTTGAGGGCGACATCCATGCTCCCTCCTTCAACAAACAAGGCTTGGCGGGCTGCAATTTTTTCATCCAAATCTTCAATCCCGAACGTTGGCATGAAGTGATCTCTCCAGCCGTTGATCACGTCGACCAACTCATCCACTTTTGCCCTGACGTGAAGGTCGTCGGGTTCCAGTCCTGCCAGCGCACCGGTGTAGCGAAGCAAGGCGTTTGATTCTGCGATGACGCCGCTGGGTGTTTTGATGATTGGCAAGTAACCGTAGGGTAAGATTCCAGAGGCCTTCAACTCCGAATAACCGTCCCAATCCACAACGGTGTTTTTCCATTCAACGCCCGACAATTCAAGGCAAAGACGAGCTGATTCTGCGAGGCCGGGGGATGCAAAATAGACGATTTCATGCATAAAAAAAACGCCGTCTCTTCCCTTCATTAATCCTTGGCAAGAGAAGGTTGGGTACTGAACAACCGAAGGGTCTCAGATGAGGCCCATGGAGAGGACTTCAATCTCGCCAACGCCGTGCAAGGCGCTCATTTGTGCCTCAAGGGCATCGGCAAGACCTTCACCATCGTTCATTTTGACGTGGACTTGAACATATTTCAATCCAAACGCCAACGGTTTGGTCTCCACGAGTTGAATGTCGTAATCATCGTTGGAGAAGCCCCTGATGGCTTCAGCGATGGCGTCGGTGTCGACATCATCAACGTTCGAGTCCGGGTTTACTTTGTATGTCATCACTACCATGCCCATGTTTTCACCTCAGGGTCCCACGTAGTTGCAATTTGGGCACTTGTAGAGAACGCCCTGGTTTCGAACTCGAGGGCTTCGGCCGATCGGCTCAAAGCAGCCGGGGCAAGGGAAGGTTGTTGATCCCTTTTCAGAAAGGGGGACGCCGGATGAGGTGCAGTTTGTTGCTCGCTCGGTCATGACAATACCTCGTGGGTAAACCTCGCCACGCCCTCCCCCTCTTTATGGTTGCGTGACCTCAAGCCAGCCTTCTGTCGTCCGCCCCTCGCACAACACTCATTCGACCGTGACGGCCAGTGCTGACCACCAAAGCACCGTCGCGGGAACGGCACCAACCCGAATGGAGTCGTATGACGTCACCCAATTGGACGTCATCCACCTGTTCAGCCCACAAAACAACACCAACCAAGCCCGTGTCGTCACGCCCGCATGCCGCAGCCACAGGACCCGTGTAGGACCCAGAAACCAACAACCGCTGTGGGTAGATCCGAAGGATCAACAATTCAAGGTCCTTGACCGGTGTGTTTGGTTTGAGGTTAGCAATGCGATTTGCGGGTTGTGGCCACAGGTCAGCGTTGTTGTGTTTCATGATACGAAAGAACCGCATCAACCCTCTTCAATCATTCTGAAGATGTTTTTTTGCGGCGGACTGAGAAGGTTGACGATTGAATCGCCACGTCCTCCTCAAGTTCATGACCACCCACCAGTTCGTCCATGGCCTCGTCGTAACGCAACCGAACGGATCGGTTTGGACCCTTCCATGGCGTGTGATTGCGGCATATGAGGTACACTTCCGAGGAAGAATTACGGGATGCGTCAGGAGAAAACCTTCGAACGGTGGAAAAATGAGGTTTGACGGCATCGATCAATTGCTCTACACCGACTCCTTGGAACAATTTTGTTGTGAAAGCGCCTCCTTTTCGGAGCAAAGGCAAGGAAAAATCGAAGACATCGGCAACCAGCGTCATTGCTACAGACTGATCCATGTCCCATTTCCCGGTGATGTCGGGGGAAATATCTGACACGATCACGTTGAGACGGGCACCGCCGAGTTCGGCTAAGATGCGTTCTTGAGTCACGGGTTCGGTGATGTCACCGGTCAACAACACGGCCCCTTCCACGGCTTGGCAAGGTTCCAGGTCCACGCCAACAACATGGCCCTCGGCGCCCACGAGTTCAACTGCAACTTGTGCCCAGCCACCGGGATGACATCCGACATCGAGCACCGTATCGCCCTGACGAATCAAACCGAACCGGTCTTGGATTTGTTTCAGTTTGAACGCCGACCGAGCACGGTAACCGCTGGCCTTGGCTTGACGTCGCCAAGAATCCCTTTTGTGGTTTTCAATCCAGTGCTCTGCCATGGGACCGCCTCACCCGTCCCTCACGCCCCGAATTGATAACCTCTCTTCTCCCGGACAGGCGGAGGCAAGCAATCAAAACGGACCTCGGACTCCAAGGAGCAAGGAGGTTCAGCGATGAGGAGTCGACGGTTGATGGCCACAACCCTTGTTGTGTGCTTGGGCGTGCTCTTGACGTCGGTCACCCCCACAACTGCGGTAGCCGTAGCGCCTTCAGGCCTGCTTGATCATCCGTTGTCCACCGGAACAGGTGGTCGAACCATGCTGGTGGAAGAGGTGACGGCCACATGGTGCCCCTCGTGTGCCGAAATCGACCCCGAACTTGTCCGTGTCGCTGACAGCCACGGCTCTCGGATTGCCCTCATCGCCTTGCATCCAAGCGATGGGGAAGATGATTTCCAACCACCTGCAAGCCAGTATCGCATTGACCGAATCAACGCCCTTCGAGATGAACCGGTGGTGTCAACCCCCACCTTCGTCGTGGAGGGCGGGGAGGCACGGGTTGGATACGAGGCATGGACAGATGTGCAGCGGGACATCCTGTCCACCGAATTGGAGCGAGACGGCATGAGTGAATTGGCGTTCACGGTCACGCCTGAAAACGACATGTTCCGCGTGACGCTCAACGAACTGCGTCTCGTGGAATCCCCCGGTAGCCAGTTAACGTACATGGTGCTTGAACACGACAAACGGGTCAGCTCGTCTTCCACCAACCCGGGTGGTCCCACGCGGGACCGAGTGCTGGTGGGCATCGCTGAATGCGCCGTGGACAGCGGAACGGTAACCGAACGTCTTGGACTTGTCAATGCAACCACTTCAGACGGATGTGAACACGATTTCACCATCGTGTTCAACGCCACGGAACACTGGAGCGTTGTGCTCGTCCATGAACACATCAACGACAACGGCACAACGCCTTCCGATGCCTCGTTGGGGGCCGTTGAACTGGCTTACCGCCCCATCAGTTCACCCTCCTCGGACGATTTCAGTCTCTGGGTCTTGGCGACTTGCGGCGTCATCGGCATTGCGGCGCTGTACCGAAAAGTGTAATAAAAAAGGACATATTCGCGAAATAACCCCTTCAAATGGAAATAAAATTCCATAAAAGGACATTGTACGTGTCATGAAGAGCAAGTATTGATAAGGTCCTTCACACAATCACTCATCATGACAAACACATGGGAAGACGTGGCGTGGGAGCATGAGCATGCTGCAAAGGAGTGGATCGTTGAATACACAGCCAGGGTTGGGGACGAAGTGACCCATCACCTCACGGTGGTGATGGCCTCGGATGTCGAGCAGGCACAGAACCTCCTCATGCGTGAATTGAGGCAAACCTATGCCGGTGCCTCGGAAATTGAAGTAACCGTGATGCGGATGGAAGAGATGGAAACCGAGCCCAACGTGCTTCATTTTCATGGCGCCTTTACGCCCTGAAACGGAGCGTTTGTAAAAGCGAAGCATGGCTCGTGGTAAATGCGGTCCCGCAAGCATCACTTGTTGCGGAAAATGAGCTCAATGTATTGGCGGTCTTCCATGATGTGGTCGTTGTAGGTGTCGATTTGAACACGGTCGTTGGGATCGATCATGACGTTGCCATCTTCATCGTACGAATAGGTGTTGAGGAACATCAGAAATTCGGTGGATTCGTTGACCCGATGATCATCAAAACCGGTTTCATCCATGTGCTTCCCCCACACGTCAAAGAACGCTTCAAGAGGCGCCTGAACACCTTGCCGAGTGAATTCCAAATGCACTTTCCCTGAATCGTCGTGGGTGTGGAGTTGTCGCATGGAACAGCCCTCGTCGTTCAACCCAACATCTTCTGGGATGGGAACCTCTTCATCCATCACATAGACACGGACGATGGCATGGTAGTGATCCTGCAGGTTGTCGTGCCCGCCAAGGCACTCTTTGGC
Organism: Candidatus Poseidoniales archaeon; assembly: GCA_003602475.1. Classification (GTDB taxonomy): domain Archaea; phylum Thermoplasmatota; class Poseidoniia; order Poseidoniales; family Poseidoniaceae; genus Poseidonia. The sequence goes on along the minus strand of QQSC01000032.1, from coordinate 17,438 downwards.
AAGTTGATGACGTTCATCAGCGGTGGATGACAACGGGCCCCCATCGCTTTCTCCAAGAACAAAGGCCAAGGCGATCAAGGCCCCGAGGGTGACCATCAACCAAAACAGCGTGTCAGATTTCATGTTTCCATCTCCAATAAAGGTCTAGTTTGATGCAACGCTTTCCGTCAAATCGTCGTTCCACGTTCCTGCTTCGTGCATCTTGCGCACCTTCCAAAACCCAAACAGGGCCACGATGTTGGCGGCATGTGCTGTGGTGCAGTATTGGCAAATTTTCTCCATTTCAATTTCGTACGAAATCAACAGAGCAATGACTGCAAGACCAGCGGAGGTGATGTAAAAGCCGAAGTTCACGTGTTGTTCAGCCCACAAAGCGTCGGGTTCCCGACTCACTGAATTGGAAAGAAAGAGCAATCCAGCAAAGGTGATCATGCCCAGCATGCCCCATGGAATACCGAAGAAAGGGTCGGTGTTGTAGAGCGGATTCCCAATCACATCATCGCATGAAAAGAGACTTGCGCTGGCACAAACTGAGGCGCCTTCACTGATTTTGTTACCAATCCAAGCCGTATGAACTGAAATGGCGAACCCCACGAGGAGAACGAGGTTCAATCCGAACATGTGACGACGTCGTTCAATGTTCATCCACTCGTACCGGCTCGACAACGAGCGACCCATGGATGCTCCAATGGATGTCATGAAGAGGAGGCCAATCACCATTGGAACAACGTACAGAAGAAGAAGCAAGTTGGGGTTCATTCAACCAACTCCTCGGTCAATCGGAACAACGCATCTGAAAGGGTCTCATCGTGCTGTGAAGCCACCCAAGCCACAATTCCATCGGGTTGAAGAATGAAGTATTCTGGCGTGCCGCCAACCCGCCAAGCATCCATGTTCTCCTGGTCAATATCGTCAATGTACGGGAATTGATGGATGGTACCGGGTCGTTCTGAACAACTCGTGCTCGCACACGATTCTCCGCCCGTTTTGTCCCGGAATCCTTCGATCTCATCTCGGCTCGTGTCGTGTCCTTTGATGTCAAGTTGTGTGGCACTCGCAATGAAATTCACCAGTGGTCCTCGCCATGCTGGGGGGTTGGTGCTGGAAGGAGGGGTTCCATCTTCGCCTTGGTACTTCATGAAGTAATTCGAGAATTGTCCCATCTCTTCTGCGGCCCGAACACAGTAAGGGCAATCGGTGTCCATGAATTCCACAACCACCCAAGGGGCACTTGAGTCGTTGTCAACCCAACTGGGCGTGAGGTAATCGTTCAAATCAAACGCAGACCATCCGCTGCCGTTGTACATCATTCCTTCGAGAGGTGGCGCTCGATCGCCTTCCCTCGTACCGGTCGCGATGGGGTCGGTTGTGAAAGCAAGGACGATAAGGGCGATGAAAAAGAGCGCTCCAATCTTAATGGCCGTGTCGGTGCGTACATCCGCTTCAGTATCTTGTTTCATGTTCCTCACTCCAATCCTATTTCTTGCAACAGCACCGTGGCTGTATGGCGAATCGCTTCGTCGCTGTTCATGTTAACGTCAAAACCCGTGGCCAGCATTTTTTCAATGCCCAATCGAGCCTTTGGGATGTCACCTGCCCAGCCCCTGTCGCCACCCGTGTACTCAATGCTTGCATCGGTGCATCCAGTGACTTCAACAACGATTTCTGCAATCCGGCGGACGGAGGCGGTATCGTGACTGCCGAGGTTGTAGAGGTTGAGCGGCTCTTCAGCGGTTTGCATCACGTGGAGAATAGCATCAACACAATCGCCCACTTCCATGTAGGACTTCTCCTGAAGACCGTTACCCAAAACCTCGAGCCGGGAAGGGTCTGCCTTGAGTTTGTGAATGAAATCAAAAATCACACCATGCGTACCACGAGCCCCTATGATGTTGGCGAATCGGAAGACCCAAGCTTGCAAGCCGAACGTACCGACCCAACTGCTGATGAGGCCTTCACCCGCTTGTTTGCTGGCACCATAGAGAGATATTGGCATGCATGGACCGTGATTTTCCGGCGTGGGCATGGGGGCCCCCTCGCCGTACACGACCGAACTTGATGCGAACGCAATCCGTTTAACATCGCACCTGCGCATGGCCTCGACAACGTTGTACGTGGCGACCGTACCTTGTTCTAGATCGGTATTGGTCACGCGCGTCCCCAATCGAATGTCTGGATTGGCCGCCAGGTGAAAGACGGTATCAATGTCCATGGACATGGCCTTCATGACGTCCTCGAGTGATCGTAAATCACCGTTCACCATCACCACATTGCCGTCGTCAATGTGGTTTTGGATGAAAGCGAGTTGGCCACTCGATAGATTGTCAAGAACAACAACGTTGTCTCCTCGACCGACCAACCGGTCAATCAAATGAGACCCGATGAAACCAGCGCCGCCCGTAACCAAGACTCGCATGAGGCCACGAGGAAAGGGGTCCCTATGAATCCCACGGTGTACTTGATGATACCACCCGTGGCTTTGAAGTGCGTTGATGCACAACCATCGGGACCTGGAAGTCCAAACCGGGGGAGGTGATACATTGACAAAAAAAGGACAAACGACCCAAGTCGCAGAAAACGAAACGAATGTTTTGGTGGGCTACGTTCGCCGCAGCAACGCTGGAGGTGCACTCAAACTCTCCATCAACACCGCAGCGTTTGCAGACTGCAACACCTACATGACCAGCGACGGCCAATCATACGTGCCGCTGGTCATCTCCATGGCGGCCCTCAACAAGGTGCTGTCTGGTGAGCGTGCTGTCACGACCGTAAGTCAGTTGAACGACTGAAAGCTGGCGTTTTGCCCGCTGAACATCCTTCTGATTCAGAAGTACAACACCTGTAGCGGCGTTGAGGCGGCGTTACAGGCTTTCCACATATGAAACAGTGTTTTTTCAATCACTCCTATATATGAGCCGTATTTCGGATAAACAGGAAGAGTTGGCATGGTTCGTGACACTTCGTCCCCGTACATCGTGGCTGGCATGCCAATGTACAACGAAGAAGAGACCATTGGCTCGGTCGTGACACGCACGCTACGACACGTCGATGAAGTCGTTTGCATCGACGACGGTTCATCCGATGCCAGCGCCCGAATTGCAGAGGCATGCGGCGCTACGGTGATTCGCCATCGAGTCAACAGAGGCTACGGTGCGGCCCTCAAGTCCTTGTTTGTTCATGCACGGGAATTGGATGTTGACGCATTGGTCGTTCTTGATTCAGACGGGCAACACGATTGCGGCGACATACCCAACATGCTCGAACCCATCCTTTCGGGAGAAGCCGACTTCACCATTGGATCACGATTTGTAGAAGGTGGCGGCGGCACCGACATGCCAGCCTATCGACGTCTTGGCATCAAGGTCATCACCGCTGCATCCAACTTGTCCAGCGATCTTGGCATCAAGGACACGCAATCCGGGTTCCGCGCCTTTTCAAGGACGGCCCTCGACAGGTTGCGATTTGATGCCGAAGGAATGGAATTGTCCCTTGAAATGCTAGAGGACGCTCAGGAGAAACAACTCAACGTTGTCGAAGTTCCAACCGTCATTCGCTATGACGTCCCGAAAGGCTCGAGTTTCACCGCAGTTTCTCATGGTTTTACCGTGCTGACATGGGCCTTGCTTTCACTCTCTCAGAAGAAACCCTTGTTGGTGTTGGGACTTCCCGGGTTTGGGCTGCTGGCGACTGGAGCAGCAATGGGCATGCGCGCAACACAAAGCTTCACCTTCCAGTTGGACACCCTTATCGGAGACGGAATCTCGGCCGTTTGGATTGGACTGTTGGGATTGGCACTCATGGCGACTGGCCTCGTGTTGCAAAGCGCTCAACGCTTCCTCAAGCATTTGCTTGTGGGTGAATTCGGATTGGATTGATTCACCCGACCAGACGCATCACCAGCGTCAGTAAGTACGGGATGGCGAACAAGCCGAAAAAGACAAACATGGCGATTCGAACCGTTCGTTGGTTTTTATCGTCCTGTTCGTGCTTGTCAATGCACTCTTGATCGTTGCAAACTCGAGGCTCGGCTTTGACTGAGATCGGCTCATGGCAAATCCTACAGTGCTTGTGGGGGGGAACTTTACTGGTGCCCGAACCAAATTGACTCACCACTTTGCTCGTCCGTTTCGAGACCATGTCCTTGACTTTCTTGGCGTCCACCATGCTTTCACCTCACGCTCGAATCAACGTGCCCTCAAACGGCTGTCCGTCGATAGCGGCTTCAAGTCTTGCGATATCTCGTCCGTCCAACACGGCCAAATCAAGGCTCGCATCCATGGCTGCTTCCACCGCCATGGGGTCAACAACGGCCGATGCACCCGGGTCGAGGGGGACACCAACGCCCGTTATTGCCCCAAGTTCGTCAAGGGTCATGGAGACAAAGGGTTCAGCATCGTCGTGATATCGTGGGTCTTTGGAATGAACATAAGCAACGTTGGTCGCAATGATGCAATGGCGAGCTTGAACCGCAGCAGCCAATTTGACCGCTACGGTGTCGGTGGTGTGCCCGGGCACGGTGCCACCCATCACCACAACGTTGTGTCGGTCCATAAGTGAGCGTGCTTGTTCAACAGAGGTGGGAACAACCGGTGCAACATCGCAGCCAATGCTTTGCAAGAGTTGTTGAAGCACCGTTGCGTTCAGCCGCGTCCCAGCGATACCAATCTCGTCAAGCCGGTGGCGATCCTCAATGAGGTCCTTCACCAAGCCAATCCCTTCTCGGGCAGGCAGCCCACCCCCAACGACCAATCCCAAACGGCGTCCGTTTCCTTCGAGGTGGACCACCATTTGACGCAACAGCCCGAACCATCGGGACCGTTGCTGGGCTTCCTCAGGCCGTAGAAGGCTGCCTCCGAGGGCCACGACATGGCTGATGCTCATGAAGAGAATCCGGCGCGTTCGCCCTTTCATCCTATCCCCCACGCCTCCAAGCACGGACCCATCGGAAGGAGAGGGTTCAAGTGCCCATTCCCGACCCAACAAAGGGGGAGACTTCATGGCCGACGATGCACGACTGGCGACCAGAAGGCTTCGCTTGAAGTTGGCTCTGGAAGACCTTCGTGAAATGAAAGGGTTCGGAACCGAACTGGTGACCCTCATCATCCCCCCCGACCGCCAGGTGTCCGATGCCCGTGGCATGTTGCAAAACGAACACGGTCAAGCGGCCAACATCAAATCCAAGGGCACACGAAAAAATGTTCAAGGCGCCATTGAATCGGCCATTTCAACCCTCTCAAGATTCAAAACCCCTGGGGAAAACGGCCTTGCCATTTTTGTTGGGGCCATCATCGTGGGCAACAACAAAACCCGCATGGTGAACATCGTTGTTGAAGAACCGCCTCAAGCCCTCATTTCGTTTCGATACCGTTGCGATTCCAAATTTGAATTAACCCAACTTGAAGAGATGCTCATCGATAAAAAATCGTACGGATTGTTTGTGATCGATCGCTCTGAAGCTGCGTACGGGATTGCCACAGGAAAGCGAATCCATGTCCAAGAGCACCTTGTTTCAAACATCATGGGGAAACACCGCCAAGGTGGACAATCCGCCCAGCGGTTTGAACGGTTGATCGAAGAAGCCGCTCACAATTTCTTCAAACGGGCTACTGAACACGCCAGCAGTTACTGGTTGCCCCACCTTGAGAACATCCAAGCCATCATCATAGGGGGGCCGGGAGCAACCAAGGATTTCGTTGTCAAGAACGAATATTTTCATCATGAAATTCACAAGAAAATCGCCAAAACGCACTTTGATGTCGGTTACTCCAACGATTCGGGGGTTCGTGAACTTGTTGAGAATGCAGGCTCCCTGATGGGTGAAATCGAGTTGGACGCTGAACGCCAAGTGATGAACGCCTTCCTACAAGAACTCATCCGCACCCATCCAAAAGCAACGTACGGTGAAGCCATGATTCGTCAAGCACTCGACCAGGGGGCCGTTCACAAGCTCCTTGTGTCCGAAGGATTGCGTGGAAACCGAGTGACACTGAAGTGCAAGGCTTGCGGCACGGAACAAATTCACAACCTACGACGGGACCAAGAATTACCAAATTGCCAGGAATCTGCCTGCAGTGGTACGGGTGACGACATGAAGGAATTCACCAGCGAATCCATTATTGAAAACCTAACGAAAGAGGCTGAAAAAGGCAACTCGGAGGTGGTCTATATTTCGACGGACACAGAAGAAGGATCTCAATTAATGCAGGGCTTCGGCGGCTTGGCTGCCATCTTGCGCTACCCCATGATGTGAGGCGACGCCATGGACCGATTCAAAACCCACGTGCTGCCGCTGATTCAAGACCAACTCATCGAGTTAGGGGCTGGACATCTGCCATTGTCGAGGATGCTGACGGCATCCCGTGAAGCCGACCAAGGTGACCTCAGCCTCCCATGCTTTGGATTTGCGAAGGTGCTAGGCCAATCGCCCGCCGCCATTGCTGATTCTTTGGCAGCTGCCATACCACCACACGAAGCTGTGGCCAGCGTCCGTGCCGTGAACGGTTACCTCAACTTCACAGCAGCGGCCGATTGGATGGCCGCATCGTTGCTTCAGCAAAGCCAGGAACAGTTCACGACCGATCAACCACGGACCGTTCTCATCGAACACACATCCGCCAATCCCAACGGACCTTTTCACGTCGGGCGGGCTCGCAACGCCATCCTTGGTGATACTTTGGTTCGCCTAAACCGACTCTGGGGGAACAACGTCACCGCAGAATACTATGTGGACGACATGGGTAAACAGGTCGCTGTGCTCGCCTGGGCGCTTGCTGAATTGACACCAGAGCGTGTCGAAGCCATTCTCGAAGAGCGGGAACCTGTGAATGCTCAGTGGGCTCACAAAGCGGATCACCAGCGGGTCCGATTTTATCAGGCTGCACAAATTCTTCGCCAAGACGAGGAAGTGAAAAACAGCATTGAGGAAGCCATCGGGTCACTTGTTCACGCCAGCGAGCACGGCGATGAGAACGTACTCGATGCTTTTCAAGCGGCGTATCAGCCCGTTTTGGACGGCATGTTGGAAACGCTTGCAAGATTGGGCATCAATTTTGAACGCTTTACCAAGGAATCCACGTTCGTGACCAACGGTGATGTTGCTGAGTTGATGGAAACGCTTCAAGGTTTAGAAATCCATGGAGAGGCTGAAAACGGGGCACATTTCCTTGATTTAGGCGCACGGGGACTCAAGGGAAAAACCGAGTTCTTCTATCGTCGAGGCGACGGTTCATCCCTCTACGCCACCCGTGACATTGCCTATCACCGCTGGAAATGGCAACAGAGCAATGCGCTCGTGAACGTGTTGGGGGAAGATCACAAGCTTCAGGCCAAACAGGTCGGTTTAACGTTAGAGGAATTGAACGAGCGGCGACCAGAAGTGGTGTTTTATTCGTTCATCAAACTCCCCGAAGGAAAGATGTCAACCCGCCGAGGCAACGTCGTGTTCATGGACGATTTGTTGGAAGAAGCCCAAGCACAAGCAGCCACCGTCGTTCGGGAACTCCGACCGGAGTATCATGAAGAAGACGTCATCAGAATTGCAGAAGCGGTTGGGACCTCTGCTGTTCGATTCAACATCATCAAGGTCAGTCCGGAGAAGGGGTTTACCTTCAGATGGGAAGACGCTCTAACGTTTGAAGCGGGTTCCGCACCGTTCGCCATGTACAGCCATACTCGGGCGTGCTCGATTTCAGCCAAGGTTGCAAAAATCGGAAGACCTCAGCAGCCCGTTACCGTCCCATCAAGCGATGAAATCCCGGAAGGAATGCGCTCCTTGCTCAGGGCCCTCTGCACCCAACGAGATGTCTTGGCCAAAGCGGTTGAGGAGCATCGCCCACATTTGTTTGCTGAGCATCTTCTTCAATTGGCCAACGCGTACAACGCATTCTATCGAGACTGTCCCATCGTGGACGGCGACACCGTTAATGAATTCTATTTCGCTGTGTCTGAACTTGCAAGGGAGCGACTTCAACTCGGGTTGACCGGTTTGGGCCTTGAGCCCCTACAAAACATGTAAGCAATTGACGACTTAGCGATACGGGTTTTCGATATCCCAGCATGTCACCGACCAAGAAACCCAGTACAATCAATTGAGAACGGTCAGTCTTCTTGATCGTCCCGGTGCCACCCTGCAGGCAGTTGCATAGGATCGTTTGGTCGAGCAGCCCGTACACGCTTCACGATGTCCAAGCGCATTGAATCCATGCCGACGTTTTCAGTGGCGGACAAACACGGTCGGCCTCGGTGGTCATAGAGAAGTGGCAAATCAGGTTCTCCTGAACTTCCTTCATCTCGCCATGCTTCCTCAGCTTGGGACACCTCAGCCCACATTTCAGGAGCAGGCTTCAGCAAATCTGCCTTGGAACTCACCACCATCAAGTCCGTTTCTGGAAGAAGTTGCTCAACTTCGGCAAGGAGATTCATCTGTTCCTCGTATGGTGTTCCACAGGACTCGCTCTCGTCCACCAGAAACAGGACCAATGAACCGATGTGCTCGAGAGCTGCAATGGCCTGCATCTCAATGTCGTTGCGGCGTTCCATTGGTCGGTCGAGCAAACCCGGTGTATC
>QQSC01000032.1:0-8776 GCA_003602475.1 Candidatus Poseidoniales archaeon | reverse complement strand
AAGGCGGAGATGAAGGCGGATTTGCCAACGTTTGGAGCACCACAGACGACCACACAAGGTGAAACTGGGTCGACCTTTGGCAGACGCTTGAGTGTTTCACGTGCTGCACTTAACCACGCAAGGGCTGGACCGATTTGCCTCATGATTGATGAGATGCGGCCATAGGCTTCCCTGCGCGCATCGTGCATCAATTCCGTTCTTCCAGTTCGTATAATTTTCTTTGCGTTCTGCCCGGCAATGCGTTGAACCTGTCCTGCTGCCCACTGAAGGGCAGCCAAATTTTGACGGTAATCGTCGCAACCCACACAAGCATCGATCATGGCAATGTCAAACATGGGGGACCGATCAAGCGACGGCCAAGCTTTGACGAGTTCCAAGCATTCTGTCGAAATGATGTCTGCGGCGGTTTGAACCATACGAGTCATTTGTTTTCTCACACGAAACACTCGGTCGGAATCGTTGACTCGGTCGGCGGCTTTTCGGGCTCTTGAGAACGCCTTGTCGAGCAATTCGTCCTCCAACAGGACCGTGCTCAGCGATTTCCAGGCGACCTTCATGCGTACCCCTCATGTAACGCCCGACGAGTCTGATTGATGAACCCACCCGTGGAATATACACCGAGTATGGCAAAGGGGAGGTTGAAGTACGCTCGCCGATTGGTCTTGCCATGGCGAAGAAAAACTCAATGAAGTTGCCCGATTGGGCAGCATCGATGTGGGAAGAGATGGGCTCACCTGACCTTGATGGCATCCAATCCGTATACGATGGCGACCTCTTGGACCGTCGCGTGGGCCTGCGCCGGGACGATTTCATCGAGATTCACATGGACGTGCAATCCTTCACCAAGCCCGAACATGCGTTCATCAGGGGACGGTTGTTGTCCAGTGGAAAAAGCAGCCTTGAAATCTTGACCGAAGACGGACAATGCCATTTCATTGCCCGTGATGTCATCGTGAAAATGGTCCTCGTGGCGCACACTCGACCGGCCTACATCGATGACAAAGAGCTCCTTGCCTTTGAACGAGCTGACATGAAGCGCCGCTCAAAACTTCATGAGAAAGTCGAGAAAGAAACCCAAGGCAACGACGATTCTCACCTATGGGGATGAGTTGTTGACGCCTCCCAACGGCTGGAGCCTTGTTGATGGCCACTTGATGCGAGAGTGGGCATTTGCTGACTTTGACAGCGCAAAGGGGTTTGTCGACCGTGTTGGCGAGTTGGCCAACGAACACAATCACCATCCTGATGTTCACTTTGGTTGGGGGTACGTTGTCTTAGAGTTGATGACCCACGACAGGAGCGCCGTTACAGAGCTGGACCACAAATTGGCTGCAGCGATCAACCAATTGGATGGATGACCGTGCCAACCGATCCGAAAGGCAGAACCCAACCTGGATTTGACGTGCACGCCTTCATTTGCGGCCATGAACGACCCGAAGGGGCCACAAGACCATCATGCGGACATCGTGGAAGCATGACCTTACTCAAACACATGAAAGCCTCTTTGCGAGAACGCTCCGTCAAAAATGTCCGAATCCAAAAATCTGGATGCCTCGATCATTGTGAGTTTGGGCCCATGTGCGTGGTGTACCCCCAAGGGACGTGGTACAGATTGATGGGCGATGAGGATTTGGAGAAGGTGCTCAACCATCTTGAAGCGAATCAACCACAAAGCGGTGCCTTCGTTCGCCTCACGGACTCATAGTTTGACTGGCCGGGTAGCACCGCAGGCTTGGCACTTCAGCAACGTTGTCCGTTCTTGCTTGATGAAGTGCGTATCTGGAGCGCTGCATTGACCGCATTTGATGTAGGTGTTCACGTAATTGGCGATGGTGGATTTGATCCTTTTTGGGGGTATTCGGCCCTTAAATCGAGCACGTGGACCATCGCGAGAGCCCGAAGTACCCAATTCATTGAGGATGAATTGGTAAACGTGATTGTCGTCCCTGTCCATCATGGACACGACCTCGTTGAAGTTGCGAAAGATCGTGTTTGAACCTTCAATGAGGATTTGAGGTGCTGGCAATCGCCACCGAGAACGGTTGGAGATGTCCTCTGGGATGTTGTCCCGGGCGCGGTCGAGAAGGGACTCGTAATCGAAGTCAGCCATGGCCGTTGGTCATGTCTCCCCCCCTTCAAGACTTTCCTTGCCGCCTGCAACGAAAGCATTCATCAATCGCAGACCCGCCCCTGTGAACGAGCACCATGGTCTTGAGCATTGAAGAATTAACCGTCTTGGCCACCAACCTCCGCAAAGAAGGGTTGAACACCCAACAAATTGCTGACGAACTTTCCCTCTCTCAAGACACCATCACGTGGCTGCTAACAGGCTCGAAAAGCGATGATAGGCCGACCGATGTTCGAATTGGCTGGCGCACTCTTGGTGTTCGGCCGGCTCGCCTGCAAGCCATCGGCAGCATCATCGCCGATGTGGCAGAAGAAGAAGTTGGTCTTGAGGGCGTCGAAACCGTTGTTGGCATTTCAATCAACGGCATCGCGTTTGCCTACGAGGCTGCAAGCATGCTGAATTCTGAAATGACCGTGTTTCGCACAACCGACGGAGGCGAGGGAAACGGAAGCCTCTCAAACAAATACGGCCAGGTTGCCGGAAAGAAAGTCGTGATTATTGACGATGTACTCTCCTCGGGCGTAACGATGACAAAAACCATCAACGCCATTCGCCAGGTCGGCGGAGACGTTGTTCTCGCCGTTGTCCTGGTCAACAAAACAACCCGAAACGAGATTGAAGGTGTTCCTCTGCGAGGCCTGATTCGAGCCGTGGCCGTGTGAGGTGAACTCGTGCATTGGGCTGACGTGATGGCAGAAAGGTTGGGGCGCAGAGGTCCGAGACACATCGTTGCTACAGGAATTACTCCAAGTGGGGAGTTTCACATCGGCCACATACGAGAAATTCTCACGGGAGACATGATTGTTCGAGCGGCCAAGCACGCGGGACTTGAGGCTGAACTGGTGTTCGTAGTTGACAACGCCGACCCCCTGCGCAAGGTGTATCCCTTCCTCGACGAGAGTTACAGTCAGCTCATCGGCCATCAATTGGGAGCCATTCCGGCACCTGACGCTGAAGGGAAACCCGATTGGAACCGGTTTGAACAAGACGGTTGGACCTATGGAGACCACTTTTTAGCACCGTTTCTGGACGCACTTGCGCAATTGGGCGTTCGCCCAAGGTTACTGCCCAATCTTCAGGCTTACCGGTCTGGTCAATTTGCCAGTGCAGCAAAGTACGCATGCGACAATCCTGATGAAATTCGAGAAATCATTGAACGAGTATCGGGCAGAGAACTCCCCGCCGGGTGGTTTCCATGGCAACCACTTGACGCCAAGGGCAATTTGGACGGTGTTAAGGTGACAGGATACGATTACCCTCTGGTTCATTTCGTTGATGCTGAAGGGACAAGGGGTTCTTCGGACATTACCAAGGGGGACGGAAAACTCCCTTGGCGGCTTGATTGGCCCGCAAAATGGGGCATCAACGCCATCACCTGCGAACCGTTCGGAAAGGACCACGGCGCAGCTGGAGGATCGTACGCAACCGGAAAAGAACTCTCAGTTTTGTTCGGTCATGAACCACCTGAACCGTTAACGTACGAATGGATCAGCCTTCGGGGACAAGGTGCGATGTCGTCTTCTGCAGGCAACACCGTTGGTCCAGTTGAGGCACTTCAACTCGTCCCACCTGAAATTCTCAGGTTCTTGGTTGCCAACACCAAGCCCAAGAAGGCCATTGAGTTTGATACTGGCATGGGGTTGGTCAAGTTGGCCGATGAATTCGAACGTTCCTCAGGACGAGATTTTGAATCTGAATTGAAGGATGAGGGGCTCAGCAGAAGGCAACGTGTTCAGGTTGAGGATGTTCAAGCGGCTGTTCGATTGTCGTCTGTGGTTGACGGTTCGACCACGCACGCCACCTCGAGCACTTTTCGGCACCTTGCGCTTTTGGCCCAAGTGAAACACGGCGATGAAGAGGTGTTGAGCGCCATAACCACTGAAGACGGGGACGCAAAAGACGTCCTCCTCGACCGCCTCAGGAGAATGCGAACCTGGATCGCATCAAGCCATTTCCCGGATGAACTTCGCGTGGTCCTGCTCGACGAGCCATCCCCCGATGCACTCAACGCACTCTCGCCAACCCAGCAACCGCTGGTGGCCGCTCTCAAGGAGGCCTTGTTGCACGTAACATGGGATGAACAAGGCATCACCGACGCGATGAAATCGGTGGCTGGATTGGACGGCGTTGGAATGCGTGATGTCTATAGAGCAGCCTACGCATCTCTAATGGGTTTGGAGAAAGGCCCAAGACTCGCACCCATTCTAGCCAATTGCAAGAAAGTGGAAATTCTGGGACTCTTGGAAAAATCTGCAAACCATGTTCTCCAATGAGTCGTCGTTGTCACCAACTCGTGCATTCCACAGGTTCTATTCAATAACATCACACCCTTGAAAAGGGGACTGTGACATTCCACGAACATGGGAGGCGTCTATTGTCCAACCTGCGAGGCAAGCGTGGAAGTGACAGCCAAGTTTTGTTTGTCTTGTGGCCACGATTTGACGGTTCAAGGTCCAATTACTGCAACTGGACACGATGTCAACCAACTCAAGGATGTCATTCGTCAACGCGGCGACCTGGCCATGGGAGAAAAATTTGACATGATTGCCCAAATTGAGGACGGTGCTGACCCCATTGCCCTGGGGATTGCAGCGCCGGCCGAGGGTGAGGAGGGCGAACCAGCGGTTCAAGAGAACCGTCAACTCATTGCCACCCATCTTTCAAGCGTCAATTGGGGAGGCGAAGCTGCACAATTCCTCGCAAAGCATACCCTTGAAGGGACGTCCACCGGTAAGAAACAGCAAGCTGCCAAGTTCAATGCTGAACTTGAATTGTTCAACGAGGCCATGGACCTTGGGCGTAAAGCGGCCATCAACGTCATGGAAATCGGACAAGAAACCGGCCCCTTGGTGGGCCACCCTTCGTTGTCGGTCGTCCCGATCATGAAACCACCTGTCAAGAGTTTCTGCCCAAAATGCGGATCAGACATTCATGCGAACGCCATGCTTCAATGGAAGAAGTGGGGTGCTGCAACAGAGGAAGCCCTTGCTGTTCAGTTGGAATCCTCGATGAGCGTTGCCATGATGCATGTCGCAGGCAACTACCTTGACACGATTCAAGATCTGAAGGACCAACTGGCGGATGCAAAGGCCAAAAAGGCGAAGGCTGAATCAAAAGTGGAAGAAAACAAAGAGCACTCAACACCAACAGCACAACCTGCTGAGAAAGGTGAAAAGTCGAAGAAGAGCACCACCAAGAAATCCAAAGCCAAGAAAGAAGCCTCACCAAACGCTGAATCATCGAGCTCAGCCTCTTCATCGACCACCGAAAAGTCAACCCCGGCATCCACTTCAAAATCAACATCCACTTCAAAGCCAACATCCACATCAAAGCCAAAATCCAAGACCAAATCCGGAGGCCTGTTTGGCGCAAAGAAGCCGATAAAAACCTATGAGGGCGAGCCAGGGGGGAAAGCGGAATGGTTCCTCAACGAGGCCCTCGACACCGTATACGACCCCCATGGGACCGGGAAAGTTATCAAACCAGCCACGATTCTTGGTCGCTCCGCTGAAGGCAATGTTCGCGTTCGTGACGTCATCCGAGCCTACGCAGAAGAAGGGGAGGACGGCATTTCCGAGTTGGCAAAGACAAGCCCGATCACGAAATATCTAATCGAGGCATTCGACGCTTGTTGAAACCGGCTCAACCTCAAGAGAGCTGTAAACCACTGGAGAATGGCGCATGAAAGGTGATGGAGAAGGGCATACAAGCCAGCGTGCTCCACTCCGAGCATGGCTTCATCGCACCAAGTCGGGTTACGATGCATCCGTCGACCGAGTCTACGACACGGTGCTGACCTCTCCGGGCACCATCGTGATATTGTTTGTTCTGATCAGCGCGGTGTTCGCCCAACAAGGGCTGAGCTTCCAGGAACAAATCGATGGAGACGTTGAGATTTTCCTTCCGGACGGGGCGTCCTCAACGGATTTGCTGTTGGAAGTGCGAACGGAGTGGTCCACCGACTTGGCGGTGATTTACATTCAAACCCCCAACGCCTTCAGCACCACCGACACCACCAACATCACCGATGAAACCTATCTGAGAGAAATCAGTTGGTTTGAAGGCGACGACACCAACATTGGGGGAGATTCCACGGGTCGAGGTGTTGACTATGACAAAACCGATCGTGGAAGAAACGACGGGGTGCTTTGGGTACTTTCGGCTACTCAGGTGATCAAGGAAATCAACTCTGCGGACGGGAGATTCAACCAATCCATGTGCGTTCACGGCGTGAACAACCGGCTACCTTTGGCTGTTGATTGTAATTTGATCCCTCCCGGAGGCGAATACGCCATCCCGGACCAAAACCGAATTGACCAAATCATCGAAGAATCCGATGGAGGTTTTGACACGTTTTTCAAAGACACAAACGACATGGACCCTACCGTTGACAGCGACGGGGATGGAAATTTCACCAACGACATGGACGGTGATGGCATTTGGGACACCACCGCCGTCGTGGTTGGGTTGCACCATAACCCTGCACTCACCAACGATTGGGAGGATTTCTCGGAACTTCTTGCCCATTTCCAAGACGTGATCGATTCACGCCCAGTGGAATTCCAAAACACACAAATGACCGTCACAGGGCTGACGAAGGTGCTCGAAGACATTTCCGATGCCATTTACGAAGATTTGTTGATGATTCTGCCATGGTCGGTCCTGTTCACCATTCTCGTCATCACGGCTCTGCACCGATCTGCAAAAGTGGTCATCATCACGGGTACACCCATTCTAATGGCTCTTGGAATCACCTTCGGTTCATCGGTTATACTCGACATCACGTTGACCCCAATGATTGTGGCCACGTTCCCCATTCTCATCGGTTTAGGCGTGGATTATGCTCTCCACATGGTCAACAGAATCGAAGAAGTTCGCCGAAAGGAAATTGACAAGATCGTCACGGACAACGTTCGCAGAACACGAATGGGCAAACCAGCACTTCCCGTTCCAGACTTGTGGGACAAAGCGTTTTACAAATCCTGCGTGATTGAAATGACCCGTTCGACGGGCGTGGCCGTGATGTTGTCGGGGTTCACAACCATCATCGGATTCTCTGTGCTTATTGCCCCTATGATTGTCCCCATCGCACCAATTCGTTCGGTTGGCATCACCCTGGTGGTTGGCATCGGATCGACGTTGTTGTTGAGCATCATTTTGGTTCCAACCCTCGCTTGGCTCCTGCGGTTCAACAAGCGCAGCAACCCTTCCGTATGGAAAAACATTGGACGGGTTCCGATTCAAGGATTCCTGGTCATTTTGCTCTTGTCCTCAGTTGTAACGGGTTACGGTTTGGCCAATCTTGACAAGTTGGACGAACCAATCACGGGTTCCTCAGAAGCTCCAGATGGTATTGAATCGTTGGATGCCTTGTCCGAATACTCTCGCCAATTCAGCAGCGGGCAAACCTCGTTGTTCCTTTACGACGCCTCACTTCGAAGCAATCAAAACAACACCGACAACATTCGAGATCTCCCCGTCCTGGACGACCTTGAGTTCATTGAACAGAAGGTTGGCGGCGTGGAAGAAACTTCGACAACAAGCATCATCACGTTTCTCAAAGCCGTCCCTGCAGAAATAACCTTGGCCGAGGGCCTGACCATTGGCGACGGCTCGTTATGGGATCTGCTTCATGACCCTTGCTGGGAAAGTGAAGACCTCACGGAACTGGAATGCTTGGGTTGGACCGCTGTACCGCTTTCAGAGCGCAATGCGTTGAGAAAAGATATGGTGAACGTGGCGTTTGACACACTTTCCGAGGAGGTGCGCTCGATGCTGTTGAACGAATTGGGAACCAAAGCCATCGTTTACGTGGCACAACCGTACATGAACCTCAATGTTGCAGGGGAACTTCGAGAGGAAATTGACGTGATATTGGGTGAAGGCCCTGTACTGCAGAACTCCCGGACATCGCTGTTGACCGGAGGGTTGCCAGTATCACTCGACATCAACGAAGGAATCCATGATACGCAATCCACAACCACCTTGTTGACATTGTTGCTGCTCACCGTCGTGTTGAGTCTGGTGTTCCGCTCGCCACGCCTTGGGATTTACACCATGATCCCTGTAGCAACGGTCATTCTCTGGCAACCTCTTTTGATGCAAAGCGGGGATGTGAACGTTAACATTTTTACAGCCATGATCGGCACCATCGTGTTCGGCATTGGCGTGGACGATTCAATACACGTCATGCACAGGATACAGGAAGAAGGTGAGACACCGCATGGCATGGCCTCCTCGATCGAACAAACGGGCCAAACCGTCTTTGAAACCACCATTACCACGGTGTCCGGTATTTCTGCCGGATTCTTAGCGGCGTTCCCTGGCCTGGAGAACTTTTTCATGCTGATGTCAATGCTGATCGTGTTTGCGTTCTTGACAAGTGTGTTTTTGTTGCCGTCCCTCATCACAGCAGAGCACGTGATACGCGCAAAGATCAACAAGCATCCGTCTTGGATTGATTTCGGTGACGACGTGGCCCTTGGCCAAACCAACATCATGAGATCCGTTGACGCCGTTTTGGAAAGCGATTCTTGAACGCTTTGAGGTGGAGGGAGCAGGGAGTAAGCCCCTTTCTGTTACCTTTCGGAGACCGCATTCAACTGTGCATCCTACCTGTCCCTCGTCGTGCAGAGTCAACGGGACGGT
>QQSC01000031.1 GCA_003602475.1 Candidatus Poseidoniales archaeon | reverse complement strand
AAGTCAACCGCATTACAGGTCTTGAGCGAACGGCTGTCGAAGACGACATCGCCTTGATCGTTGACAATCCAAAGTTCAGCACGGCATGTGTCGGTGAACCGCATCGATTGCTGTTCATCACCAACATTCTCCATCAACATGGAAGTGGACATCATTTCACCGTCACCGTACAATCCATCCTCGAGTCCGGCGATGCTTACCTCAAGTTGATCCTGCCATTCAACTGTGAAATCGTCAGCTGGAAGGGCAATGTCGAGGTTCAACGAAGCGCTAAGGGCGTTGCCTGGGAGGGCGACTGAAATGACATTTTGACCCGCTTCTAGAGCACCCGCAGGGAGCAGTCGTTGCTCAATGAGAGTTTGTTCAAACGCCTCAATTTGTGTAAAAGATGGAAGGCATTCAGAAGAAAGGGACGTCGCCTCATTCACGCTGAACTGCAACAAACATCCGCCGAGGTCTGGAAGGATGATTGGTGAAGCCGTTGGATTGTACATCGTCACGGTAAGCACAATTTCTTCGCTCGAAACAAGAGGGCCGAGGCGACTGGTTGCTTCGATTGCCATGGTAAGTTCAGACGGCGGAATGACATCGGTCTGGACATGAATTTGGTGGCTCGAGGTGAGCCCCGTTGCGGTGTGAAGGGCAAGGGCTGTGTACCAACCTGGCTGCACTTCAGTTCCATCATCATCAAGAAGGTCCCATTCAACCGCAGTAAACTCATTGGTTTCTCCAGATGCAAGATCCTCAATTTGAGATTGACCTCGACAAAGGGTTTGACCATCGACAATAACTTCGCCACTTGGATTCATGATCTGCAAGACTGCACCGCATGATGGATCGTTTTCATAGGTGGTCGAATCACCATTGTTAGTCAGCGATGGTCGAAGAATAACCGTGTCTCCAGAGGCATAATATCCCTTTTCTGAGTCTAGATTCAGGGTTGACTCGAAGGCCAATTTACCTTCTTCTGCTTGAGCCATTGCAGGTAGCATTGAGAGCATGAGCAGGGCCACGAGAACCGCTGCACCGCCACGCATGCGCCCCGCCATGTGCAGAGAGAGGTTCTCATCACTTGAAAGCCCAGCGGTACATACGGTGTGTGAAGGCGAGGCACCAATGAATCCAGTGACGATTATTGAAAACGAGCGAATCGTTGTACTGCAAGCCCAACTTGGCGAGTGGGACAACCTCAATCACCTCATCGTATGCCAGCAAACAAATCAAGCAGTGATCGTCGACCCATTCGATGGCGCCTACTGGCAAAACACCTGTGCTCAGCATGGCTGGGTGCTTGATCAAGTCTGGTTGACGCACAGCCACTGGGACCATGCCAAAGGAGTGGATGCCCTGAAACAAGCATTGGGCAGTTCACTTCGTGTCCACTGCCATGCTTTTGAACGGCAACGTGGATGGAAGGGTGAGGTCGATGAAGAGTGGCAACATCAGCCAAATTCACATGTGAAGTTGAAATGTGGTTCGTTAGAATTCGAAGCTCATTGCACACCGGGTCATACGCCCGGCCACACCACGTTCATCGGAGAGGGGCTCGTCATTTCCGGTGATTGTTTGTTCCTTGGGCGCTGTGGACGTACCGATTTGTATGGAGGTGACCCTGAAGTTCAACGGTCCACATTGCACTACCTTCGCCACCAAATGCAACAATTGGACGAAGCAACGATTGTCCTCCCCGGCCACCAGTACCGACTTTCGGATGGACAGACACCAACAACAATGGCCGTCGGCGAGGTGCTTCGAACCAATGAGGCCTTGCTCGCGCTTGATGACGATGAGGCATGGATGAACCTACCGTTCTTGGCGTTCGACGACTCCATGGCAGAAAGCGCCCGTCGAAAGCGCAGCCAAGATTCGTGAATCGATCACAGTTTGTCCAAGTCCATCATGGTGGGGATGGCGGCTTGTGTTGCCGCTTGTTCAGCCATTTCGTGTTGCTTCCATTGCGGAAGGGCTGCTGGCTCTTCCCAACCAAGCGCCCTAGCTTCGTCGAGTTGTCCGGCTGCAACATAATGATCAATCCACGCAAGTCGGCGCTCCTCTTCTTCAGAGAATGCAAGGTTGACCTTGCGCTCTTCAGCACGAGCTGCCGAAGATTTGCGCTTGGCTGCAGCCTTTGCCACCTGGGCAACGAAGATAAGACCAAGCAGGAGAACAATCGCTCCACCCATGAAGATCATGGTCGTTGAGCTGCCCATCAACGAAGAGGATTCTTCGGTGGATTGGTCATCAACGGCGTTTGGATCGCTGGTGATGGAGCATGTGACTGCATCCGGTCCACTGAGCACACCGTTGGTAACGGCTGGGTCCCATGGACATGGGTCATAAGCGTCTGCTCTTCCGTCGCCATCGCTGTCCACGCAGCCATATTCCCCGAGCGTCGAGGTCCCATAGATTTTCGGACACTCATCCGATTGGAAGGCTGGTATTGGAGCCAACGGGCCTTCATCACCATCTGGGTCGTAAGCTAGGAACCTATCGCCAAAACCATCGCCATCAAAGTCGTTCCATTGAGTTGGTTCGAGCGGGAATGCATCTGGTTGGAAGAAACTGGTTTGGTTGTCACCCCAGCCGTCACC
>QQSC01000030.1:12788-47547 GCA_003602475.1 Candidatus Poseidoniales archaeon | reverse complement strand
CCACCATGTTCGCCATCGACGCAGAAGCAGAACTGTTGGATTGGATGGATGCGAACCCTTCTGATGCGTCCATTCCTGCTCTGGAAGCCTTGCAGTCCAGCGACAACGGAGAAGAAGGCTTGCTCCGCTTGATGCGTTGGGCCAGTCCTGGGCACTGGGAAGTTTGGGAAGGACGAGCCTTCCTTTATCTTGAAGAAGCGATTCAACGAGAGGTGGAAGACATTCACGAATTGTACACCGAAACGGTGTGGGCGGACGTGCAGGTGCGGTTGCAAGGCATGGCCCCAGAGGAGTACGCAGAGCGCGTGGTGTTGAACTGGATGAACCGGAGAGTAGCCCTCGGTGAAACGATTGAGGAGACCCAAGACCCGAAGATTGTGCCCACCTATGAGGCCCACCAACGGGCAGCCACGTCGTTGGTCCACACGGTCAACCGTGCCAACGAAGAAACGTTGGCGTTTGTCTTGGGGCGAGAACACCTGGAAGCTTCGAAATGGGGCTTTGGGGCATGGAACTTGACGGCCTTCCTTCGTGATTAAACGGCGTTGGGTTCAAAGCGTTCCGTTGGAACCGGCCGAACGATGTCCGAAGAAAGCAACGAGGACGACCCTGTCAACCAAGGCCTTGAAGCCGAGGCTGATGCTGAACCCATTGAAGGCGTTGAACCAGCCACACCCGTTGAAAACGACGGTGGCCCGTCAGACGCACCCCCATCCGAGAACGATGTGGAGGTTGAGGAAGAGCCCCGTGACCCCCTTGAACTGGCCGTTGAACGAGCGGAACAGGCTGAAAAAGAGATTGCTTACCGTGACGCTGAGATTCAAAACGTCAGAAAAAGGCTCATGGCTGAAAAAGCCGAAGTCATTCAATTCGGTGGCATGGGGCTGGCTCGCCGTATGCTCACCATTCTGGGGGACGTTGACCGAGCCATGACGGGCATCGATGAAGACGACGAGAGCCCCATTGCCCAAGGTTTGCGGTTGCTGCGCAACAAAATGTGGCACGAGCTACAAGCCGACGGTGTATCGGTGATTGATGCCAAAGCCCAGCCGTTTGACCCGTCTAAGATGGAGGCCATCACGACCATTCCGTCTTCTGAACATTTTGAGGCTGGCCATGTGGTTGACGTGCTTGAGCAGGGATACATGTACAAATCCAAGGTGATCATGGTCGCAAGAGTCGTGGTTGCTTCCGAGTGAGCCTCATCCTGCATGGACCCCGGTGCCGAAGGTGGAGCACCGAAACATGGCGTCTTCATCAATCAACCATTCAATGACCGTGCTTGGGACGCTGGTAGCCAACACGACACGTGCTGCATCGTCGTCCATGACGGTGGAGAGCATCCTGATCGTTTGGCGCACTCGCCAGCCTTCCCAAACTTCACGGTCGCTGAGTTCTACGGTGTGAACGTTCCATCCTGCCTCTCGATACAACGAAGCAGTGGGGCCATCTGAGGTGACCAGCACACCCTCGCCATGCACTTTGGTTGCGTGATTCACCCAGTTGGGTGGGTCGTTGATGTCCTCGATTTGGACAACCTTCACATCGAATCCACTGGCTTCTGCCCAGCCAAGAACCATGGCTTGACGTTCATCAGCCGTCCAAGGGTTATCGGCTTCCCATTCTGCTTGCGATGAGCCAATCGCGACCACGACTTCATCGCCCTGCGCATGCTTGATCGCCGCCCGGACAAGAGAGGCATGACCGAGGTGGAAGGGTTGAAACCGGCCCAAAACAACGCATCGCACGTTCGTCCCTCACTGGAAATACGAGGCCACATCAACTTCAGGAAGGTCGTGACCGAAGTCCCTGAAACATGCCAGCATGCGCACGCAGCCCTCAATCATCTCTTCGACGGGGGTTTCACCCATGGAGCCCACTCGAAACATCTTCCCCTTGAGATGGTCTTGTCCACCGATGACTTGGGTGCTGTACGTGTCCTTGAGGGCTGTTCGCCAAGCGTCGTCAATGCCTTCTGGATAGAGAATGGCCGTGACGGTGTCGCTGCGTTGGCCGCTGTCGGCCAGAAGTCCAAATCCGAGATCGCCGAACAATGCTCGGACTCCGGTGGCCATTCGCTCGCACCTCTTCCAACGTCCTTCGTTGGTTTCTTCACGCAGGTTCTGAAGGGCGGCGGACCATCCCATGGCGAGGTTGATGGCTGGGGTCCAGGGCGTTTGGTCGTCGTCCCCTTTTTTCAGGGCCGCCATCATGTCGAGGTAGTATTTCGGACCGGTATCACCTTGGAGGTGAATGGCCCGAATTCGCTCTTCGCAGTGCGGGCTGATGGCTACAGCAGCAATGCCAGATGGACCAGCCGTGCATTTCTGGGCGCCCATGACGACAGCTTCCGCATTCCATTCGGCTGGATGAACCGGAGCACCACCAACCGAGGTGATGCCGTCAAGAATGAACGCCACGTTGTGCCGTTCGCACATTTCAGCGATGGCAGCGGCGTCTTGTGTGATGCCCGTGCTCGTTTCATTGTGGCAAATCAAGAGCGCTTCGTAACAGCCACGTTCCAACTGCTGTTCCAATTCATAGAGATCAAACGACCGTCCCCATTCGTACTTGAGGTGTTTGACGTTGCAAAATTGATCGCATATGGCCACGACTCGCTCACCAAACTTGCCGTTTGTCGGAACCAAGACGAGGTCGTTGGCTCGGAACCGGTTGGCGACCACCATTTCCATGGCTGCCGTTCCGCTCCCTGACACCACGACCACCTTGTAACCGTCCTCACCGGTCCATGATTGGGTCTTTTTGACGCCCTTGGAAGGGCTGAGGTTGAAGGCATACCGCAAACCGGCGTTCAATTCGGCCATGACGTCTCTAAATTCAGGGCCCCGGGCCGTCATCACCGGTGTGGCCATGGCTTGAAGGCAGTTGTCGGCCATTCGTACGGGTCCGGGGACCAGAAAGCAGTCGCCTTCGTGGCTCATGGTGCTACGGTGCGGTGGGCAGTCTTTGAAGTGCATCGTTGGCCATCCCTCTCAACTGCTGTGTTTAACCGAGGGTTGAACTGATAGAGCCGACGCGACAGGGGGGGGCATGCTCAGGGTTGGCTTAGCCATGCTCCAAGGCGCTCGGCACGAACATGCAGAGGCGTTGAGAGGTGCTGCCAACGAATTGGGTGTTGAGGTTGAGGTGGTTGAATGCCGCCGCGCTGAACATGTTCACGATGTTGATGCCCTCGTGCTCCCGGGAGGTGAATCAACCACCATGAGAATTGCCAGCCAACATGAATCCTTGCTGGAAGCATCGTTTGCATGGATGGAACAACACCCGGACCGACCGGTGCTTGGTACATGTGCAGGCGCTATCTTGCTCGCCGCTCCTGGAAACGGGCGCGAGCCGTTTGTTCGGGTTGGCATTCAGCGAAACGCATGGGGTCGTCAGAAGCAATCGTTCGAGGCCTCTGTAGAGGTGAACTTGGCCACACCCAAGGCCAGCTTCATGGAGGTCGATGCTCCACCACGAGATCGTTTTCAGCATCAGCCCTTGGCCGTTCAATCGCAGGTTGAGCGTGTGATCGGGGACGGGTTTCCTGGTGTCTTCATTCGCGCACCGAGGTTCGACCCGGCGGTGATGGATTGCCTGCCAGCAGCGACCTTGGGTGAGGAAATTGTCGGCGTGATCGACGGTCGCAAACTCGCTCTCACGTTTCATCCTGAATTGACGGTCGACCGCCGATTTCACCGTTGGTTGCTCGAACAGGCTGCGGACGTCAAGGGGGCGACTTCATGACGTCGCTTCCCATGGCAACCGAGGTTTTACCGGCTGAAGAGGGCGAAGCCGAAGGCTGCATTCAGTGCCAACAAGGCAGCAAACTGGTGCTCTTTGTCACCGGGAAATGTCACTGGGGCTGCGATTATTGTCCTCTCTCAGACAACCGTCGAGAGACACCGGACATGTTTGCCAATGAACGACGTTGCACCACCTGGGATGAAGTCATCGAAGAAGGGCGTGCCATGAACGCTACAGGAACCGGCATCACCGGAGGCGATCCGATGTTGGACATGGACAAGACGCTTGAAGCGGTTCGACAATTGAAGGCCGCCTTTGGAGCCTCGCACCACGTTCACGCCTACACGTCCATTCCCTTTGACCCGGATAGAGCCGCTGTGTTCGGTCTCGCAGGTTTGGATGAAATCAGGTTTCACCTTCTTGACGGTACCACCGAGAAATACCGCAACACCATGGAAGCCTGTGCCGCTGCTGGAATCACCGTGGGCGTAGAATTGCCTTGCGAACCCGACAAGGAAACCCAACTGTTCGCCTTACTGGATGAATTGGAAACCGTTCCAGTGACCTTCCTCAATCTCAACGAGTTGGAGATCACGGTCGGCAATCAAGAAAACATGGATGTTCGTGGATTCAATTTGTCTGGCGGCATCACCGCCGCGGCGGACGGTTCGGCAGCATTGGCCCTTCGACTCAAACATGCTGCAGAGGAAAAGCCGTACCATCTCAAGTTCTGCACGGCCAAATACAAGGACGCCGGACAACTTCGCAGTCGTTTTCGTCGTCGTGGCCAAGCGACCCTCCGTCCTTACGAAGTGTTGAGCGACGACGACACCATCTTGTTTGGAGCCGTACCCACCCCCCTTGCGGATGCAGAGGACGATATGAACGAACTGCAATCTGCTATGGACATGGCAGCGGGTTGGATGAGGTACGATGCCATCAACGAGCGCATCGAAATGCCCCTTACCTTGGCGGAAGAACTCGCCGAAGTGCTTGAGGTTCCAGTGATGCTTGTGGAGGTTCATCCGACCCATGAACGCCTCGAAGTTGGCCTGGTGCATCTCAACGACCACCGTTGAGAAGGGATTGGCTTAAACCGAAGTGGTCGGTCCCCGATTTACCTAGGGGCTCGTGGTCTAGGGGTTATGATGTCGCCTTCACATGGCGAAGATCGCCGGTTCAATTCCGGCCGAGCCCACCATTGATTCAAGCGGAATTGAATCGGCCACAAAGAACACGTTTGGATTCATTCTCTTTGTTGGCGCCGGTTCAATTCCAGCATAGTCGACCATTGTTTCAAACGGAATTGAATCAGCCACAAAGAACTCGTTTGGATTCATTCTCTTTGTTGGCGCCGGTTCAATTCCGGCCGAGCCCACCATTGATTCAAGCGGAATTGAATCAGCACCAAGATGGGCTATGTTCTTGAACAATCATGCCTCGGTGGTGACCATGGGGTTGCTTGAGCAAGCCGATTTTGGCGTGTTCAAAGAAAAAGCCACGTGGCAAGCATTTGGCATCGCCGTGGTGATGTTCGGGACCATTTCCTTCGCTGCCTTGTCCATGTTTGACAGCATGGATGAACTGTTTCAATCGGACGCCGAACCGGCTCCCATTCCCAACATCGTGTTTGAATCGCTCAACCGCACGGGCATTGAGAGTGACCTGGTGAACGAGACGGGATGGTTCAACCTCAACGACCATCGGGGCAGCATCATCATCTTGGATTTCATGGCTCACGATTGCAGCAATTGCCATGCCGTGCAAGAACACCTTGAAGAAAACATGGACGCTTGGCAAACGATGGCAACTTCGGCCAACAAGTCCCTCAAAATATTCGGTTACGGAGCCTGGTATGAAGAAAGCGTGGCGTACCTTAACACGAGCGGAGGCTCGTACACCGTCCCCACATACCCAACGGGCTTCGGTTCAGAAAACGCCGGGATTTACGACAACGGCTCCTTCGTTGACCCGGTTCGTCTTTTCACGACAGGAGGGACAGGCCAAATCCCTGTTGTTCTCATCGTAGATGAAGAAGGGTACATCATTGAAAAACAATCCACAGGAACGCCCTCCGACGGATGGCGTGGATTTGATGGCACCTTGGAAACGGCCTTGACATCAGAAGTGAGTGAAACCATGGGGTCCCGCATTGGATGGGAGGAGCCCAACACTTCATTCGTTGCCGTGTTCATTCTTGGAATGATCCTCTCAATTCTCGTGTACTTTTCGCCCTGTGCGTTCCCGGTGCTGCCTGGCTTCATCTCGTATTACCTCTCTCTTGGGGCACGAGAAGACGAGCTCATTGAACAGGGGAAGCTGAAAACACGGATGCCCAGTTCGTTCAACATTGGCGTCTTGTCCGGTTTGGGGATGTGGACGTTTTTCGGTTTGATCGGTATCGTTGCTTTGCTGATGGGTGAAGCCTTTGCCAAATCGGGCCTCATTCATTACATTGCCATCTTCATTGCGCTGTTGTTGGTTGTTCTTGGTTCAATGATGCTTCTGGGAATCACGTCCCACGTGATGGGTTTTGTCCAAAACATGGTGGACAAGTACAGCACAACAGAGGCCGATGAAACCTTCACGCCTCGGCGCAACATGTACCTGTACGGAATTGGTTACGCTGCGGCCTCCATCGATTGCACCGCTGCGGCTGTTCTTCCGTTCGTGGTCTTTTTGAGCACGCTAGGAACTTCTGCAATTGCCATTGGCATCGCTGGTCTTATGGCGGGATTGCTCATTTTAATGGTCGCCGTTACCGTTCTTGTGGGCATGGGGCGACAAGTGATGATCAACTTCTTGCGCAAAGCCACCGGTCACATCAAGATGGTCGGTTCGTGGATGATGATCATGGCCGGTGTTGGTCTGACCATCTATTTGACCAACCCCGGGGCGGTCAATTCCCTGTTCGGTTGAGGCCGGGAAGAATCCATCCGTACCAAAGAGCCAGCGCAAGCAAGGTCCCAGTAACGCCGTCGAACAGGTAATGCTGCTTGATCAGAGCCGTTGAGGCCACCAACAAGGCGCAAGCCGTCCACGCAAGCGTCGCTTTTGACATCGTCCATACGCCCATCTTGCGCTGGGTAAACTGGACGAAAAACACGATGAGTATGCTCAGCAACACGTGGATAGAGGGCCAGGCGTTGTACGGTGTATCCGCTTCATGAAGGCCGGTCATGAGGAGGCCAAACAAGCCATCAGCGCCGGTGGCTTGGGTGCGCAGTTCGATCTCTACTGGAAAGATGAGGAACATAGCGAACGCCATCCAAGCGGCCACAATCATCCGTTGAAAGAACAGCAAGCCTTGCTGGCGGAATCCCGGCGCAGCTCCAATCCAAGCCGCGAGAGGGAAGTAGAGGTAATACGAATAGTAAGGAATCACCATCCAAGGTACAAACGGAAGGTCCCAATCCAGCGAGGTCTCCACGCTGAAACTGCTGGTGCCCCGCCAGGCGGAAAATCGATTGATGACGCCGTATGGAAGAGCACCGAGCAGAAGAAACAGACTCAACAGAAACATGCCGTACTTGTTGCGGGACCATTCCGCTCGTTCAGGCCACCACCGATCGATGATGGGCCAATCATTCCCTGCCATCACGACCATCCTCTGCGGTGTCACTCACCAACTCCTTCCAATGAATGATGCGGTCCGAAAGGATGGACGCCTCTTCCTCGTCATGGGTGACATGCAGTGCGGTCATTCCTCGTTCCTTGAGATGGGCACGGGTCATGGTTGCGAGTTCCAACCGGCGCTTGATGTCCACAGAAGCAAAGGGCTCATCCAACATCATCACGTTCGGCTCCTGCAGCAAGGCTCGACCAAACGCCACCCGCTGAGCCTCACCGCCCGAAAGCCCAGCCACGCCACGTCCGTTGAACCCTGCTAAACCGATGGTGTTGAGGACATCATTCACGTGTTGTCGTGTTTCACTTTTGCTCTGCTCTTTTGACGCCCCTAGAGCAATGTTTTGAGCGACATTCAGATGCGGATAAAGGACCGGTTGTTGGAACAGGAGGGTGATTTCGGGCACAATGGATTGATTTTCGAGCACATGTCCGTTGAGGAGACGCTCCCCCGATTCCAAATGTTCGAGCCCGCTGCACGCTCGGAGCAAGGTGGTTTTTCCACAACCACTTGGCCCGAGAATGGAGATGATCTCACCGGATTCAACCTGGAGGCTTAGGTTCTCGAACACCAGCCAAGTTCCCAACCGCACAGCCCCGTCTCTTAATTCAAATTTCATGTCTTGACCTCCAAGCACGTGCACGCTCATTGATGGAGAGCACCAGCAACGTGACCACCATCAAAATGGTCGCCAGCGCCATTGCGGTGGGGAAGACGTACGGGTCGAATTTGGGACGAGAGGCCACCTGGTCGACGAGAATGGAAAGAGAATCCCATGAACCCACTCGAACCACCAAGAAGGTGGCTCCAAATTCACCCATCGAAAAAGCAAGGCAAAGCGATGCGGCCATGGTGGCTGGTACGACCAAAAATGACCCACGGGAATGCCACCAAAAAGCCATCTTCCCCATCGGTAAAAGCGAGGCTTGTTCCGCATATACGGGGTCGATCCGCTCAATGGCAGGTACCATCAATCGAATAACGAAAGGCAGCACAAGCATCACGTGTGGGACAACAGGCAGGTAGGGGAACGAAAACATCCCGGGGAACCATCTCAAAATGCCGGCTACCATGCCCAGGCCGACCATGACCGCCGACATGGACAGTGGCAACATGCAGAGTGAATCAAGGATACCGGCTGCCCGTTGATGGCCTCGTTGGCGTAAGGTGACCAAACTTGATGCGACGGCGTAACCGAGTGGCAGCGCAACCACCAACGTGATGAAGGCATAGGAGAGTGAATTGGACAGAGCTTCCATGACCGGTACGGTTGAAAAATCTCCTTTCCAAGCGCGCCTCCAACCTTCCAACGTCCATTCAGACGCGAGACCTGAAGCCCCCACGGTACGGACTTGAAACGAGGCCAGCACGACCGATATCAAGGGGGCGAGCAGGAGAATCACAGTCCCGTTGACAAACCATGCCCACCGCCGTGAAGCAGGACCGTGTCGCTCTCTGTTCATGGCTTCATGATGCATCGCCAACACTTGGCTGTGGCGACGTTCGAACCGTCCAGCCAAAATCAGCATAACGAACATCAGGAGCATTTGAAACGTTGCAATAGCGAGAACGGCAAGGCTGATTTCCGTTCTGTAACCCGCAATACCGGCCGTTCCGCCCATTTCGCCTAACAAGGATTCCAGCGTGTTGGAGGATGGTGTTAACCACTTGACCAGAGCGAAGGACGTGAAACTGAAGAAAAACGTGTAGGTGGCGGCTACCAATGTGGCTGGACCGAGGACAGGAAACCAGAGATGTTTGAATCGGCCCCATCTTGTCCGTCCGGCCGGAAGAAGGGACAACTGTTCCTCCCACGTGGGGTCCAACTGCGCCACTACGGGCTCAACAAACCGTATCATGAGGGAAAGATTGAACCACACGTGCGCCACAACGAGGGCGGTAAAATGGCCTGGATGTGGCCAACCTGTTGCTGACGAGATCCATCCGAACACTCCCGTTTCCCCTCTGAGGTCAAGGCCAAGGTTGTACAGTACACCACCTGGTGAAATCAACGCCAAAAATCCAACAGCGGCAACGACTGGAGGCGTGACAAACGGAAGAAAAAGGAGGGCGCGCTTAAGTCGAATGTTTCTCCATTGGTACCTCCCAAAGGCCCAAGCCAGCGGCAAGCCAATCACGACGGTAAGGGCGCTAGAAACGGAGGCTTGGATGAGTGAAAAACGGAAGGCTTCCATGGCTCCGGGCTGCTCGTGCACGGTCGTTAGCGCCCCCAACGGCGTGATGCCCGTCACCGACCACAGGCGCATCAAAGCAAGCGAAACGGGAAAGAGTCCCAGGCCGATGACAAACACAACGGCCAACCAATGCGTCAAGGGAACCCCTGCAAAGCGGGTCTTCCATTCAATCGACATGAACTTCAGCCTACTGGGTGGCTTCACTCCACTCGGAAATCCAGGCTTCCATTTCATCTGCAATCCGTTCGTTGCTGATTTGCGCGTTGAGGGTCGGTGTGTCGGTGTGATGAGCGAAGCCCGAAGTTTCAGGCCATGTGGCGTTGATTAAAACCGACTGCATGAGGTTGTTTTCAGGCATGTTTCGATTCACTTCGTCGCTCAACAAGTAGCTGATGAACGCATTGGCAGCTTCAGTTTCGGTACCACCATTGATGACACCGGCATACTCGACCTGGTGGAACGTCGATCGCTCCAAGGTCAACGAGGTGGATTTTGTCCAGTTCTCTGAATAGAACGCCTCCACCCCCGGCGAGTGACAATACGAGACGGTCATGGCAGCATCGCCAAGATGGCCATCGACCCATGCCCCGTAACCCCCGCTGTAGTGGATTTCGTAGGCCTCGGTCCATCCGCTGGTGAAGGTGGCGCCGTTGTTGGCCATTGCCCTCCACCAATCGAAAGCGTCGGTGGTGTTGTCCTCATCGTTGTCGAAATAATCCACGGTCGCCACCATGAACGCCCTTCCGGGGGAAGACGTAACCGGTGAGGGGAACGCCGTCAAACCTGCCCATTGGGGCTCCGTGAGGTTCCAGAGGGAGGTCGGCACCGTCCGATTTGTTCCGTCAACGCGAGACTCGTCGTAGTTAAGGCACACATCGCCCCTGTCAAAGGGGACGGCAAGGGGACCATCGTATGGTTCCAAAGCCGTCGGGGAGAGCCCCGATACATTGGCTTCATGAGGCTGAAGGAGGCAGAAATTCAAGGCCGTTTGAAGATAGGTGTTGTCAAGACCGACGGCTAAATCGGCTTGCTGAGCCTGCTGAGTTTGCAGCAGTTGTTCGAGAATACCCCCGGAATCTTCGGTTCGAATCATTTCAATTTCATACCCGGTTTGGTTGGTAAAGCCATCCAACATTTCCTCTGAAAACGCTGAAATGTCGTAGGTTAACAGGCGAAGTACACCGTCTGAAGATCTTCCCGGCTCGAGGATTGAACATTCACCATCTTCGTTGGCAGTTACAGGTTCCAGTACCTCCAAGCATCCGGCCAACGGAGCGACGAGAAGAAGAAACAGGACAAACACAAGCAAACGCATGGACATCACTCCGTGTTCATCGCATCAATAATGACGTGACATCGGTCAACGAGATCAGCGGGAGTTTTACCCAAGATGTACATGGACGGTTCCCATCCAAAATCCCCTTCATCGATCAGCAACGTGATGTTCTCGTCGGTGGATTGGATGGTTCCTCGGACCGAAAGGCCAACGGAGAACCCCAATTCATCGCTGATGTAATCGATGTCACCTCTGTCAACCATCCCGTCGAGCATGGGCGGTCTGATGTTCATGATGGCTCCGATTGATGGGTCGTTGCCTTGTGCTTGGATGAGAAGGTTGGCCAGGTGTGTTGATGCGCCAAAAACCGCCGTTTCATGACGATGCAACCGGCCGTCCACCACCGTCATTCGGCCTGGATATGCGGCCACGTTCTGGGGGGATGTCACGGTTCCATTGGAGGCGGCAATGTTCAGCCCAACAGCAGGCATGTACCCTTCAAGTCGCTTGACATCGAACCGCGCGGTTGCCCACTCAAGCCGCCGAAGCACCGCTTGCATGGCCTGATCGTCGTCCATGTGGAGCCCGGAGAGGGTCTTGTCGTATCGAAGGGTCTGGTTGTTGCTCATGGTGAGTTCAAGAACTATGCGATGGCGGAGGACTTCGGTGCGTGGCCCAAGTTTGTTCAAGGATTCTGCAAGTTCGTGAGCCCAATCGTCCACTACAACTTCATCGCTGGAGGCTGGAAGCGATTGAGTTGGCTTGGTCAGTTGCCTCGAAACCGTGCTTTGAGTCGTCCCGATGATGTCGGCGATATCGGTTTGTGACCAACCACGAGCCTTGAGTTCCTTTGCCAGTTGCTGATGCAATCGTTCGGCCCATTGAAGCCCAGTATCTCCAAGCATGACACGGCGAGACGGGTTGACTTATTCAACATTGCTGGGGAGTTATGCGCAGTGGGTATCGTTGCGAGCACGCGGGAGGTGTTCACCCTGATGAACACGTTGGATGAACCCATGCTGGCTCTTCGTACATTCTCGGCATGAGCGTGTTCAAGAACCAATCCAAGAGAACACACGTTTCGCTCAACAAGGAGTGGATATCCGTTTTGGACAAAAATCAATGCAAGGTGAATATGCCTCGCTTTGGCTCACAAGAACTGCCATGGGCAAGAGGACACACGCTCATAAACGGCCTCGCACAGGGTCATGATGAGGGATTGGATGAATTCAAGTGAGTTTTTGGACGAAGTTGCAACCCGGCTTGACGACTACGTTGCATCAAGGGACAGAAACGAACGCGTGAATCCTCCGCAGTCCCCCGCCACACTTCGCAAGACCCTCGACGTCCATCTTCCCATCGAAGGCCACGGTTTGAACCCCGTCCTCGATGATCTGGACACCTACATCGCCAACAGCGTCAAAACCCATCGTGGTGAGTTCATGAATCCCCTTTGGGGTGGGTTGTCGCTTCCAGCTCTTGCCGGTGAGATCATTGCAGCGGCTACCAACAATTCGATGTACACTCAGGAACTTTCCCCCATGGGCACCCTCATCGAGCACACCGTCTTGCGCCGGATGTGCGAAATGGTTGGTTTTCCTGATGGATTTGGGACCTTCACCACCGGTGGCTCAAACGGAAACATGCTCGGGATGCTGTGCGCCAGAGAACACGCCGTGCCCGCATCGACCAAGAAGGGATTTGACGGAACAAACATGGTCGTCTTCGTTTCTGCTGAGGCTCACTATTCGGTCTTGATGGCGGCCAATGTGATTGGTGTAGGCCATCTTAACGTGGTCAAAGTGGCGTGCGATGAAGGTGGAAGAATGCGTCCAGACGCCCTCATTGACGAAATACAGCTTGTGAAAAGCGAAGGTAGAACGCCGTTTTGTGTTGTTGCCACTGCCGGAACCACCGTTCGTGGTGCTTATGACCCGATTCGGCCACTCTCCGAAATCGCTCACAGCGAGGACATTTGGCTCCATGTTGATGCAGCATGGGGTGGAACTTGCATGTTTTCAAACAAGCACCGTTCCCTGATGGACGGTGTTGAATTGGCTGATTCGGTGTGCTGGGATGCCCACAAAATGATGGGGGTGGCCCTCGTTTGCAGTGCTTTCTTGGTCAAGCAACCCCATCTCCTGCGAACCCTTTGCGACCACACCAACGTGGCGCATTACCTCTTCCATGACGACGCTGAAAACATCGATCTTGGCCGTTATTCGCTTCAATGTGGCCGTCGTAACGATGCTCTCAAACTGTGGCTTGAATGGCGGTCTCGCGGAGACGCTGGTTGGGCCTCCATGGTCGACCGGTACATGTCGCTGGCCGATCATTTGCAGGCCTTGGTCACCCAACACGAACACCTCGAAATGATGTCAGAGCGCTCATGGACGAACGTTTGTTTCAGGTTTACTCATCCTGCCGCCAGCCATGAGCTGAACGAGGTGAACATTGAAATTCGAAATCGGCTGATCAAAGAAGGTGTGTTCATGGTGAGCAGAAGCAACATCGGTGATGACGTTGTGGTTCGCTGTGTGATCTCAAACGAAGGCGTCACCGAGAGCAGTCTTGCCCGTTTTGTTGAAACAATCGTCAAGCACGGTTCTGACGTCATTCAAGGTCTACCGTCTGCAGTGTGAATCTCAACAGACCCACCTTTATTGAACGGTGGTTCCTGCCGGACGCATGAGCGACCATCCTCCCGTCCGCACCGCCCTGTTTGAGGAACATGTCCGCCTTGATGCCAACCTGGTTGACTTTCATGGATTTGAACTTCCGATTTGGTACACGAGCATCAAGGAAGAGCATCTGGCCACTCGAAGCGGTGCAGGTCTATTCGACGTATCTCACATGGGTTCATTTCGTTTCAAGGGGTCCAATGTGAAAGCATGGCTCGAAACGCTGGCGACTCAGCGCGTGACCGCTGTTGACGCCCCACGGTGCGCTTACACCCATTTCCTTGATGAAAACGGTCACCTGATTGACGACATGATCTTCGCCGTGGTGAACGACCACGAGATTTTGGGCGTCCCCAATGCCTCGATGATCGAAGTGATGTGGGAATGGTTCACACGTCACCTTCCTGCCGATGGCTCGGTCCAACTGGAGAACCTGTCAGACGGTACAGCCATCATGGCCCTTCAAGGCCCTCAGGCCAAATCCATTCTCGAAGCTGCTCTTGGCGAAGGGCAACATGCTCCCCGGTTCAAATGGCGCCAACTGACGGCGAACGACTTGGACGTTTCTGGATGGATTCAGGGCACGGGTTACACGGGAGAGGCAGGTTACGAAATTTTTGTTCCCAATCACGAGGCACCGGCTTTGTGGCGAGCACTGGTTGAGTCCGGTGCCACCCCCGTTGGTTTGGGAGCGAGAGACACCCTACGTCTCGAAAAGGGCTACCTGCTGTCAGGCGTCGATTTCTGTTGGCCTCCGCTTGACGAACCCGGTAACGACGGATTTCTGGCACGCAACAGTTGGGAAACGAACACTCCCTTTGGCTTGGATTTGGACCACGAGTTTATTGGAAAATCTCATGTTACTTCTCACGGGGAAGACGACGCTCGCTGGTGGGGCATCAAATACACCGAAAAAGGTCCCTTGCCGCGTCCAGGAAAAGACGTTCAACGTCTGGATGGAACCTTGATTGGGCGTTTGACCTCAGGAGCACCGGCTCCAAGCATGGACAACATCGGCATCGGTATTGGCTACATGTCTGGTGTGAAAGAAGGCGATGAGGTCTTGATTGTAGCGAGCCCTCGTAAGTCGGTCAAGGCCGTGGTTGTTCGGCCTCCGTTTTGTTAGAGCAGCCCGCTGGTTTCTAACCTCTGAACTGATGTTTGTGTTTGCGAGGTTTACACCATCAAAGCAATGCATTATGAGCGTGGCGCGTATGGTTCGCACCGAGCCCGTTAGCGGGTGAGGTGAGCACCGTGGTTGACCAACTGCCAAACTTGGGACGAGAACTCGAGATGCTGAACGAAATGGGCTACGAATCCATGGAGGATTTGTTTGCCGATATCCCCAACGATGTGAGGTTCCAAGATGATTTGCCCCTTCGTGGTCCACAGTCCGAGGAAGAGATCATCGCTGACGCCCGCCGCTTGTTGGGGGCAAACACCGATTTGGGCAGCCGGCCTTCTTTCCTCGGGGCTGGGTTGTACCGCAACTACGTCCCTGCAGCCGTGTTTCAACTCGTCACTCGTGGTGAATTTCTCACCGCCTACACGCCCTATCAGCCAGAAGTGAGCCAAGGGATGCTGCAAGCGATGTGGGAATTTCAAACCCTCATTTCAGAACTTCTCGGCCTACCGATTGCCAACCTGTCCCTCTACGACGGCTCCACCGCTGCTGCAGAAGCCCTCACCTGCGCCGTTCGCGTCCACACCCGGAAGGCGAGTCAACCCAGCACGGTGTACGTTTCTGAACTGACTCCGCCCGACAAAATGTCGGTGATGCACAACTACTGCCAAGGTGCAGATATTACGATCAAGACCCTCAAACACCGCAAGGACGGCACGCTTGACATGGACTTGGTGTCGGAAGCTGCCGGCTCATGCGGCGTCTACGTTGAGCAACCCAACCCTCTGGGCATCATGGACGAAGGGCTTGTTCAACTCAAGGACATCCTCGGCAAAAACACAGCTCTCATCGTGGGCATCCAGCCGGTTTCGTTGGGTGTTTTGGAGGCGCCAGGCCACTACGGGGCTGATATTGTCGTCGGTGAAGGTCAACCGTTGGGCAGCCCGATCACGGCTGGTGGTCCACTCTACGGCATCTTTGCCTGCAGCAAGGCGTACCTACGCCTCATGCCAGGACGAATCGCTGGTCGCTCCATTGACGTTGATGGAAACGAAGCATACTGCTTGACCCTCTCCACACGAGAGCAACACATTCGACGACATAGGGCGACGTCCAACATTTGCACCAATGAAACCCTCATCGCCCTGATGGGCGCCATGCACATGGCGTTGTTGGGTCCAGAAGGTCTGAACGAACTTGCCCACCGAAACATGATGGCTTGTCAGTTGCTTAAAGAACGGCTTTCCGAAGTTGACGGGGTTGACATCGTCCATGACAGCCCGCATTTCAATGAGTTCGCCATCCGGGTACCTGGAAAAGCATCGGAATGCCTTGCCTTCCTCGATGACCACGGTGTCACCGGCGGATTTGATTTGGCCCGCTGGTACCCGACCATCACCGACCAGATTCTCGTGACCGCCACCGACCAGACACGACTTCCCGACATCGAAACGTTGGCTGGTCAACTGGCGGTTTGGTCCACACATGCAGAGGTGAGCGCTTGAGTCACTTGTTCGGCCACAGCGGTGCAGAAGGCACCGGCTACAGTCAACCACCTGCCCTCAAACCCGCAACGGCCCCTTCAATTCCCAAAGGCCTTGTTCGTCAGGATGCAGCCCGATGGCCCCGACTTTCCGAACCCGAAATGGTGCGACATTACACTTGGCTCTCCAAGCGCAACTTTGGTATTGACACGGGATTCTATCCTCTTGGCTCTTGCACGATGAAACACAACCCCCGCGTGAACGAAGTCATCGCTCAACTTCCCGGCATCGCCGACATTCATCCACATCAACCTGAACATCAACTTCAGGGTCTGCTCTCGATTTACTATGAGATGCAGCACATGCTCGGTATTGTTGCTGGCATGGACAACGTGACCTTGCAACCCGTTGCCGGCGCACAGGGTGAATTCACGGCCATTCGCTGCATTCAGGAATACTTCCGGTTGCGCGGTGAAGATCAGCGCACCAAGGTCATCGTTCCCGATTCGGCCCACGGGACCAACCCAGCCAGCGCCGCCATGGCAGGTTTTGAAATCGTGGAAATCCCAAGTCTCGTCGATGGCCGAATGGACTTGTCCGCACTTGCGGCTGTGGCTGATGAAACAACTGCAGCGATGATGATCACCAATCCAAACACCCTTGGTCTGTTTGAAGCCGATATTTCCGAAGCAAGCCGAATCGTTCACGAGGCGGGTGGCCAAATGTACTACGATGGAGCCAATTTTAACGCCATTCTCGGTATCACATCGCCCGGATTGATGGGTTTTGACGCTGTCCACTTCAACCTTCACAAGACGTTCTCCCAACCTCACGGAGGAGGCGGCCCCGGCTCTGGCCCCATTGGTGTTAAGGCTCATTTGGCCCCGTTCCTCCCCGGGCCCGTTGCTGACCGAAGTGTCGCCACTGCCGAAGAAGTCGGATCTTGCGTCGACGGCTATCGATACCACTGGCACGAACCCGAGCACAGCATCGGCAAAGTGCAACAATGGCACGGCAACGCTGGTGCGGTGATTCGATGCTGGGCGTACTACCGTCGGTACGGCC
The DNA here is from genome assembly GCA_003602475.1 of Candidatus Poseidoniales archaeon. GTDB lineage: Archaea > Thermoplasmatota > Poseidoniia > Poseidoniales > Poseidoniaceae > Poseidonia. Next base: position 30,348 of record QQSC01000030.1, on the reverse strand, counting down.
GTGGACTCAAACAGATGTCGGAGCACGCCGTCCTGAATGCCAATTATCTTCGGCATGCCATCCACAGGGAAGCCAAGCGAGCGGGTGTTGACCATTTGTTTGCTGACGGTGCAGAAACCGATGTGGCCAAGCACGAATTCACGCTGTCAATGCAGCCGGCGAAAGAAGCGCTTGGGGTTTCTGCCATGGACGTGGCCAAAGGTCTCCTTGACCGAGGCTACATGGCACCTACCGTGTACTTCCCTCTTGTCGTTCCAGAATGCATGATGGTGGAACCCACCGAAACCGAATCCAAGGATACTCTTGACACGTTTGCTGAACACTTTGCTCAGGTGTTGAACACGGACCCGAAAGAACTCCATGAAGCCCCCATCACCACACCGGTTCGACGGGTTGACGAAGTGTACGCTGCACGCAATCTTTGTTTGAAGCATCCTTTTGACGACGTCTGAAGACAACCTTGAGCGGACACTTGATGAAGCGGAGGCGTGAGGTTGCCCCCATGGGTGACGGACCTGACACGGAAGGTGTGTGGACGCCCTACCGGCCCGAAACCTCCTACGCCCCAACCATGCTTTTGTTCTCGTGGGCTCTTCTGCCGGTGGGTTTTCAAATCCTCATGGTGATGTTTCAACGCTTCGAAAACGCTCGAATGCCGCTTGCGCTGTTTTCAGCGGTCGCGTTGCTTGTGCCCTTTTCCACCGGACTGAACCAACGAAAAGGATCGGTTCGCACCCATGCCGTTCAGCTTGCCATCATCGGGTTTTCCATGACGGGATTCTTTCTGCTGGTGATTTGGGCCCTCGACCTTCGAGAATGGTGGTGGGTGCCGTACGGTCTCACCGTTGGGTGCGTCCCGTTGATGTTCAATGCCCTTGACGGTTTGGCCCGCTCCAATCAACCCGGATGGCAGCGGTCATGGTTGCCCTCAGCCTCCGTTCCAGTTTTGAAGGCCTTTCCCGAATGGAACGTGGTGACAGCCCGTTGGACTCCATCGGTGATGGCTTGGATTCGAACCGACCTTGGCCATGTTGCTGTGATGTACGGTCACAAAGACGAGGAAGGCCAGCCCAGCTTGCGAATTGAACCGTTGATGCCAATGGAAGCAGAGGCTGAACTCATGTTTGGCATTCGCTGGGAACATCTCAACACGCCGTTCTCAGGCTCCGACGAGGAATCGTAAACCGTGAAGTGCTATCGCCATGCTAAATAACCACCCGCGATGGGGTTTGGGCATGGACGTAACCATCTTGCTCGGGTCCTCTTCGGACCTCCCAATTGCCCAGAAATGCACGAAGATATTGGAACATTTCGATGTCCCCTACCAACTTCGTGTGGCCTCCGCACACCGTTCCCCTAAATTCGTTGAGGAAATCGTTGGAGATGCTCTTGACGATGGCTGCTCGGTGTTCATCGCCATGGCTGGTCTTGCCGCCGCCCTACCAGGCGCTGTTGCTGCGTTGACCACCAAGCCCGTGATTGGGGTGCCATGCGGTGGCCGGGTGCCCTTTGATTCCCTTCTTTCAATCGCTCAACTTCCCCCCGGTGTTCCTGCAGCAACCGTGGGCGTGGACCGTGGCGACAACGCCGGCTACTTGGCCGTTCAGATGTTGGCTTTGGCCCAACCTCACTACGGGGCTGCTCTGGAGCAGAACAAGCTGGACCAAATCGAGCGAGTGAAATCGCAAGACCGAGAAGTCAACGGCGGTGCTTGAGCATGTTTGATGCTGAGGAATTCATAGCGGAGAGCATTGAATCCCTCAAAGCCACCATTGACGACGTGGCCATCATCGCCTGTTCGGGTGGTGTGGATTCCACTGTAGCAGCCGTTATCGCCAACCAAGCCGTTGGCAACTTGCTCCACTGTGTATATGTCGACACGGGCTTCATGCGAAAGAACGAGACTGAAGAAATTGAACGCCTGCTTGAGGAACAAGGCATCAACCTCGTTACCGTCAAAGCAGCAGATCGCTACTTTGAGGCCCTCAAAGGCGTCACAGACCCCGAGGAAAAGCGAAAGGTCATCGGGGAACTCTTCATCCGTATTTTTGAGGACGAGCAGGCCAAATGCGGGGCCAAATACCTCGTTCAAGGGACCATTGCACCCGACTGGATTGAATCCGGTGGCGGTGTTCGTGACACCATCAAGTCCCATCACAACGTTGGTGGACTTCCAGAAGACATGACCCTCACCGTTGTGGAACCGTTGCGCGACCTCTACAAAGACGAAGTCCGGGAACTGGCACGAAGTCTTGGGATCAACGTGGCAGAGCGACAACCGTTCCCCGGCCCAGGTTTGGCCGTCCGAACGTTGGGCGAGTTAACTCCCGAACGTGTCGCTGTGGTCCGTGAAGCATGTGCGATTGTGGAAGAAGAGTTTGAAGCCGCCGCTGAACGAGGCGAGATGGAGATACCGTGGCAATACTTCGCCGCCCTTTTGCCGGTTCGCAGCGTAGGTGTTCATGGCGATGTCCGGGCCTATGGAGAAACCGTTGTGGTGCGAGCCGTTCGTTCAATCGACGGCATGTCGGCTCGGTATTCCGAAATCCCTCATCCCATTCTACAAAAGATCAGTACGCGGATTACCAACGCCGTTAAGGGAGCTGTGAACAGGGTCGTCTACGACATCACGCACAAACCACCCGGCACCATTGAATGGGAATGACGATGCCAGGAAGGCATACGTTTTTTGCAACCACGCCGAGGGACCCACATGGACGTGCTTGATGCCCTTCACCTCGTCGATGTCGGGCGGGGTAAGCAACGCGGCGTGTTGGCCGTCGTATTGGCCGTGCTCATCATTGGCAGTTTGGTGGTTGGGCTTGCTGTCCTGAGTGCAGAAGACGAGTCGTTGCAGTTTAGTGGAGAAGGGCAACCTCCCTCCAACGATTGGAGACCTTACTCTGTTGTTGCACCCATCGATACGGGCATTAACGTGTACCATGACCACTTTCGGACCAGCGAGGTGTATCCTGATTGGTTGCTGGAAGGCTTGGGCGTCACCATGACGTGCACGCCAACGTTTGAGGGCACGTGGCAGGAACGCTACGAGGCGGACCGTTCTTCGTGTTGGGACAACATCACCACGTCAGACATCGTGTACTTTGAGGGGACCAAGATCTTCGGAACTTCACCAGACGGAGGAACCGACATCAACATTCTCGATGATCCCTCCGACGGCCACGGCACCGCCGTCACGGGTTCGGTGCTCAACGCCAACCCAGATGCCATCATTTTCTTTGTTGAGGGTTTTTCCAACAATGCCGTCCTTGCTGCAGGAACTTCACCTCTTGTTGATGTGGTGACCACCTCGTTTGGTGCCATTGGTTCCCTACCGGTTTCGGGCATCGAATCGGGAACATACGAAACCGTTGTGGTGAACAACAAAATTCACACCGGTGCAGCAGACAATTCACCCTCACCTGCCGTTCAAGACGCCACTGCAGGGCCACCTTGGTCAATCGGTATTGCTGGGTATGCCGAAGAAGGTGACGACCAAAAGGAAACCATGAGCGGCTCGTATCCTGACATTGCAGCAGATTGGACGCAGATGTTGCCCAATCACGACGATGTGGACGGTTATCACGAAACATCCGGCACCTCCTTTGCCACACCTCGCACCGCTGGCATCCTTTCGTTCGTGATCGACCACCTTCGGGAGGAAACAGGCGATTACGGTTCGGGTGCATCCTTAAGCCGTTCCGGCGCAGTTGTCAACGGATCCTGGGAGGATGGAACGGGTGCTCAAATTTACAACCACCACCTCCGCGAAGCGCTCAACTTGTCAGCATGGTACCCCTCATTTTCAACATGGGACCCAACTTCTGGCACCACGCCCATTTCACCCGTCGCCCCTTGTACACAAGTTGGGTGGGGTGTCGTGAACCTTTCCAACATCCAACCGATGATTGAACACCTAAACGGCACCAGCCCAATGCCGGACCGGCCTTCGGACGTAGAAACATGCATGCAGGTGAACCAGGAAGCTCGGGAAGCGTATTGGGGTGTCTACCCTTCCGAAGCCCCTCAATCACCTTCGACAACCTACCTCCTCGGACGGGATTGAGCAGCCAGCCGTGCTTGGTGAAATGTGAAGTTCTTTTTTTTTGAGCATTATATTCAAAAACCGGCGGTCTTGGCAAGGACCATGGGCAACGACCACGACGATGAATTCGATGAAGACGATGAGATACTGGTTCAACCGGAAGTCAGTCTTGAAGACCAAATCACCAAGCTGGCGAATCAAGGCCCAGTCAAGGGTCTTTCCAAGATTCCTGAATTGTTTTTTGCTGAAAGCATTGAAGGCCGCATGAACCTCATCAAAAGTTTGGGTGACTTGGTGTTCCTGCTCCGCGAGTACGTTGACAACGAAATCCAAGCCATCAACGACATGCACGAAAAGATTTGATGTTCATCGGGTTAAGGCCTTCCTTGGGCGATCATCTTCTCTGTGGGGGACAGTCAAACGGCCAATGTTGCGTTGGTCATATTCGCTGCAGCGATGATTATCCCGCTAGTTCTCATCATGGTGCCGTTGTGGGTTCTGTCTCGTGCTGCCTCGATCCTATGCTACCGAATGGGTCTTTTTCCCGGCAGATCATTGACCGTTGTCGATCATTTGTATGTTCACCCGGATGGTCGGGTTGTTGTTCCGGTGTCTGGTAACTTTAACCCGCTTGATTTTGAAGTGAGCCTGAAACCGTTTAATGTTGAATTGAGCGAACGCATGGAACTGGTGACACACCACCACGATGGTGCATGGGAATCCGTTTCGATGGTTCGCGGCAGAAGGCAATATTTTCAATTGACGAGGACTGACCCGGGCCGCACTCACTTGAATGTGCATGAAGTAACAACGTTCCTTGCCGGTTTTGGACTAAATGAACGGACCACGACGTCAATGACTGGTGAAGGTTAGAAAAGGCATTGACCTTTTCGGCCTCAAGAGTCAATTCATTCGCCTCTCGTTCGTGCATCCAAGACCACGAACGTAGGCTTCCAGTCATGCGTTTGTACAAACGCCGATTGTGGGGCTCGAACCCACGACCTTGGGATTAACAGTCCCACGCTCCACCAGCTAAGCTAAATCGGCGTCTTTGGCCAACAACCTCTCCTTTATGACGGCTTCCATGGGTGTTGGTGCCTCAGATTTGTGCGACGGTCAACGTCTCGAGGACCCGAGGCGGAACAACCACATCACCTGAACCAATGTTCACGGCTTGGGAGAGCCTCTCCAGCAGACGCTTGTCGAGGTCAGGAGGACCGTCCATGGTCAATACTGGTTCCCCTTTTGCAACGGTGTCACCCACCTTGGCGTGGACCTCAATACCGACGCCGTGATTGATGGATTGACCCGGGCGAGACCGACCGGCTCCGGCTTGACACAGAACTTGTCCAACGATCAAGGCGTCAAGTTCCATCACGGTTCCTTCGGAAGCTGCTCTGATCACGTATGGCGTGGATTCTCGGACCAGCACGCTCCAAGGGTCGTTGACCAGTTCGTCAACCACGCGTTCTTGGACACCTTGTCGTGTTAACATGCTTCGAAACGACGCAAGGGCGGAACCGTCGTTGATCGATTCCGTGATGTCATAGCCCAACGCCATTCCCTGAGCGTAGACGAGTTCCATCGTGTCGGCTGGGCCCCGCCCTTTCAAGCACGCAACCGTCTCAACAATTTCATGGCTGTTCCCGAGATAACGACCGATTGGGCGGTTCATGTCGGTGAGTTGCGCCGTCACGTTCATGCCGAGTTCATGCCCGACGCGCACCATCGATTTGGCCAGGGCTCTGGCTTCGGTTACTTCCTGCATGAAGGCCGCCCTGCCAAATTTAACATCGAGGACCAAGGCTTGAATTCCTTCCGCAGCCTTCTTCGACAGGATGGAGGCTGTGATGAGGCCAATGCACGGGACGGTCGCCGTCACATCACGAATGGCGTACAACACGGCGTCAGCAGGGGCGATGTCAGCGGTTTGACGAGAAATGAAGCACGGGTTTGCGTTCATTTCCCCAAGGCTGAGCCCGGTGTTGAAACCGGGAATGGCTTCGAGTTTGTCGATGGTCCCTCCAGTGTGGGCGAGTCCTCTTCCTGCGAGCATCGGGACAACCGCTCCGCAGGCGTGCAGTGCAGGGGCGAGAACGAGGCTCATTTTGTCCCCAACCCCACCGGTGGAATGTTTGTCCACAGCGTTTGTGCGAGGCGCAAGACGAGCGCCTTGATTCAGCATGGCAAGGGTCAGCGCTGTGGTCTCATCGTCGTTCAATCCGTTGAGTTGACACGCCATCAGAAAGGCTCCGATTTGTTCCCGTGGCAACTGCGTGAGATGCTCGATGAACCAGTTGAACTCGTCCCTTGTCAACACTTCACCGTCTCGTTTTTTGGCGATCAGCGTGGGAGCGTGCATCCCAATCACTCCTTGCCGGCCAATCCGATTTCTTGGAGGCGCTGATGGAGGTAATCGCCAGCGTTGATGGACGGGTAGCGCACCTTCCCGCCGGTCATGTCAACGAATTCACTTCGAGGGGTCAAGTCCACCTCATTACGGGGATGAACAAACATGGGCATTGAGAACCGTCGTTGAGTGGAGTCGCCGGGGTTCACGACACGGTGTGTTGTGGAGGTGAACAATCCATTCGTTAAGTTCTGAATCATGTCACCCGAATCGACGATGATTTGCTCATGGTTCCCTTTGACGTCGATCCACGAACCGTCATGGTCCTGAACTTGCAAACCAGCCGCCGTGGCCGTCACCAAGAGCGTGATGAAATTGATGTCCTCGTGGGCAGCAGAACGTACCGCTCCCTCGGGGGTGTGAGCATCAAGTGGCGGATAGTGAATGATGCGCATGATGGTGTTGCCTCGTTGGGTCATCTCGGGCAACCACGAAGCTTCGTGGCCAAGATACGTACTGCAGGCTTCCAACACGATGGTGGAAAGGGCTTCCATGTTGTTGTAAAGGCCGTCGACGCAGCTCTCAAAGTTGGGAAGGTGGTTGGTTGGCCACACGTTGGCGGGATAACGGTGGTCGTGTTCGTTGCCTTGCAGACCCCGACCGGTTTGCCAGAACTCCTTGAGGTCTGGGGCAGGGTTGTCTTTAGCATGCTCGACACCGAAGGGCGTGTACCCCCGTTGGTGCGAGGCTTCCGGTCTGGCATATCCTTGCTTTGTGGCCGTGTCCATCAAAAAGAACCTCTCAGCTTCACTGTAGACGTTCTCAATCAACTCAAGGTCAATACCGTGGTTCACAAGCGCAAAGAACCCGATGTCGTGGAGGGCTTCTCCAACCTTCTGGGCAAACATCGCTTGGTCCGCTGGGTCTTGAGACAACGCCAGTTCGAAATCAACCGTTGGGATGCTTCGTACCATTCATCTCAGTCCCGAAGGAAGGTCTGGATCTTGGAGAGCAGCCTCAACGTCTCAAGGTAAATCCAAATCAACGATATCAAGATCCCAAAAGCAGCGTACCATTCCATTTGCTTGGGTGCACCGTGTTGCACACCGCTTTCAATGAAACCGAAGTTTGAAATCAGCGTCAATGACGCTACAACCAGAATAAACACGGTTACAGCGATGCCAACAGGTCCTGCTGTGTGCAGAAACGGGACGCTGACGCCGAAGCCGATGGACATCACAAACGACACGAGGTAAAGGAGGACGATGCTGCTCATCAGGCCAAAGACAATTTTGTTGAACGTCGGTGTTGGGCGTAGCAGTCGGCTCGAGTACAGCACGTACATGGTGGCGGTGATGCCTACTGTGCCAAAGAGGGCTTGGAAGACGATGCCCTCGTAGTAGGCCTCAAACATGTAGGATGCGCCTCCAAGAGCCACGCCTTCAAGCACGGCGTACAACCCCATCAAGGCTGCTGGGTTCTGGGGGCGAACAAATCCGATGACCATGGCCAACACAAACCCAAGGCCAAAGCCTGCGAGGCTGAACAAAGATGCATACGTCATTGACAGTTCGTTAGGCGCCGTCCAACACACGGCCATGGCCGCCAGGGCGGTTAGGGTGGTTAAACCGAGCAAACCCCCAATTTTTCGCATGGTGCCGCTGTAGGTCATCCGTTCGCTGACCACAAAATTGGCCATGAAACGGTTGTTCAACACGGGGTTCTGAGACTGGTAGCCACGGCTCATGATGGGTCTTGCCTCAGGACATGTTTCAATGTTGTTCCTGTTGTTGGTGAAGGTTGACCTCTTCGTTGTAATAATCAATCAACTGGGCCATGGTCCACCCTTGGAGCATGTACTCTTTGACCATCGCCTCTGTCCATCCGGGCACCTTGTTCATCATTTCTGGAGTGATGTGAGGTCCTGTGGCATCGAGAACGGGCGAGGTGTGTTCGCCTGCGATGTTGTCCTTGCTCATTTCTGAAGCGGACACCAAATCCACAATGGCCTTGTGTTCATCGGATTCGGTCATCCCACGCAGTGTCACGTAAGCCCCCAAAGCCAACACCAATGCTCCAATCATGAGGAACAAGAACAAATTTTCACCCAAAGCGGAATTGGCGCTTTCACCCTCGTCTTGGATGGCTTGTTGTTGTTGAGCCGCTGAACACCCTTGGATGTCGGTGTCCTCTCCCGGTGCCGTGTTCGGGCACTCATCGTTGGCGTTGAGCACGCCGTCGTCGTCGTCGTCAAGTGAAGGTTGGTTGGTGCCGTTCGAATCGGTGTCTGTCGTGGTGCTGTTCGAGTCGTCAACGGGAACAGGGGCACCTCCCAAGTCGCATCCCCATTCTGTGGCGTCTTCAACCCCGTTGCCGTTGGCATCGGCGAGGTTCAACGCTGATGTGGGATCAACATCGGTGATGCTCGGGTCGAGAGCCGTGGCAGAAGCCCAAGCGACTTCCAACCCATCGGGGATGCAGTCCCCGTCCGTATCGGCCATCAGAGGGTGGCCACCGTGAAGTTGTTCCGCAGCGTTGTTCAACCCGTCGCCGTCAGGGTCCAATCCCGATTCGTCTGAAACGCCAGCCGCTGTTACGCTTCGTAGACTTCGATTCAAGTCATACCGGACCTCCCAGTGGTCAAAAAGACCGTCTTGGTCGGAATCGGTCGTGTCATCCAGCCTGTTCCAGTCGTCCATCCATGAATCGTGATAGACGCTAGCAACGGCCACGCTGCTCAAGACGACCCCCATCTCTCTGTTCCGAATGAGCGCAGAGTCCCCCCAGTTGATGGACGACACGAGGACGTGTTCTCCATCGACAATGGCCCCTTTGTTGTGAAGTTTGGTGACGTTGTCACCAGGGCTCATGACCACGGCTGCGGTGTCGTAGCCTCGTGTGAAGTTCCATTCTTCGTTGAACGTGTCAACCGCTCGTTGAATGTCCTCGTCAAGGTAGGCTCCGTTGATGATGAGGCGAAGGCGAACATCCCGTTCAGCTGCTCCTTCAAGCGCCGCAACGATGGGGTTGTCCCCCCAACCGTAGGACCAATCCAAATCGAGGTACTGAAGTGAGAGGAGAATTTCTTCATCAGCTTCGTTCAGCAACGAAACCAAATCACCGATGCAAGCATCGGGGCAAACCAACAATTTCGCTTCAAACGGTCCAGTTATGGACTCTGCAGATGTGCCAATAACCGGTCCTGCGCTCGGCATGGTCCAGCCCAACGGTGCATCGCTGGTTTGAACAGGCGTGATGTGGGTTCGAAGCGGATCCTCATCAAAAGCGAGGTGATTGGCCACCATGTTGGTAAACGGTGCATCATGGATCAACACGCCCCAGTCTCTGTTGCCAGCATCACCGGGCACGGGATGGGATGATGATTTCCAATTTCCAGACCCGATCCAAACGCTGTCGTTGTCCCTCACGGCCACTTTGCTGTGAACATAGGCGTAGGGGTTTTCACCGCTGTCACCAAACCAGAGGGTGTTGACACCCCCGTTAAGGAGTGCAACCGCCATGCCGCGTTGAGCGTCCATGGCTTGCTCGGACCACCATGTGTCGCCAGCATCCATCACCACCGTGACTTCAACGCCTCTGTTGTCAGCAGCGATGAGGGCTTCAACGAGGTGGACGTCATGGAGATGGTACATGTGAACGCTCAACGATGTGTTGGCTCCCTCAATCCAGGCGAGCAAATCCGCCAACCCGTCGTCGGGGCCGATGAGAGGGACAACGGTTCCTGTGGTGGTTGAGGTGGTCGGCAAACAGAAGGAACTGCCACCCAACCGACTCCAGCGCTGATGCCAATCAGCGACCGTGTCGGTATCCGGTGCGTCGCCGCAACCGTCTCCTCGCAGGTAGATGAGGTTCCCCAAGCCCTGCAAGGGCTCAACGAGGGCGATGCCGGACCAACCGTCAACATCGGTGGGTCCGTTGCCGTACACCACGGTGTCAACCACTTGACCACTCGGGTCGAGAAGTTGGATCGCCGCCCCGCTGTTGCTCAAGTAAAACGAGCGGTTCAGGGCAGATGAGATGTCGACCACCCCTCCAGACTCGTACACGCCGAGTCCCGAAACGTCATTGGTCAACACCACCGATTGGCCTGCAGGAATGTTCAGGCTGGTGATGGTCGCCTCGTAGGCGGAATCAACCCCGGTCACTGCGCGAAGTTTCCATCCGTTGAGCATGGCTTGCAAATCACCCGTGTTGTGCAATTCAAGAAATTCAAGATTTGAAGAGACGGAGGTTGAACTGACGGGCATCAGACGCGTGAATCGCAGGTCTTCGGGTCCAGCGAGAGTACCCGGTTCAGGTTCTGCTTCACCGGGCGTGGGCCAGAGGGCGTGAACCCATGAGGTGCCGTTGTCTTCGCGAACAAGGGTTTGACAATCCGTAACAACCGTCCACGACGCTTGGTCAACAAGGCCACCGTCTGGGTGCAAGAGATGGACTCGGTCGCCCAATCCAGTGAGGATCCATTCCTCCATGGTGAACACCGCTCGCTCTCCAACCTCAAGCAGGGTGCTGTTGGCGTTCCAAAGACTCCCGTCCCGAATGAACCGTCGGTCACCTTCGTTGTTCTGAACGGACCATCGGCTCAAGTTCACGGGTGCTTCGCCGGTGTTGTGCACTTCAACCCAATCTTCGTGAGGCGTGATTGAATCGTCGTTGCAATACGGGAGGACTTCGGTGATCACCACGTGGTTCGGACCTTGATGAGCTGGCCAAACGGGGTTGCTCGTTCCGGGTGTTGGCCAGGCTGCTTGGCGCCAGTCTCCTTGAGCCATTGAGGCGTTGGGGCCCACGCCAGCATGGGTGCTGTTGGGTGCGACCAAGGCCTCTCCTTCGATGGTGGCTGACCAACTCGCTGTGTCCACCACGGCCCCGTCTGGATCCAGCAAACCGATGGCGTCGGGTGCGGTGTGTTTGAGGTAGAAGGCACTCGTGCCGTTCAGGGCGATGAGCACCACTTCACCCGCAGGCAACATGGTTGTGGATTGGAACGGCATGTTGTGTTCGTGGATGGTGAGCATTCTCGATGCGGCCTGAAGACGCCAGCCTGCTAAGTCCACCGTTGTGTTGCCATGGTTTTCGAGTTCGAGCCATTCACCAAGCGGCCATGCTTGGTTGTCCGCTCCAACCCCGTCAGGCATGAGTTCAGAAAAGCGCACGGTTCGAGAGGAGGGGACCGTTCCTGGTTCGGGCTGGCCGGGAGTGTTCCATGTAGACGGTGTCCAGGGGTCGGTTGGATTGGTGCTTCGCAGCAAGGACCGATTCTCACCATAATCGGTGACATAGGTCGCCGTGTCAACCACCGCTTCAGTGGGCGTTCGCAAGAAGAGATGGTTGTAATTGTCCCATAGTTCCGTGTCGCCCGTGAATTGAACCAAACGACGTTCTCCTGCCGTGATCATGGTGGATCCTTGGGTTTGGTTGAACACGACACTCCCGGGGTCGAGGTAGGTGACATTGCCCAAACCGTCCAAAATCGACCATCCGTTGAGGTCGACATCCGATGAGCCGTTGTTGAAAAGTTCAATCCATTCGCCGTCAGGGAAAGCTTGCCCTTCCATGGTGCCGTTGGGGAGGAGTTCACTGAAGCGAACATCGTTGGTCATTCTTGGTTGGAGCACCAACCTGTCCGGGTTGAGTTCGCCCGGTGTTGGGTAGGGTGAGAGGCCCCAGAGGTTGTTGCTTTGGTGGTCGTCCATCAACGACATGCCCTGTACGGTGCTGCTCCACTGCACGGTTGATGCGATGCTGCCGTTGGGCCATTTGAGCTTCAAGGCTTCTCCACCGTTGTTGAGGATGCCGTAGTTGCTCGTCCCGTTGACAGCAAGAACCCGATGAGCACCGGGTGCGATGTTCATGCTGGAGGCACTGTCGTTGTAGCCGATGAGGTGATCGGCATCAAACTCCAGAACGTTGCCTGCGGCGTCAACAACGGTCCATCCGGTCAAATCGATGGTGGTGTTGCCGCTGTTTTGAATTTCGACCCACTCACCTCCAGGCCAAGTGGCGTTGTCGTCGGTGTGCCAAGGGTTTGCCATCACTTCCGTCACCATGAGGTCGGAAGGTACTGTGCTCGTTCCGGTTCCCGATCCGGTGGCTTGGCCCGGGGACGGCGAAGAAGTTGGTATCCAGTTCGAAGTGAGGTTGTTCTGGTCTTGCTCGTAACTGACCCCAGAGGTCACGCTTCCCCATGTGGCCTCGTGAACAGAGGTCCCGGTTTCGTCGAAAAGACTGAGCGTCATGCCCGAGTTGGTCAGGTAGAAGTTGGCGTTTCCATTTCTTGCCAGCACCATGTAATCGCCTGGAGCGATCCACCACGTTGATGCGTTGCTTGCTTGGTACCCCACGATGGTGTTGGCATTGAAAGCAAGGACTCGGTTTCCTGAATTCACTGCCGTCCAATTCAACATGTCAACGGCCGTTGTTCCGGCGTTGTGAACTTCCAACCATTCACCGCCGGGCCATGCAGCGTCATCAAACCCGTTTGGATTGGGCAACACTTCGTTGATGCAAACGGTGGATGAGCAGGCGTTTGATCGAGCGCTTGTTTGGGATGCCGATTGGTCATCCAGTACCGCAAACCCTACTGGGGTCAAGGAGGCGAGGAACAGAGCGGTCAGGAGCAGGGCGGTGTTGGCAGGTTTCATGGGTTCACGTCCGTTTTAGATGAAGCCGAAGGCATCGAAGCGTTGAGCAAAGGTGTAGATCATGATGGGCACGAGGATGATGCCCATGCCGTGGGAACGTCGTATGCCAATTCTTGGAGGCAACAAGCCGATGATGGTGCCCACCAACAACACGCCGATGCCGACGAATCCCGTGGACAACCAGACAAGAACGACCACAAACAAGACCACGCCCATGACCATTTGTTGCAGTGGAATGGCGGCGTGGAGTTTGAGCATCCCTTTGCCCACAACTCGCATCATGGGCATGGCCATGAGTCCGGCTGCCAACGTTACGGCGAGCAACCGAATGAAATCTGCCGTGGGTTCCGTTGACGACCAGGAATCAATTGGATACATCATTTTCAAGGCCAGCGTGGCACCGGATCTGGACCGGGAAATGATGTACAGGAAACCCAGCACCATCACGGTGACGGCGGTGTTGGTGGCTGATAGAATGGCGATAACTTCGAGGTCCTGCTTGGTTTGGGGGCCCTCAACACCGTCGTCAGCCTCAGCCTTGGCCAGAGCAAGCAATTCGTCGTCGCTCATTTCTGTTAGCCGTCGTGTTTCCCAATCCATGCCGTAGCCTTCCTTGCCTTGCACCTTGGCCGCCATGTTGCGACCTCCCATGACCAAAACCGTGGCTTGTGATGCGGTCATTCCGGGAAGGACACCCATTGACGCTCCCGCAACACTGGACCAGAAGCAAGGGATGAGGAGAGGCTTGACGGGGGGCAGTTCCCAATTTTCTTTTTGCGGGGGCAAATGGCTGGTGGTGGCATAAATATCCAAGAGGTTGGCAATACCGAACAGACCTGCCAAACTCGGCAGCAGCAAACTGGCATCGGGCATCCCGACAGGGGAGCGTGCAGGGAGGGTGAAAACGCCCCAGCCGTACATGCCCGCCAAGAGGAAAAACGAGGTGGCGGTGATGAATCCAGCCAAGCGAGAGTCGCGACCCAGTTTTCCACGGCTCAACTTTTGCAACCATTCCGGCCAATCCAACCGAGTGGTTTCGGTGGCCAAGAGCAGCAAGGAAATGGTGAGGAGAATGAACGGTAAGAAGGAGCGCAAGTTGTCGTACCACCCCAATTCCGGCCCAAATGCGATGCGTGCTACGATGATGAGAGGCAGCGACAGGAACAAACCCAGTTGCGACCCTCGAGCCGACCATGCGACACCCCGAGCGGCGTTGCCTGACAACAACATGCGATGTCCCGGCAGCAACGACAGAGCGGTATCGCCGTCGGGCGCGCCGATGAGGGCTGAAGGAATGTAATTCAGGAAGGTGTGCACGGTGCCGGTGGACACGATGATTGCAGCAACAGCCGACAAGGGAATGCCAAGCCCCAACAACGCTGGTGAGAGCGCCAATAGAATCAAGGCGACGTTGTTGACGTGAAACCCAGGAATCAGTCCGGTCAACGAGCCCAACATGACCCCGAAGAACAAGGCCCCGAGGAGCCAAGACAAATCCAGAAAGTAGGCTTCAAGCATGGCGATTCCTCATCCGTTGGCGTTTTCGAGTTCGGTTCGGTCGTTGATGCCGTCGTCGTCGCTGTCTTCAGCGCTGGGTGAGGTGCCGATCGCTTCTTCGAGGCCATCAGCCAGCCCATCGCCGTCCATGTCGCTTACTGCGGCTTGATCGAGAACGAATTCCATGCTCAGCCCGTCGGCGCTTTCCATCTGACGCAAACGGCCCTGCCATGTCAGGGCATAATCCGCATGCAGTTCGTCAACCCCAACGGTCGAAGAGGTGGGGTTTAGTCGAATGGTGTCGTTTGAACCCGGGCGAACAAGGTGCCATTCCCCGTCGATTTGGGCTGCACGGCCGTTGAGTTTGGCCGCTTGGTCTCGAGCATAGCCCCATTGCGTCGCTCCGTCGTCCCAAAGCAGGGTTCTGGCTTCAGGTGGGTTGCCCAAGGTGTAATCGTTGACGATGAACCGGATTCGCATGTCCTCATCGTCCCAAGCCACGGTGACGTTGGCGACGATGGATTGCCCGGCTTCAAGCCACTGGGTTCGAGGTCCGGGGAAGGTGGTGGCCACGGTTGTCCACCCTGGTGTGTAGGCAGCAGCATCCACGACATACCCTTCTTCGTCCTCAACGCTCGGTTCAAGGGTGTATTTGACGAACGATGAAAGGGTGTAGGTTCGTTCTGGCTGGTCCAACAGGGTTTGAGGGCTTGCAGAGAGAAGAGCCATCAGGCTTACCGGTGTTTCAGGATTGATCAAACTCGGTTCAGTTCCTTCATTTGCATCAATGCACCAGCCGTGATGGGTCGTCGACCACAACAGGCGCCCTTCCACCGATTGGAGGGTCCCGTTCAACGAGCTGGCGTCGTTGGCTGCCCGGTCGATGTCGGTTGGTAAAACACAGATTTGCTCGGTCCCCGGTCCACTCAACATCCACGGGTCACCGTCCGTTTCAAGGGTCCCTGCCATGGACACTCGTTGCCCGGATTGGTAGCTCCATGTTGCTTCTGCCGCCCAATCCAACTGCGTGGTGTCAACCTCGTGTTGACGGTCGATGAGGATGTCTGGCCCTTGTATGCTGAGGCTCCATCGGAGGTCCCGCTGCTGGTAGGTCAAGATGCCTTGAACGGTGACTTTTGAGTGCGCCTCAATCCAAGTACCCGTGCTTGAACGAATTAGCACGTGCATTTGGTGTTCGGAGTTCCCGTAATTGGGATGGTCACCAAGATAGGCGGAGGTGAAGGTCGCATCAGGGCCAATGGATTTGCTGAGGTATCCCTTGAGGCGAACGACGGTGCCCTCATGGTCCTGAGGGTTGGCTGCCACATCAGCAATGGCCAGCACGGGGGCATCCGGTATGTCGCTTGCAGACCATTCCATCGCCCCTGCTCCCAGAGATTGGAGCCACACGCGACCGTCGTATTCAATCACGTCACCCGAAGCGGTCACCGTCGTGCCAATCGGCGGCATGTCGGCGGGTCTGAACCAGCGGACTTCAACCACCCCGGTTCCGTCATCGACGATGGCATCGAGGCGGTCGTCACCGCTGCTGTAGGGGTCCTCAACCCAAGACACCAACGTTCCTTCGACCTTGACGACTTCGTTCTTGTACTCGAGGAGAGAACCAATTTCGATGACATCCGGTTCCCGAACGTAGGCGTAATAATTCAGGGTGGCCACGAGGAAAATTGACAGGGCAAACATCACCCACAATTGTTGACCACGGGACTCAGGGTCCTCGTTTGTGATGCGGTCCATGAATCCCTTGACCACGTCGGCCATAGACTGGACTAACCCTTGGGGTGTTTATTCACTTCTGTTGAAAATCTTGACCGTTTTCACCAACAACCGCTTAAACGAGGTGGGTGACCCTTGGGGTATGAACGGTCGGGACCGGGTCATCCGGGACGAAATTCATCGGGACATTTTCGTCCCCGCTCGTCACGCTGCCATCATTGACACGCCCGAGTTTCAACGGCTTCGGTCCATTCAGCAACTTTCCACCTGTGAGTTCGTGTTCCCTGCCGCAACACACAATCGGTTTGCCCATTCTTTGGGGGCTTACCACCTGGCCGGTGAATTGTCAGCCCACTTAGCAGAAGTTCACCCGGGGAGCCTCTCGAACGAGGATGTCGAACTGGTGCAACTTGCGGCCTTGTTGCACGACATTGGACATCCGCCGTATTCCCACCTGCTGGAAACTCCGGAGGTCTTTGCCTGTTTCGCCTCCCATGAAGAGTGGGGGCGCCGCATTCTCGAGGATGAATCAACAGCGATCTCAAAGATGGTTCTTGCCGTGCTGGGCCCGGAGCGACGGGATCGGCTGTTCGCATTGATGAGCGGCCGAGACGAGCACAACGGTCAACCCATTCCCAAGTTCATGAAGGAAATTGTCAGCAGCCAACTCGATGTGGACCGCATGGACTACATGATTCGTGATCAAGCCAACACAGGTGCTCAAATTGGTGGGTTCGACAGTGCACGTGTGATTCGTGCCTTGCGAATCGGGCCCGACGGCCGCCTTGTTGTGAAACGGTGGGGGCTGCCCGCCATTGAAGCGTACTTGGTGACGCGGTACCACATGTATCAGCAGGTGTACTTTCACAAGGTCAACATGCTCACACAGGCCTACTTGGTGAACATGCTACGGCGGGCGCGTGACCTTGTCTTGGAAGGGAACTTGACCGTATCGAATGAACTCAACGCCATGTTAACCAAACAGGACTTGACGCCTCTTGAATACACTCGACTGACCGACGCTCACGTGAAGGTCGCCCTCCCCGTTTGGTCGGAGCATGAAGACCTCCTCCTGTCCAGCTGCGCCTCTCGATTGCTGTCGAGGAAAGATTTTCACAAATCTCTTCGCATCCCCAAACTCACCATCGAAATGAGCGAGGTCGTTCGCGGCCGGCTCGAGAACGAAATCAAAGAAGCGGGATTCAACCCCGAAATTGATCTCATCACGGCCACGATCCACAAGCGCGGCTATTTGCCCTATGACGG
>QQSC01000030.1:0-12721 GCA_003602475.1 Candidatus Poseidoniales archaeon | reverse complement strand
CCCCATGAATTGGCGCTCATGTTTGTTCCCGAACCCGTTCGGGACGAGATGGAGCAGAAGGTTCGTGAATGGGTGAAACCATCGCAATCCTCTCTGGCTCAGTTTGATTAAACGACGTGGCAACTTATTTCATTGGGCGATGGGAAGACGACTTGGGGCCTGTAGCTTAGTTGGTTAGAGCGCCCGGCTCATAACCGGGAGGTCAGGGGTTCAACTCCCTTCGGGCCCACCATGTCAACCACCGGTGGTTGAAGCGGTGCATCACGAACAAGAGACCCATAACCGTTATGAGGTGGGGCAGGTTGGACGGACTGTTAGGTGAATTCATGTCTGCATGGAAGCGAGTCGCTGTTTTGCTTGCAATCTACATGTGCTCGTTGGTGGCTGTAGCAGCACCGGCGTCTGCTCAAGTTTCTGGGGCTGCAATTTCAATGACCTGCGCTCCGGGTCAAATTCAGGTTGAAGTCAAGCCGGGTGCGACCCTCACGGGTTACACCACGTGCACGGTTTCAAACCCCACGGCCTATGTCGAGAAGGTTAACATCCAAGTGACCAGCGACGGTTTGGCGACCGCCGCTCCTGGGGACATGTATGTCGGCGCCGGTCAGGACGTTGACTTCCAAGTTGTCGTTCGAGCCAACCCCTACATGCAAATGCAATCCCGTCAACTGACCGTTTCAGCGGACGTACAGGAAATCAACAACCTGCCACCACCCAATCCCGCTTCCTCCCAAGTCAATGCTTTGATCAACATCATGCAGTTTAGCATTGTCCAAGTTGAAGCCATTGAGCCCTTTGTTCAATTGATGCCCAAGACCGACAAGAACTTCCAGTTCAAGGTCTACAACTTCGGCAACCAAATCGACCGAATGAAAATCGGCGTGACTGAAAACTCCCGTGATTCCCTTGAAGAAGCGGGCTTCACCGTCAACCTCCCACAAAACGTGGTGACCATTGAACCCAACACCGCTCCTGAAACCGCCCGTGTGCTGGTCCGTACCCCCAAGAACCAGGGCTGGTCCGATGCCTACCACGTGATGGAATTCTATGCTGAATCCGAGTTCGCCTGTCAAAACGGCGGATGCAACCGTGAATCACAGATGATCACCGTTTACGTTCGTGGAGTTTACCTCCCCGGCTTTGAAGTGGTGCCTGCCATCTCGATGATCGCCCTTGCTGGTGCTGTTGCCGGTCGTCGCCTCATCAACCAAGACGAGGATGCGGAAGACGCATGGCGCGACTCTGCTCCCGGTCTCTGACGAGCTGTCAATACGCCCCTGTTTCCTCGCACATCCGGGGAAGAGTTTGAAAACACCCCACGGTGAGTGCAGCCTACTGGGTGCCGAACATGAGTGGACTACTTGACAAAGCAAGCGCCGCAAAAAAAGCGGAATCCTCTGACGCTGAGGGGAAAAAGCCGCAAGAAATCGAAGGCAAAGCCATCGAAATGAAAGCCGATGGAAAGATTCGGTCCATCTCCAATGACCCCGCTTCAGAGAATGCGATGAAAATCGGTCTTGCGGGCTGGGTCATCATTCTCGTGGGAGCCATTCTCTCTCTCCAGGGAGGTTCCTGGGGGGTCATCGTCGTTAGCATTGTGCTGGTCGTTGGAATCGGGGCCATCGTTTACGCCGATCGGATGCGAGGCTCTCTTAGCACACCCAAGCTCGCCGCTTCGGTTATCGTGGCCATGTTGGTTGCTGTTGGACCTATCTTCATGTTCCACTTTTTCCCATCCAATGCAAACATAGCCATCACAGATATCTCGATTGATGAAGAAAACGACGAATTGGATTTTGCCATCCGAGGAAGTTTCAATTCAGTGGACTTGGAGATTTCTTCGGGCGACGAGGTTCTCTGGGAAGGCTCAGAAGAGCTCAGCAATAACATCAAGCGGGTGGGTGTTCCCATCCAGGACTTTTTTGATGGAAACGCCGAAAGGTTTGATGGCACCGTGATTAAGACATACACCATCACGGCGACCTCTTCCAACGGCAACACTGTTGAGATGGACATCAATTCGAAGTTACTGACTCGGCAAGCGTTCAACGGAGGTGTACAGTTCACCCCCTACGTGTCATTCAGCAACAGCGGCCAAGGTGGAGAATCAACACACGAAGGTGTTCGTGTGCAAGCCTTCGTTGGCCTCTTTGGTGATGGCGAGCGAGCCATGGACGATGGTGTTCACAGTTACGCCAGCAGCAACCAGAGGGCCTTTACCGGTCAGCAAACCTACACACTCACCGTCTCAAGCCCCGATAATTCGATATCATACACACATCCAACCGTGACCATCAACGGGGACGTGGCCAGATGGGTCTCATCCCATTCAGGAGCCTCTTCATCGGAAACCGCAGTGGGCTTTGTCCCTCTTGGTGGTACGGATGTTGACAACGATGGTCTCGAATTCATCGAACGGAATAGGTTCTATGATGAGGGTGGTTGCTACGATTTCACCCTTACCGTTACAAATGTCAATTTGGGCAATGACCATTCAACCACCTTTACGGTGACCAATTCCTGGGAAATCAATTGGGATGAGGATGACGCACCTGAAGAAAGGAATTCCTATCCAGTCTGCTGAACCTTTGTAAGCATCTGGTGCTCCTTTAGGATTGAAGCAAGTTGGCCATGTGGGTCATAAACGCTTTCTGTCGTCCAACAAGCATCAATTTTGAATTTAAAATTTGCATTTTTCAGCTGGTTGACCAACCGAGCCGATTAAATTTTGTGAAGGATCAGCAACATGCAGAGGCAGACGACGAACCATCGGAAGTGTTCGTCGAATCATCGCAACAGTCGGGCGAGCAAGTGATCAATTTCCAATTGCCTTCGTCCATGCAGATGCACCCGCATTGGCATTGCCAGCCGACAGGGTCCCATCCATTGCCACCCTCAGCTCGAACATAGAGCCGTTTCATTCCTTCATTGCATTCGCACGTGTTCGCCTTGATTCTCGCCATGATTTCTGCTGTTATTGTAGTCAATATAAACATGACGATTGACTACATTAAATCCATGAACCATTCAATCGTCGTGACCGAGGATGCATCACGCCGTCCTGAATTTCCGGTATCCATCGGTCCAAGGCGATGAACAGGCGTCCATTGGTATGAGGTCATGAACAAAGCGGCTTGACTGGCGATGCCACGTCCAATGTTCGCATCCAAATGGTGTCACTCGTCTGGCGTTGACTCGTCTCCGTCCTCTTCGCCTTCGTCCGTAGCTTCGTCGTTGTCTTCGGTAACGTCCTCGTCCTCAACGTCCAAGCTCGCTGGGTCGTCGTAAGATTTTGATTGATGTTCGGGTTTTCTCGCTTGAGCAATGCCCAGGGCGATGACCACAAACGTGAGCACGACCGTGGCGTAAATGATCAATGGTGCATCCTCAATCTCCTCGGCATATTCCCAAGTCACAGAAGCCATTGATGCGCCTTCGGCGTCATGGATATCTGCAGAAATGGCGTCCAATGCCGTAGGCAGGAACGGTCGACACGAGAGTTCGACGTCACCGGCCGAGTACCCATACCATGTGACCGGAACAACTTCTGTGTCTCCTGCTCCAATCGTCACGGTGATGGTTGAAGGGGCAGTATCTGCGTCGTTTCCATCAACATAGCAGCGGAAATTTGCGTTTGCCTCTGCAGTGCCGCTGTTTTGCACGGTCATCATAAAACCGATGCTCTTGTTGACCGTGGCCGTTGTGGCCTCAGGTGCCAATTCCACCACATCAACGTACGGCAATTGGAGATTAATGGAACCATGAGCGGTTCTTGGGGCGGGTACGGTGGTGCTAAAAACGCCCCAGTTGCTGGTGATGGAGAGCGTTATTGTCGCGTTTTCAGTGTGTTCCACTCCGGCACCGTCCATCCACTGAACGATACGCTTGTGTTCGTTGGTGGGTTGGTTGCTAACGAGGACCACGTTTCCAACGTCGTCGGTCAAGTCGTTCCAATTGCTGCCCGACCATCCAAGGCCGGTGATGTCCAGAGATCCTCCGGGAATGTTGGTGTGAATCACCCGCTCGGACAGGAGTCGGACCCATGCATCGGTGGTTCCACCGGTGCCCACCGTGTTGGTGTAGACAATTGTGGCTTCGTCATGGAGGACAATGTCCTCATCGGTTCGCGAGCCAGCAATCATCGAATCCACCACTTCAATGGACGTTGAGTTGGCCACCATCACCGGAGCGCTGCCAGTTAGCGTGGCGTTGTTGAAGCGGCAGTTGTTCTCACACGAAATGTTGGCACCTTGAAGTACGCTGTTTACTGCATTCAGTTGCCCGTTGACCACAACGTCGTAACCGGAATCGAACCAGTACAACGGTGCGTTTTCAGAGACCAGGTCTGTTGCTTGGACACGAACCGTGGTGCCCCCGCTGTGGATGGCTTGAACCCACTCGAGGTAGGTTGGCGTGAAATAATACGATGTGAAGGTGAAGGTCAAGGTCTCACCCTCAAGAGGTGTGTTGAACTGGACGTTGCTCTCACCAGCAGCGCTCACGGTGGTGTTGCCAAGGGTCACGTTGAACAACGTGTTGGCAGGGATGGTGTGATCAAATTGCAACTGAACCACGCCAGTTTCCGAAAGATTTCCGAAGTTGACTGAAACCGTTGTGGTTGGCAGGCTGTTGACCATTCGCCCCGCATCAAGGTCCTCACTGGCGAGTGAGCCGGACTGAAGGTCAAGCGTGCCTCCTTCAGCGACCGTTATGCTTGAACCATCGGTCATGGTGATGTTGGCTGAGACCGTCAGGGTAGCGCCTGCTTCAACAACCACATGGCCGTTCATGGACCCGTCTTCCGTCCATGCCATGTCTTCGGTAAGGGCGACCTGTTCACCTGCGGTTGGTGGTTGTGCCAGTGTCGCAGTGGCGGTTGACAACAGCATGACCGTTAGAAAAAGAGCATGGAGGCGGGTTCGCATGGTAATCCCACGACCCCCCAGCCTTTGGGTTCTTCCCCGAACCGTCCATCGTTCCATCGCGAAGTCCTTATGCCTCGCAAGCACGACCGGAGGGCATGGAGAAAACCAACGTTCTCGTGGTGGGCAGTGGAGGACGCGAACATGCTCTTTGTTTGGCCCTCCATGCCTCGCCAATGGTGGGCACCATTCACTGCGTTCCAGGCAATGCAGGCACAGCTCTCATCGCTGTCAACCATGAACACATTCCAGTATCCAATCAGGCTCTGTTGCAACTTGCAGAAACACAACAAATTGGACTGATGGTCGTTGGCCCCGAAGCACCCCTCTGCAGCGGATTGGCTGATGCTTGCGCGGCAACAGGATTGGCATGTTTTGGCCCCGTGGCTGCCTTGGCCCATCTTGAAGGCTCCAAGTTGCACGCAAAGGAAACAATGGCAAAGGCTGGCGTGCCCACTGCACCGTTCTTGAAACTGGATGCCGATTCGGATGTTGAAGCCGCTTTGAATTCATTCTCAGGCCAACCATGGGTCGTCAAGCGAGATGTTTTGGCCGGTGGAAAAGGTGTGGTGGTGACGGCCGATCGTTCCGAAGCAAAGGGGTTCATCGAGGCTTCCATCAAGTCCGATGGATTTGTTCTTCTCGAGGCGTTTTTGCCGGGGGAAGAGGCCAGCATGCTCGTCATCATGGACGGAAACACCTTCCTTCCGCTTCCTGCGAGTCAGGATCACAAACGGGTGCACAATGGCGACCAGGGTCCAAACACAGGCGGAATGGGCGCATACTGCCCGGCACCGGTGGTCAACGAAGACGTGCATGCTCGGATCGTGGAACGAATCGTTAAGCCCATGCACGAGCATTTGGCTTCCGAACCTGTTCCGTATCGGGGTGTTTTGTTCATTGGCCTCATGATCGATGACAAAGGCGACCCGTACGTGGTGGAATTCAACGTCAGGTTCGGTGACCCCGAGTGCCAAGTAACGTTGCCATTGATTGCCAGTGATGTTTTTTCTCTCCTCAACGGTGCCGCAACCGACACCTTGAACGAAGCCGAATTGGTCATCGAGGATGCGTTTGCTCTCACCGTGGTTTTGGCTTCAGAAGGTTACCCAAACGCCCCTGTCAAAGGACGGTCTATTGAGGGTTTAAACGCTGCGCTCAGCAGTGGATCTTACCGCTCAACTTGGGTCAACTTGGCCGGTACGGCTGAGCTCGATGGTGGGTACACTGCAACCGGTGGTCGCGTCCTCTCGTGCACCGCCATGGCAGAAAACGTTCAACTGGCCCGAAGCAAAGCGTACGCTCTGCTCGATTCGTTGTCTCTTGAGGGTGGCCATTATCGAACGGACATCGCTCACCGTGCCATAAAGCGCGAGAATTGCTGATGGCTCAGGGCAAATGAGGGACTGAGCGGTTGTTTCAACTGCCTTGGACCCCGTCACTTTCAAAAGGGGTGTTCAAGTGGGCAAAACACTTCAGCCTTGAGGCTGGACCTTGTAAGAGGGAAACACAATGAACGAAGAAGTTGAAACGAAGGCCTCCGCCTCGCAACAAGCCTTGGGGTGGATTCTCGCCCCATTGTCCGTGTTGCTTGCATTGGCCGCTACGATGATTGCAGGTCTTGACTTTGACCTGACGCAGAACAACCTGATGCCCGTGATCGTCACGGGCGTCGCAGGGGTCTTGTCCTACATGCCCCGCTTGATCCGAACCAACCGTCCCGACTTCTCGCCGTCCCTTGTTTCCCTCGGTGTGCTCGTCGTTGCGTTCGTTGGAGCGGAACTTCTCTACATGCTTGTCGGCGTGGATGCGGTGGTGTCTGCCCTGTTCGCTGCCGTGGTGCTGTTTGGCTCCTTGTTGAGTCTCAGCGGCCGCCACGAGTGGCAAACGATGGTCGTCTTCTCGGGTGTTGGTTTTTGGATTGCGCTTTCGGCCGCAGGGGATGCCCTTGCATTCCTGCCCTCGACCTACACCATGCCCAACGGCCAAGAGGTTTCGACGCTCAACCTTGAGCGTCAGGCAGCCGCCTATGTGTTCTTTGCCTGGTGGACAGCCAGCACCATCGCCGGCTTGCTTGCTGGCATCTTGGCACGCGGCGTCATCAATCCTGCTGGTGAAGATGGATGGTTCGCTCTCCTTGGCAACAAAGACGGCTTCAACCGCTCAGCCGCACCTTTGATGGTGGCTCTCGGCGTTTGGATCTTCACCTTTGGAGGCTCTCTGTGGCACTTTTACAGCGTTGATACCATGGATCAACTCGGTCTCACCAACATCGATGGGTACCACGGCTATGTCGGGTATTGGTCGGCGTTCTTGACCGGTGTGGTCGCTCTTCTCGTCGCCGCCATGGTCGCTGAACGCTGGTTTACTCGGTCCATGTTTGTTGGTTCCATGTGGGTCCTCTACCAGGTGTCCTCTTGGTTTGAGCGTGGCATTTGGTACAACGACAACCTGGACACGTCCCTCGCACCCTGGCTTTGGTTTGCCTTCACGTTCTTCATCAGCGTCGGCATTTACTACATCGGCAACCACGAGCGATACGGCGGGGGGGCCAACCGAGGCGAACATGAGCCCTCCAATGCCCGATTGTTCCTCCGAAACCACGGCGCCGGCATGATGATCGCTGCTGCGTTCTTGTTTGGACTGGCCGTTCGAATTCAATGGTATGTCGTCCCCTCCATGAACGCCTTTGGCACCGGAGCATGGGACATGACCGGAGGATCAGACCCTTGGTACATGAAGCGGGTTGTGGACTACATTCTCGCCAACAATGCCCATTTGGTGTACGATGCTGACCGGTTCTATCCCGTTGGTGGCATCAACCCTCGTCCGCCTCTCTTCACCTGGTCCATCGCCGTTGGCGCCATGTTGCTGGAGCCGTTCTTGGGTGCCGATGCCGTGTGGTACAGCATCCTCGGTTTGCCTGCGGTTTACGGGGCCTTGACGATTTTCCCCATCGCTGCCATGGCACGGGACCAGTTTGGAAAGGGTGCAGCTGTGTTCGCCGCTTGGCTCATCGCTTTCATGCCCGCTCACGTCACGCACTCCACATGGGGTTTGGCTGATCACGACTCCTTTGTGATGCTCTTCATTTCGCTCGGGTTCATGTTTTGGTTGCGATCTGTGCGCTATGCAGGGACCACTCGAATCAGCCGGACCACCTCTCCGCACCCCGCTTCGTTCATGGCCGCTTACCGAGATGTGGCACAACACCGCCAGGCCGCCTTGGCCTACGCCGTAATGGCTGGTGTTTCCTTCGGTATCGCTGCATTGGGCTGGAAAGGGTTCGTTGTCGGACCAGCCATTCTCTTCTTGGCTTACGCTCTCCAGGTGGCCCTCAACATGTTCCGCCGACGTGATTCCACATCGCTTAGCGTGATGTTCCTCACCATGCTGGCCGTGATCTTCCTGATGGGCCTTCCTTTCTACGGCCACCCCCAACTTGATCTGATCTTTGACTCAACGGGCCTTCAACCGTTCCTGTTCATCTCCGTGTTCACGGTGGCCATTGCCTACGTGACCACCGGATTCAGAGACAAGCCGTGGTTGCTGGTTCTAGGTACACTTGGTGTTGTGGCCTTGGTGTTCTTCACCGCCCTTTTCCTCCTGCAGTTCTTGAACATCTGGTACGGGTGGGACGTGCTGTTCTCCGGTAGTGGCTATTTTGCCAAGAACAAAATCTTCGGAACGATTGCTGAAGCGAATGCCCCACAACGTGCTCAACTCTTTGCCTCCTTTGGGCCCATCACGTTCCTGCTGGCTCTCATCATGGGCGGCAGTATGCTCTGGCGAGGCCTACGAGGCCGCAATTCGACCGCCCTTGTGTTCGGTGTTTGGGTCTTCGCAGCGACCTTCATGTCCTGGAACGCAGCTCGTTTCATGTTCAACGCAACACCCATCATGTCCGTGTTGGGTGCAGCTGGGATCATGTCGTTCTGGCGTTGGGCCGATTGGCCCGGTGTGGTTCGATCGTGGAAGAAAATGGGAATTCGAACCCCTGCAGACCGTATTTCCGGTGCTCGGAAAGCCGTATGGCGAACCCCACAATTTTCCGCAGTGTTCCTCGTGATGATCATGCTGTTCGGCCAACAAGCCACCTACGGGCTCGATTCCGCTATTCCAGGAACGTCCGCTCAAGAAGGAGAAATCGACGAACAAATTTACAACATCGTACCGGATATCCTCCGTTACAATGCCCTTGGTTTCTCAATCTTGGACAGCAGCCCATACGAAAGCCGCAACTATTTGGGAAGCTTTGGTTCATCGTTCAACGACAACGGTTGGAACACGGCCTATGAATGGCTTGCCCAACAAGACCTCGATGAATCGTATTCTGAGCGTCCGGCGTTTGTTTCCTGGTGGGACTACGGGTTCCAAGCATTGAACACCGGCCAACACCCCTCGGTTTCTGACAACTTCCAATCGGGTATTCCAGCCACTGGAAACATGCTGATGGCTCGCTCTCAAGAAGATTTGACGGCCATGTGGATTTGGCAACTTTCGGAGGCAGACCGCACGTACGCCTCTCCGGACTGTGAGGTAAATTGTTTCACAGAAGGGTTCGAGCGTGTGATGCAAAATCACCTTACTGAAGACCAATTCGCAGACTTCTTCATCATCCAAACCGCTTCAGCGCCCTCCATGCTTGATTTCGTGGTGGACCACTCTTTCCAGGTTCAGAAAACGAACCGAGACGTCGTGATGGCAGAAGGTCACCCTGATGTAGCCGGTGTCTTTGATGACTCGCAAACCGTCTACCGGATTTACCGTGACGGCGCTCAATTGGACTGCACAGCGGATCTTTCGACCACGTGTTTGGGACCCGATTTCACATCGGAGACCGATGCTAACGCCTCGTTCCAGAACAACATCCGAACGGGTGCAGATACCGTTGCTGAAGCCAGTTACACTATTTTTGGCGATTACTGGTACACCGCTGATCTCCTCGAGGAATACGATTCTGCTTCCACATCCATCCACCGAACGAACGCTCGTATCGCCATGACAACTCAACTGTTGACCAAGGCATTTGAAGCAAATACTGATGCCACCATTCACGACCTCTATCACGACCTCATTGGGCTGGACCAATACGACGTACAGGATTTCAACGGTATGCCCGGTGAAACCATTGAGCGAAACCACGAAATCCGATACCTTGCGATTGACGACAGGCTCTACCCTCGCGCTGGGCGATACACGGCTGATGCAAATTACAACCGGGGGCAGCCCATGGGTATCTTCGGCGCACCGACCATCCTCTCCGGGCAAGACGTCGGCACCTACATGGACGAGGTCTACGAAACCGTTCGTGGTGATTTCCAAGACGAAATGACCCGAGAAGAAGTTGATGAAGCCATGCAACAAGACATCCTTAACCAGCAAGCGGGGGTTGACATTGACCCTCTGTTCATTGAGGATGTTCGTGTTGACCACAACCCTGCCTTCTTCGACACCATGACGGCTCGAACCTACGTTGGTTATGGCGCTTCAACGCTCGGCCTCTCAACCGGTGCTTCAAACCCTCAACCGGCTCAACACTTCGGTCAATCCGGTACGCCAGGCAGCATCCTGCAGCAGGCGTTGCCGCTCCCAGGCGCCATGATGAATCATTTTGTCATCTCGAACTGGTACAGCGAAGATGCGACCCTCGGAATCCCACAAACCAACACGCTGGTTAAGATTCTGAAGTACTACCCCGGTGCCGAAATGACCGGACAAGTGACCATGGCCGACAACGGTGAGGGCTTGTCCAACGTGCGTCTGCTCATTGAGCGTGACGCCTTCTCGGGAGAAGGTGAAACCGATCTTGACGAAGACACCTATTGGATTCCCATCGGGTTCACCGACACCGATGAAAACGGTTTCTACAGTTACACCGTTCCCGCAGGTCGAATTCGCGTGTCCGCCTATGCAGGCGACTACAGCCCAACGGCAGCACAAGACCAAATCCGCGACGGTTCCTTTGCTGAGCGGATTGGAGACATCCTTGAGCCGACCAACGACAATCGCGAAATCAACCAGATCTCCGCCATTCTCGGCCAAGTGGCCAACATGACATGGTTGGGCGAATCTCAGATGAACGTCACCGGCGACGAAGCTGACCGAATCTCAGATCTCACTGACGACCTTGACGTCGTCATTGACAGCAGTGGTGTCTCCGGTACGGTCTCTTGGAGCGGTGATGAGGCTTTCAACGGCGATCCAATTGCCGAGACAACCTTCATCCTGCGCAACATTTGGTCGATGACGGACAACTACACCGTGACGACCACCAGCGGTTCGTTCACATCAGATGAAAGCAGAATCCTACAAGGGTCCGGAGAAGCCACGTTCACAGAAAACGGTACGTTTGAGAGCGAAGGAATCGCTGTGGCCCAGAACTTTATTGGCACCTACACCAGAACCATCGGCGCCGACCGAGCTTTCTTCGCAAACGGTACGTGGACGGGTTACGGAACCATCGAGGCATCCTGGATTGAAGGCGCCCCTGTTGACTGTGAGGCTGACAACGCCTCTGAACCCGTGATGCCTGCCAACGAAACGGCTTGTGTCATCAGCACAGCTGGCGATCTATCCACCTACAAAATTGAAGGCACCGTCAACGCCTCTGGCACCTACACTTCGGAAAGCACAACCACCTTGGTTCGTACCTACGGTGATGTAGATGCCGGAACGGGTGAAACGATTGAAGGCGCAGGTTCCTTTGCCGGAACGGGAACCTTCAACGGTACAGGTCTCTTCATCGGCACTGGCTCGTTTTCAGGGCCGATGGTTGAACCAGGTTCATTCTACAAAACCGGGCTGTTGCCTGGAACCTACAACATGATTGCTCAACTGGACAATGGAAAGGAAGTGCTCTTGCCTGACCCCGTTGAAGTTGGCGTCGCTCCATCCTATGATTTGGCCATGACGATGCCAGGTGCTATCTTCGCTGACACGTTGATGACTCTCGGAGGCGATGTTCTGGCCAACACCACCATTGAACTCGTTGACACCGCTCTTGGAGAGGACTTTGGAGTTGATATCCTCACCGATGAAAACGGAACGTTCAGTCACGGGCCAGTGGCCAAGGGCGATTACTTCTACCGTGTGGATGTCGACAACGACGGCTGGTACGATGTTAACGAGACAGCCATCGTCATCGATGACACGGCCAACATTACCCTCGCCGGTGCAGTCCCACCAACCGTTGACGTGACGTTGCAACTCGTTTCCCCCGTAGACCCCTTGACTCAAGAACCGTTGTTCAACGTGTCTGGGCGAACCATCACGTTCGACAACACCCTCGGTGTTCTCGAACCAGTAAACGCTACGTCAGATGAAAACGGTTCTGTTTACGTTGAGGTCTTCTTTGGCGTATGGGACATCATGGACGAAGAAAACCCTGAATATGTTCTGTTTGATCAAATCGATGTTGAAGTCGGTGTTGAAGATGTTGAACTCAACGTGACCTATGCACAAGCTGCCTACATCAACGGAAGCATGCGGTTCTACCCGGGAACTGCCGAAGAGTATGCAACATGGACAGAAACACCCGACGAAAACAAGCTTCAGACCACAGAAGAGGCCTCTGGTTTGCTCGTATCTCTGCGAACAGGTGTCCTTGAGTTTGAGGCAACCACCAACATCACCGGTGACTTCTCAATTCGTGTTCCCTCTGGCTTTGATTACGACATGACATCACTAAGTGCCACTGCGTTGCGCGGATACGGGTCCCTTGTGACGGTTCCAACAGGCGGCAACATGGATCTTGGCACGGTGTATCTTGAGCCTCTTTCCCCGGTCGAAGGCGTCAT
>QQSC01000003.1 GCA_003602475.1 Candidatus Poseidoniales archaeon | reverse complement strand
AGTCCGTCCTATTCGTGCCTATCAATGTGTTTGAGCTCAGGCAGGTCAACAAATGCCGCCTCTTGGACAAACGGGTGAGAAGAACATCTGCACGTTCATGGGCCTTGACCATAAGATTATATCCAAACAGGACCATTTGGCAGAAAGGAGAACTCAAGATGACGGGACAAATTTCAAAAATCGGATTCGTAGCAAGCATGCTTTCAGTGGTTGGTTCGCTGTACATCTACTTCATCACCGGAGACAAAAATCTAGGAATCTTTGTTGGCCTTTGGGCGCCTACCCTCATTTTGGCCTCGAAGGAAATCGAAGAACTGGTGAAGTGAACTTCACGCGCTGGCCCACCACGGTTGAGCCAAGAACACGACCGCCTCGCGATGACGTCTGGCGAAACGCATGGCTTAACCAACTCAACGATCGCCCACCAAGGCGCCATTGCACCGTGTGATGCAGGCCCTCAAGAGACAACGGGCAAGTGCTTGATCGACGGTGCGATGCCCAAATCCTCAGGGAAGAACATGGTGGCTTCAGGTACCGGAATGGGCACGATTTCCGTGCCCACCAACGCCACCCTGCTCGGGCGTGAATCGGAAAGGACACGACGGTTGGTCAACGGCGCGATGGTGTTTGAAAACGCCATGATGTCGTCGTGGCTTGGCATGTTTTCCATCGCCAGGTTTTCACGGCTGTGCCCCACGAAGACGTAGCCTTTGTTCTCAATGAAATCGGGGTCAGCACGGTTGTCGAGGGCAGCGAATTCGTTGATGTGGGTGTCGGACATGTTGACGCCTTTCATCAGGGTGTGCCGGCAAACAATTCTCGTGTCCAGCGACGGCAAGAGGTCGATTGTTTTCTCGAACTGGTCCCACGCTCCGCTGTTCCATTTGGGCCGGCACACGTCGTCGAACACCTGTTTGTTGGGAGCGTCCACGGAAACGTAGAGCTGGGTTGGAAGGGTGTCGAGGTTCTCGAGGACCTTGGGCAGCGTGCCGTTGGTGACCAGCATGGTGGTCATGCCGTGTTGATGGCAGAGGTCCATGTATTCTGAAAGGTGGGCGTAGAGGGTTGGCTCACCGTTGAGGGAAATCGCCACGTGCTTGGGGTTCTGAGCGTCCAGCCACTTCTCACGGGGCACTTTGGGGTTGCCGCCGAATCCCGACAGCAAACGTCGCTGTGCGCGAACGGATTCGTACAGCAGGTCCAGCGGGTCTTGATCGGTCAATTCGAGCGTGTCCATGTGGGGTTCACGCCAGCAGTAGGTGCACGCAAGGTTGCACTGGTCGACAACCGGTGACATTTGCATGCAGTTGTGACTTGCGATGCCGTAGAACTTTCCTTTGTAGCACTGGCGGTCACGAAGCAAGGATTCTTTGGTCCAGTGGCACGTCTTTACGCCACCGTGCTCCCCGACGATGTGGTAGCGTTGCTTCTGCAGTTTGGCTTTCAACTGAGGGTCCATGCCGGCCATGCCTTTCACTCCTTGAGCCGGATTCCTCGGTTGGGCAGGTGCCCTGTTGGGAGCGGCTCGGATGGTCACTCGTGAGGTCGTGGCTTCTTCAAGCCCTCGCCGGCCAAACGGTGTTGTTTAAGATACCTGCTTTAATTATTGCACCTTCGTGTTGGCACATTCACCGCTGGTTGATATAGGTCCGGACCCACATTTAGAATGAAGAACAGGAGGCGAAATGGATGGACATCGAGTTGGAAACCTACGTGGACGGAATCATTGAGAATCAGGAACTGCGAAACGGGATCTTTGGGTCAGCCCTTGACCGCTGGATGGCAGCCATCGCCTTTTACCGCTCCGGTGTTGACCAGCGCGGTGCAGTTCACGCAAAAAGGAGGATGATTTGAATGGATGAATATTTGGACACGTACGTCAAGCAAGCAATGGGACAACAAGAACTTCGCAACGGCATCTTTGCCCGTCGAAGCTTGAAGCAGCGTCTCGCATCACTGTTTGCTTCAGCCTAAACCAATCTTTACAACGGCTCTGCTTCACCATGAGGCATGCGTTGGACGTGGTTGCCGCATGTTTGGGGGCTCTTGACCCCCGCTGTGACCTTGGCTGGCCTGCTGATCGGTGGATGGTGGATGGCGAGCACGCTCGTGCTGTTGCTCATCATCTATCCCGTCGTTGACCAGGTGTTGGGCACCTCCATCACCACACATCCACTTCAGGAAGGACGGGCGCACAACATCATCGTTCACCTTCACGCCCTCGGTGTGTTGGTTGTGGTGACGGCGTTGCTGTGGCGAGTGTCGATCGACGGGTTCACGGCCATGACGGCTATGGGCTTGCTTTCCGCTGGCATCAGCAACGGCGCATCGGGCATTGTTTCCGCCCATGAACTGGGGCATCGGCGGCCTCGCTCAGCTTCGTGGTGGCTGGCGCGCACCACCCTCTTTTCGGTGCTTTACGCGCATTTCACAACCGAACACAACCACACGCATCACCGGCATTGGGCCCGGGATGTTGATCCAACCTCTTCGCCTTGGGGAAGGAGCATCTACGCTCACTTTGTCCGCACCGTTCCTCTTCAACTCAAAGGCGCATGGGCTTCACGACGGAAGGACACAGCACGAGTCCTGTGTCTCGAGGCCACGTTTGTGATCGTTTTGTCCGTGCTGGCATGGCCCCTTTCGCTGGCGTTCGTGGCTCAAGCCGGGGTCGCTGTTTACCTGCTTGAATTCGTGAACTACCTTCAGCACCACGGGTTGCGTCGTGGTGACGACGAACGCCCCAACGCCACTCACGCTTGGGAAAGTCGTCATCGCCTCTCGCGATGGACGCTCATGGAACTCCCTCTCCACCCCTCGCACCACATGAAATCGAGCACGAGGTACGAACGTCTTGGCGTTCATGACGAAGCGCCTCAGTTGCCGTTTGGTTACTATGCGATGTTTTGGTTGGCTCATGTCCCGCCCGTCTTCGGGCGTTTGCTACGCAAGCAGGTCAACGCTGCGGGTGCGGCATGAACGAAGAACTGCTGAAGGCCTCAACGCCATTCGGGAACGCCCGTGAGGGGGAAGGCGCCGTATTTTGAGGTGTATTGATCTCGGATTTGAAGTCCGACAAAGATATTTATACCGGCGGTCAGACCGGCGGTTTGAAGTGACGCCATGCCGCTTAACAGATTCCTCAATCTTCCACAGGAAGAGAAGGATCGCGTGCTTAGTATCTCCAAAACGCAGTTTGCGATTTACGGATACGACGTCACCTCACTCAACCTTCTCTTGAAAGAGCTGGACATCTCAAAGGGCCAGTTCTACTATTGGTTTGAGGACAAGGCGGATTTGTTTTTCACCGTGATGCAAGAGGGATTGGATGCGCTTTGTCTCCGATTGGAGGAACACGGTCAACCGACTTCAGCTGCAGATTACTGGGACCACATTCGCGAGTCAAGGCTTCTTTCTGAACGGTTTTGGGCCGACCATGATTTCGTTGAGATTGGGCAAATGGTCTCTCAACAAATCCCATCAAATCATCCGATTTACGAACGCCTTTTGGTGTGCAGCACGCCCCTTCAAAACCACTTCATCGAAGGGCTTAGATTGGGCCAAGAATGGGGATTGGTGCGCACAGACCTCTCCGTGGAGATTCTCTTGAGATTGACGGATGGCGTTGGCGATGTGTTTTACGGGCCCATCCTCAAAAACTACGTCAAAAATCAGCCACCCTCTGAAGAAATTCTATCCCTTCATGAATTGCTTGGTCGAACCATTCGTTTGATTCTGCAACCGGTGGACGACCAAGATACGGACGGTCTGCAAAACAGGCCTTGATATATCAATTTACGAAAAATGAACACATCAGGAGGACCACGTATGCTCGAAGTTACCAATCTCACGAAGGCTTTCGGGTCCGGCTCCAACAAACTGCACGTCCTCAAGGGAGTGGACATGACCATCAAACCCGGAGAGATGGTGGCGTTGATGGGTCCCTCGGGATCCGGAAAATCAACCCTGCTTAACATCATCGGCGGTCTTCTCGCAGGCGATGAAGGAAGCATCACCCTCAACGAGCGCACCTACGGCAAGAAGGGTCCAGCTGGTGTGGTGGATGTTCGAAGGGATTTGGTTGGATGGATTTTCCAAGATTTCCACCTTCTCGACAACCTCTCGGCGGTGGACAACGTGGCCATGGCACTTGAGTTGTCTGGCGTCGCCTCCAAAGAGGCCGAACTCATGGCCACGACCGCTCTTGAAAAGGTCGGCCTTGGGGACAGGATGCAATTCATCCCCGACCAGTTGTCGGGCGGTCAACAACAACGCGTCGCCATCGCTCGAGCCATCGCTGGCAACCGGCCCGTTCTGTTGGCCGACGAACCCACGGGCAACCTCGACATTGCCAGTGGAAAAGAAGTCCTTCAATTGTTCAAGGACCTGTGCCACGACCCCGTCAACCCAATTGCCATCCTCATGGTGACCCACGATCCAGATTTGGCTTCAAACGCCGACCGTATGCTGTTGCTGAGGGACGGAAGAACCGAAGCTTCTGACATCCGTTCCGCTTGGGGACTGGACGTTGATGGAGGTGAAGAAGAATGAAAGAAGACATTGGACTCAAACCTTCCGACTACGCCACGGACCGCTCCAAAATTGGCCGTCTAACACATCGCTTGAAGGAAGCCCCAGGCAACCTTCGTTTGGCCGCCCAAGGGGCATGGCGCGGGCGAGAGCGCGGTTTGGCGGTGATCGCCGGTGTGTTTCTCGCCTCATTGGTCATCACCACGGTGTTGGCATACGGGGTCGGGTTGTCGCAGCTGTTCTTTGAAGAATCTCTCAAAACCGAACCGTTTGATGCCAAAATCGAATACGCTCGCACACCCGTGGAAAACGCCTCTGGCTGGTCCAACAACACGACCACCATGACGCAAGTCTGCGACGAACTGCTGGATGAATTCAACGAATTCAACGACTGTACGCTGGTGCTTGGTCGGCAAGGCATCCACAGCGGGGGCTTCTTCAATTTCGAATTCGTCGTCGCTCAACCCCTCGAGATGCGAGCCATCACCGACGATGCCAACCCGTACTGGGGCAACGTGACCTTCGATTATCCCGAAGCGGCGGAGGCAGGTCCTCCCATCTCCTCGCAACGAGCGATTCGGTTCCTCGGTCCAGAAGCGTTTGATGGCGAGCTTGCCGACCGGTTAAGCGAGAACATCATCGCTGGACTGGGTGAATGGCCCACGCCAGAAAACATGACCGAACAGCGCGGCATCATCCTTCCCTCGACCATCGCCAGTGAAGCACAAGCCAGCGTTGGTGACGTGCTCGACACCCTGACTTTCGCTTACGTGGTTGACGAATCCACCCTGCTTGAGGGCACCGTCACCGACGAGAATTGCGCTGGCGAAGTGACGCCGGAGAACAACGAAATGATCTACTGCAGAATGTGGATGACGGTTGAAAACCTCACCGTTATGGGCATTTACGAACCGTGGGACTTCGGCAACCCCACACTCCCGTTCAACCCGATTTTCTCCACGTGGACCGTCCTTGAAGAGGAAGAGCGAGCCACTCTGATGAACAACGACCACGCCTACCTCGGGGTCACCATCGACCGAGGGCAATTGCCCACCTCATCAACGGCTGAGGCCGCAGAGTGGTTGGAAGCGTTGGGCACCAAAGTCCAATCCGATGAGTACACCGATGAAGGCGTTGAATTGTACTACACCGACATCATCAGCGGTACCATTCTCTTCCTCAACATCTTCCTCGGCTTGATTCAAATCTTTGATTACATCATCATGATTCCTATCGTGTTCCTCTCCATCTCCGTTCTGATCTACGGCCTTGTGCTGTCCTTGGAGCAGCGGCGGCGTGAAGTGAGCATTCACCGAGTCATCGGTGCGCAGGGTCAAACCCTTCAGGGCATGGTTCTCTTGGAACTCTTTGTCATGTCTTCCGTGGCGTGGCTGGCCGGTTACTTGCTGGCGCTGTTCACGGTCCCCATCGTTCTTTCAGCGGTCGGGTTCATGGAATTTAGAGCCGGCGATTTCGATGTCAATCCGACCCTCAGTGTCGGTTCCACCATCTTCACGGCGGTCACGACCTTGGGGTTGGCTTTGTTGTTCGGTCGCAGCCGTGCTCGCCGGTTCATCGAACTGGAAATCGAAGAAGGCGTGCGAAGCACCAGCACACAGGCTGAGCCCAAGCGCTGGCTCCACTGGCTGGCGTTCCTGTTTGGCATGCTCGCTGTGGGCGACACTTGGCTGGAGGCCAACGGAAGCGAAGACGGCCTTGTTTCAAACTTCTTCATCGAAGGGCTCATCGGAATCTTTGGTCCCTTCGCCTTGTGGATTGGTGGGGCCCTTTTGCTGGGCCGAATTGGAGCAAAAGGCCCTCAAATCATGCAGGTCGTCTTTGGTCGAACCACCTTGCTCAAGGACGTTAAACGGGGTCTCAAGGGCTCTGGTTCGGCAGAATCGGTCAACCGTTTGGCCGTCATCATGCTGTTGACGCTCTCCATCGTGACCCTTGCCGCCGTGCAAGGATACACGGGAACGCTGGTTGACGAGAAAACCGTTGACGCCACCGTGGGCTCGGACCTCAAAATCACCTTTGAGCAACCCTTGAATCAAACAGCAGCCTTGGCCCTTGTTGACGAGTTCGTCGACAACGACGTGACGCCGTTGGCCACCAGTGTGGCGGAATTGACCCTGGCAGACGCCAACGGGGGCGACGCCCTGCAGACCTACGTGCTGCTCAACGGTCAAGCGAACGTCTTGCGCTGGAGCGAACAGGCGCTTCCAGGCGACGATACGGACGACGCAGCGGCCGCGTACACACAAGGTGGATTCAGTGCAGGACCTGATGCGGCCTATTCGTTGGATCTTCCCGGCTCGGACCGCGGTGGTGACGAGAACCGTCTTGGCGACGTTTTGCTGAAGTCAAGCGATTCAAAATCAGAAACCATGTCCTTTGTTTGGGAAAGCATCCAGTTCAACTTCACCTCCGGGGGCTCAGACGAGACCGACGTGATGGCCTTGTTCAACAGCTACACCCTGTTCATGGAAAGCGACTGGTCGAACCTCAACCTGTCGGGACAAAACCTGGCCGACCGTGACATGAGCCGCATCGATTTGAGCAACACCAACCTCTCCGGAGCGGATTTGGCAGGCGTTAACCTCAGCGAATCCATTCTTGTGGATGTCGACCTCAGTGGCGCTGATCTGACCGGCGCCAACCTCGAGAACACCGTTTTGGTGAATTTCATGGGCGGTTCGCTTGAGAACACCGACTTCACCGACACCAACCTCAACGGGGCGTTTGGTCTGTTCAGCCTCGACGATGCCACCCTGTCCAACACCACATGTCCCGACGGGTCGATGGCGGCGGACACCCAGTGCAGCGCTGGACCGTCACAAATCCCTCCTCCACTCGCCTCCTCGCTGTTCCTTCAAGACTCGAGGGTCGTGGTTGAAGTCACCCCGTTCACCTCAGAAATGTACTACATGGGCACGCACGAATACATCCCTGGCGTCGGTTCGGCGACCATCGCTTCCTCACTCATCATTGGCGAAGATTCGTGGCGTTCTTTCATCGGTGACGAAGCCGCCAACAACTACACTTCGACCACGTGGATCGTTGAGACCGACGGCTTGGACGGCGACGAATTGGAAGCGCTCGCATCCAAGATGTCGGCAGACAACCGAGTCTCGAACGTGGACGACTGGTCCAGCACCCATAAGGAAGTCGAACGCAACGGCGGCCTCATCTTCGGTACGCCCGGTCTGCTTTCCTTGCAGTTCGTGGTGGCCAGCGTGGCGGCCGTGGCTTCCAGTTTCGTGTTCTTGTCCCTGGTGTTGAGCCAGCGGCAGAAGGAATTGGCGGTTCTGCAGGCCATCGGAGCCTCGCCCAACCAGATCATTCGGTTGGTGCTGTTTGAGATCCTCTCCATCGTGATGGTCTCGATGGTGCTCGGTATTGTGCTCGGTGTTGGCTTGGCCCTCTCGTTCAACGGCTTCTTTGACATCTTTGGGTTCATCTTCCAAATCTTTGGTGGGTCCACCACGACGATTGAACGGACGCTCGTGTACCCGTGGACTCAAATCATCCTCGTTTCGCTCACGGTCTTTGCGGCCGTGGTCGTGGCGCTGTTGGTGACGACACGCCGTGCTTTGACGGCGGACCTGGCCAGCGTGCTGAAGGGGGAGTGAAGATGGGCGAATCAATCTTGAAATCAGACGGTCTGTATCACGTGTACGAATCCAAAGCTGAGGACGGCAACGTCGTGGCGCTTCGTGGTCTTCACATCGACATGAAGGCTGGCGAAGCCGTGGCGGTGGTCGGGCCTTCGGGCTCCGGTAAATCCACCCTCATGAAGTGCCTTGGAGGGCTGATGAAACCCAGCGCAGGCTCGGTGACGCTGGCGGGCAAAAACATGACCCGTTTAACGGGACAGGAACTTGTTCACCTCCGTCAGAAGACGGTCTCGTTCATCTTCCAAGAAGGCAACCTTCTGCCGGATTTGAACGCCCGAGACAACGTGGCTCAACCGTTGCGTCATCAGGGCGTGTCCTCTCGCAAGGCCCTCCAACTGGCTGACGCAATGCTGGAACGTTTGGGCATGGTGCACCGTATCCATGCGCTGCCCGCCATGTTAAGCGGTGGAGAACAGCAACGTGTGGCCATTGCAAGGGCGCTGATCACCCAACCTCGACTGATCTTGGCCGATGAACCAACCGGAGCGCTTGACCCCGTCACCAGCCGTGAAGTGCTGGCGTTGTTCAAGGACCTCCATGAGGACGACGGCGTTTCGTTCCTTATCGTGACCCACTCGAAGGAGGTCGCCGCCTTTGCCAACCGTTCGTTGGAGCTGCGCGACGGACGTTTCGTGGCGGAACACGGAACAAAGGTGGACGTTGAAGACCTGAGCAAGGACCGTGAACTCATCATTGACGAAACGGGCACCGTGACGCTGCCTCCGGATTTGTTGGTTCGCATCGGTGGTGCTGGACGCTACACGGTCGGCAACGTGGCCAGCGGCTACCTTTCGCTGCAAGGCGATGCGATTGAAGGCATGGGGTCCATGGAATTGTCTTCCAGCTGCCCTGCATGCAAGCACGACTACGGAGACAGCGACGAACAGGAATGCCCGTCTTGCGGTTCCAGTCGGCCCATGGTCGAGGTCAAGGCATGAAGCAGTTGTTGGCGTTTGTTGGGTACCTGGAAGGCTTTTCCTTCCTGATCTTGATGTTCTATGCCATGCCGATGAAGTACTTCGCCGGTGAACCGGAAATGGTGTCCCTGTTTGGCTCCCTTCACGGAGGACTGTTCGTGGCTTACATTGGTCTGCTGTTCTTCGGTGTGGGCAAGCACTGGACGTTCACGGCGCTGATTCACGGCTTCATCGCGGCGGTCGTGCCCGCAGGGCCGTTCTTGTTCGAAGGCATGCTTGTAGGTGGCGAATACGACCTTCAAACCGTTTGAGGTTCGTAGACCAAACCCATATTATTATATGATGATTAATTATGTATCGCTCTAAAGTGATACTATGGATGCACAAACCGTCTTTCAACCGAAAATATGGTACATTGTTTGCGGAGCTTTCGCTGCGCTCGGTGCCGTTGAGAACATGATCAACGCCGAAACTTGGGCTGAAAGCGCCTGGGGTGCTGACGGCGTCAACGACCAGAGCATCGCTCATGAGATGTTCTTCGGCGTGGTCTTTTTGGCCTTCAGTGCCATGGCGTTCGTGTCTGCATTCCTGTTGGATGGCTCGACCCAAGCGAAGTTTGCCATGGCCAATGCCGGCGTTATGGTGGCGTTCTTCGTGGCCATGTTCATCGTGCTCCCGGCTCAAGGCTACGAGCTTCCAGGCGTGACTTGGCTTATTCCTCCGCTCGTCTTGATGGGTGGTTTGGGCACTTCCGGTTTCCTCCACAAGGATGGCGAAGCCCCTGCAGCGGAGGCCTGAAGATGAGCGTCCTTCACAACACCAAACTTTGGTTGACCATCGTCGCTATTGGCCATACTGTTATTGGAGCAGGTGGCTCGTACGCCACCTACGGCAACGATGAACTTGCCATCATTGGATTTTTCACGGTGGTCGGCGTTTACCTCTTCTACGCTGCCTTCATGGTCGAAGGCCAAGCCCAGGCCCGCCTTGCGGCCGTCCTCTGTGGCCCAATGTTCGTGTGGTTCGTGCTCTCTGCCGCCTTGGGCCTTGAGATGTTGGGCGATCCAGCCGCTCCCATGCCTCAATCCATCATGCCCATCGTTCTTTGGGGCATGCCTGCCCTCTCGGGCTTGATGGGGTGGAACATGGACGATGCTGCACCTGCGGCTGAAGCCTGAGTTGGAACCGTTCCGAATCAAGCGGTCTTGACGCCCTCAGGCCAAAGCACGAGGATGAGCGTCTTCCCTCGCGTCTTGGGCGTGTGGGTGGTTTCCCGGTTCATCCAAACGATGGATCCGGTAGGGTAGGTGCCGTCTTCGTCCCAGACCTCGCCTTCGAGCACGACGTAGCATTCACCGCCCGGGTGGCTGTGGGGCATGAACGCGTTCACTTCCACTTCGGATTGCGCTTCGTACAACACCAGCGACGTGGCGTCTTCTCGCTTGAGCTTGCCCAGACGCACACCGGTGCCGAAGTCTCGCCAGGACACGTTCTCCTGAAGCCAAGCGTCGTCGATGTTGAAGCCGAGCCAGTTGGACATGTCGTGGGTGAAGACCATGCCCAGCCCAAGGGGAGGTGAATCATCAGGGCTTCGGTGGATGTTCGTGGGCATTCCCTGCAGAGTGTCCTTCCCATTCGTCCAATCAGTGTATGGTTGAAGTGCGTTCACCCGATGTCAGCGTGAAGCAGCAGGGGCTTCTCCCAGTCTCAAACGACCCCAGTTTAATTAGGTGGTAATTCAACCCCCAATCATGGAAAAGCGTCGTCGCGACTTACCGGTGACGCTCTATCGAATCCTGCTGTATCTGTCTCGGATGCGGGAAAGAGACGACGATGTACGGCGACTCATGCGCATCGAAAGGGCGGTCGGGGTCGAACGAAAGGAACTGAGGTTGCACCTCCAGCGAATGAACGAATCGGGTTACGTCAACATTCATGAAAAGGAAAACAAAGGCCGTGGAGGTCATCCAGTCCTTGTCTATTCAATTACAGAAAACGGTCGTACGCTCCGCTCAGACATTGGACGCTGGATCGACCTTAGCGTGCGAATGGGGTACTATCCGGAATCCTTCTTTTACCTCCCGAGCGACGATTGATTGCGGGTAATTTATACCGGTATAGTTTCCCTCGCCGCCTTATGTACCTGTGCTCTATCCCGAAACCATGTCAGGCAAGAAAGCGGTGGACAAGGTCTCCAAAGGCCTCACCTCGCTCATCGACGAGTTTTCCTCGGCGGTGAAGGAGATGGTGAATGCTGGAGAAGAGACCGTCGTCCATTTGGCGGTTGGTTCGAGTCGAGTCATCAAAGCGGCGATTAACGCCACCGGTGAAGTGACAAAGATCACCGTCGAAACGGCCAGCAACGTGGTGGGTTCCGTAACCGGCGGCGTTGTCAAGGCGGTCAGCCCGAAAGCCAGGCAATCCAAAGAAGAGGAGGAATAAAGAAATGATATACAGAATGATAATGACAAGCGTAGCATTGGGAATGGCAGGGGTTGCAGTTGGCATGGCCACGAGCACCTTCAACCACTACTACAGGAAACATGCAGATTTTGAGGACCTGAAACTCACCGGTGTTCAAGAAGTGACCTTTGTCGGCGATGTTGAGGTGATGGAATGATTCCACAGTTGTTGTTGGGAATTGGCGCTGTTGTCGTAACGATCGAGGTCGTAAGCGGAGCCGCTGCTGCAGGCGCTGGATACGGTATGGGTCGGAAGTTCGGCCGCAAACTCTGTGAAAGTCTCGACCAGGTTGAATCATCGATGATGAACGCCGTCGGGAACCTTCGCAAGTGAAACGTTGATGTCTCTGCGGGGAATGGACGACTGTGGTTGAACCGCTCCAACTTCCGGAAATCCCCCCATCGGGGCCGTGGGCTACCTACGTCCTGGTCGTGGTGTGGCTTCCGCTGCTGATGCGTGTGTTGTTCCTGCTTTTTCCGTTCCGACGGGCCATACTTCGATTGGCACCTCACACCGGATGGGCCCTCAAGGCTCTGAAAGAACTGCCAATCAAGGGCATAGGCCTCTTGATCGTCAATGAGGTCATGGCATTCATGATTCCACCCTTATTGGTTCTTGGACTTCGATTGTTCATGGATCCTGTGGGTTGGCAATCATGGGCTGACGTGTCAAACACCGGCTTTGCTGTGCTGATGCTTTTGCTTGCGATGTGGCTGTTTTTCGATTTCTTGAGAATTGCCAGGGTCCGCCGAATGCTCAAAGCCATTGAGAAACACGATATTGAACGCATCCAGAAGGTTGCTGACGCTGGGCTTCGGACCCGAACATTTCTACGCAAATTTGCAAAAAAATCGAAGAAAGGTGGCAAGGAAATCGAACCCTCAACCGGCGATCAAACCACCGCAGTAGCCACATCAGCTGCCAAACGGTGGGGTCGCCGAATTTTGCTTTCGAGACGAATCACACCTGCAGGGTTGTTGAGCAGTGTGGCGCTCAGTGCTTCGGTTCAACTGGCCCGAACGGGTGCGGGAAAACTCTCCGACGCAGTGGATGCCAAGATGCAGAAGGAATTCGAGAACGTCGCTCAGACGAACACGAAAACTCTCCTGACGTTGTTCGTGAGAGATCTTGCCATGGGTGTTGTACCGCTGGTCACCTTGGCCCTCTTGCCAACCCTTCTGGGCTAATCGCCACCTTCATGCGCTCCCGTCGGCCCGCTCGGGCTGAGGAACACCCATGCCCCATCTCATCCTGATGCGCCACGGCCAGTCGATGTGGAACGCCGCCGGTCTGTTCACGGGCTGGGTTGACGTCCCGCTCTCACCAACGGGCATCGACGAAGCCCGTGAAGGCGGTCGCGCCATCGCTCACCTCGCCATTGACGAAGTCCACGTTTCCACGCTGATCCGTGCGCAAATGACGGCGATGATCGCCCTTTCGGAACACCACAGCGGCCTGACGCCTGTCGTCCAGTACCCCACGGATGTGGAGGACGGCATGAGCGAGAACGAAACCCGAATGAGAGAATGGTCTCAAATCCGCGGCGAAGCGGGTCAAGAAGGCCTTCTACCGGTGCACGTGGCCTGGCAGCTGAACGAACGCATGTACGGCGACCTTCAGGGCCTCAACAAGCAAGCGACTCGCGACCAATACGGTGCGGAACAAGTCCACGTGTGGCGACGCTCGTTTGACGTGCCCCCGCCCAGCGGTGAATCGTTGGAACTCACCGCCAAGCGAACCCTTCCCTACCTTGAGTCCACCCTGTTGCCGGCTTTGGAAGCTGGAAAGAGTGTTTTTGTGGCCGCTCATGGCAATTCCCTTCGCAGCATCATCATGCATCTGGACGGTCTTGACACGG
The DNA here is from genome assembly GCA_003602475.1 of Candidatus Poseidoniales archaeon. GTDB lineage: Archaea > Thermoplasmatota > Poseidoniia > Poseidoniales > Poseidoniaceae > Poseidonia. Next base: position 3,182 of record QQSC01000003.1, on the reverse strand, counting down.
AAGAGGTGCTCGCCCTCGAAGTGCCCACGGGCGTGCCCATCGTCTACACCATGGACAACGGGTCGCTCGTGCGCTCACAAGCATGACCACATCGGCCTTCCATCCCACGAAGCGTCAACACCTTCAAGGAAGAAACGGGTGATTCAGCGTCATGAACCTCTCCGATGTCTTGCGACCCACCGTGCAGGTCAACCTGTGGGCTTCCTTGGGCTACGGTCTGGTGCTGTTGCTCATTCCCGACGTCTTTTGCGATCTGCTCGACGCCGAGGCCATCAACACGGCGTGGCTGAGGACCATCGGGGCGGCCTTGCTCGGCACCAACGTCCTGGGCAGTTGGTTGTGGCTCCAATCCCCTGAACTCAACATGGGTCGCGTTCAGTTCGCCACGGCGGGCTTGGAAGCGTTGGCCATGAGCCTGTCCCTCGTGTTGAGCGAGTTCACTGCGCAGAACCTGTGGATGGTGCAAGCTTCGGTCGTGCTGGCCTGGTTGGTCACCGTCGGTTTGTGGGCGGGTACGCAAGAGGCGACCTACAACCAATCCACAGCCTGAGCCATCGGTGACCTTTTCGTGGTCCCAACGCTGGTCGGGTCATGGTCCAACCGTGGCGATTTGACGGCTTCCCCGGTCGCGTGTTGTGGGTTGACATGTCCGCTGGCACCTGCGAGACGAGGGAACTGCCTCACGAATGGTGCCTCGAGCACATGGGTGGCAAAGCCCTCGCGACCAAACTGCTCGTGGAATGGGACACGACGGACTACGGCCAAGCCGTCCACCAGCGTCACCCGGTCACCGGACGCATGGACGCGGCCGCTCACCCCACCGCTCCGCTGTTGTTCATGACCGGTCCCTATCAGGGCTCCAAGGTCGGCTCGTCAGGGCGCGCCGTCGTCGTGACGCGTTCACCGCTGACCGAATGCTACATCGACACGTACATCGGAGGCAACATCGGTCACGACCTTCGAAAAGCGGGCTGGGACGGCGTGTTCATCACCGGTTCAAGCGAACGATGGATGCGCTTGGAAATCGACGACCAGCGCGCCCAACTCCATCCCGCCGACGACCTTGTTGGCAAGACCACGTGGCAAACCGAACAGGCCCTCACCGACTTGGGCGAATGCCTTTCCATCGGTCCAGCAGGAGAGAACGGCGTGCGCATCGCTTCCCCGCTCACCGCCGGTCGACGAGCCGCTGGCAGAGGCGGTACAGGTGCCTCGTTCGGCTTCAAGCGTCTCAAGGCCATGACCGTCAAGGCAAGCAAAGAATCGGCGGCCCAACTCCGCTACGCTGAAGCGTTCTCCATGGCCGAGGCCATCAAGGAGCAGCGCAAGGAAATGGGTCTTCGCCGCAAGTCCGGCGATCCGTTTTACGCCTTTGGCACCAGCCGAGGTCCGCTGTATGCAGCGTCCAACGGTCGCATGCCCACGGCAAACTATGCGTCCACGGACGCCAAGATGCCGGACCTTTCGGCCCTGAAGGTCGGTGGAGGAGCCGGAGGTCAAACATCCGCAGCGGTCAAAAAAGGGGCTGAAGCGGTCCCCATCGTTGCCAACCTCTCAACCCGAGAACTTTCCGGAGAACACTGGCACGCATCGCTTCCGGATGCCAAACAGTCGGGTTGCTGCGCCCCGTGCCCCATCGCATGCGAAGCCGCCGACCGCCCAACCGTGGACGGCGTGAAGGTGAGAAAGCGGCCGGTTCACATGGACCGTGTCGACCGACCGGAGTACGAAACGCTCGCCATGCTCGGCTCCAACCTTGGCATCGGGTCCAGCTTGGAGGTCATGGACGGCAACGATGCCTGCAACCGGCTGGGCATCGACACCATCTCGGGCGGTGCGGCGTTGTCCTTGATGTGCGAAGTCGCTCAACGAGGTTGGTTGCCCGAGGATTGGGCCGACCATTTCCACGCCCCGTTTGACTTTGGCGACTACCGTGAAGGCGAGGTGGTCCCTTGGGCGTTCGGCATCAAGGAGCTGCCACCGCTNGCCCTCCATCTTCTTGCCCATGCCACCCCTGGCGACGGCAGTTTGTTCGGCACGCTCTGTGCGGGAGCGGTGGCCGCCAGTGAGCACATCGAAGCCGTGACCGGCCACCCAACGACCCGTCTTACGGCGCATTGCAAAGGTCTTGACCTGCCCGCGTGGGACCCTCGTGGAAAGCGCGGCAACGCCATGGCTTACATGACCGCCAACGTCGGCGCTTCGCACATGCGTGCGGGCTACAAAGAGCCCACCGGTTTGCCCAACCGTTCCGCCGTCGACCTCATGGAAGAACTGGTGGACAGCCAACACAGCAACGTGATTCGTGATTCGATGATCCTGTGCGCCTTTGCCAAAGGCGCCACGCCCAACGACATCATGCTCCAAGCGTGGCAGGCAACGACCGGTGAGGTGTGCACTTGGGACGATTTGATGGCTCGGGCTCGCGTCCAGTGGGACCTTGCTCGCCGCTGGAACGTGGAGCATTGGGCTCGTCAGGAAAAGAGCGCCCAGCAAGAGGACCTGCTGTCGTGGCGGTTGCGAAAAGAACCCGTCCCCAGCGGTGTTGCGGCGGGCATGGTCTCGTTTGTTGACGACGAAGACGAGGCTGCGTGCATGGCCGCATACTACCGACACCGAGGCTGGTCGGAACACGGTGTTCCGGTTCAATAAACCCGTTTCATCGCTCAACAAGCCTTAATCGGTCAACGCCATCCCAGCATCATGAAACCTCAGCGTGCGTTGTTTCTTGCCGTGTTGATGGTCACGATGCCGCTCTCGGGTTGCACGGGTGAACCCGAGGTTGAAGAAGCCGAACCCAGCTCTTCGGTGTGGTCGTTTGAGCGTCCTGAATTGACCTGGTATCACTGGGAAGGTGCGGTTGATGCGTGGGGCGAGGAATCGCCATCACTGGCCGGACGCAACCTGCCCTATGCGGCTGAAGGGACGTACTACAGCATCGGCATGTCGACGTTTGAACCGACCATGGGCGTCACCCTCACCGACACCATCGTCATGAGTTCCTACGGCAACGGTCCGGGAGGTTCCACTGCGGTCGTGGCCTGCGACCTGATCGGCATGGTGGACGTTTTGGATTATTCTTGCGAGAACGTCTACGATCCGTTGTTGCCCATCGTCAATTCCAACGACCCCTACATCTACGTCGACCCTTGGACGGGCCGCATCATGAAATTCGACATGCA
>QQSC01000029.1 GCA_003602475.1 Candidatus Poseidoniales archaeon | reverse complement strand
TTCATGCCCTCTCTCAAGAACACCGCACTGCGCCTGCTTGAATGGTCCCTGTACGGCCATGGCGTGCTGCATTTTGCTGAACTCGCCTTTGCATTGCATGAAGAAGCCTACATCACTGCATCCATTGCAGCATTCGGAGCCCTTACCATGATGCTGGGGGCTGTCTTCCTCGGACGAACCCATCACCACGGGGCATGATGTTCAAGGTGGACACGAACCGAAACAGAAACCGAGAGATGTGATCGTCCAGGATGGTTCATGGAGTTCGAAGAATTTGTTTCCAAACCTGAACACTGGTTTGTTGGTGATTTGAACAAATCACACGTTTCTGGTGTTCAGCGGCTCATGTCCTCATTAAATCTATATTGAAATCTGAGCGAGCCGTCGATATGCGTCCGTTCATCACCATTGAAAAGCGAGCTCAAGAGGCTCTTGATTTCTATTCATCTGTTTTCCCGAGTTTTTCATTGATTTCATTGAACCATCACGCTGAACCTCATCACGAACTCGTCATGTTAGCGGTTTTTTCAATCCGAGATCAGGAAATCATGATGAGCGACAGTTTTGTTGCTCACGAGTGGAACATCAACCCTGGAATCTCATTCTTCATCGGCTTGGACAGCGAAAATGAAGTGGACACGCTTTCGAAACTGCTGGAAGAAGAGGGGAAAATTCACATGCCCCCAAATGATTACGGATTTTCAAAACGATTCGCGTGGGTTGAAGACAAGTTTGGCGTCAACTGGCAATTGAACGTCGAACGATTGCGGGAATGAAGAGAAAGACCCTTGCGACAGACCTCCCACGCGTCGGTACCCTTCGTATGGACATATTTACGAAGGGGGCCATTTGAACAGGATTCCGGGTCAAAGTTTATTCATTCACAATAACGAGAATCATTATGGTTAACATTCAATGTCCTCATTGTGTAGAAGACATTGAACTGGAAGATGGTGCTTTTGGATTGTTTGATTGCCCACATTGCGATGAAGAGTTTGGATATGAACCGAGTACAAATTCTGGTGCAGTGAATCCAACATCCAAGGCCGGGCTTAATGCAACACTGAAAGTGGGTTTTGGCCTATTATTTGGCTCGATCATAGCGATAATCTTAGGATATTCATTTCTACATGGTGCAATAAATGGCTTTACTGACAGTGCTGAATCCACCGAATGTAACAAGGGTCCTTGGATTGATTCGTTCATTGATCCACCCGATTGCTCCTCAGAAGGAGACTGGGGTTTCGGTTCTCTGTGTTTTGGTGTATGCTCGATTTTGATTGGTATCGGCGTTGGGATTGGTGCGATTGTTTCTATATTGACTGGTTCACTTAGTCGTGATAAAAAAGTGATGATACTCTGAAAAGACACATGATTCATACAGGTCATCCGAAACCTCTCTGTATTTTTTGACCAGTTGGAAGGGGGTGCAGGGGGTAAGACAATCACCACCCAATGATTCATTTGAAGAACGAAGATTCTCTTTGAAGAGATTGTGTTTTGGTGATCCGATAGTGTATGTTGGGCGTTGGTGGGCCATGGCTATGGCCATTCAATCGTTGCCTGTCGGGCTTTTGAGGGAGGGAGGACGGCTGGACCAAATGGCCCACGTGCCGCTGGCCGTGGCAACAACACGGTCTCCAACCTTCACCTCACCCGCAAGGTGGGCCACATGTTTGCCTCGCCGAACAACGCGCCCTTCGGCCACAAGACGTTCACCCGGTCGGGCTGCGGCTAGGAAACTGGTCGAGAGTTGTGTTGTTGCGCACCATTCTTCGACCTTGAGCGACGCAACGAGGGCGCTACCGAGAGCTGAATCCAGCATCACCATGTGCACACCACCGTGAGCGACGCCGCCTTTGTTAAGATGGGCTTCACTCAACGTGAGTTCCAATCGCGAGGCACCTGGAGTCCAGAGGGTTCGCTCAATGCCCAATTCGGCTACAAAACCGGTTGGTTCAGAAGGAGAGGAGAGGGTCATGAAGGCATCACTCCGACCACTTTCACCAGAATTCGTTTGTTGCGTTGTCCGTCAAACTCAGCATAATGAATTTGCTCCCATGTCCCCAGATGGAGTTGCCCGTTTCGCACGGGCATCGTGACCTGTTGGCCCAGCAGTTGACGCTTGAGGTGAGCATCGCCGTTGTCTTCACCCGTCCGATGATGCTGGTATTCTTCCCCCTCGCGACCATTGATGCCATGGAACGGTGCTACTTTTTCCAGCCACTGCATGATGTCGTGGTGCAACCCGTGTTCAAGGTCGTTCACGTAACACGAAGCGGTGATGTGCATGGGATTGACCAGGACCAAGCCGTCCACAATGCCGCTCTGAGCAACGATGCGTTCCACATCTCTTGTGATGCACACGATCTCGTATCGGTGTTGGGTGTTCACGTGCATCTCTTCAACGTACGTCGCTGCCTGCCCGGTGATGAGTTCACCCATGCCAACGGCTCATCGAGAGGGCCTATCAACCTCGTGAGTGAGATGTGCAGGTGCCAATCAAGGCTTTATGAGCACCGAGGAGTAGTTTGCCGTATGAACAAAGCGTTGGCGATGCTGTTCACCCTCGCGGTGATGAGCACGCCTGCCGCAGCCGAGACCTACACCATCACTGGAATGGCCACGTACGGCGACCGATTGCCGGTGACGCTTCAATACGTCTACGTTGATTGCCCTCAAGGAGAAATTGATTGCTATGAGTTCCGAGGGACCAGCGCCATCACGGATGCCTACGGAGAATACACGCTGTCCATGGAGGTCGATGAAGACCATGACGGTATGGAAATGCACTTGCAACTCATGGGTGAAAACTTCTCCCACATCGTCGACCTTGATGCACATCGCAACTCATCCACAGGCCACATGACCCAGCACCTCCAACTCCAACAAACCATGGCTTCATCCGGCTTTTTCAACGGTTTAGGCTGTTGCCTCCTCTTGTTTGGTTTGGTGTTCATCTCAGCGGTCATGAGGACGGTGGCCGGATTGGCAACCCCTCAGGGCCGGGCTGCATTCCGTGGTCAACGTGAGCCCAAACGCTATGCATGTCCTGATTGTGAAGCAATGATCGCTCAACATTTGCTGGTACGGCATTTGATTTTCGACCACGATTACGAACCCGTTGATGCCGGAGAGACCACTGGGGCATTGATGCGAGCGACGTGGATGAACACCGAACAGGAGTGAACGTTGTGAGCCAAAGTGCGCTCCCAGTGTGGTATCACCCTCTCTACACGGATGGCATTCATCCCGACGCCCGGTTCCCCCGTGACCGCTATGTTCGGTTGTTGGAACGACTCAAGAATCCCGTGCGCTCGCAAGAAGAGAGAACATCAACTGAAAGTCAACCTTCCTTCCAGTTTCGCACCCCACAACCCATCGCTCGCCAGCATCTTTTGTTGGCACATGATGTCGATTATGTCGACCGGTTCCTCGCAGGAAACCTTACTCAAAAAGAAATGAAACGCATCGGGTTAACCCCGTGGACAGAAGCCATGGTTCAACGCACTCTTGTCCTCATGGGCGGCGCCTTGGAGGCCACCGAGCATGCCGTTCAATTCGGTGGCCTTTCAGCGAACATGGCCGGGGGCACCCACCATGCACACCGAGGATTTGGCTCGGGCTACTGTGTGTTCAACGACTTGGCCGTATGCGCTGTACACGCTCTGAACAACCTCGACATCAACAACGTGGCTGTCCTTGACCTCGATGTCCACCAGGGAGACGGGACGGCGACCGTGCTCGATGGTATCGATGGTGCGCTCACGGTTTCCGTTCATTGCGCCACCAACTTCCCTTTCCGAAAGTCAAGGAGTGACCATGATTTGGCTGTCCCGCCAGAAAGCGGTGATGTGGCCTATCTTGAAGCCGTGGAAGAAGCGTTGGACCTCTGTTTTGAACATCAACCGGAGCTGTTGTTGTTTCAAGCTGGAGTTGACGCATTGGCAACGGATTCACTCGGGAAACTTAACGTGACCCGAGAAGGCATGAAACGCCGCAACGACTTGGTGTTTGAGCGGGCCATCGCATGTGGCATCCCCGTGGTGGTGTTCATGGGCGGAGGCTATGCCAAACCACTCGACCACACCGTTGATGCCTTCGATGACCTGTTCACACAAGCGGGTCGCTGGGCCCTCAAGAACTGAGGATCCACTTCTCACGATTGTTGAGGCTGCCTTGCAATAGTCCCCGGATGCATGGGCCTAAGAGCACTCGAGGGGCTTGAGTCCTCACGAAGTGAACCGGGGAGAAGAGCCAGAGCGGGAACGCCGACTGCCAAATGAAGGAGGTTGAGCATGATGGCTGCTTCGACGGTTCCCGAACCAAACGAGAAGACCCCATAGACGGTGAGGAACAAAGCGCCGCTGGCTCTCCACCATGTGTCCGCGTTGATGGTCAGGGCCCGCAAAACAGTGTGGTAAACCACTGCAAGCGTACAGAAGGAGAACGCAGCAAAAAAACTGGCGAGTGTGAACAAGAACGGGGGGAAGAGGGTCGATGCTTGACGCTCCCACGGTGCCCAAGGCGTGTCCATGCCCAATCCAATCGTCAGCAATCCGGCTGTCGCCGAGGCCAACAATCCAATGAAGACCAGGGGCAGAAGAGATTGCTTGATCGACCTGCCAATGGATGCCAGCATGATGGTTACAATGCACACGAGTACATAGGCTCGTGTATTCGAACAGCATCAGAACCTAGTCAACAATCTTGAGAATTTCAAACGAGTGACCATCGTGGCCCCAAGCCACACAACCCGGTTTGATGAATTCAAAATGTTTGGTCGAAAAACTCCTGCCCAAGTCGGGGTGGTCTTCTTCGAGCGTGACGACGATTCGTTCGCTGTACGCACCATGGCAACCTATGGAGGCATGGCCTCGAAGTCCATCCACAAGCACATGGTGAGGCAAGGACCTGGTACCTTCGTTGTGAGGGCTGGGGCTGAGTGGATGGGGGTCAACCTCCAATCGGAGGTTTTCTTCAGTTGCTGGAACGGTACAGTGTTGATTTGTCATGATGGCTTAACTTGCCGACCTGATATAAGGAATCACTCGAAATCGGTCTGAAACGACGGCTCGGTGACCGAAGTCCCTGCTGATTCTGCTTTGGCTGCGATGCGACGGAGGGTTTGCATCGCCTCTTCAACAGAACCAACCTGTTCGGCAAATCGGGTTGGGGGCCAACCGCAATTGATGACGTCGACCTCTGCAGAACTTTCTTCGATCCATGCGCTGCATGACGAACCGTAACAGTGGGCCTTGAACCGTTCAATGTCAATCCAAAAGGTGGTTCGGTGGCACACAGGGCAGGTGCGGCATTCGTACTCGGAAAGAACCGTCACAGCATCTTCCCCAACAACATCAACATCCCACGCAGCAACGCTGGCCCGCTCCATCTCGACCTGGTGTGACTTTTTCAAAAACGAACGAAGAACGTTGAGAGCGGTTTCTTGAGAGCTGAAACATCCCATACCGACGACGGAACCGTCCTTCTCAACAGCGCTTGGGACATAGACTCGATCGGTCAGCACCATGACCGAAACGAGAAGGTGGCGATGCTTAAGCCTCGCTCATTAAGGACGCCAGTGGACCTCAATCACCGGCCGTCCACCGGGATGTGGAAGGGGTGCTTCGGGTTTCTCAATTCTCACCGAGATTGAGGTCAAGAGAGCTCTGGTGGAAAGGCGTTCAATGATTTGGTGAGCCATTTCTTCGAGAAGGCGAATGGGGTGAATGGCGTTGAGCACCACATCGTCCACCGTCGTTTGAAGGTCTGCGTAATTGATGGATTCTTCCAATTCGCTGATGGTTTCCCGCTCGAATTCAACCCAAACGGTGAACACAAACGGTTGATCTGCCTCGTGTTCGTGGTCAAAATAACCGTGCTTTGCACGAACTTCATAGGATTCCAATCCAACACGCCACTGCACGTTTTCACCTCACGCTTCGTCTCGCTCGTGGACCCAAATCAAGTGGTAGCCAAATTGGGTTTTCACTGGAGCAGATACGCTGTTGAGGGGAGCACTCCACACAACTTCTTCAAATTCTTTGACCATGCGTCCTTTTCGAAACCATCCCAAATCGCCACCTTTTGGACCTGATGGGCAGGAACTCTTTTTCCGAGCCAACTTCTGAAAATCCTTCAGCTTGTTCACCTTGTCTTTGATTTGAACGGCTTCACTTTTGGATTCAACCAAAATGTGCGAGGCCCATGCGCTTGGAGCGACCATGGGCAAGGCAACGGAGAAGCGGTTTTGAACCCTCTCAATAGTCAGAGTAGGCCAAGAAACGCATGTAGGTCCCGTAAACCGTAACAGAGACCCCTAAGGATTCTTCGTTGAACCGGTCCATGGTATCGAGGTAAGTGTGGTATTCCCAACTGCCGCTGCCGTAGCAGACCACCGCCCGGCCCCGCTCACCTTCGCCAAGATCGTAAACAAACGGGCCATGGTCGGAATTGTAGGGCATGCCGTCTTCTGCACCCTGGTCTCCTGTAAGAACAGACAGACGGATGTCGTACCGGTCCGCTACCTCGCTGCGTTCATTGACGTATAGCTGCGTAATTCTCTCAATGTGTCCCATGTCGTCTCGGTTGTTGCCAAACAAGGTAAGGGAATTGCCGCGGTTGCTGAAATCAGCGTCGACGTGATTCATATCGAGGTTGATGTACAAGCGGAGGTCATCACTCAAACTGTTTTGGAAGGCCTCGACATACGCCCTGCTCCCGTAAAGCCCCTCCTCTTCACCACCCCAGGTGCAAAATCGAAGGGTTCGTTCAGGAGTCCCAGATTCATTGACCACGGCACTGATTTGACGTGCCATTTCCATCACACTGGCGGTACCGGAGGTGTCGTCAATGGCTCCTTCTGCATGGTACACGGTGTCGTGATGCCCACCGGCAATGACCAATTCACTTGTGCGGCCACGAATTTCTCCACACGGAACGTAGATGGTGCGCTCTTGGTTGTTGGTGACATCAATGTTCATCTCCAAAACACCGGTGGGCCCTGTGGCGTTGAAAATAGCGGCTTCGAGAAGTTCACCTGCGTCCTTGCTCATGGCGATGAACGGCAAGTCGGTGGGAATGCTCCCCCCGTTTGCAGCGGTCACATCGTCCAGTCCTGTTCCTTTGAAGATGGGAACGCAATCGGTGGCCTCGATTTTACCGCAATTGTAGTTCTTGTTCACACGGATGAGGCCAGCAAGGCTGTTTTCAGCCGCCTTCGACATCAGTTCGGTGTTTCCTCCAACCGTTCCGCCGCTGCGCACGTAGCCAACGGTTCCTCCAGCACTTGCCCAAAGGGCGTCATCGCTTCCGTTGCCGAGGTCGGTAACCTGAACATCTTGTTGAAAGGTGTATTCGGATTGACCAGAGAAACCTTGGATCACGTAATCCTCTCGGTGTTGAAAAGCAATGACTTCTGAATTAAACGCAAACGCCCCCTCACACGGACTGTTCCCTCCAAAACCTTGCACGCAAATTCGCAAACTTGGCTCCGAGTTCACTCGGTGCATGGGAACCTGATAGGAGTGAAGTGTTGTTGACATTCCCATGGCTTCGAATTCAGAGATGATGTAATTTGATGCGTTTTCTTCCTCAACGGTGCCGCTCATCCGTCCATCCCATTCGGGATGCCCGAAGGAGACCAAATTCTCAGCAAACTGACGGGTTTGCGACGCGTCGTAGTCGATGAGTTCATATTCGTAGTCGGGAGCAAAACCGAGCCATGCAGGTTGGAAGACAAACACTGCTGTAACCATGAGCAACGCCACGCCAATAGCGGTTAGAGCTGGAACCGACATGAGTTCAGTGCTTCGCCACCAAGGCACGTGTTCTTCCTCGTCCAAAAATGCCTGAGGGTCAACGGTTGCCTCATCTTCCAAAACGATGGAAACCGCTCTTGATTCGGCTTTCGTTGGGGCCACCTTCAACGGCTTTTCGATTGGGTTGGAAATGAAGGTGTTCGCACGTTTGATCAGTTCGGCTTTTTTCCCACTCATGGGCAATCCGTTGTCGCGGAGCAATTCTTTGAGTTCGTTGACGGTCATGTCTTCGTAGGAACGCTCTGTCATGCTCTCCCCTCGCTCACCGCTGGGGGTGGCACCTCATCAATTCGGCGGTTAGTGGTGTTAGATTTCGTCACCAGTCCACCGACGGCCGATGGTGTGTTCCAATCCGATTTGATCGAGAATTCGAGCAAGAATGAAGTCAACCAAGTCGTCAATGCTCGTGGGATGGTTGTAGAACCCGGGTGAAGCGGGAATGACCACGGTGCCCCAGGCCGACAGTTTTGCCATGTTTTCGAGATGAACGGTTGCATAGGGTGCCTCTCGAGGCACAATGATGAGGTGACGACGTTCTTTCATCGCTACAATGGCTGACCTTGTCACGAGGTTGTCCGAGATGCCGGCAGCGAGTTTACCGATGGTGGTGCCTGAACAGGGGCAGATGACCACAGCGTCGATTTTCGCAGATCCCGATGCCGACTTTGCGCCAACGTTCTTGGCGTCCTCCAAAACCACCAACTCGTTCTCAGCCATGGCTTCTGGCGTGGTGTTGCACTCGTGTTGCAGGGTCAGACGACCGGAGTCCGTCACGATGAGACGAACAGTCTTGCCCATCGAGGTGAGAACCTCGACCAAGCGTTGACCGTAAATCGCACCGGAGGCACCGGAGATTCCAACGACAACTTCGCCCATGGCCGTTCTCCGGTACGCTCCCATTTAGCCTCTTGTTCCTTAGCGCCCTTGGAAATGAACAACTGGTTTCACCGAACACATGTTGAAAGCCTGAAGGATGGAAGTATGGATCGTGCCAGAAGGACCTGAAATTCGACGCGCTGCCGACAAAATCGGCAAGGCCTTGATCGGCAAAACCATCGAAGATGGGCAATGGCCGTTTCCAACCATCAGCGACAAAGCGCATTTGTTGTTGGAGCAAGAAGTCCTTGACGTGACAAGCAAGGGAAAGGCCATGCTCATTCGTCTGGCCAACGGCTGGAGCATGTACAGCCACAACCAGCTCTACGGGAGATGGACGGTGAACTTGAACACAACCGAGCCAAAGAGCAACCGCAGCCTGCGCGCCGAATTCATCACGGACCGACACGCTGTTCGTTTGTGGTCGGCGACCGACATTGTTCTCATCCGCACCGAGGAAGAAGGTGCTCACCCCTTTCTTGCGAAATTGGGACCTGACGTTCTGGATGATGATGTAACGCACGATCTGCTCACCAAACGGCTCGAATCCTCCACATGCAAGAGGAAAAAAGCGGCAACGCTGATGCTCGACCAAGGTGCATTCGCCGGGTTGGGCAATTACTTGCGCTCAGAAATTCTCCATTCCGCTGGCGTGCATCCCGACGACCGTCCGTGCGATTTGTCGTCGCCCACCGTCTCCGCTTGGGGCCGAGCGATCAAGGACATCACCGTTCGTGCCTACCAACAAGGTGGGGTGACGGTCCCCAAATCGGTGGCCGATGCAAGCAAGGCCCGTGGGGAGCCACGACGGCGATGGCGACATGCCGTGTTCTGTCGAGACGAACGACCTTGTTTGACCTGTGGCGACTTGGTGCTGCGCAAGCGTTACGCTGGCCGCCGGTTGGATTTTTGCCCGAGCTGCCAGCCTGCGCAACGAATCAGTGGATGAATTCGTGAAGTGTTCCACTTGCATCGACCAAGGACTTTCCTTCGAGCAGGGCTGATTGAACCGATGCGAACACAGCCGCATCCTCCGCCTGCGTCTCCTCGCTTCTTTTGGAGGCATTTCGCATGGCCATTGACATGCGGTGGTTCTTGGCAAAGGCATCCCTGTGTCGGTTGAGATAAGCCCAGTACAAACGCGTGATAGGACATGTTTTCTTTGGATGAAACGAGCACGAAGAGCAATGGTCACTCATGCGATGGATGTAAGCAGATCCCGACACATACGGCTTGGTCATCATGGCCGTGCCCAAAGAAAAGGTCCCCATGCCCAATACATTCGGTTCAACCACCCAATCAAAAGCGTCGATGAACGCCGCATGGAACCAATCCGTCAACTCTCGAGGATCCACATCCAAGAGGTTGGCCAAATTGCTGAGAACCATCAACCGAGGAATGTGGTGAGTCCACCCGTCGTCCATCACCGCCTCAACGTTGGCATCAAGGCACCGTAGCCCGCTTTCTTGACCCCAGTATGCGGGGAAAAGCGGAGCACGCTGCTCCAAATGGTTGGGGTGCAACTCATCGTCGTGGGCAACCCACTCGCCCCAACGTGCACCGCGTACTGCTGGCTCTCGATGGACGTCCAACGTGCGGAAACCATCGGTCACTTCGTGCACGTGATGGACGTATTCTCGCCACACCAATTGACGAACGAACCCTTCGATACTGTTGAGAGGGGCTTCACAAGAAAGCGCCCTGGTCACCGCCTCTATGGGCATCACTCTGTGAAGATTAAACAGCGGTGCTAAGCGTGTGTGAAACAGGGTGCGGCTTCGTTCGCTCATCGCATCTTCGTACGGGCCAAACCAAGCGAGCCATTCCATGCCGTAGGCCAACGCCTCTTGTGCTTGGTGCGCCGTGGTGGGCAAGGCTTCGAGGTCAACAACGCCTGGATGATGTTGGAAACATGCATTGACCATGTCATGAACTTCTTCGTCAATCTTGTCCGCAGAAAATCGTGGGGGTTGTGGAGCAGCAGGTTCGCCCTTCCATGGCTTGCGATTCTCAGCATCGAGGCTGTAACCGCCGCCCATGGGTTGACCGTCCAGCATGAGCCAGCCTGTCTCTTTGCGCACCCTTCTATAGAACGAATCCATTCTGAAGGGAGGTTCGGTACCTACACTCTCGACGAACCAAGTTTGATTCGTCAACCAACCCGTGTGAGGGTGCAAAGTGATTTGACCCTGATCGACCATGGCAGAAAGGTCAACCCTGAGTTCTCGTTCTGCTGGTGCAATGGCATGAACATGACCATCGCCCATCGTGTCCTTGAGGGCATCAGCGTAGCTTCCTGTGGTGCTCAAGTACAGAAGAGGCCAGCCTTGCTCAACCATCTCAACCGCAAAATGGCGCATGTTCGACAGCAGCAGGGCGAGTTTTTGCTTGTGATAGGGGCGCTTTTCGGCCTTTTCTTTGGACTCAACGAAAATCAAACCAACCTTCCCCAAACGATTGGTAACCGATGTGAGCAACGATTCGTTGAGTTGGTCGTACGCCACAAACAACCAGGGAATGTCCGACGGAGATGGTTCGGGCCCCAGGCTTTGACCAAGTGGACCTCGGCGCCCGTTCAACGCTACGGTTCGTGTGGACCACGAACGCTTTGGGAGCATAGCATGAAATCAGTTTGACCGTATTTAGTGGCCTGTTTTCATCGTCAATAGTGAACGGTGAGTTTGCGGGGTTCAAGCTCCTCGCTGATGTAGGCGCCCATGGCTGCAACTTCCATGACAGCACCCCGCATGGTGGTCACGAAGGGAATGTTCAGTTCAACGGCCAGGCGACGCATCATGTTGCCATCCCGTACAGCACCTCCCGATACGGTAGGGACGTTGACGATGAACGACACTTTGCCCTGACGCATCAGATCCAAGGCATCAGGGTGTTGACCCTCTGCGATACGGTACACCGTGGTGACCTGAACATCGTTTCGACGCAGCACATCAGCGGTCCCACCCGTTGCGTACAGGTTGAATCCATTCGCCACCAGTTGTCGAGCAACAGGAACCAGCGATTCCTTGTCCTCGTCGCGCACGGTCAAGTAAGCACCTCCCGACTTAGCGACAGGCACTTCGGTAGCCAACCTGGCTTTGAGGTAAGCAAGGTCTGCACGTTCATCCGACCCAAAGACCTCACCCGTGGATTTCATTTCAGGCCCGGGTGCAGGATCAAGTCCCCGGAGTTTGATGAAGGGGAACACAGGGGCTTTCACACAAACCTGCCCGGAAGTTCGTTTTGGGATGGTTTGGGACTTGAGGGGTTGGCCAATGGTGACTCGAGCGGCAATTCTGGCCAACGGGAGCCCAGAGGATTTTGCCACGAAGGGAACGGTCCGTGAAGAACGAGGGTTCACTTCCAGCACGTAGAGGTCGTCTCCTTGAATCGCAAATTGAATGTTGAAGCAACCCTTGATGTTCAATCCCAATCCGATGGTTCGAGTTTGTTCCTCCACCTTTGCCAGCATGGCATCGCTGATGTTCTGAGTCGGTATGAAACACGTTGAGTCACCGGAGTGAATACCCGCCTCCTCAAGATGTTCCATGACTGCACCAACCAGGACCTCATCCCCGTCAGAAGCCGCATCGACGTCAAGTTCTGTGGCGTGCCCGAGGTACTCATCCACGAGCAGGGGTTTGTCCGGTGCGAGGTATGCTTCTCGAAGATAATTGTCCAACTGATTCTGATTGGAGAGGATCTCCATGCCACGTCCCCCAAGGACATAGGACGGTCGAACCAGCACCGGGAATCCAATCTCTTTAGCGGCTTGACGCAGGTCATCAGCGGTGGTGCCCGTGGCACCTCGGGGCATTCGCAATCCGTTTCGTTTCGCAAACGCCTCAAAGCGCTCACGGTCGCTCGCTTCGTCAATGGCATCGCAGGACGTCCCCATGATGGCCATGTTCAATCCTTTTTGAGCCAGATCAGGCATCCTTTGTTCAAGTGGTGAAGCCAAATTGATGGCGGTTTGTCCACCAAATTGCAGCAGAATACCGTGGGCTTGCTCCCTAAGTAGGATTTCACTCACATACTCCAAGGTCAGCGGGTCAAAATACAGTCGATCGGAGGTGTCGAAATCAGTTGACACCGTTTCTGGATTGTTGTTGATGAGGATGGCATCGTGACCTGCATCTCGGATGGCGTTGACCGCATGAACACAACCGTAGTCGAATTCAATGCCTTGGCCGATGCGAATTGGACCGCTCCCGATGGTCACCAGCCGTTGTTTGGTTCGCTGCTCCAAATCAGGAAGAGCGTCAATGCCTTCTTCACCGAACGGTTCGTATGTCGAATAGTAGTAAGGGGTCTTCGCAGCAAATTCTGCTGCACAAGAGTCCACCATCCGATACACTGGGTGAAGACCCATGGCGTGACGACGTCGCATCACGGCCGCCTCGTCAACACCAGCCCCCAATGATTTCACACCTTCAGGAGGGAAGCCAGCCAGTGCATCTGCGATATGGGCGTCCCCAAATCCATGGCACTTCCATCGACGCAATTCTTCCCTCGACAATTCGGTGGGAGAAACTGCACGCTGCACAATTTCCCTTTCCATGGTCGCTAGGCGCTCAAAGCCGTAAAGGAACCATCGTGTGATGCGGGTAATTTCGTGAACACGCTCCACCGTCCATGAGCGCCTGAACGCCTCGATGACAGCTCCCATTCGTCGGTCGGTGGCAATGGAAAGCCATTCCACAAGGGTGGCGTCAGGCAGCGGCTCAAGTGCACGTTCTGCCATCCCTTCTCCCTCCGATTCATCGGCACGGGTTAACGGACGAGGATGAGCGCACCCCTGCTCAAGCGAAGCCCAGGCTTTCAGGAACGCCTCTTCGAAATTTCTTCCAATGGCCATCACTTCACCGGTGGATTTCATTGAAGTTCCCAGCGTGCGGTCGGCCGTACGAAACTTGTCAAAGGGCCATCGGGGGATTTTGACAACGCAATAATCCAGCGTGGGCTCAAAAGCAGCGGTGGTGCCTTCTCCCGTGATGGGGTTGGGGAGCTCGTCGAGGGTGTAACCCACGGCAATTTTTGCTGCCATTCTTGCGATTGGATAACCCGTCGCTTTGGAAGCCAAGGCCGAGGACCGAGAAACCCGAGGGTTCACCTCAATTACACGGATTTCGCCTGTGAACTGGTTGAAGGCAAACTGAACGTTGCAGCCCCCTTTGATGTTGAGCGCACGGATGAGGGCCAACGCCTGATTTCGCAGCCGTTGGTGGTCTGCATCACTGAACGATTGAAGCGGGGCAACAACCGTTGATTCGCCGGTGTGAACGCCCATGGGGTCGATGTTTTCCATCGTGCACACGATGGTGGCGTTGTCGGCATCGTCCCTCATCACTTCGTATTCCAGTTCCTGCCAGCCAAGAATCGACTCTTCGATAAGAACTTGAGAGATTCTGGAATTTCGCAATCCCAACTGAGAAATTTCCACCAGTTCACCGAGGTCTCGTGCCGTACCGCCGCCCAGACCACCAAGGGTGAAGGCGGGACGAATGAGGATCGGCCAACTGCCTATTTCGTCAGCCGCAGCGATGACTTCGTCGATGGTGTGGCATGCAATGGCCTGACTGATGGGGAGGTTGATCGATTCGCAGACCCGGTTGAAAAGTTCACGATCTTCAGCCTTGTCAATCGCATCAAGATCGGATCCAATCAGTTCCACACCAAGCCGTTCGAGGGTGCCGTTGTGCGAGAGTTCACTTGCGATGTTGAGGGCCGTTTGGCCTCCCATACCTGCCAAAAGGGCACAAGGCCGCTCTTTTTCCAGAATCTTTGCGATGGTATCGGGCAACAGAGGTTCGATGTAAACCACATCAGCCATCTCTGGGTCGTTTTGGATGGTGGCTGGGTTTGAGTTGACAAGAACCACCTTGTAGCCGTCTTCTCGCAACGCTCGGACCGCCTGACTGCCCGAAAAGTCAAATTCAGCAGCCTGACCGATTTTTATCGGCCCGCTGCCCAAGACGAGGATGGTCTCCAAATCGTCACGGCGTGGCATCAAGCACCACCCCCAAGGTGGGCGTCAACCATGGCTCTGAAACGGATGAACATGGGAGCTGCGTCGTGAGGACCGGGGCAAGCCTCCGGATGAAATTGTACCGTGAAACAAGGTTTGTCCACCACGTCCAACCCCTCAACCGTCCCGTCGTTAGCGTTCACGTAACGAACCTTGACCGCTGCACCATGGAGGTTCTCCACAGGGGGCGAAGTGGCCCCGGAAGGGTGGGCAGCCAAGCAGCCGTCTTCTGGATGGGAGACGGCAAACCCGTGATTTTGACTGGTGATGGACACGATGCCTTCAACGAGGTCAACAACAGGCTGGTTGGCGCCACGATGACCATAGCGCATTTTGTAGGTTTTCAGCCCTGAAGCAAGACCCATCAACTGATGACCCAAGCAGATGCCCATCACCGGCAACCCCTCCTCAACAGCACGAGCCAGTGTACGGCGAGCATCCGTGGCTTTCCCGGGGTGAGCGGGGTCACCTGGACCGTTGGAACAAAACAGAGCATCGATGCCGTACGTGTTGACAAGGGTGTCGTACGTCACATCGGGTGGAGACCACACGACGTCGAAATGCATGCACAAGTGACGCAGAATGTTGTGCTTTACTCCGCAATCAAGAACACCCAAACGAGGTTTTGAAGACCCGAGGTCGTCTTTGCTGCCAGGGTTCAACTCAACCACTTCGTCGATGGACACTCGGTCGACCAAGTCCTCAAGTTCTGGAGAGGTCAGTTCTTCGAGCACTTCCCTCAACCGATGCTCCTCCCCTTGAGGTCCAAACACGCACAGCACCGTGCCAAGTTCTCGGACGCGACGGGTGATGGCTCGTGTATCGATGTGTTGAATTCCGGGAACCCCATGGAGCCGCAACAAATCGTTGACGGTCCCGACGGAGTGGCGGTGATCGGGTTGGTGCATCGCATGACGAACAACGACGCCTTGCGGCCAAACTTTACGCGATTCTGATGCGCCAAGGTGGACACCATAATTTCCAATCAACGGGTAGGTGAAGGTGAGGACTTGGCCAGCAAATGAAGGGTCTGTAAGGGATTCTTGAAATCCCATCATGCCAGTTGTGAACACAAGTTCACCTGTACCAATCCCCTTCGCTCCGAAGAGTTCACCTTCGTATCGGCCGCCGTCTGCGGTCAACAACACACCCGGGCCACTGGCTCCTTCGGGAAGATGTTCTGTACCGTTAGCCAATCCTTCTGCGGCATCCCCAATCGAAAGTGCTCGAGGGTTGTACAGGGGATGGGTTGCAGGGAGGGAGCGCGAATTCGCAGCAAGACCTCCGTACATTGCCGTTTGTCGTCAACGGCCATCCATAAGGATTGGGTGTTGAGTCGGTCACCTTTCCAATGCAGAAGTGTGGGCATGCGTACCAGAATGCCGTCAATTGTTCATCATTCGTCTTCGGTCCGACGACGGTCGGTCACCGATTTCCCTGTGGCCGATGGATGAATCACCAGCTGAGCGTTGGGGAAGTGTTGCTCTGTGCCCCCTTCGCCGAACCACGATTCCATGAACAAGGCCAAAGCAGCCACCTCGGAATGGGGCTGGTTACCGACGGCAACGTTGTAGTGGGCGTGTTTGAACACGTCGCCGGGAACCTTTGCACCACCAACCACGATCAAGAGAGGGCGATCTCGTCGAATTTGGGGGACCACCTGTCGGTAAGGTTCTCCATACATGGTGAGGTGAACGACCGTCCCCGGTTCTCCATCACCGGCATCTGATGTGGCGAACCGTTTGATGGTCCCGACGCCGCCGCCAACGTGTTGGCAAACAATGTCGCCCCCAAACCGTACGTTGACGGAACGGAGATTGTCAAAGACACCTTCATCCTCGTCACCTGCCAAGAGGAATTGGTCCGCCCCAAGGGCACGGGAAACCAAGGCCAAATGGGTCGTGATCCGAGGATCTCGGCCCCTACGATGACCAAGTCGCAGAACCGAAACATCCGAAGGCATGGTCACGCCACCGTTGAACCTGTCATGAGGCTAACGGCTCAATCATCGAGAACAAGAGGCGGTTCAGCACTTGCGAGTTGATTGTCAATTTCCCATCCGTTGGCGTCCGTAAATTTAAGCAGCCAGGTCAGTAAAAAAGCGTTCACAAGCAAATTGGCACCGTAGGTCATGCCTCCCCACAAGGCTGCGAGACGGAACGTGCGAGACACACCCTCGGAGAGCGAGAGGAAGTCGTCCATGAGCAACGCCCCTCCCAACGGCTCAAGCACGTAGAGTACGGCGATGATCATCATCCCGCCAGACAGAGATGAAGCGTAGATCGCCCCACGGTCCTTGCTGAGTTCAGAAAGAAGTGAGGACAAGGCGGACAGCCCCATGACGGTCAAGGCCACCTGTGAAAAGTCCAAACCGAAGAACACCGAAGTGCCACCGACATCGTCTCCATTGATGCCGATGAACAACCACCAGCCCACGAAAACCAAGGTGACGAGGATGCCACCAATTTTTGATTTCCGATCCAGTTGATTGTATGCCGTTTGTCGGTTGTCTATGTTCAGCCGGCGAACGATTCGTTCTGCACGGTCTGTCGACTGGTCAATCGGTGCAGAATCAAGTTCTGCAACAGAGAACGCATCATCATCGCCCTCCGTCATGGGACGCCTTCACGGTCACAACTTATGAAATCTGCCGCATTGGACGGCACCATGGCACCCGACTTGAGCGAGCGAAACGAGCGCCGAGAGCGTATGGCGAACAGCTTGCGCCATCGCAGCGATGGGCCGCATTTGATGGGTATCATCAACGTCACCAACGACTCGTTTTTCGCTGACAGTCGGGCCCTCATGGACGAAGCCGTGCAACGAGCGCTCCTGATGTGGGCAGCAGGAGCGACATGGGTAGACATTGGTGGCGAATCCACACGACCCGGTGCGAGTCCGATCAGCCTTGATGAGGAACTGCAGCGAGTGATCCCCGTCATCTCGACGCTGAGAGGACTTGGGGCTGAAGGGTACATCTCCATCGACACCCGTCACGCAAAGGTGGCTGAAGCGGCTTTGAACGCCGGAGCAGACATGGTCAACGATGTCTCTGGATTGCGTGACCCTGCCATGCAGGAGGTTGTCCTGCGCCACCGGTGTGCGGTGTGCATCATGCACATGCAGGGCTCCCCGGGCACGATGCAGGTTGAACCGACCTACGGCGATTGTGTTGCCGAAGTTCAGGCTCAACTTCGAGAGAGCGCTGACCGATTGGTCCAACAAGGTCACGATCCAGAATTGATTTTACTCGACCCGGGCATCGGTTTTGGCAAAACTCAAGAACACAACCTTGAGTTGCTCAACGCAGGAAAGTCACTGGCGCATGGCACGCCTTACGGTGTGTTGTGGGGGGTTTCTCGAAAGAGCGTTGTTGGTCACTTAACCGGTCAAAACGACCCTCAAAACAGGCTTTTCGGCACCTTGGGGATGGGCATGGCATCGCACCACCATGGCATTGATGTTCTTCGGGTTCACGATGTTGAAGAGCACCTGGAGGCCTTTTCATGCTACACGCCGTTGATCAAGAAGCCAAACCGCCCAAGAGAATGAGGGGGGCTACCCAAGCGCCTGCCATCGAACCTAAGTTGGTCAAGGCTGTAACGAGCAGCACCTTGCCAGCAGGGTTGGTCCAGAAGGCTTTCATGTCGTCCAGTTTGAGAAAGGCCTGCAAGTCCCCTGCCGTAGGTTCTGCCACCTTCAATTGGACATA
>QQSC01000028.1 GCA_003602475.1 Candidatus Poseidoniales archaeon | reverse complement strand
ATTGATTCATTCATAGCAGCCGTAATTTCCCTGGTTTTTTTGTTGGTAATCCACATCCGGATGACTGATTTTTTCTCCATGTAATGCCTATGATGTAGACGGTTTAACTTAATTTCAATGGGTACCGACGGAACAGGTTTGGACCAATGGTCGTACGCATGGTTCATAGTTCAGCGTTGATTCGTTCGACCATGGGAAGATCATGGCACCTGCTTGTCGCGGCCATCATCTGTTTGTGCTCGCTCTCGGGGTGCCTGGGCGGAGCACCGTTGGACTACCATTATTCAGCCGAGGATGCTGAAGGTGCCGTCTCCTCTGAAGGCATCGACGATCAACTGTTCAACGTTACACTCACCGGGCAAGGGGCAACGGACATGAAATTCTCCTCTCTTGTCGTCGTTGTTACACAAGACGGTGCCTCTTACCGTTGCCTCCCAGAAGGCGAAGGTGGAAACTGCACGGTGACCCAACCATCCGGCTCCGATGATGCTCTTTGGGAAGAAGGGGAAACGTTGACTGTCTCGGAAAGTGGTACGGACATTTGTGGCAGAACTTGCATTCTCACCTTTTCGATAAACGGTCCTTCTGGGACACAAACCACAGGGCCCACCGTCCTTACCCTCAACTGACCGGTGATCAAACTCCATCCACCTTGCTCCTCAATCAGTCGTCGAACTGTTTATGGGCACAAGGTTCCAACGGAGTTGATGTTGTTCTTTCTCTGCATGTCGGCCATTGAGTGGTCGCGATTGGAAACTCGTTGGCGTCAACATCGAGACATCACATCCAAGGACCTTCAATGGTTGATTGCCGTTTGGATGGCTTTGATGCTGTCAAATGAATGGTTCAACCAACCAATCAAATATCAGCAAGATCAGCGTGAACCATGACACTTCACGATGATGTGTTTGCAAGCATTCAATCCCTTCTTGACGGTGAAGACGATTGGGTGTCTGCTATGTCCACCGTTGCCTGCGAATTGCACACCTCGTTCGAACACTTCCACTGGACCGGGTTTTACCGAACTGTCGAGCCAAATGTCCTGAAGGTTGGACCTTACCAAGGCGGTCACGGCTGTTTGGTGATTCCTTTTGACAAAGGCATATGTGGCGCTGCGGCTCGAACCGGTGAAACACAAGATGTGCCAGATGTTCATGCGAGACTTGAGCACATTGCGTGCAGCTCCACAACATTAAGCGAAGTTGTTGTACCGATAAAAAATTCCAAGAATCAAGTGGTGGCAGTTCTCGACCTTGATTCAGACTTGCCTGCTGCTTTCTCCAGTGAAGACATCGCCTTCGCCGAACATCTTTGCGAATACCTAGGTGCGAAGTATTTCTAGCCGGCAAACGGCCTCTCCACGGGTGTGCAGCTCTTGAGCCCGCAGTGATACTGAGCATCGTCTCAATGAAAAAACGCATTGAACGTGGCCAACCGAGTGCGGAGTTTCACTCGTCCTTGTCACCGGATCCTGAAGCAGAACCGGTGTCAACGAACGGATGGTCGACCCATTCTGGGTATTGACCGCAATGGTCAACGGAGGCTGCGGCCAACGGGATGTTGTAGATGTCAAAAATGGTGGCGATGTTGGAGCCTGTTGCGGTGCACAGTTGCACACCCCAATTGTCCCAGTCGTAGACTGCGGTACCGTTAGCGATGTTGATGATGCCTTCTCGGTAGACGTCGAAGCCGAATTCATCACCGATGAACCACAACAGCGCATAACCTGCGCTGCCTGCGTAGTTTCCAAAGCCCGTGGCCGTGGCGTTTTGGTAGTCGGCTCCTGCAGCCAAGTAATCGTCGACAAAGAACTGGAAAGCGGCCACGGTTGAGGTGTTCTTGTTCGTCTCCCAAATTTCCGTATCTCGAACCATCTTGTAGTAAGCGGCTGGTACTAAATCGGCCCAACTTTCACTGAGTTTGGGCATCGAGGCCGGTTCCAACACGTGAGTCATTTCGTGAAGCAACACCCAATGCAACGAGGTGTTGGCGGCATCGTCCGTGAGGTAAGGTAAGATGTCCACTTGTTTGGATGGAATGGGATCTGCTCCAATCATGAATGCCGTGGGGTTTTGATTCATGGCCACATCAGGGACCCAAATGGCCTTCCGCGTGTACGTGTCATCAACACCATGGAACCATTCAAGCCACCCTGTTGCATTGTCAATCATGCCAAAACTAGCGTTTGGATTCTCCCAATCAGCAACATAACTTGTGGGTACGGACAGGACGATGTGCTCGCCTTCGAAAACCGCCCACGGGTTGTCGATTTGACGTTGTTGTGCCCATTCTTCCGTCGTTGTTTGCCCCAGCACGTAATGAGGTGCTCGGCTCACGTTTTCCACGGTAACAGTTTGGTCTCCGAGGGTGATGGCCTCTGGGTACTGGAACACAATGAGGCCACCGTACGCGCTTGTTAGCCGAATCTCCTCTGAATCGATGTGCCTGCTGGTCGCAATGCCCGGGTCCCTGGCAAAGCCCGGGAAGTCGTATGACCCATGGAAGGTGTTCTCACAGTGTGCGCCGATGGTCACAATGATGCGTTGATTCACCATGGCGGAGGGGACTCTCACCACGATTTCATCGCCAGCGTTGGCCCACAAGGGCGTGATCTGGTTGATTCTCTGGATGGCACATGCGTAATTCTCACTCCCTCTGCCGTCATCAATGTCTGTGTTCATCAAATCCAGTACATGGGTGTGTGTTCCAAGCGTGGCGTTGCCCAAGCCGGGGTAAGAGGCGGCGTTGACATCAACATAGCCTGCATCGCTGGGCATGTTCTGGACGTAGCCCGTTTTGGCCACATGAATGGCGTCCAGTTTAGCGGTTCGGAACGTTGGCAACTCCGCTCTGTGGACTGGCCAATCGTAATCGGTCACCAGACCCCCTAAGATCCCCATAAAACGGTCACCGTATCCACTGCCGTTGTACATGTATTCCCGCTCTCGGTCAAGTTGGAAGAGTCCTTTGACTGTTCCAATGGCAGGCGAACCGCTGTACACCTCATCGTAATTTAGGAAGAGCTCATGCAATGCAGTGTAACCGTTTCTCATGGGTGAATAACTCTCCTCGTCAAGGTTCAAATTGAACACTGTTTCTCCCGCTGCCACAAACAGTTCTCCATGGTTCACCGATTGAATGAATGAATTTGTGCCCATGACCACTGCACCTCGTTCATGGGTGAGCCAATGCGAGAGGTTGTCTGGATAGGTGATGGCGCCACCACCAATGGCCACCATGCACTCGCTGGTGGCAAAATCCGATGAAACGGTGTAACCGATGTCCGTCAACAACTGCTCAAGGCTCGCCCTGTACTCGTTGTTCTCCGAATCCAAGATCACATGCACCGAGGTTGCGGGTCCACAGGCCCATTCGATCGATGAATCAAAGATTGGGTGACGCATCTCCGGTGACAAGATCGAGGACCCACCTGCTGCAACCACCTTGGAGCCGTAAGCGTAGGTTGCACCGATTTGAGGGGCGCTCTCTTTGTCCAGGGCGAACGCGAGTCCAGGCTCGGTGATGGGAATGATCACCGCACCGGCAGTAGGAGACACCGTTGAGGCTTCAATGGAGGTCAATTCATTGTAATCTGAGTTGAGATCGTAGGCGGTAAAGGCCACCTCGAACGTTGAACCGTTGTGGGTGAGGTTCACCCGTTGGTTACGGAAGGGTGTGCTTAGGTTGCCCACCAAATGGCCGTTTGCATCCACGCTGAGGCCAGATGGAAGGGAGGGCGATGCCGACACTTCACTCCCTCCAGTTTGCAAGTCGAGATCAATGGAGGTGTTGGTCGGGAGGTGAGTGAACGGATCAATGGCCAGCGTGCCGGAGCCAGTTGGGTTCAGTGTAGGGGTGACATCGGGGATTTCCACCGGCTCATCGGGATCAAATGGGGGCTCGATCGGTTCCTCCCCACCACCGTGGTCGTGCCCGTCATCTGTTTCGTTGTCCCCTGAGCCTTCGCTTGACCCGTCATCAGGTCCAGTTGAGTTCCCTCCCCCAGTGGTCATGTTCCCTGACGTTTCGTTGGTCGTAGTGTCACCATCTCCTCCGTTCTGCTCCACCTCGTCGATGGGGTCTGGGTTGCTTGTGGGAGATTCGCTGTCGGAACTGAGGATGTAGACTCCAGCGATGGCTCCGAGGAGGACCGAAGCCATCAGAATCGCAGGCAGGAGACCTTTTTTCGCTGGAATGCTGAGCAATTCATCCATAATAAAATCCAAAAAACGGTTGTGTTTAAACATAGCCACGCTGTATAAGTGGCACTGCTCTAACTTACTGACGTTACAAATGGCTGATTGCCCGAAGCGATCCTGTTCGTCAATTGGATGCTTGGACCGGGATGCCATCTACAAAAACCATGGTATGTGGTAAAACAATGAAAAGTGGAACAAGTATAAGACAATTGAGAACCAGGAATCAACATGGAAGAAGCAGTATCTGATGAAGAGAGTAATCAGAAAATAGAGGATTCTCAAGGTAGTTTCTTGTTCGGTTCAGGTTTTGCATTGCTCTCAGGACTCGTGGTAATGGGCATTGGTTTTACTGTCCCCCTCGATCAGTTTGGATTTTGGAATGTCGTGATTATTGCTCTCAGCTTGCCTGTTGTTGCTGGCTCACTTGTGATTAAATGGAAGGGGAGTGGGAAGAAAGCGATGGCTAAAGGTGCGATGACGATATTGGTCATCGGAGGCATCGTGATGATCGGAGTTACAATATGGTTCATTTCAATTTTGAACAGTCTCGGGAATTAGAGTCCAAGTCAATCTATAGAGTGGCGTTCGTACCGGGAAACTCAACACTTCGTTCCGTACATTTGTACGTAAAATTGGAGTGCTCGCACCGGGAAACAATCTGCAAAAACCATGGTAATTTGTTATTGAATGCCATATGAGAATAAGCCTACTCCAACTTTGGGATAAAATTCCTTTCTAGCCAGGACATCAGCGAGGGACGCATCTACAGCAACTAAGGAGGACCTAAACAGAGGGCTTCAGCCTTTTCTCCACCGGAAGAAGATTGAAGAAGTGGGTTAAATGGTCAGAGGCATGCAGGAAGAAGGACAGGCTAACTCTCCATTTTGGGGCGCTCCTGAGGAAAACAAACCCGATCCGCACAACAAAAAAGAAGCAGATCATTACGGTTCAGTCTCTCCTGAATTGTCCTATACGAAATACATGGAAAAGCAAAGGCAATTGAATGATGAATGGGAGAACAAAGTCCCCGATGATATGATCATGATGCGGGACGAAATTGGAGGCGTGAAGTATGTGTACGCCGGTTGTACCGTCCTGTATCTCTTAATGACCGTTTCAGACGGTGATGCATCACCGATTTCACCGCTTCGAGAACAGATTTGGCCGCTTGTCGTCGTTGGCTTGCTTGCACTGCTACAGTACATCGTTTCCCGTCAACATCGAGAGGTACGCTGGCATGCGGATGAAATGGCGGCGGTGATCTATCGGAAAGGTATCCTCGGGAAGGCATCCTGTTTCATTGCTTCAGCAACAAAATTTGAACGAAGTGATGAACTGATCCTCAATTCAGAAACTCATACGTGGACAAACAGTGATGGCGAACACAAAAGCTCTACCAGTTATTGGATTGAGGTTCATCGCGGTGGACAACAATGCGACACCTTCGGCGTAGATTGGAATAACCGACGCCATCTCTCAGCAACCGTTGATTTCCTTCAACAAAAAATCCCTTAATGATCTGGATTGCAAAGGTTCCTGTTAAGCCTGAGTGCTCGTACCGGGATTTGAACCCGGGTCGAAGGAATGAGAGTCCTTCATGATGGGCCACTACACTATACGAGCGTGGATGCTTCTGCGACCCGCCTTTCCTATTTAGCCGTCACGCAGGTGGGGTTCAACGCTGACTGAACCATCTGAGAAATCGCTATGAACGGTTTCACTTTCACTCCTGAAGAAAACTATCAAACGATGGGCTGAGTGGCTGAATTGAATTCAGTTTCAGTTGAGCCGTCGTTCGGTCATTGATATACGGCCGCCACTGAATGTGAACCATGAACAAGCCAAACCCCCTTAATGATTTGAAAATGAGCGACATGACGTGTGTTTCAGGTCACACCACACGCCCATCCTGGAACGCTAGAAACCGGTCCATGCTGGCTCACGGCACGGGATGTCTGCCAGAAGCAACATCTTCCATCGGATGGATGCCGGTTGGAGGTAACGGGTCGGTCAAGACCACCCCTGCCCTCTCAAGCACGATGCAGGCGTTGCACCAGCGATGTGTTCGAGGTGAGGCCTGATGAGTCGGACGAAGCGCATTCGCGCTGAGATCAGCACCTTTCTCACAGAAGTTGGAGAAGCCAACACCTCAGCCATTCTTGACCACATCAACAGCAGGTTTCGATGGGGCGCGACCATGAATCAACTTGGCAACGTGCTCGCTCGAGATTCTCGCTTCGAAAAGGTGGGATTTAACGACGGCACGGACCTTGGCGGTTTTCGAACGAGGGTGTGCGTTTGGTCGATGGTTCTGGCTTAATCATGCACAGGAATGAAGAAGCCCGACCTTTTCGGTAAGACATGGGTGTTCAATACTCAGCGCTGCTGGAATTGATGCGCCCCAAGAACCTCGTGTTGGCCGCCGCCACTGTTCCGTTGGGTGCTTACTTTGGCACCCTTGTTGACCACCAAACGATGGACTCGCTCACCGTTGGCCTTCATGCTCTTGCCGTGGTCTGCTTTATGGGTGCAGGCAACGCCATGAACGACCTCAAAGACGCCGTCATCGACATCGACGCCCATCCACACCGACCGTTGCCCTCGGGAAGAATTACCACCGCTGCTGCGCAGAAATTTACAGTGATGCTGTGGGTGCTCAGCGTCGTTTGTCATGCAGGTGGGGTGATGAGTTCCGGTCTGACCGACGCCAAGGATCTGCTCGGTGTGGTTGGGATTTACCTGTTGGCGGTGGTGCTGATGATCACGTACGATCATGGTCCAGCAACGAAAAACAAAGGTCTCCCTGGCAACATGGTGATTTCCTTGCTCGTTGGTGCCGTTGTCCTCTACGGGGCTGCTTCATTGGGGGGATTGTTCACGCCCCTCCCGTGGTACATTTTCGGGGTGGTGTTCTTCACCAACCTTGCGCGTGAACTTGTCAAAGATTGCATGGACATGGACTCGGACGTCGGCTCTCGAACCACGTTACCCATGGTTCACGGTGTGGAAAAGGTGCGTGCGCTGGCTTACATCATGGTGATGGGGGCGTTGGTTTGCCTGTACCTTCCGTTTTGGAGGGGGCCGTTTGAATTTGGACAACTCGTGCTTCAAATTCCAGCCATCTTGATGCTGATTACCCTCAACGGACCGTTGTACCAAGGCAACGACGTTCTCGTAGCAGGACGCATTCGTGGCGCCATGCTTGTGGGTCTCATCGGCTTTGTCGCCGCTGGAGTGTTGTGATCAGGCCAAACCCATGAATTCACCCATGGCTTCCCAAGCACCTGGGTTGATCAGATAGGACATGAGGGCCATCTGCGCCCACATTCTGTTTTCAGCTTGGTCGAACACAATGCTCTGCTTGTGGTCCATGACCCAGTCGGTGACCTCGTCTCCTCGGTGTGCAGGCAGGCAATGCATGAACGCCCAATTGGTTTCCATGTGACTCACCATGGTCTCGTTGACTTGGTACCCCTCAAAGGACTGAATTTTGTCGGTCATGTGCTCCTCTCCCATTGAGATGAACACGTCAGTGTAAACCACGTGGGCATTGGTGACCGCCTCGATGGGGTCGGTTGTGTGAACAACCGTCGAACCGTTGGCTTCGGCTAACGCTTGGGTTCGTTCGACCACGTCGGCGTCGGGTTCGTACCCTTCAGGGCAAGCGTAGTGGATGTTGATGCCAAGCATCGCACAGGCCAACATCAAATCGTGGAGCACGTTGTTCCCATCGCCAACCCAAGCGACCTTCATGTCCTCGGTTGTTTCAAAATGCTCGAGCACCGTCATGAGGTCTGCTGCGGCTTGGCAAGGATGGTGTTTGGCCGAAAGGGCATTGATGACGGGTACCGTTGCGTGCTTTGCCAATTCTGCCACATCCTCATGTCCAAAACAGCGGTAGGTGATGCCGCCAAGGAATCGGGACAGGACCTGGGAGGTGTCGCCAATGGTTTCGGATTTGCCGAGTTGAATGTCGTTCTTGAGCAGGGTCAAGGCGCTTCCACCAAGTCGCTGGATGCCAACCTCAAAGGAAACACGTGTGCGTGTGGAGGGTTTTTCGTAGATTGATCCAATGGCCATGGTGTCTAGTGGTAGGAAGTTCAAGGCAACCTCGTCTCCCTGTTTCCAAAGTCGCTTGAATTCAATGGCCCAGCGTAGGATTTGTTCGAAATCGTCGCTAACGTCGTCGATGGCAAGCAGGTGTTGACTCATACCTTTGCCTTGACACGACGGCTTCTAAGCCTTGTGCGCTCAGTTTTTCTCGTGCTCGATGTCAGAAGCAAAGCCGTCTCGAGCATCGCTCATGCCGCCGAACAGTGCCTGAGCGAAGGTCAGAATGTCCGCCATGCCGTCTTCAAGTTCTGAGGAAAGGGGCGTGAGTCCGGGGGCTTGTGAAAACTCTTGCATCATTCGCAGTTGGTTGATGGCGAATTCAGTACGCTGGCCACCCGCTTCATCGTACAGGGCCAGTTCAAGGATTTCAAGGCGTTCGGACCATTCAAGAATCTGCTCAAGTTGCTCGGGTTCAAGCAAGTCGGCCTTTGAGAGGAAATTCTTGGTTGGCAATCCGAGGCGGAATTCAACAATCGAGGACAAGAGCATCTGCGATACGAACCCTGATGGAGATCTCGAGAGCATGGGGTCGAACAGGTAGATGATGGCAGATTGTTCTCGCCCAAGCGTTTCAATCAAGTGGCTGCTGGCTTCTCGGAAGGCAAACAGCTCCACTTGACCGGGTGTGTCGACAACCATGATTTCACCGGACAAGGCGTGCAGTTGCTCCGCCACTTCTCCGGCCTGCGAGGCCAACAGATCGGCGGCTAGGATTTGTGCGCCGTTGGGACCGAGGTCGTATTGGTCCATCACTTCGGTGAGTGAAATCAGTTCTCTCACGTCAAATTCTGCATCGTAGTGGACCCGTTCAGCTCCCGGGTCCAAGTTGACAGCAATGACTTCCGTTTCCAAGAAACGTGACCAACGCTGAAACGCTGTCACCAACGAAGACTTTCCTGCACCTGCAGTACCAACGATAAACAATACGGGGGGGGCGCTGTTGTCTTGACCAACCATACACACCCACCGCTGGACCACCCTACATCAACCCCTCGCATGCGACGGGGCTCCCGTCTTTTCATTCAGCACGATGTTGGAGAATGGTTATGTGCTCCTGCATCATCAGAAGAATGTCGCAACCGCTGACGCTGAGGAATCGCTCATGAGTGAAGAACAACCACCAATGCCACCCGGCCTCCCGCCCAAGCCTCCCATGCCGCCCATGCCCGAAGCACCTCCAGCTCCACCCGGCATGCCGCCAATGCCACCCATGCCAGGCGCCCCCCCCGCTCCTCCAGGTATGCCTCCCATGCCGCCCATGCCCGAAGCACCTCCTGCTCCTCCAGGTATGCCGCCCATGCCTCCCATGCCAGAAGCTCCTCCTGCTCCTCCAGGTATGCCGCCCATGCCTCCCATGCCAGAAGCACCTCCAGCGCCTCCGGCTGCTGCTGACCCCCTTCTTGACCCGTTGGCAATGCCACCTGCGCCACCAGCTCCTCCTGAAATGCCCCCCATGCCCGAGGCTCCCGCTGTTGACCCGTTGTTGATGCCGTTGTCGGCCCCTCCTGCCCCTCCTGAGATGCCGCCCATGCCAGAAGCACCTGCAGCCGATCCGCTCATGGACCCGTTGGC
>QQSC01000027.1 GCA_003602475.1 Candidatus Poseidoniales archaeon | reverse complement strand
TGGACGTGGTCGATGGAGTGGTCCTTCTCAATGGCGTACAAGGCTTCGAGGTAGGTGCGATCTTCGTAAGCATCCGTCATCAACGATGGAAGTTCCTCAAAGAAGCGTTCGCAACGGTCCACATCTACGCCGTACAAGGCGACGGGAATCATCGATGTCCACCTCGCTCAAGCCTTGGCACCAATACCGGAGGCGATTTGGCGAGCTGTCATTGGCTTCTCAGCCACCCATTGTTGCTCGAACAGTTCCTTCAGGCTCTCCTCGTCTTCGGCGGTAGGCATGTGAGCCGCCATGTAGGCGTCCCATTCCGTATCGGTTCCTTCGAAAGCAGTGCCTTCAACGGTCATGCGCTGTCGCTTGAAGTTTCCAATTTCCCGGTTGAAGTTCTCGTGGGGGACGTAAAGTTTGGCAGCGCCCTCAGGGAGATACCCGCACAATTTTTCGACTTCATGGACGATTTCAGCATGGTAGTGCCCACGCGCTTCTTCGTTGAGGGTGGCTTTCTCCAATTCAATGCCGGCTTCGAGCTTTTTACGCTCATCCCATCGTCCTTTGACGCCCCAGACATATGCCCAGTGAGCCGAGGAGGATTCGTCCACACCAAACAGATCGTGTGCTGTACAAACCCACTTGTTGATGTATCGCTGAAGCATGTCCAAAGGAACAACGCCGGCTTTGATGATGCGGCGTAGGCCGTTGGAACCGGTTCCGAGGTGGAAGGATTCCTCTTTGAGCATGGGTCCCATGCTTGCTGCGAGGGGCTTGAACGCCGAGGTTGAGAGCATTCCGAGTTGGAACTTACCGTCTCGGTCAACAAACATCGTGTAGCAGAAGAAGTCGAGCCAGTGGGGCATGGGGCGATTGAAGGCTCCGAGCAATCGGTCGCCATCTTGGGCGTTGCGCTCGAGCAGTTTTTGTGCTTCACGTCGTCCTTGTTGGCCGAAATAGGTCATCAGGAGGTAGGCCATTTGCCAGCCGTGTCGTTGCTCCTCCGCCATGATGCGGGCAGCAGCGTACCTGTCGTAGTCGGTGGGTGCTGTGGCCAGGAGGTGGCGTTGTTGTTCCACAGAGGCGAATTCTGTATCGCCTTGGACGGTGATCATGCTGATCAGAGCGTCTCGCATGCTTTGGTGTGGGACTTGCAAGGAGCGTTCCCACTTGGCTCGTCCTTCGTAATCACCGAATTCAATGACATCGCCGGCACGTTCCCAGTCAAACTGAATGGAGAGGTCGAAATCGCCCATCCATTCGCGCTTGTATCCTACGGTGTCTTGCCATTGCTCAAAGTTGTTGATCCAGTCGTCCCACGTCTTCGGTAGATTGTCCATGATGTAGACTGAACCCCGACCCTCTTATACCCTTTACGAACATGTTCGTACGAACATGTTAGCCTGACATTCGTCGAATGTCGTCCGTGAAGGCGTTAAACACCGAGGATTCAATGCGCTGGAGCAGGTGGGAAAGGGTGGATTTGGCCACACCCAAGAGTGCTGCGAGTTCCGTTAGTGAAATTCTCCTGGGTACGTCCCAGTAACCTTCCCGCGAGGCCACCTCAAACACCTCTCGCTGTCGTGGCGTGAGAAGTTGCGCGTTTGTGCTTCGCGTCGAGAGCAGTCGGTAAGGGGTTTCATCGCCTTTGAACCGTGCGATCAATTCCCGCATTTGCTCTTTGCTTCCCTCGACCGTCCATTCAACCCAACCGTCCTGCACTTCAAACGGTGTGCGAGGGACGACGCCAAGGTCAACCAGGGGCCGCAAAAACCCCCCTCCGCCTGCGGAAATGTTAACGTTGAAGTGCCCTTCATCCAACAGGGTGAGGTCGTCAATTCCAGCGTGGGCTTCGACCGTGGCGTTGAGCGGCTCATTTGACCAGCATCTCGCTGTTCCTCGTCCTCGGCTCAGTGGCATGTGCTGTTCAATTCTCAGCGTTGCCAATGGATTTGCCCTCGTCACGTCCCCTGCCCAATGCCCGTCGGGAAGTCGAACGTCAATGCGAAGCTGCTGGGGCATGGACGGTCCTCGTTGATGGTTCAGAGCGGGCGTGTGACTTCGTTGCGCACCACGGTGCGGCTGGTCACATCGATAAGTTCGTTGTAGGTCGTGCTGGAGTCACCCGCCACGACAACTCCAGGAAGGTAGCCATCGCACACCCCTGCTGCTGCGAAGATGGCATCTTCGCTCTGGCACAGGTCGTGGGCCTTCCACAAGCGGGTTAAATCGTCGTTCACCATGGTTGCGGCTCGTGCTTCTTCTTCGTCCGAACGGAACACCAATCGTCCTTCAAACACGCCTCCAAGCCCTCGAATGGCGGTAGCAGAAATAACCCCTTCAGGTGCAGCCCCAATGCCCATCAACATGTCGTAGGGGCCGTCATCTTTTGCTGCCCATAGGGCTCCTGATACATCGCCGTCGCCCATCAGGTGCAACTGAGCTCCGGTGGCCTTGATCTCGTTGTACAGGTTCTTGTGACGGTCACGTTCGAGAGCAACGATGCGAATGTCCTCGGCCGGACGATCAAGAACGTGCATGGCTTGTTCAACGTTGTATGCGACGCCTCCGTCCAGCGACACATGCCCATTCAAGGCAGGTCCTGCTGCAATTTTGTCCATGTAACAGTCGGGAGCGTGGAGCAAGGTTCCTCTCGGTGCAGCCGCAAGAACGGCGATGGAATTCGGGGAGTTGCTGGCGCAGTTGTTGGTGCATTCCAACGGGTCCACCGCAATGTCAATCTTCGTAGCGCCGATCTGACCAACCATGGAACCCAACGGTTCACCGATGTAGAGCATGGGCGCCTCATCCCGTTCGCCTTCGCCGATGGCCACTCGGCCGTCGAAAGGGACGTTGTCAAAGGTGCGTCGCATGGCTTCCACAGCGGCATCATCGGCAGCGTTCTTGTCGCCCAATCCTCGCCATGCAGCGCTTGCAATAGCGGCTTGGTCTACGGCTTCCATGAAGTGGTGCGCAAGGTCAGCAGTGGTGCCCATGGTTCGGTTGGGTCGCGGGGAACGAATGAACCCAACGGTGGCGTTGGTTGCTGTCAGTTCTTTGGTTCCCCGTAGGAAAACACGCTTGTTGTGAGCAAAAGCAGGACCAATATTTTGCCAAAGTCCCACAGCAAAAATGGTTCTGTGCCCCATTCAAAGGCGAGGCTCATGCTGACGTTGTACGATTCTGCAAGCCACCACGTCCCAGCGGCATAGACGGGTAGCATGGCCAGTGCCCAACAAATCAACTGTGCAGGAACATTCGCCATGTTTTGCCGATGAGAGCGGTCCATGCCTTCGGCAACAATGGCTGAAGCAAAGGGGAACGCCAGCAAGTAGCCGGCCGATGGTATGAGTTGGCCAGCGTCGACAATTCCGCTTGCGCCACCGGCGAAAAATGGAGCTCCAAGCGCTCCTAGGCCGACGTAAAGCAATCCTGATGTGAAGGCATCGTTGCGCTTCAAGTAGACGCCAGTCGCCAGCACACCCATGGTTTGGAAGGTGAACGGCACGGGAGTCCACGGTGTGAGGAAAGAGGCCTGCGCCAGCAACGCCGTCAAGCCGGCAAAGAATGCAATGCCTGCCAATCGGTGGTTGGTTTCAGCGTTAACCTCGCGAAGGGCCAAGTGCCAAGAAAGCGGATGGTGCAGGTAGGAGTTGCTCATGAGGTGGTCTGCGGGCCACCAACTGTATTGTGTTTTCTTAACTCAAGAGCCCTTGAACTTCCGAATCACTCTCAGGTCATCGATCGACGCCGAGGGGTATTGGCCATCTTGGTCCTTCTCCAAGGATTTCACCATGTCAAACGCACACAGCAACCCTGCAGATACGCCGGTGAGCGCTTCCATTTCGATGCCTGTTTTGTAGTGGGCGGAGACTTCAACGGTGCACCAAAGGTGATGTTCATCCCAACGCCATGACACAGCGGTACCTTCCAGCGGGATGGGATGGCAGTGAGGAATGATGCGAGGTGTTTCCTTGACCGCTTGTATGGCTGCGATGGTCGAGGCTTCAAGCACATCGCCTTTCTTGATGTGGCCCTCTACGATGGCGATCTTTGTTTCCTTTCGAAGGGTGAGCCTTCCTTCGGCGGTGGCTCGGCGCTCAACGACAGGCTTGTGTCCAATTTCGACAATTCCTTCTACACGGTGTTCCTTCATCCCAATCCTTCCTTCCAAGTTTCTCCAGCAGTTGTGACCTCTTTTTTCCACAAAGGTGCCTGCCGTTTGAGTTCATCGATGAGCCATGAACAGGCAGCAAACGCTTGTTGTCGGTGCGGGCTAGCGACATGAATGGCGACGATGGGTTCGTTCGGCTCAACCGCCCCAATCCTGTGGGCCATGGCCACGGCCATCACGCCTTGGTCGGCCATGGCTTCTCTTGCAAGCCGTTCAAGGACACTTTCCAGCTGGCCTTTCCATGCGTCAAATTCCAATCGAAGGACTCGGTCATCGCCTTCCGTGCCCCGAGTCAGGCCGACAAAGGTAACGACAGCGCCGCACCCCTCGGTGTCAAGCTCGGCCAAGAGGTGGTGAGGGTCAAGCGGCCCCTCTGCCTCCATCACCACCAAGCGCTCAGCCATGGTGTTGCGAAAGCAATCGGTGATTCAAACCCAACGGCGTTGGGCAACGGTCGCAGCCTTCCTTGTCATGTGCGATTAGCGGATTCTTCATAACACACCTTGGGGTGGGGGAAAACATGAGCGACCTCTATGGATTGAAACTTGAACCCATGTCCAACCGACTTGTCAACTACGGCGTTACTGAGAACGGCATTGCCATGATTGAACTGACATCGAACTCGGCTGGAGCTCCCCTCGAGGGCCCCAACGACCGCTCTCCCAACACGTACACCCACGGCATGATGCGAGACATTGACGAAGCCATCGTTCGAGCTCGATTTGATGATGACGTGACGTGCATCGTGCTGACCGGCAACGGGGCCTCCTTCTTCTCTGCAGGTGCTTCCATCCAGATGCTCAACAGCGTCACACCCGGCTTCAAGTACAATTTCTGCCTTCACGCCAACGAAACACTCTCTCGACTGGAACAAACGGCGAAACTCGTCGTCTGTGCCATCAACGGCCACGCAGTTGGTGGCGGCCTTGAAATCGCCATGGCTGCCGACATCCGCATCGCACGAAAGAACTCGGGCAAAGTTGGTCTTCCTGAAATCAACCTTGGTGTGCTGGCAGGAACCGGCGGGACCGCTCGGCTCACTCGCCTCATTGGCAAGGCCAAGGCCCTTGAAATGATGGTTACAGGTGAACTCATGTCCTTTGAGGATGCTCACGCTTGCAACCTCATCAACCACATTTGGGAAGGCGACGCAAACGACTTCCGAAGAGACATTTTGGACTGGTGCAGTCAGTTTACCCTGCCCAACAAGGCTGTCAAGGCCGTTGGAAACATTAAGCGGTCCTGTCAAACGGGTCCAGAGATTCCGTTCGAATACCACTTGGCATTGGAGCGTGAACTCCAAGCGGCTCTGTTCAACAGCGCTGACGCCAAGGAAGGCATCGCTGCTTATGTAGAAAAGCGCGTGGCCAACTTCACCGGCCAGTGAATTGACGTGGTGGTATTGATGGCAGAATTTCATGTCCCGGCTGATGTCCCTAACGAACTGATCGAGACCTACATCGAGAACATGAAGCAGGCCACGGCCGGCACGGGTTCAATGAACCTCTTTGCATGTGATCAAAAAATCGAACATCTCAACGATGATTTTTACGATGGCGGACAGAACATACCCCTTTCTTCCAACGACCCCGGGCACCTCTTCGAGATCGGAGCCAGAGCTCACGCAGCGGGGACCATTGGGGTGTTGGCGGGTCAATGCGGCCTCATCGCTCAATATGCTCGCGACCATCCGGATGTTCCTTATTTGGTAAAACTGAACTCCAAATCTCATCTGGTGAAAACCACACAGCGCGACCCCATCAGTCAGGCGCTTTGGGACATGGACGACGTCATGTCAATGGTGCACAACGGCATCAATGTCGTGGGCATCGGTTACACGGTCTACATCGGCAGTGAATTTGAGCATGAAATGCTCACAGAGGCTGCTCAATTCATCCGACAAGCACACGAGTTGGGCATGATTTCAGTTGTGTGGATGTACCCCCGTGGTCAAGCCGTTACCGACGAAAAAGACCCCCAATTGATCTCAGGCGCAGCGGGTGTGGCCAGTTGCATCGGTGCTGATTTTGCAAAGGTGAACTACCCCAGGGCATGGGATGGGATGTCTCAGCCGGAATCTCTCAAAATCGCAGTGGAAGCTGCGGGTCGAACCGGTATCATTTGCTCGGGGGGAGGAACGCTTCCTCCACGTGAATTCCTTCAGCGACTCCACGACCAAATCAACGTGTCCGGGTGCCGAGGCGCGGCCACGGGTCGAAACATTCACCAGAAGGAAACCGAAGAGGCCGTCCGAATGACCGCAGCGTGCCATGCCATCATTTGCGAAGGTGCCTCGGTTGACGACGCCATGAGCATCTATCAGTCTTGATTGCGTGGTGCAAGGCACCTGACGAGTGGTTGAATCAAACAGACCGTCGTAACACGAGTTGGTAAGTGCTACACGTCGGGCGTCCAGGCTTGACCAACCCTTGAATTAATTTGGCTCAACATTGAGCTCGCTCGACGAGGGTCAAGTCCAGAGGGTTGGACTTCAGAGCTTTTCGTCGGTGGTGGTGGTGAAGTTTCCTTCACTGTCAACGATGATGGGGGTGCCTTCGATCCATTCGGGGCAGTTGTCGGAAACCCAGTTGCGAGTGGCCCATTCACAAATGTCGTAGCCGCCTGAGAGAATCCCAGATCGCTTGATGTAGCCCACCTTGACAATGTCCTTGTCCTTGGAGAGCACGTTGCCCAACTGTTGGCTGGTTGTTCCGTGTCGCATCGTGCTGTTGATGTGTTCCAGGATCTCTGCGGTGTTTCGAGGGCGCTCGCCTAGGAATTTCTTAATTTTCTCTCGGATTCTGGTTGTCTTCATCGTTGTACCCTCCTGTTTTTACTCGCACCTGTGTGGGTTTGAGCCGATGTTTTACAGGAACGAGGCCGCTGATATAATGCTTCCTCCAGAAATCGACCGGTGGTTACCATTGGTGACGAATTATCGGTGTTTTTTCTACATCTTTGGGCTGCACTGTAAGGATTCACCCACCTTTCCACAGGAAATGTATAACTAAATGTAACTATCAGGTTTCCCAATGCGATGTTTTAATTCCATCGCCTTCTTCGGAGATGACGAGGTGACGAAACATGTCTGGGCAAAACATCAGATCTTCCGTTCATCGCCAGGTCCTTCTTCACCTAAGGCGCCGGGCGGCTACGGTTTCCCAACTCGCTCTTGCATTGAATCTTCGAATGCCTCATGCATCGCTGGCCTGCAAGCAACTCAAGCTTCAAGGTTGGGTCCATCGTGACGAGTCGAGCGGATTGAGAAACGCTCCGTTTTCCCTGACACACGAGGGGCTTGCTCGGTTGGAGGCGGATGCACTCGCAAAAATTGGCGCACAATTCAACGATGTTCCTCGACAGCAAACCGGAGTCGTTCTTCAATCAGAAGGGGAGGACGTGTTGATTGGTTACCTAGAACCACCCGATTCCGCTTTCGTGTTTATCCCGGAACGAGCCGATTGGGTGGACGACGGTTCCACGGGAAACCAAGGGGGGTGGTGGCTCCATGCACCGCCTGAAGAACTCCGATGGTACGATGGTGAAACGTTGGATCCTGTTCCGGCCCCCGTTCCATCGGACGCCATGGTGCTTTCATCCTTTACCAGTTCCTTGACGGTCGGTCTGGTTAGGGCTCGCCTCATTGAATCTTCGTCATCGATGAGTTTGGTTCGCGGCCGGTGGTTTTCCCCTTCGCCGATGAATCAAGCTCCGCTCGTTTTCGGCCAAGGCCCAGTACGGGTTGGATCCATCACAGGAACCACTCTCCCCTTTGGGCCACCGCCTCAAAGTTGGGCGGATGTACCAAACACTGCTGAACGCCGGATGCTGGTCAATGCCTACATCGAATCGTCTGTGGTGTTAACCGATTCAGGCGCCCCAAAACCTTCCCGTTTACCTTATGCCGTTCTTCTCCCTTGGTTGTTCAATCGACACCCAAGGATGTCAGAAAGTAAGCGCCAGGCGTTGTGGTCCGGGTTGACGACATCATTGGCTGAGGGAGGACTGGCAACTGGGGCTCTCGAACGGGCCGTCGTTTCTGAATTCGGAACGGTGATGTGGGACGATCACCACATCACAACAGGTGTCATCGACACACGCAACATGAAAACGACGGCTGTCTTGGCGATTTTGGAACATCTTCGGGACGTTGAGACCTTGCCGTTTGTTGTGGATTGGGGTGGTGGTGCCCAGGACATGCAACGCCTGTTGGATGTGTTTAGCCATCCGGGGTGCCTGGCAGTGGTGACCAGATCAATGGTGGAAGGGCGACCAACCTCGGAAGCGTGTTGGTTGACGTCTCACCCCGAATTCGGTGTGTTGAGTGTCAACATCTCGGGTCTTCGGTTCACCATTCGTTTGCGTCCGGTAGAAAGCGGGCACTTGCGCCCACCTCGATTTCCGGTTTCGGCAATGGAATTGCAACACGCCGTCTCAGGAAATGAGTTGAACGTCGATGAGTTCTCCGGAGCTTGGCCCAAGGAACACCGTTCCCTTTTGGAACAGGCATTGTTCGCACATCCGCAAGGTGATGAACGGTTAGCAAGTCGGTTGGAGCACCGCTCCCCACTCGCTGCTTGGATCGCTTCACCTTCTGAGGAGCGAGCACATCGGGCATTGCGGATGGCCTCGCTGCTTCCCGAGGGATGGTTGGAACTGTTGCCTGTCGACGATGTCCCCGTTCACATGATGCCGGATGTGTTTGATTTTGCAGGCAAGGATTGGCAATCGAAAGCCATCCTTCGATACGCAACTGCATCTCATCACGACCCCTCGCTTCTGGAGCATTTGGCTGCCATGATTCAAACCGACACCCCCAACGTTTCTGCAGCTCTGTTGTTTCTGTGTACTGCACAACACCATGTCCCAGAATTGGCCTCGATGTTCGAGAAGGCTTCTCGCATTTGGTGGGACAAGCCCACCCATGTGACCTCTGTTCTCGAAACCGTGTTCAATGGACAGGGTGATCATAACGGCATAGCAGAGGTCCAAGATTGGGTTTCCAAATCGCAACATCAACCGGCAAACAGTGATTTGGGCCAATGGGGGCAAGTCCTGACCACCCTTCAGAAAGGCGAACCCTTTCAAAGCTCAACACAGCGTACTTGGATGGAACGGTTCCCGTTCACATGGTGGATGGGCTTCGCCCACCAGTGGCTGGTGACGCAACTGGCCTCGGCCTCTGGCCGCATGTGGTTGGCGCAACATCCTCTACCATGGGTGGCCATCTTGGCACGTACTTCTGGTGAACAATGCGGTGTCCCTGGGCACAACATGCATCATCCCGGTTTGTCCTTGGCAGCTTCCGATTTACTTCCCATTCGGTTGTTGCCAGACGGTCCGGGTGTTCCTGCATTGAACGACCTGTTGACGATGGTGAATGCTCATGAACAACTCCAACCGGTGCCGCGTCTTGAGACCCATTCCGATGGTGGTTGGTTGGCACGTCCAGTTTCAAATTGGCCTTTGTTCACCCAAGACGTGCACTCAAAGGGATGCCCATCGATCGCCTTGTTGCTGCTCGGTCGTCAGTACGCAGCAAGATTCAACCAAGAGCGATGAGTTCATATCGGCTGCTCTTCAGGCTCAATTACCGTACCTGCAACATCAGGCTGAGCGACTGTGAAATGAGCGATGATGTCTGACACCATGGTACGGCCGCAATCGAAGACCATGCCGACCCTTCGGGGAATGAAGTATGGTGCAATGCGGTAAACCATCGGTAGGTTATGGGTCCTTGAACGACGACAGGATGAACTCAAGACAACCACCCTACCGGACAGAACGCCCCGATGCCGAGGGTCAGGCCTCAGAGTAACCTATGAAAGAGGCCGTTAGGCGTCGGGGCACAGCCCTGTTCTCTTCCACCTGCGATGACATGAAAGGCCCAACGGGCATGCAATGTCCATGGCAGGCCCATCGTGGCGTCGTTGTTTGGTGGGCGGGACCTTTGACCGTTTCCATGCCGGCCATCGATTGCTTCTCAAATCAGCCCAGCGTCATGCAGAGTCCATTGAGATTCATATTTCATCGGATGAAATGGCCGATCTTAAGGCGACCAACATTCAATCCCTTGACATTCGCATGGCGGCCATTGATGCCTTTGTCGCATCACAGAAATTGAACGCCACCCTCCATGAGCTGGTGAATGCCAACGGCCCTGCTCCTCATCACGAAACAGCGGATGCCATCGTTGCCACGCCGGAAACCGAAGGCCCCTGTCATGCCATCAACGATCTTCGAATTGCGAATGGATTGCCACCGTTGGAAGTGATTGTCATCGATCATGCCTTGGCCATGGACGGGGAATGGTTGAGCTCTTCACGAATTCGACGGGGGGAGGTTGATACTGAAGGTCATCCGTGGTTTGAACCCGTTTGGAACGATCGGGTGTTGAGCATGACACAAGCCCTTGATGGTGAATTGAAAACGCCGATGGGGACGCTTTATCGCGGTCCTGAGCAGGCTCCAGATGTGGCGCTGAGTGGTGCCCTTGAGGACATGGACCTCTCTGTCAATGCCCTTGTCGCCGTTGGCGATGTAACGGTGCAAACCTTTCTTGAACTGGGTGTGAAGCCGGATGTGGCGTTGGTTGACGGTCAAACCAAGAGAACGATGCTCGAGCCCGAACATCGCGTTGATCAAACCCAGTTTGAACATCGACATGCTTTATCGAACGCTGCGGGCGAGTTGACCCCACAACTCCGAACCGCCATCGCCACTGCTCTGAAAGAAACCGCTCCGACGTTAATCGACGTTGAGGGAGAGGAGGATTTGGCCCCACTCTTTGTTCACCTCCTTGCCCCTATGGGGACGGTGGTGGTTTACGGGCAACCTCGGGAGGGTGTTGTGGTTCAAATCACCAGTTTGGCCACAAAAGAACGCTGTCGCCGTTTGCTTTCCCTCTTCGAGGTGCTGTGATGAGCTCGCCCTTGGTGACGGTGACGGTGTGTGCGCGCAACGCTTCGGCGTGGGTTGATGCCTGTATGGAGGCGCTCACGGCCCAATCCTATCCTTCCATTGAGGTGGTGGCCATTAACGATGGGTCTACGGACGACACCGGTGACCGAATGGAGGCGTGGAAGGATGAACATGGCCAACGAGGTCCACCTGTTCGGGTGCATCACCAAGACGCTCTTGGCCTCTCAGCGGGTCGTCATCGGGCGCTTGAGGATTCAAATGGAGAATGGGTGGCCATTACGGACATTGACGTCCGACCAGAACCCGATTGGATCGAGAATCTAATGGCCAGTTCAACGCCGGTTGATGACCGAGAACAGGTCGTAGCGGTGACCGGTCGCACCGTATTTGAGCGAGCTGAAGACTTGGTGAGTTGGCATCGTTCAGTGGAAATTTCTTCCAAATACCGTTCACGCCCCCGCAGAACCAATCTGGCCAACGGCCCTTGTTCCATGTTTCATCGCGAAACGCTTGTGGAGGTTGGAGGGTTTGGTGCAGATTGGTACCATGCTGAAGACATGGAGGTCAGCCTCCGTCTGGTTCAATCCGGCGGTGTCATTGTGTACGCTCCTCAAGCCGTGGTTCGGCATGTTCCTGAAACTGGACTGCGTCGCTTCCTTCACAAGCGGGCGCGCGACGCTCGAGCGCACATGCGCATTGTTCGGAAATTTCCACGTAAAGATCGGCAAGGTCATGCTTTTGATTTTCTGGGGAGTTCCTCGAGGGTGTTGCTTGCTGTCCCGTGGTGTTGTGCGTTCTTGGCTTGGTCGTTGGCGTCGTGGTCGATGGCAGGTTCATCCTTCATGTTCCTCAACACTGATGCTGATGTGTTGAAGTGGGCTGTGATGATGATTCTGTTGCTCATTCAACAGGTCACGATGTGGCGAGGTCCACTTGGCGCCGTGAATCGCGAGGTGTTGAATCACGCACCCCTCGGTCGGTTGAGGAGTTTCGCTTTGCTTCACTGGATGGTTTTGAGTTGGAGCGCATCGTTGTGGTACGGGTCCGCTATGGGTGCAATTGACGCACTTCTTGGCCGTAACGGCCATTGAGAAGTTGAATTCAATCGATGTTGTCTTCGCCGGGTGGAACTCGGCTCAGGTTGTTTAATGCATATCCCGATGCCACCAGTGCAATGGTGACGGAGTATACGCCCACATCGATCCAACCTGTGTGGTTGATGCCGAACCAGAAGTAGAACACAAACCCGAGAAGAAGGCACCAAGCAGCCATTGTTCGATAGCCGCCACCGACGGTTGGGTCTGCGAGTGCTGGCCAAGTATCGTTAATGACCAAACTGCGAGCCCATTCACCTGCGCCCTTTGCTTCGTTGATTTTGTTGAGACCCATGGCGATGAGTCCGGAGCAGATTCCGATGAAGAGAATGTCACCGAGCGGATTGAAACTGAACCCATCAGCGGTTCCAAAGGCATCGTTGGTCAATTCCATGGTCAGCAGACCGCCCCACGAGATGTGGTAGGTTGGGTGGGCCATGCCGAACATGTTGAGCACGGCCAGCATCAAACCCCATACTCCGAGCAGCATGAACCACTCAGCGTAGGCAGGGACCGGTTCTCCTGAACCGGCTTTGGAGTTGACGGGGGTTGGAGCATCGGTGCTCATGCGCTCAGCGAACCACGGTTGGCATTTAAGCACACCGAACGGAGAGGGAGGTGAACTGCAGCACTGGAGCAGGCCAAAACATCACAAGGAGGATTGATGCTTGTAGGCGGAGTTGAACACCGAGGCGAGGTCCTCCTCGGCAGCGGTCATGATCTCAACTGGATTGACGTTCGCAGGGATGCATGAATTGATTTCCTTCGAGCGGCCATACCGCCCCTTGCTCACGGTGCGTGCAGTGATCAATCCCAACATGTCCAGATTGGAGATCAGCCCTGATATCCGTCGTTGAGTCAACGGGTTTTGGCGAATGTGCTGACAGGCTTGTCTGTAGATGTCGTAGACTTGGCCGGTAG
Organism: Candidatus Poseidoniales archaeon; assembly: GCA_003602475.1. Lineage (GTDB taxonomy): Archaea > Thermoplasmatota > Poseidoniia > Poseidoniales > Poseidoniaceae > Poseidonia. The sequence continues at coordinate 32,804 of QQSC01000027.1, read as the reverse complement.
GGACGTTGCGCAATCCGTTCTTTTCGTTCAGAAGGATGGCGGCCAACACCAACTTTTGTTGAGTAGGGAGGGTTGCAAGCACGGGGTTCATTTGGTCGGCTTCAACCTGGCTTTGAGCGGCACGAACATGCCCTTGGTTCACTCGCAACTCACCAGCGAACTCCGCTTTTTCTGTGGATATTCGAAGAAGGTCAAGAGCGCATCGGGCATCACCGTGTTCTTGTGCAGCCAATGCTGCACATAGTTCAATCACACCCGGTCCGACAACATCAGCTTCCAACGCCAAATCAGCACGCTTTCGAAGGATGTCCTGCAGTTGTTCTGCATCGTAAGGGCGAAACAGGACGTCTAGTTGCCCCAATCTTGAGCGCACCCGTGGGTCAAGGAAGTCGGTGAACTTCAAGTCGTTGGATATGCCAATAACACATGCCCGTGCCGATTTGAGGGAGCTGTTGAGGCTTGTGAGGTTGTAGAGAAGGTCGTCGCCTGCCTTGCGGACGAGATGATCGATTTCATCGAGGACAACGATGAACACACCGCCACGGGCATCCATTCGTCGAACGAGTTCCTTGAACACTCGGTCGGTTGGCCAACCGGTGAACGGGATCTCTTCGTTTTCATAGTCCTCGAGCAACATGTTGCCGATGTGGGTAAGCACTCTGTATTGTGTGTCTATTTGACGGCAGTTGACCATGATGGACTCAACTTGGCGCCCAATGGCCTCGCCTTTGACTTTGAGGTGGTGGCAAATGTAGTCGGTCACGGCGGTTTTTCCTGCTCCGGTTACGCCGTAAACGGTCATGTTCGAGGGGATGTGGCCTTTCAGTGCCTCCCAGAGGTTGTATGACATCTTCTCCACCTCTGTGTTCCGGTGTGGGAGGTGATTGGGGCGATGGTCGTGGCGGAGAATTTCCTTGTTCTTGAAGAGGGTTTTCTGTGACATGAACTTGTCAAAGATGTTCTCTTTCATGGGAATCGGCCTCGTGTTTTATCCTTCGTCGGGATGCGTCGTCGGAGTCCCCAACGCCGTAGTTTACCGGAGTCCGAGTCCCCCTTATATGGATGTCCCAAACGGAGAATGGGTCAATGGATTTTTTATTATTTATACCATTGAAATCGAACCATCCCTGGCGTTATGGATTCCCATGTTCACGAACTTTTCTAACACAATGTTGGATGATGTGTCCATGCATGACCTGACCACTTCCACTCGTCACCGTCCATCAGGTGAACCACATGTTGGGGGTGACTCATCGGTTCAACTTCAAGCAAAGCGGGGTAGGGAGATGAAGGGGCATCGATGAAGGTGTGCGTGATCCCAATCGGGCTGGATATCTCTTTCGCGGCTTGCTCAACATCCTTGGGTTTGTGATGGTGAGTGGAAGGCACCCAGTCGGGAAATCCCATTTCCAGTATCGACAGCGCAGAACGCTTCATCGCCTGTGTTAAGTTTTCACACGGACCGGAGTCGCCACTGTGCACAAAATTGGCTCCGTTTTGGTGTTCAAATCGATATCCAAAAGGTTCCACAGCATCTTCATGGTGGACACGAAACCGTTCCCACGACCAACCGTCATCAAGCGAACCAACGTCATCGTGGCGCCATTCGACCCGATTAAGGGCGTCATCGAGGGAACCAGGGAAGGCAAGTTGGCACAAGTGGCGAAGACGTTCCTCGCCAAACGGTGTGGTCACGACCGTTAGTGGCTGTTGACCTTCTCTGTCGGATATGTACTTCCTTTCCAGCAGCAGGAAGGGGAACCCAAAAACGTGGTCTCCGTGGACATGCGTGATGAACACGGTTCGAATCGAGGCGACACCGATGCCCTCTCGGCGGACCGCTGCGAGCACTGTTGGCGGGGCGTCGATGAGGTGGACATCGTCAACGATGGCCAAGGAATGCAAACGGCCATGGGGCAGAAAGGCGTTGCCTGTGCCAAGCATCCGTACCGAGTGGGCCATCGGTTCTCCGAGGATTCAGCCCTACATCTTCTCATCGGTAAGCAGCGATGTGAATCCATACCAACGATGATATAGCCGCCGAAAGTGCCCAAAACCATCCGACACCGTGCGGATTGAGGCGAAGAAAATGGCTGCACAATGGTCGGCAAAAAACCCCTACATGACCGAAATTACCGAGAATTATATTCTCAATGGTGAAGGGTCACGAAAAGAAACCCGTCACATTGTGTTCGCACTTGGTGACTCCGGTTTGGATTACAAGGTTGGAGATGCTCTCGGTGTTCTCGCGGAAAATCCTCCTCACATCGTTGATGAACTCCTTGAAGTTCAGGGCTGGGACCGTAACCAAAGCGTCACCACGCACAAAGGGGAGCGCACCTTGTACGAGGCCCTCAAGAAGGATTTTGAGGTTCACCTTGCCAACAAAAAGTTCGTCAAATCTCTGGCCACCAAAGTGGTTTCAACAGGGATGAACATCTCCCTGAAGTTCGTGTCACGTCAACGCAATGCAGAGGCATGGGACGCCAGCGGCGACGACCTTCGCCCTGCCGGGCTCAAGGCCTCGGTCCCATCAGACGACCCGGCAGCTCAAGTTGAAGCCATCAATGCTGATGTGAAAGCCGTGGAAAACTACCTCTGGACTCGGGATTACGTCGACATCATGAGGGAATTCGAGGTCAAGTACACGCCTGAGGAATTCCTGGAACTTGCTGATAAACTCAAGCCTCGGTTGTATTCGATCGCCTCCTCTCACGACGCTCATCCTGGATTTGTTGAGCTCACGGTTGGCATTGTCCGGTTTGAGTACAACGGTCGGTCACGTGGGGGCCTGTGCACCCAATTCATGGCCGATGAAATCGACACCTCGGGCACCCCCATCGGGGTGTTCATGTCACCAACCAAATCCTTCGTTCTCCCCGAGGACAAGGACATTGACATCATCATGGTCGGGCCCGGGACTGGAATTGCTCCATTCCGCGCCTTCATGGAACAGCGCGTCCATGACGGGGGCAGCGGCCGGAACTGGCTCTTCTTTGGCGATCAATCTGCAAAGACCGAATTCTACTATCAAGACACCATTGAAGGATGGGTTGACGAGGGACACCTCTACAAGTTCACAACCGCATGGTCCCGTGACCAAGAAGAGAAAGTCTACGTCCAACATCGACTCAAGGAGCACGGCAAGGAAGTTTGGGATTGGTTCGAGAACGGGGCTTACTTCTACATCTGCGGTGACAAGCAGTACATGGCAAAGGACGTGCACCGTGCCCTCATCGACATCGCCATTGAGCACGGTGGCATGTCCGAAGACGACGCTACTCATTTCATTGAGAAAACGATGATGCGGGAACAAAAGCGCTACTTGCGAGACGTGTATTGATCCCTCACGATACTTCAATCGAAACGACTTGGATGGCCGCCTGACGCCCAAGTTCAACCATTCGGCGGGTCCACACCGAACGTGGCCCTGGAAACGCAAGAAGATGCGTGGCGTGCTCAAGCATCTGCGCACCAAGCCCGTGATCCGCCTCCGACCGTCCAGAATCCTGCTCGTTGTCCGGACGGGGTTCACCCCAAGCCTCGGTAAACACAGCGACTGGAATCCGGTTGTTGGTGGCCCACCGTTCGACCAGGAAATCCACTCCACTGGCACCGCCCAGTATGATCACATCCGGATACCCGTTGTACTTGACCCACATCTCAATCTCGTGCTCCACGACCTCGGCATCGTAAAATTTTGAATGCCCGCAGACGACCAAATTGATGACCACGCCGTCGTTGTTCAAATCCTTACCAGCCAATTTTGCGAGGAGGCTCCGCCCGCTTGTGTGTTGTGCGCTCATGAAGGACCATAGGCGTACCTTCTTATCAAGATTCGGGGAAAATCCCAGTTTAACCGCTCTTTTCCGGAAGTATGAGTTGGGTTTGTGGGGCATGGCTATCGGCGAACGGAATCGTTCGGTTCACCCCGTTGTCAGCGACGGTCACAGGTCGCCATCAGGGACTTCAGTCATCGAAAAGGCCGGATGTATAATTCACAGGTTGTTCAATCGGTGGGTCATTGTCGGAGGTCATACCGAAAATCTCCCGAGCCTCCTGCTCGTCTGCACGGCGAGCCACAGCTTCCATTTCGGTACGGGCAAATTCAAACATGAACTGGTCGGCTCCACCCGTGTACCTCCCCCACGGACTGCGGTCCAACATCACCCCGCATTTGGGACACACGCGGTTCAACGGCTGGAGTTGGCAATCGTCGCAGACGGTTGGAACTCGGAAAAAAGATCTGTCAAACCGCCATCGAAAGTAAAGCCAAGCCAGGGGGAAGGTCAAGATGTTAACAAGGCCACTTTTTGCTGAACACTGAATGACTTCGACAGGATTTCGCATGAACACGACAACCCGAATCAATAAAAATTTCAGAAGAATGTAGAGAATTGGGAGAAGCAGAGGTAGCAAACAAACGCCAAGCATCGCCAGTTCATACGGCTCCAAGGCGACATCAACAACGAACCCCGAGTTTCCATCCGTTCCATTGTCTTGGAGCGCCATTTTCCGCAACTCTCTCGCGTGTGAACGCCCGCCCCGGACTACAAAGCCTTTGTGTCAACGAACATCTGCACCGCCAACCTGTTCGTGATCCAGCCCGTTAATTCAAGTTGAACAGCCGATGAAAGAGGTAAAGACGGTTCTTGGCCTGTACGTGTCATGAACGAGCAGGATGGGCCAGTGCATGAGGTCCCCGTAGCCCCTCGCTTGCCGCCGGTCGGGGGTTGGCCAAAGGCGATTGTTCTGCGAATCATGGCCTTGTGCCTCGCGGGCCTCGCGTTGTGGTACGACCAAGAAGGACTTGGGGCAGTGATCGTTCTCTTTGTTCTCGTCGTGCCCTTTGAACGGCTGTTCCCGCGCCATCACCATCAGGGATTCCGCCGCCCTCATCTCGATCTCGACGTTGGGTACGCCATTGCCTCCCCAGTTCTTCAGGGGGTTGGCTTGGTGGCAGCAGTTCTGGTCGGCGTACTGAGTTTCGCTTGGCTGCCAGGTCTGTTGCTCCGTCCCTACATCCAAGCCATTCCAAGTCCATACTTGCTGTTTGTTGGGGTAGCGTTGTTTGATTTGGCGGGCTATTGGACACATCGATGGTATCACGAGGTTCCTCAATTGTGGCGCTTTCATGCCGTCCACCACTCGCCCGAAGACATGGATTGGGCAAGCGGGTTCCGTGCGCATCCCTTTGACGGCACGCTCATCGCCCCTGCCTTCTTTTTCCTCATTGCTGCAGGTTTTCCAGCGGAAACATCGGGGCTGATCGCCCTCGCTCAAATTCTCCTCGGGTTGTTCTTGCACGCCAATGTTCGTCTGCGATTGCGCCCACTGTCCAAAATCATCATGACGCCCGAATTTCACCACTGGCATCACTCCAACGAAGACGATGCGGTTTGGAGGAATTACTCCACCTTCCTCCCACTTTGGGACATCGTGTTCGGCACATATTACATGCCGAAAGAGAAACGCCCAACGGTGTACGGCATCGACGAACACATGCCGATGACGATGGTTGAGCAACTTCGTTATCCGTTGATCGGGATGGGCAATCCGTTGCGATTTTTGCGTCACCCTTTTCGTTCCTTCAAAGCGATGCTCAGAGGCATCAAAGGCCTTCTTCGTATCATGCGACGGTCAATGTTTCGACCGCGTAACCAACCGTACCGCCTCGCCGTAGCCCATGTGAATCAACGAGAACCGAGCGGTGCGGATCCTGAATGAACGCCTTGATGGTCCACCTGCAGGTCGATTGTTCGGACCTCTCTTTGCACGAATGCCGGTAACGGAATGGCGGCCCCACTGGGGTCCTTTCATCCGTAAAACCGGTGAAAAGGTTATGTAATCAGGTTTTGATGGTTGGCTCATGCATCGTTTGAGATGGTTTGCTGTCCTTGCCCTCAGTCTCATGTTGCTGCCAACCGCTTCTGCGTCGTACCCTTCCGAACCGGAGGGGGATTGGTACCTCTTGGACCAAGGTGGAGTTCTGACCGACGGACAAGAAAGAGCAATGAGCGAACGTCTTGCTGAAGTTGAAGCCTCCACAGGCACGCTGATTCGCGTGGTTACCATCACGAGAATGATTGATTTTGGAATTGAACAAAACGTCGAATATTTCGATGAAGACACAGGCTATGCGAGAGGTATGTACGATTACTACGGTATGGAAGGCGGTGAAAATAAAACCATCCTCATCGCCCTTTCGGCTCAAGACCGACGATTCAAATTCGTGATGCCCGATCATGCAGAAACCGCTCAAGTCATGTCTCAGGTGGTGTTCGATGAAGATGTCGCTCCGCAACTCAAGGACAACAATTGGAACACCGGGCTTACAGCGGCCATTGATGGCATCGAGCCTTATGCTTCAGACGAGGTATCGACGGTTCCCAAACTCGTCTTCTGGGGCCTGCTTGCGATGGCAGTTTTGGCCGTTCGTCTTGTGGTCAGGAAAGCCAAAAACGATTTCAAATCAGCAAATTATGATGGCGATAAGAGCCTTTCTGCCTACTCTCGTCTGTGGAAGGAATCGCTGGTCGCACGCGGCATGGCCACGTTTGAGGCCATGGTTGGCGAGGACGAATCCAAAGCCAAATGGGAGCACCTCGGGGACGTTAAAGCCATTCAAGAATGTGATTTGATTGAGCAAATAGAAACCTCCACCGAGATTCGTACGGGTGTGTTGCGCATGGACAAGCGCGCTGAAGTTTACAACATTCCCGAAGACTTACCACTTGAATACGATGGATTGGATGACGACATCGCCGCCATCAACAACCACATCGAAGCACCTTCGTATTTTTCATTCATAGCCTTTGTTCAACCTTGCTATGTGTTCATAGGGATGGTGTTTGTGTTTAATTTCTTCCTGAAAAACGACAACCTCGGCTTTGATGTCGTCCTCATGGATTTCAATTCCTTCAATGGACTGTACATGATCTTGATCCCACTCCTTCTGGCGGGCATCCTCACGGTTGCTCTCGCCCTTTCAACATCATTTCGGGTTGTTTCGTCGATTGGTTCTGCAGGTTCTTCCGTATCCAATGAGTACATGGAAGTCTACTCCCAAATACCAGCGATTGACCAACCCATCAGCGCAACACGCAACGCCGCTGGCGGACTCGTTGTCCCGGGATTCCTCGGTACGATTGGGGCGATGAGCACAAGCGGTTACATCATCGAGTCAACGGGTCGGGATGAATATGGAAACGAGACCTTTGAAGTGTATCGTGATTACACAGATTACGGCAGTGGCAGCGACAGCGACAGCGGCGGTGGCGGTTGCGGCGGTGGCGGTTGTGGCGGTGGCGGTTGCGGCGGTGGCGGCGGATTCTGAGGGATACGCATGGTCGCTCCGTTGGAGGCTCCCTTGGATGGTGTGATTCCCGTCGCAGCCCACCGACGGCTTCTCGATTACACCGTTGGTCCCAACGACATCGCCCTTCCCTTCACGCAGAGATTGGCCCAAGAAAACGCATGGTCGTTAGCATACGCTGCTCGGGTAATTGAAGAATACAAGCGATTTTGCTACTTGTGCATCCATTCCAAGCGAGCTTGCACCCCATCCCTTGATGTTGACCAAGCATGGCACCTGCACCTCACCTATTCACGGGATTATTGGGGGGAGTTTTGCCCAAACTTGCTCGGCAAATCGCTTCATCATGGCCCGACCGAAGGAGGGCCTAAGGAAGATGTCAAATTTCTTGAGCAGTATGACGAGACTCTGCAGTATTACGAACAGGTGTTCCAGGTCCCCCCCCCAAGCGATGTTTGGCCGGAAGCGAACATTCGGTTTTCTCAGCACCTTCGTCTTCGCTGGGTCGACCTCTCAAAGGTCTATGCTGTTCAACGGAAAAAGGTCCACAAGGTACTCCCAATTCTACTGCTGGGTACGGCCCTTTTGATGGTAGCCATCACAACCCTCCTGTTTTGAAGCGTTTGAGAACCGGGTTTCTTCGTTTCTTCTCACCGCTTTCCTCATAGGTTGCTTCGGTTGCCGAACAGACATGGCCTTCAAGCGAGTGCTGATTGCAAACCGCGGTGAAATCGCTCTTCGCATTCTCCGAACCCTTCGGGACATGGGCATCGAAGCGGCCATCATTCACGGGCGCGAAGATCGGCTTTCCCTGCCCGTTCGGTTGGCCGATGTGGCGTATCCGAATTACCGGACCAACCCCTTGGATTCTTACCTCGACATCGAAGCGGTCATCACGGCAGCCAAGGAATTAAAGTGCGACGCTGTCCACCCTGGTTACGGTTTTTTGGCAGAAAACGCAACGTTTGTCAAGCGGTTGGAGGAAGAGGGGATCACCTTCATTGGCCCGTCTTCTGACGTGATCACGTTGCTGGGAGACAAGATTCAAGCGAGAGCAGCCATGGAAGCCGCAGGGCTTCCGACCGCCAAAGGTTCCTCAGAACCGATTGCAAGCGCAGATGTGGCTCGAACCTTGGCCGATGAAATCGGCTATCCTGTTATCATCAAGGCCGCTGCTGGTGGAGGTGGAATCGGAATGCAGATCGTGCATCAAGCCGATGAATTCGAGGGTGCGTTGAAACTCTGCCAGTCACGGGCCAGGTCGGCGTTTGGCGACGACCGTGTTTTCGTGGAAAAATACATCCAAGGCGCTCAACACGTCGAGTTCCAAGTCCTTGCTGACGGCAACAAAGCCATCCACTTCGGGGAGCGTTTTTGTTCCATCCAGCGACGGCACCAAAAATTGGTGGAAGAAGGGCCTTGGTTGGACGAGGAGAAGCGAAAAGAAGTCGGCGATTTGGTTTGCAGGGGTGCAGAGGCGGTTGGGTACAAAGGCCTGGCCACGTTTGAATTCCTGAGGGACGCTAACGGTGATTTTTACTTTCTTGAAGTCAATCCCCGCGTTCAGGTTGAGCACACGGTGACCGAACTCATTACGGGGCACAACCTCGTTGAATTGGGCATACGTGTTGCTCAAGGAGAAGCGCTGCCCTTCGACCAAGAGTCGATTCAATTTCGAGGCCATGCCATTCAATGTCGACTGAATGCAGAGGACCCTCGGGAATTTGTCCCCAGTCCTGGACGCCTCTGGGAGTGCCACTTCCCCAGCGGATTTGGTGTACGTTGCGATACGCACGCTCATCCGGGCTACGAAATGCCAGGATGCTTTGATTCCCTTCTCGCCAAACTTCTCGTCTGGGGTCGAGACCGCGAGGACGCCGTACGGCGCATGAGAACCGCCCTTGACGAAACGATCATCACCGGTGTTGAGCACCTCATCCCGTTGCATCGACGCATCATGGACGAGAAGGATTTCATCAACGGTGACATTACGATTCAGTACATTGACATGCATCAAGAACTTCTCGGCTGACGACTCGGTTAGAGTCATTTACTCCGCTGGGTTCCGCCTGTCATGGGCGTCCTCATCGTTGGCAGTTTGGCTTACGACAGCATTGAAACACCTGTTGGTACGGTCAAAAACGCTCTTGGGGGTTCGGCAACGTACGGAGGATTGGCCTGCCAATTCCATCTTCGGCGACTTGCACCAGAGCAAGGTGCATCCATCGTTGGCGTGGTCGGCGAAGATTTTGCGACCAAGGACAGGGAGGTGCTGTCTTCTGCAGGCCTTGATTTGACCGGGCTTGAAACAGTGGCAGGCCAAACCTTCCGATGGGAGGGAGCTTACACAGGTTCCATGGGTGAGGCCGAAACAAAGGCTACTCATCTCAATGTGTTTGAGCACTTTCAACCCCGTGTCCCGTCCCTGTTGGCATCTCCAACGGTGTTGTTCTGTGCCAATCTCCACCCTCTGTTGCAACACCAGGTCATGGACCAAACCAAGCCACTTGGCGTAACGATGCTGGATTCAATGAATCTGTGGATCAACATTGCAAGAGACGAACTTCAAACGGCCATGGAACGCGCAGATTTGGTCATCATCAACGACGGTGAAGCGCGCATGCTCACCGGTGATGACCATCTCCCCAGAGCCATGCAGACGTTGGCCAAAACAACATCCACCTCAGCGTTGATCGTCAAGCGTGGTGAACACGGGGTGTTGGCCCTTCACGACGGGCAGTGGATTGCGCTGCCTGCTTTCCCCGTGCCATCAATTGTCGATCCAACGGGCTGCGGCGACAGTTTTGCAGGGACGCTGGCGGCACACCTTGCCTCAAACGGAGGACATCTCGAACATGGCCTTCTTCGGTCGGCTCTTGAATCGGCGAACGTGACCGCATCCTTCACGCTGCAAGGCTTTGGCACTGCAGGATTGTTGGACATCACAACGGACGCTTATGACGACCGCATGCAATCGTACCGCTTGATGGTCAGTGGTACTGGCGAGCCTCACAATTCGTGAAGGTCAACATCGTCAGTTGTATCGGTTGTGGCTTCCAATTCGTTGAAAGAAAGCACCTCCAAACCACCCGCAATCCCTTCACTTTGGAGGGCTGTTCGTTCCTGTAAACTGTTGTAATTCGAGTTGAGACGTTCAATTTCTCCCGGTCCCAAGGTGGCTTCAAGGCTGGTGAAGGGTTGATGCTGTTCGATGCTGTTGCGCTGGGCGGTGTTCCTCAATTCTGGGACGGTTTGATGATCTGGTCTGTTCCTTACCCGGTCAAGGCCAGTCTCAAGCGCATCTCGGACCATGGTTCCGATGCTCCGGGGCACTGAACGGCGGGGGCGCAAACCTTGCTGACGTTTTGGGATGAAAAAGGAGGATTGGTTCATCGCCGATGTTCGGCGGACAAGTACAGTTTTTTGGCGTTGCTGGAGGGGTGAAGCCGGTTGGGGGTTCGACTGCTCCGGCTCATTCACATCGTCCAGCGAAAGAATCTCAGCGTCAAGGTCCACAACTCCTGTGCCAAGGTCATCTTCACTTGGCAATTCGGGCGTGGAGGGGATGTGAGCTTGCTCTTGACCCCAGAAACTGGGCATAAATGTCTGCGGGGGAGTGCCATGGGCATGACTGGATTGGTGCATGTTTGGTACAATGACATGCGATGGAACCAACACGGGTTCACCGGTTGGGCGAGGATGGTGCATTGGTGGGTATTGAGCCACTTCCGTAGCGTGGAGGTGACCGTGAACGGGCATGAAGGTTGGCAGAAACGGGTCGGATGGCTGGGGTTCATCGGTGGGTTTCCAATCCGGTTCAAACACTTCTTCATCTGACTCTGGGGCATTCGTGTCCTCGTTGTGTTCGTGCAACATCAAATTGATGGCATGCGGTGTCTGAAGAACATCCACCGAAGCGGGTCTTGGGTTGGATTCGATGCCAAGACTGTCGGATTGATGTCGCTCCCAAGATTGACGTGCCAGGGTCATGGAATTCCACTTCAACAGTTTCTTGAGCATGAATTTCAAATGGTAGAGTCTGGCTTCGCCGCCCAACAAGGCATGAACGTCACCCTGTGAGGTGTGCACGAGCATCGTGGGTCGGCGACTCATGACGCGCAGGACGAGCAACGCCCCTCCAAAGACGATGAACCCGCCTTTCCATACGGGGTCCAGCATGACTCTGACCCCGATCCACAACGACACAAGACCCAGAAAGATCGTCCAACCGGGAACCCATGTCGTGGAGCGATGATCGATTTGGTCAATTGAACTCAAACGAATGCTGTTGGACACTTTTCGACCTTCAAGGTGCAGCATCCGCTCATCCAAGCGGACCGTGACCCTATCCTTTGGCTCAACCAATATCAGCGAAGAGAACACCTCTGTGTCCTCCGCACTCGGCGAGGCTGAGCCCTTGCCAATTCCGTGCATCCCGTTTGCTCGGACACCTGTTCCCGGTTATCAAACCACCGTCCGAGGAGGGCATTGGAGCCCGCAATGAACCGAGGTCAATTCGCGCCGACTCAAGACACGAAGGTCAGCTTAGCCGAGCCCATGATTCTTGGTTTCGCATCCAATTGAGCAACAACAACCTGTGGTGGCTCATGGTTTCGTATCAGCAGGGGAGCTTCCCAAGCAACGGTCATTGTTGCGCCTTCAACGGATTGGATTCTCCCGACCACGAACTGGAGGTCGACGCTGGCATGAATCACATCACCTTCGGCAAGGGTTCGCTTCTGAAACGGGGACGTGGTGAGGTCCATTGACGAAGTCGAGTGGGTGGTCATGGCAAGGGGGATGCTGGTGTTGGTCCGCTTGTCTTGGACGGCAGGGCGAACCAGCACGGTGCTGCCCGTGAGTTGATCTTCCTTCGCGTTGCGCAACGCAATGCCCACTCGGTCTCCAGCAAAGGCTGTGGGGACGTCATCATCCATCACCTGAAGCGATTTGGTGTTGCCCGTGCCTTCGGTGGGCAACAGCACCAGTTCATCATGGACGTTCAACGCTCCGGATTGCACGTAGCCAATGGCGACCAAACCGATGCCTTTGACGTTGAAATGCTGATCGACAGGCACGACCAGTGGGGCTTCGGAAAGGGCGCGAAGATGTTCCTTTCGCCCTTCGAGGAGGGCATAGAGTCCGTCTCGCAACGCCAGCCCATCGGATGAACTGAAACTCCAATCTCCAAGCCCTGCCTGCTTGAACAGCATCTTGACCTGATCTTCGTCGACCCACCCGCCGCTTGGGGGGTTCAACACTGCGATGCCGTGGTCCAACCCAGCACTTGCAAAAGCCACGAGTGCTTCACCAAGCGTCGCATCAACGGCGGTGACTTCGATCAAGCCCACTTGGCCTGCACTGAGGGCGTTGAGCAACGGCCGAAGGCGTTCGGGGTATTTTGCAGGGCGGATGATGGAGAGAATTCTCGTTTCTTCGCCGGCCATTTCCTTGTGTACGTAGGTGTGAACGTCCCGTTGGTCCGCCGCTTTCGCAATTGATTTAGCGAGTTCATCTGAGCCGACCATGGCGACGTTCAGGACTACCATGTTTCACCCTAAAGGCGTGTCTTCTTGAACGTGGGGGTGGTCATGCCTCACGGTCGTTCTTTCTGGCCAGCATGTTGGCTCGAATGTCGTTGGCCTTGTCCCATTCACGCTGTTCTTCGTCGTTCGAAGGTACGAATTGTGGGACCGGAATGGGACGCATCATGGAATCGATGGCCACGAAAAAGAAATACCCCTCACAGATGATTTTCTTTTCCCATGTCGCTTTGCTCATCGTGTAAGCCGAAACTTTGGTGCAGGCCGTGTGGCTGCTGGTGTAGACGACTTGGCCCGTGACCTCGAGCAAGTCCCCTTGGCGAGCAGGTGCGATGAAGGTCAGCGTGTCGATGGAAATCGTCACGAATTCCCGGTGAGCGAATTTGGCGCAAGCAATGCCTCCGGCTTTGTCCATGAGTGACAACAATCGGCCTCCAAAAAGGGTGTCGTAAGCGTTCGTGTCTTGAGGGAACACTTCTTCAATCAGGGTCACCGGTTCAACCGAATAGGGTTCCATGTCTTGTGGAGGCATCTCTCCCTCATAACTCCCACCGAACAATTCCCCCGTGTGGGTCGTTTTCGTGACCTCTAGGCGACGGGGTTTTATGTTGAATTGACTTCGTAAACCCGCAGGTGGCACCATGTCTCATAAAACACCATCCAAATCCACGCCTTTGATGTTGGCCATATTGATGCTTATGGCACCGTTGGCTGCAGCCAACGTCACCACTTTTGCCAACGGCAACACAAGCACAGACGTTGACGTCCGCAACGGTGACACACTAATCAATTTGGTTGACGGAATGATCAATTTGCCAGATGGAGAAACCGTGACCAGTGCTTCTATGGACGTCTCCACCAACATGGTTTCGCACGGTTCCCATTCACGAATTGACCTCGAGACAATGCCCCGTGTTTGGAACCCCGGTCAAAACAATCAGTTGACATCCTTCTCCAACATCGACAATTTCGAGATTCAAATCGACAACGACGCCACGCCTGTTTCCTTGAAAGAAGAAGGATTCCTTACGGATTTCGAGGGTTCGCCATCCGGCTTCATGGTCGATACAGATTTCGCCATACCGCAAAGCAACTCGATGTGGGAACATGGCTCGCTGTCGGTGAACGACATGCCGGCTGGCTGTGCATCGGTCGTGGAATGCTGGGGCACCAACATGGCTGACAACAACTACACCGACGACAACAATGGAGCTTCATTTAAGTTGGGCCTGCGAAGCCCTTCACTGTACGTTGACCCTCTTCTCAAGAGCACGACGGCCACGTTCAATTCATGGCACAGTTTCGAAACCATTGCCGGCAGCGGTCAAAACCAGCAACGGTACCCGGATTGTGGATACATGCAGATTCGGACCTCACCCGACGGAGCCTTTCCACCCGGCGCCACAGGATTCCAATTCCTGCCCTTTGACACTCAAAACTCCTCAATTTCCTACGGCAGCGGCTACGCAAACGCCGCAGGTGGGGGTTCCAACTGGGACAACCAAATCGCCACGTCTTGCGGCATCAGCACGGGCCAAGGTGGTCTCGCTGGAACTTCCGTCACCCCAACCAATGCCAACGGCTGGGGCACCATGGCCATCGACCTTCGAGATTACACCGCTCAGTACATCCAAATCCGCTTCGTCATGAGCCACACTGCCAATCCTGCACTCAGCACCAGTTCCAACGAATCAGGATGGTACATCGACAACTTCAGACTCGGCGACCTGCTCTCTCAAAACGAAAGCATGACTGTTCGCAACCTGTTGCCTTCCTCACTGGGAGGTCAGAACCATCCAAACGGGTACGGGTTGTTGACAATTGAAGCAGAAACGACCTCGTCCGCAGTGCTGAGCGTTGACGTGCTCAACAACACGAACGCCATCATTCATGACCGACATGGCGAACTCATGGAAGGGTTGACCGGCGACATCATTGAACTGTGGGACATTGACTCGACCGAGCACCGTTCTGTCAACCTCCGTTTCAATTTCAATTCTGGTCCTGCCAGGCTTTCAAGCCCCATTCTCCATGGGTTCAGCATGGGTTCTCGGGTGGGTACTGGATTCAACGCCTCAGCGGACATTGGTCCGATGCAAGTTGACAACGGCGTCTGGTCAACCCTTGGCGGCGGCATGCCCATGATGTACGAGCCCATGGTCGAGCAGCAAGGTTTCTCGCCGGTCATCGCACGATCCAAGTTCAGCTACCCCATCACCGCTGTAACGCCGGTGATTCAAGACGACTGCAGCGAATCACCATCCATCAGCATCATGCCATCCGGTACGCTCGACCAGGTGAATCTCACTGCCGGAACAAAGAGCGTGTTGACCACACCAATTTTCGGATTTGCCTCCAATGTGGCCTACCAAAACGCTTGCAACATCGGAGGAATTTGGTTCGACCTTGAGTTTGGGCACCATGCTGAATCGCTTCGGATAGACGTTGCCAACGACGGCGACATCGATTATGGCCTAACAGATCCCGCACTCGACATGTTTGGACGACAGACCAAGTTTATTCTCAACACCGTTGACAATGTTACCTACGGGACGGATGAAGCCTCGCTGACCCTCGGTGTCAACGGCCAGGCTCAGGGTGCATTCTTCCTGTTGCCGGTCGGTGCGACCGTTCATGCAGCTGATGTTTCGTTCGATCGAATCTCTGTTCGCTCCAACAGCGACCCAAGCGAAGGTTTTGCCTTGATGCTGGAGGCAGAAACCCAATCAGAACCGCTCGGAGACATGCCCAACAGCACCTCAATCGTCCAGGAAATGCTGCAATCTCGTCTTCCATTCACGACGGCGTTGAACAACTTGCTGACAAATCCCACCGTTCAGGGGACCTTTGAAGATGACTTTGGGCGTTCTTGGGTAAAATTCCGTTTCAGCGTTGACTCTCCAAACGCCTCGGTTGGAACCTCGTTAACGGCCGTCCACCTGGACATCGTCTACGATTACACCACCACACTGGACAGCACGGACGGTTTGGACATTGAACTCAACCAAGGTGTTGCTCTGTGGAACGGAGGTGCGGTTGCCGATGTACCCATTGCCGTTCACACCAACTCCGGCGGAAGTGTGACGTTTGAAAACCTCAACGTGGCCACGGCAACAGGATACACCAACACCATCTCCATGACCGGCAACCCGGTCGGACTTTATCCGAACGGGGAAATCTACGAAGTGATCACCACACACGCCGTAGCGGCCAACGCAGGAAGCACCCTTTCGCAAGCTTGGCTCACGTTCGAAACACCCAACGATTACATCAAACTCACGTGGTCGGAATTCATGTCCTTTGCTGAAGATGAAGACCCAAACAACCACATCACACTCGAAGCCACATCCTCTGTCA
Organism: Candidatus Poseidoniales archaeon; assembly: GCA_003602475.1. GTDB lineage: Archaea > Thermoplasmatota > Poseidoniia > Poseidoniales > Poseidoniaceae > Poseidonia. Next base: position 16,589 of record QQSC01000027.1, on the reverse strand, counting down.
CCGATGTTGGTGACAGCAAGCAAGTCACATGGCAGTTCAGGGTGAACCCAACGTGGGACGACACCGAAACGGTCCGCATCTACGCTGGCCTCACGACCACAAGTGGCGTCAACGGTTTGCCAGATGCCGTTCTCCTGGACCCCTCAATGGGGAACGCTGTCGAAAACGACGCCGGTTTGACCATGTTCCAACTTCAGAACAGCATCGGTGTTCAGCAACCCTTGACCGGGGCTGAGTCTGGACAGGACATCACCATCATCGGGCAGATGCGACTCGAGGACCTTGCCGAGGCTCCCGACCCCTCTGCTTACTTTTTGGTGCTGGAACTGCGTCACATCAACAACACCGATGGCAACATCACCACAGAATGGGAAGAAGTGGCGAACCGCTCGGGTGTCATCGGTGGCAACATCAACTGGAGCATTGACCTCGGTTCAGCAGCTGGCAGCGAGACCTACCGCTTTGCCGTCCGTGGGTACGATGGTGGGGATTTGATTTGCCCGCCGGCTCAATACAACCCCGATGAGACCTGTGGGATTCCGTTCGACATCTCCATCGACACCTACGAACCCAACCTTTTGGACATCCAAGTGTTGAGTCCAGGCACCGACCGAAACGTGGATGAAAATTGGCGCACGCTGCTTGACGACACATGGGTTGTGCCACAGACGGTGCAAGAGATTCGGATGTCAAGTCAAGATCTGCCAAATCCCCCTTCATCCCTTGACCTCCACCTGTGGGTTGAACACGATCATGATGCCAACGACGACGGCATTGCTGATGCTGGCGAATACATCACCGTCAGCATGGCCAGCGACGGAGCGTCCCCAACAGCCAACTATTCAGGCACCTACAACGACTATGCCAACGAAGGTCTTCGAGGCAAGGTTTCAATGTGGATTGAAGGCTACGACAACGCTGGCAACCCCATCGACGGTGGGGGCCCAGGCTTTGGAAACGACGAAATCACGTACGTGTCAATGACCTCACGATCCCCAGTCATCCGCAATTTCAACATTGAGGATTCCCAAGGCAACCCCTTCCTCAACGCCAACGAACAGCAGTGGGACGGCACTTGGAATCAAACCATGTACGCTGGAAACGTGTACCACTTGATGACCGAGGCAAGCGACGACAACGGATGGCGCGATGTTGATTTCTTCAAGTTGAACTTGGACAAGACGACCGACGACAAGGTTGTTTACTACTTCCCACGAAACGAGACGGCCTGGACCGACAGTCCTTACCTCTCCATCGTCGACACCCAAGATGTGGGCCCAACCATGCTCGCCACGGACGGCACGGCATTGATTGACCCCTTCGAAGGCGACTTCATCGTGGACATCCCGATTCAGATCAACTGGGGCATCGTCGGCTTGGACAACACCGACATTGAACCAAGGTTGCAAATGCAAGATTTGGACAATCCACTGTACACCATGCTGCCCGTTCAAGGACGTCACATCCAAATCTGGAGGTACAGCGACGGCATTCAGTTGGATTTCCGCACCGACCCCACCAACGACTTGATGGTCATGCCAATGTTTGAAGACGCTGATACTCCAGTCACTTCCGATGTGCGAGAAGGCTTCGTTTACGCTGGGGACACCATTCGTTTCCACGGGCAATACGCCTTCCGAGAAGGCATGTCCGACAGCGTGTTCATCAACCCTGAAGTCGAACTTCAAATGGAAATCGTGAGAGCGCCAGCGTCAGGCGACCCTTCACGAGGTTACTCGCAATACCCCGGTGAGACGGTCGTGATGAATTTCACCGGTGGTGTGTTTGACTTCAACCTCACAGCGCCAATTTTCACCAACGAATACAGCTACACGTATCGATTGATCAACCTACCTCCCGGGGCTGAGGATTTCACTTCCAGCCGATGTGCACAGACAACTGACTACGGTTGTGGGGCGTTTACGATCAAGGTGGACCTTTCTCCGCCCACCGTTAAGGCCAACACTTGGAGCACCCAAAAGGGAATCCTTCCGGAATCCAGCGATGACCGGTTTAACGTTGGCGAGTTGTCAACCGCCAACTACCACTGTGTTGACGTCAACGTCCAAATCACCGAACGTGAGGCCATGTTCCCGGGTGACCTGCTCGTTAACTGGATGTTTTATCAGGACAACTCTGCAACCCCAGCCATCACATGGAACGAGTACGACCGATGGTTTGCAGGACCTGGACAAGCCACGCTTGACCTCACCACGACCGGTGATGGATACGCTGCATCGGCGACCTGTTTGGACCTCTGGCCCATCAGCGGTGACATCACCGAACCACGAGCCGAGCAAATGAACGACATTGAACTCGTCTTCTGGGTGAGCGGTGCAGACTCTGCTGGTTCAGCAGTGGTTGGGGGTGGCGGACCTCAGGAAGACGGCTCCGTCATTGGCATTGCTTCCGATGAATCCAAGCGCCGTTCGCTCTACACCTTCATCAACGAAGAAGCGACCTTCGAAATTGTGGACGTGTTGACCAAGGACAATCCAAGGGTTGGCGAGGAGATGCGCCTTCGAATCAAGGTCCGAAACGATGGAACCATGGCGGGCGTCGCCGATTTGGTGGTCAAATCCGTTGTCAACGACGGCATCCCCATCGTTGAAGCACAATTCCAGACCGCTGAACTTGGCGTTGGTGAAGTAAGCGACTGGATCAACATCGATCTTGAGGCCTTTACGCAACAAACCACCGGGATGTATTACACCATCAGTCTGAATTCTTCGGGTGAAGTGCTGTACAACGGTGGACCCAGCAGCGTTGGTGGCGAAGGTGATGCGTTCAACGTCAAGGTGGCTTTGGAAGAAGATTCCAGTTCCTTCCTGCTCATCGTGATCCTCCTTGTTGGTGTCATCGGCGTGCTTGCCACAGTTGTCATCGTTCTGGCCAGGCGTGGCGGCGATTCCTCCTCCATGTTCGACGATGAATACGAACATGAGATGGAGGCACAATCTCCCGCAAAGCAGTTGGCTCAGATTCCCAGTGACGTGACGCCCCAAATGGCTGAGGCCATGGAGGCGTTCCCTGATTGGACACAGGACCAAATTCAAGGGTACTTCGACCAGGGCTGGGACATTCAAGCCCTTACCGATTGGCGAAACGAGCAATGAGGTGGTCGGTTGAGCACCCGCCACCATTGGTCGGATGTCGTATGGGAGGACCCGGACGGTGGACGGATGGTGCTTCATGGCACACTGCCCACTGTTGTCTATCCCAACCCACTCAGGCCTCGTGATACGGGTCACGGGCTCGCCCTTCTGGAATCTCAGGATGTGGTTGATCTCTGGGTTCAAGAAGAGTCCGATGAGGCTGAATCACCGGGGGTGAATTTCGACTTTGGTTTGGTCTCTGGTGGTGTCTTTGGACGCTATCTCGAAGGCCTCTCCATGTTGGATGACCTGCAGGTTGGCAGCTATCCCGATCCAGAGCCCCGTCGTCTCCATCGCAACGCAGAACGTCGGGACCGTCCGGTTTACTTCATCGAACCGCTCGCTGACGACACGGATTGGAGCGAATTTTTGACTCAAGAAGCAAAAGCGGTTTCTCATTGGCGGAAATTGTTGGCCATGGTTCGAACGGGAAAGCGCTGGAAACAGTATCTCAAGGGGCATTTCCTTGAAGCGAAACGCCCTCCAAAGGGCCTGCCAGCGGATCTCAGCAGTGCGGATGTTTTGGCCTCAACATGGTGGTCGTTTACCCAGTGGCTGTCAACACCTGAACTCAATGAACAGCGTGACCGACGGTATGCCCGACGGTTGCGTGGAGCGCTTGCAGATCTTCGAGCAACCCATGGAAAGGACGCTACGCTGCTCGTCGTCCACCATCTGCCGCACAGAGTGGCCCTGATGGGGGCGCTTAAGGAGCTGCCCGAGGTTGAGGAGATTTCATCAACACCAACAGAAACCCCACTACAGGAGGAAGAGTGAGATGAGCCAAGGAACCATCAGTGTCCGTGTAGAAAACCTGCTTGTCCGCTTTGTTTGTCCTGAACCTGTTGACCAGCAACAGGTCATCGATGAGTTGGGTGGTCAACGCAACAGCGGCGTGGTCATCAAGCCAATGGATCGACCTCGGGCCACGTTGGTGATCGACGAAGAAGGTCGGATCGTCGTCCACGGCACACATCGAATTGAAGCCGCCCGTGCTGCCGCAAAGGAACTCCTTCTACGCCTCGGACGAGACGACAGCGGCCTTGACGCCGAGATGGGGCCAGTTGTTGTTTCCTTCCAGTTCAAACGCCCTCTTGATCTGCAAGCCATCGCAGGCGAATTGCCCTCAGCAACCACCGAATACGACGCCCGTTTGGGTTGCACCACACTCCACGACAATCGGCACAACATGACCGTTCAACTGTGGCCCAACGGAAAGTGTATCGTGGCTGACGCCCGCTCACCAAACATGGTGGCCATGGCCGCAGTGCATTGGCGAAGGGTGTTTGAGGAACGACGTTATTTCACTGCTGAAGATTGAGGCTCGCCCATGGTGTACGACGGCCCGGTGATGGACAACCATTTCCACCTCAATCGCCAAGGGCGTTTTTTGGACGCTGCAAGGGATTTCCAACGCGTCGGTGGAACCCACATCGTCCTGGTCCATTGCCCCGATTTCTCCTCGCCTCCGACCACGCGTGAAGGTCACAGCAAGGCTTACCGGGACACGGTGGAGATGGCTGCTTCGGTGAGAAAAGAGGTGGGCTTGAGCACTCGAGTGGTGCTTGGGCCGCATCCAGCAGCGTTCGCTCACCAATTCGAGAAGTGGGTTTTGGAAGACGGTGAGGATGGAAAGCAGCAGGCTGTCAACAATTACAGGGATTCTATTGACGCTGCGCTCCCGTTCATTGAGGAGGGCGAAGCCCATGCTGTGGGTGAAGTTGGTCGACCCCACTGGCCGGTTTCCGCAGACATCTGGGCCCTTTCCAACGAACTTCTTGAAGAAACCATGCATTTGGCTGCCCAAGGTGGCTTTTCGTTGCAACTCCATGTTGAAGGCGAATCCGATGAAACCTACGGGGATTTGGCCAAGATGGCCCTCCGGCAAGGCATGGACTTGACCCGATTGGTCCGTCATTATTCTCCGCCCAACATTGACCGCAACTACACCCACGGCTTGACACCAAGTGTGCTGGCGGGCAAGGGGGCCATTGAAACCCTTCTTGCAACATATGAGCAGCGCAGTCATGGCTTTTTCCTCGAAACCGATTACATGGACGATCTTCGAAGACCAGGGGCCGTCCTCGGCCCAAAAACGGTCCCCAAGCGGACGAAGCAGTTGCTGGATGCTGGGGTGCCTGAAGACGTCATGTGGGATACTCACCACGACCTCCCTCTCCGAGTTTACGGAGAAGCCACTTCACCATGACCAAGGGAAGTCAGGGGGCACCATCTCCCATCACCTTCATCAAAGAGGAATCCTACCTCCGGCTGGAGCGGAGGACATGAAGCGGACAGCCACGTTGTTGTTGTTGTTGTTCGTCATGTCACTGGTACCCGCTTTCGCATCGGCTCAAGCCCTTCCGGGGGTGGAAATTGACTGTGACGACAAAAACCCCGAACTGGATGTTCATCCTCTCAGCGACGCTTCCGTTGACATCACGTGCACCATCACGAATCCCTCTTCCTTTGAAGAGACCATTACGGTCGACAACGAATGGGACAGTCCGATTGTTTCCATGCTTCTCTCCGAAGACAGTTTCACAATCGCTGCCGGTGATGAAGAACAATTCACGGTCACCTTCGACGGTCAAGTTCGACTGTCGTCCTCAGAAACTTGGGACTTTTCTCTCAACGCCACCGTGACGAACGTGGGGGCACTGCCTGTTCCCGAAGCTTTGGCCACAAGTGCCAGCGTGAACGGTGACCTTTCCGTCGCCATGTACGGTATGGTGGATTTGCAGGTGACCGACACCAGCACCCGCACCCTCGGAGAGAGTGAAGAAACCACCATCAGTGCCAAGGTGCTCAACAACGGCAACGGTGAGGACCGAGTGTGGATTGAAATCGCCAACATTGCTGAACTTGAAACCCTCGGCTTCACGTTCCCAGAAGGTGCTCGAGTTGCCCAAACCATCGATGAAGGAGGGGTATCGCCGACCGTTGATGTTGTCGTTCGCTCTCCATCCAACATTGAAGCAAGCGATCGGCACGAGATTGTCCTCACCGCCTCAAGCGACAACGACATGGATGCACAGGAAAGCGAAGTCACGATTCCCATTCAACTCGAAGCGGCCAGTGAATCGGGTGGCTTTGGCGGGGGTCTTGAAGAATTCAGCAACGATGACATCGCACTCTACGGTGGCATTGGCGCTGCGGTTCTGTTTGGGTTCTTCCTCATTCTCGCCTTCGCACGCTTGCTCCGTCGGAAAGCCGATGCTCAGCCCATGGTCGCTCCAACCGTTGACCTCCCCGATGACGAACTCGACCTCGAAGACGAAGACGAGTTTGATTTCGGCGATTTTGATGAAGTTGATTCTGGTGGCGACGATTTTGACGACATTTTCGGCGACCTTTGACGGCCAATGAACCGTTGTGTACTGGCTTTTGCACTGTTGAACCGGAGGTCAATCAAACCGTTGAATTGCGGTACCGCACTCCACTTTGGGTCAAAACGCTCAAAGGCTCGGTGTAGCGGACAACACCTGTTGGGTGGCTTTGATGCTGGGTCTTGAAGGGAAAACGGCCTTTGTGTTTGGTGTGGCCAGCGAAGATTCAATCGCATGGGCGATTTGCAAACATTTGGCAGCAGCCGGAGTCACGCTTTACTTGGGCTACCAAAAGCGATTCATGAGCCGTGTTTTCAAACTCAAAGACGAGTTGCCTGCCATCGCTGGATTTTATCCTCTTGATGTGGCCCAAGACGCAACGACCAAGGAATTCTTCACTGCCTTTTCAGCCGATCATCCCGGGAAAAAAGCAGACATCTTGATCCATGCCATCGGCTTTGCACCACGTTCTTGTTTTGATCGACCTGTTTTGTTTGTTGAAGACGAAGACATCAACACGGCGATGACCATCTCTGCCAATTCCCTCCAACGATGTTTGAAACACGCTCTGCCACACCTTAATCCCGGGTCCTCTACCATCACCCTCACGTATGCCGCAAGCACGCGGTTTGTCCCCAGCTACGGCATCATGTCAATGGCCAAGGCGGCTCTTGAATGCTGGACAAGGGAATTGGCGTGTCATCTGGGGCCTGAGGGCCATCGAATCAACGCCATTTCCTCAGGTCCCATACGAACCATTGCTGCAAGCGGCATTCCTGGGTTCGACCGAATTCTTGACCACGTGGAGGCGAACGCTCCGCTGAGGCGGAACGTCAGTCAGGAAGATGTGGCCGGCACCACGCTTTGGTTGTCAAGTCCCCTTTCATCTGGTGTAACCGGGCAGTGCATTCACGTGGATGCCGGTTTCTCCATTACGATGGTGCCGGAAAGCATCATGAATTGAGGTGATTCCATGACCCTGACCACGGACGACGGAAAACCATGCGAAGGACTGGATCAGGGTCCGTTTGAGCCCATTGCGGTCGTTGGCCTCGGGGCCATGATGCCCGATGCAGATTCCATTGAAGCCTTCTGGCAAAACATCCTCGATGCCAAAGTGAGCATCGCACCACTGCCGGAAGGGCGATGGCCAGGACCGATCGATCACTTCTGGAAGGAAGGCGGGCCTGGTCAACACACGGAAGGCCAAACATACGCCAAAATCGGTGCTCTGGTCACCGGTGATGAGTTCGATTGGAAACGATGGCGCCAACCCCCCGGTACGCTACCTCAAATCGATCCGTGTCAATTGTGGGCTGTCACAGTATCGGCTGATGCTCTTTCGCATGCGGGTTACGGGGCGGAAGGGAAGAACCTGAACCGAACAAAAGCCGGCGTCGTCTTCGCCAACGCACTGGGCGGTGAGAACCGCAACCTTTCCAACATTCGAGTGTGGTCCCAACACACCAAAGCGCTTGCAGTGCAACACGGCCTTCCATCTTCTGCAAGCGACGCCTTTGTCAGCGACATCATCGAAGGCACGCCGCGTGTGAACGAAGACACCATGCCGGGTGAACTCGCCAACGTCGTGTCTGGGCGCGTGGCCAATCTTCTCGACCTCCAAGGTCCCAACCACGCCATGGACGCAGCCTGTGCTTCGTCAATGGCTGCTGTCTTGGACGCTTGCCGCCTCCTTCAAACCCGACAAGTGGACGCCATGCTCGCCGGTGCAACCGACCGGACCATGGATCCGGCCACCTTCGCAAAATTTTCAGCCATCGGTGCTTTGTCGCCGACTCACTCCTCGCCGTTTGACGCCCGAGCCAACGGGTTCGTGATGGGTGAAGGTGCGGGTGTTCTGCTGCTGAAGCGGATGGGTGATGCCATTCGTGATGAAGATGAAATTTACGCCGTCATTCGAGGGGTCGGAGGTTCCTCCGATGGCCGTGGAAAAGGCATCACAGCACCAAGCCAGCGAGGTCAAATTCAAGCCATCGCTCGGGCTTACAGTCAGGCTGGCTACCCCGCTTCTTCGGTTGAATTGATTGAAGCCCACGGCACCTCCACCAAGGTTGGTGACGCTACAGAATTGTCAACACTGTCGCGGCTTTGGACCGATGTGAAGGGTACAGGTCAGGTTGCTGTTGGTTCCATCAAGTCCCAAATCGGCCATCTCAAAGCTGCTGCCGGCATTGCAGGAATCATGAAAACCGTGATGGCTCTGCACCATCGCACCATTCCACCAAGCGCCAATTTCCAAACCCCTAATCCAACCGTGGATTGGTCAAACATTCCTTTCTTTGTACCAACCGAGGCCCGTGACTGGCCTCGTCCAGCGGCTCATCCTCGCAGAGCGGGCGTTTCAGCGTTCGGCTTCGGAGGCACGAACTTTCACATCGCTCTTGAAGGGTACGAACCCGAACTCCATGCACCCATGGCCGAAGAATGGGAGGCTCGATGGGCAGCTTACGCCAATGCGCCTGCAGCCCCATCCGTCTTCGATCCTGTGGCATCTCCTTCGTTGACCCACAGTGAATTGAAGGCTCTCGAGGGAGGCGTTCTGCTGCTCTCAGCGACCTCAATGGAAGGTCTGGAAGCCAACCTCGCCAACATCAACATCAGCGGCCCATTGTTTGATGAGGACCCCCGTGGACAACGTATTTCGGCCTTTTTCCAAATCAACAGCACTGGTTTTGACGCTAATTCTCCTTTCCGTATGGCGTTGGTGGCCACCTCATGGGCAGAATTCATCAAACGTCGTGAGTTGGCGCTGAAGTCCGTCCAAGACAAAGCCAAATGGGGATTCTTGCAAGCACAAGGCGTCTTGATTTCAGACCAGCCGCCCCTTCCATCGCAAGCCAAAGTGGCTCACCTCTACCCCGGGCAAGGGAGTCAATACGTGGGCATGACGGCTGATTTGGTGCATCGTTTTGTTGCCGCTCAGAACGTGTGGAGTCAAGCCGACGAAACCATGGTCGAGGTCCTCGATGGAGAAACCCTGTCCAGTTTCGTCCTACGCTCTTCCCTTACCAAGGAGGAATTGAAGGAAGCTGAGCACAAACTCAAGCAGACCGAGTACACGCAACCCGCCATGCTCACGGCCGACTTGGCCATTGAACGGACCCTCAACGCATTTGGATACAGCCCGGACATGGTAGCCGGTCATTCACTCGGTGAATACGCAGCACTGATGTCCTCTGGTATTCTTGACATGGACGGTGCACTTCGTGCGGCGGCTGCTCGTGGCACTGAGATGGGGTCGGTTGAAATTGACGACAAAGGGCTCATGGCCAGCGTTACCGCTCCTTATTCCGAGGTTGAATCGGTGCTTGAGTCGACTGAGGGCTACGTGATTGCAGCCAACAAAAATTCACCAAAGATGACCGTCATCGCCGGCGAAACCGCTCCCGTGAAGTCGGCCATGGCATCGTTTGAGGCCAAGGGATTCACATGTGTTCCGTTGGCGACATCGCATGCCTTCCACTCCCGTATCGTGGCGCCAGCGAACGAACCGCTTCGTCGCTTCCTCGAAAGTTTGGAAATCCGATGGCCCTCAATCCCCATCACCGCCAACGTTGACGGTGCGTTTTACCCGACCACTGGAGAGGACTCAAAAGTCAGCATTCTTGAAAAACTCGCNCCGCAAATGGCGTCTGCGGTTGAATGGACACAACAGATCCGTACGATGTACGACGCCGGTGCTCGTATTTTCCTTGAGGTTGGCCCAAAACGTGCCTTGACCATGTTCGCATCCCAAATCCTGGAAGATCAACCTCACATGGCCATGCTGACCAACCACCCCAAGCAAGGTGGAATCGCCAGTTTCTTCACCGCTGTTGGCGCCATGGCTCTTGCCGGACGACCTCCAGTTTGGCCGGCTCTTGATTCGCCTGCATTGACCGAATCTTTCCGAGCAGGCCCGCTCGAAGCGCATTCTCATGAACCCCTGACGCCTTCGGTATCATCAACACAACGAGAGTCGTTGTTGACTCGCTCACGACCCCTGCCATCGGGCGGTCAAGGTGTTACGGTAGTCGCTCAACAAACCGTTCATTCTGAAGCAAGTGACGATGGATTTGTTCAAACCAAAGCCATACAGGCCTATGTTGGCGACCGAATTGGTGCGTTCAGTGACTACCCTGCAGCCTTCTGTCACGGTCATGTGCCCTTGATCGCCGGTTTGGGATTGTCTCAAGGAGAAGTCCAAAGCGTGATATCAACCATCCAAAGTGAGGCTCAGGTGGATCCAAAATACGACCCTCAACAAGCCGTGACGGCAGGCGATTTGGTTCGCTGGGTTGTTCACCCTCCCGCAAGTTGGTCTTCTCTGTCCAGACCGATCGCTGTCCGCCCTTCGTCCACACCCGCAACCGGGTTGCCCGGGACTTCAGTAGCACAAAAAAGGGATACTGACCCCTATGTCGTGACCGGTGTCTCGTTGGGTCTTCCCGGTACGGACAAGGTGTTTTCCGAAGATGTGTTTGAACGATTGGTCCGAGGAGAGACATGCCTGACCGAAGTTTCGGACGAGTACAAACAGCGTTTGCTCGACAAGAACATCGTTCGCCTGATCAAGGGGCGAGACGGTTCGGTCAACATGGAAGCCGCCAAGGTTTTTGACGACATTCCACAACTCGCTGGACTCAAAGGGGCTTTTGATTTGGCCGAAGAATTCGGAGTCGATCCGAAGGCCATTCTGGCATGGGACATCAGCACGCAACTTTCTGTTGCCGCTGGGTTGTTGGCTTTGAGGGATGCAGGCATTCCGTTGACACCCGTGGAGCAGGTTGGAAAGGGCGGCCTCCGCCTGATTCGAAAATGGGAAGTACCCCAAATACAGCGCGAGCGGACAGGTATTGTCTTCTCCTCGTGCTTCCCTGGCCTCCAAATGGCCAAGGCCCATGCCAAGTCCAATGGGGACGATGGGGAAGGTCGCTTTGATCGGCGATACCTGTTCCAGACTCTGAACATGGGTCATTCCCAATTCGCTCAATTCACAGGGATTCGAGGTCCAAACACCACCATCAACCTGGCGTGTGCGTCGGCAACGGCAGCTTTTGGTGTGGCTGAAGACTGGTTGGATGCCGACCGGGTTGACCGTGTGATCATCATCAGCGGTGACGACGTGACAGGTGACGACTTGTGGGAATGGATTGCTGGCGGCTTTGCTGCATCAGGAGCCGCAGCTACGGGGAACGTGGTCGAAGAAACCGCTTTGCCCTTTGACCGACGTCGCAACGGGTTGGTGCTCGGAATGGGCGCTGCAGCCTTTGTTGTTGAACGTCACTCCCAGGCCTCCCAACGGGGCGTGCAACCGATTGCGGAATTCTTGGGTTCAACCACCGCCAATTCGGCTTACCACGGAACGCGACTTGATGTTGAACACGTCAGTCAAGTTGTTGACGGCTTCATCACTCGTATGGAGCGACGATGGAACCTCGATCGTCACGTCATCGCCCCCAACACGGCGTTTTTCTCTCACGAGACCTACACGCCAGCCAGGGGAGGGTCAGCCCAGTCCGAGGTCAAAGCTCTGAGGGACACCTTTGGAGATTCCACAGACCGGCTTGTTATAGCGAACACAAAAGGGTTCACAGGCCATCCCATGGCGGTCGGAATTGAAGACGCCTCCATGCTTTACGGGCTGCGAACACGAAGGATTCCTCCAATCGCCAACCACAAAGAGCAGGACCCTGAATTGGGCAACCTCACCTTGTCGAAAGGCGGACATTACCCCAACATCGAGTACGGTTTGCGGTTTGCTGCTGGTTTTGGCTCTCAGATTGCTCTCTCGTTGCTCCGCCGCTGGCCGGTTGAGGGCGACCGAATTGACGGGTCAAGGTTGCTGGCATGGGCTCGCTCGTTGGCTGGAACAGATGACGTCGTCTTCCGAATTCTGCAAAACAAACTTGTTTCCTACGTCAAAGGCGAAGACAACCTGCACGGCGGCATTCAAGGCGATTCTTGGGAGCCAACCGCAGCGTGGGAAGGTCGACCTTCTGAAGCGCCGAAGCCGACCCCTGAAACGGTGTCGGACCCAGTCCCTTCGCCTCAGGTGTCCTCCTCTGTCCCCCCGGTTCAACCGGCATCGCAGGTGGAGGATGAAGGCATGACCGCTACGGTGATTCAAGTCGTTGTGGACCATACGGGATACCCTGCTGACTTTGTTGAATTGGACCAAGACCTCGAAGGTGAATTGGGCATTGATACCGTGAAACAAGCGGAAATCATGGCGGACATCCGAGAAAAATTCTCACTGCCTGTGGATGAAGACTTTGTTCTTGCCGATTATCCCACCTTGAGCCACATGATTGGCTACATTCAGCGAATGACGGGTGGTCGTGTTTCCCCTTCACCGGCGCCAGCAGCGGCAGTCCAACCGATGACGGCTTCACAAGAAAGCGCTCCTGATTTTTCGCCGATGGCCGCAGCACCTGTCAGCGACGATGCGATGGTGGAGACGGTCGTAGGTGTGGTCGTGGACCATACCGGATACCCTGCCGATTTCATTGAATTGGATCAAGACCTCGAAGGTGAACTTGGGATTGATACGGTAAAGCAAGCCGAAATCATGGCGGACATCAGGGACAGGTTTGCCTTGCCAATCGACGAGGATTTTGTCTTGTCCGATCACCCAACGCTCAATCACATGATGGGTTACATACAACGAATGCAAGGTGGCCAGGCTGCCCCAGTTTCGTCACCTGCAGTCGTTTCTGAACCGGTTCCAGCACCATCCATGGTTTCTCAATCCAACGAGCCCGCTGTTTCATCATCCAGCACTTGGACTTCTCATCCGGAGATTGAAGCCGTACTGATTGAAGTGGTTGTTTCTCATACCGGATATCCGGCGGATTTCATTGAAATGGACCAGGACCTTGAGGGTGAATTGGGCATTGACACCGTGAAACAAGCCGAGATTATGGGAGATATTCGTGATCGATTCTCACTACCGGTCGACGAAGATTTCGTGTTGGGCGATCACCCCACGTTGAATCACTTCACCTCTTACATCGTGAAGATGCAGGGTGGTGATGCCTTGTCGGCCAATTCTTCTCTCCAAGCAGACATCGGCCAGCCTTCCAACCCGTCTGTTCGCCAAGGGCTGACCGTTGAGGGCACTCGCCGTTGGCAGGTGGAGATTGAGGAATGCCCCGGTCTCCCCTCTGTCCTCAATGTTTCTGGAGCCGTCGTGGTGACGGACGACGGATGGGGGATTGCGCAAGCCGTGTGCAAGACATTGGAATCTCAAGGTGTGGCTTCCGTTCGTGTTGGGTTTGAATCCAAGGTTCGCGACCCCTCTGAAATGATTGAAGGAGGGCACCGAGTGCTTCGAGCCGATCCAGGCAACGTGGAACATCTGGCTTGGATTGGAGACCAACTCGGTGACCAACCTCTTGGGGGCCTTCTGCATCTCGCTCCACTCAAACTCGCTTCGGAACGGTGGTCAGAAGACACGCTCCCCTCGGCACAGGTCGATTTGGCTGCTCAAGGCTGGTTTGGTTTGCTGAAGGCTTTGGGAGAGCGACTTCCCGAAGAGAACGGTTTCGTGGCTTCTGTTACGGCGTTGGACGGCCGGCATGGGAACAACGGTCATCGATTCAATGCCGTTCAAGCCGGTGCTTCAGGTGTTACAAAATCCTATGCGTTTGAGCGTCCCGACGTACGGTGTCGTGCTCTTGATTTGCACCCCGACATCGTTCTCGAAGCCGCCCGTGCAGCGGAACTTGTCCTCGGCGACATCCTCGCTCTGGGCGGCGAAGTTGAGGTGGGTTTGGACAGGGACGAACGCCGCTGGGCCATGGTCGCCTTCGCTGAAGATCTTACGAGTGAAGCAACGCCTCTCACAGGCGACGATGTGTGGCTTGTGTCAGGAGGCGGCTCTGGCGTGACCGCTGCTTCCGTCCTTGGTGTTGCCAAAGCCAGTCAACAAGCCGGCGCTCACTTCCATTTGCTGGGGCGTTCAACCCTGATTGAATCCACCTCCGATTGGTTGGATTGGACCGATGAACAACTGGCTGAGGAGAAAAACAACTTGCGAGAACGACTGGTGGATGCCAAACCTAATGGAAAGGTGACCATGGTTGAATGGAACCGTGCGTGGCAAGCCTTCACGCGGAGTCTTGACGTGTATCGGACCATTGCATCCATTGAGAAGACAGGAAATCATGCGACGTACCATGCGGCGGATGTCATGGACAGCGAACGTCTCTGTGCCATCGCATCTGAGTTGGGTCGCCCCATCACCGGTGTGGTGCACGGCGCTGGTTTGGAAGATTCCAAACTTGTCAAGGACAAAGGGCACGATGTGTTTGACCGTGTGGTCCGAGTCAAGGTGGACGGTTGGCGTTCCATGATGAAAGCCGTCGAGGCCTCTGGCGTTGAACACCCGACGTTTGCATGTTGTTTCACCAGCGTGGCGGGTCGCTTTGGCAACGGAGGTCAAACAGATTATGCCGCAGCCAACAGCATTCTTGATGCTGAAATGGCACGCCTGACCGCTGGTGGTCACAGCCGTGCCGTGGCCATCGGATGGACGGGTTGGCGAGACGTTGGCATGGCCACTCGAGGCTCCATAGAGGCTGTCTTCGCAGCTGCAGGAATTGAAACCCTCTCGGTTGAAGACGGTGTTGAACTCTTCGTGAATGAAGCGCTTCGTGGCGGTAAGCGTCGGGTGTTGGGCTGCGGTTCCCTTGGTTTGATGGATCGCTTTTCCTCATTCCGTGAAGCGCCCCTAAAGTTGCCAGCCGCCATGGCTGCTGTCATTGCAGATCCAACCCGTTTCCCCTTTGTGGACCGTGTGTTGGAACTTGAGGAGAACCAACGAGTTGTCTCTCAATGCACCCTCTCGGAAGAAAGCCATCCGTTTTTGACAGACCATGCCATTGGGGGAGTTCCCTACCATCCTGGCGTGATGGCGTTGGAGATGTTCGCTCAAAATGCACTGTTGCTCAGCCCGTCCACCTGCCTGGCAGGGTTTGAAGACGTGGCGTTTGGGTTGCCGGTAAAATTGGTGAAAGGCCCCATGACGGTTCGGGTCCAAGCAACCTTTGAACGGCGTAAAGGCGACGTGTCTTGGGTGAACTGTCGGTTGGTTTCAGACCTGACCAATTCGAAAGGTGAAGTGTTTGGTGAACGAGAACACCACACTGGAACGGTTCGTTTGGTGGACAAAACCGATGACCTCCGAACCTTCCTCGAGGATGAGGTGCAAGCGTTGCCCGTGCTGGGTATTCCCGGTGCCGGTGAATTCATCCACCCTCCTTCGTTCATCTACGACCGGTACTTCCACGGGCCCCGGTTCCAATCCCATGGCGGCGTCCTACGAGGTGCTGGTTCTGAAGATGAACCTGGTATTGATGGCGTGGCACTGATGCGTCACCAACTCCCAGAAACCGTGCAATTCGAAGAAGAAGCCCACGGCGAATCCGTTCTGTTGGAAGCCCTGCCGATGTTGATTGAGGCAGGATTCCAGAACGCTGGTTTGGTGGCCATGGAGCATCGGGGATTGAGCAGTTTGCCGGTTGGTATAGAATGGTTGACCATGCTGAGGGTACCCGAACTTCAGGAATCCTTGAGATTGCGAAGCGTGCAACGGAAGGAAGAAGACAACGGTGTCACGGTTCATGATGTGGTGATCGTTGGCGACGACGATGCCCCTGTGTTGGCTCTCAAGGGCTTGCGCTTGAAAGCCATGGCTGAAGTGGCTGAAGAGCAACGGTTCAACCTGTTGCGATGAGGGGGCGTGGCTGTGCCTCCGCCCGTGGTGGAACTCGACGTGAGCGCCCATCAGGCCAATGTCCGTCTGTTTTCATGTCCGATTTGGGATGTGGGTCTCGGGGAAGCGAGCCTCGCAAACGTTGACGAGGTTCGGACCTTCGTTGTTGACAAACGACGAAGGGAGCATCTCTCTGGGCGATGGTTGCTGGAACAGGTGCTCCGTGAATTCATGAGGGTGGATGCCTCGTTGGTGATGGTGATTCGGGACGAGCACCGAGCTCCAAGTTTGACTTACATCAACGGGGTTTGGGTGCGAACACCGTTGCCGAGCATCTCCATTGCTCACAGTCAAGGCAGGGCGTTTGTGGCGGTTGGGCCAGCGGAT
>QQSC01000026.1 GCA_003602475.1 Candidatus Poseidoniales archaeon | reverse complement strand
TAAAAGACGGGTCAAAGGTGGTGATGATTTCCAGTTTGATGGGGTCGATCGCCGACTGTGAGAGCGGTCGTTCATATGCCTACCGAGCCTCGAAAACAGCGCTGAACATGTTTACCGTTGCCATGAAAAATGAGCTCGCCCAACGCGGTGTGGCCGTGTTGTTGCTGCATCCCGGATGGGTTCAAACCGACATGGGCGGCGCTCATGCCCCGGTTGACGTTCAAACGAGCGTCAATGGCATGATGCAACGAATCAAAGAACTCAACCTTGCGAACACCGGAACATACGTCCAATTCGATGGGACGCCTGTGCCTTGGTGATGGTCAGGGGCAGTCGCAACAACGTCCGGCATACGTGAGTTGCACACCGGCTACCTTTTCCAAACCGTCGGGACGATGTTCAGCGATGTGTTCGGGTAGAGGTACATCCCATAGAGCACCGCAGCCGGTGCACGATGCGTGAGCATGCGGGTTGGTGTTGCGGTCGTAGCGTGTTTCGCCATCGTGGACAACCGTACGAACGGTCCCCTCGGTCACCAAAACTGCGAGATGGCGATAGACCGTTGCCAATCCAATGCCCGTTAAATTCAACGAGGCGTGGACCTCATGTGCGGTTGGATGATCGTGGCGGGTCAAGATGTTCTCTCGCACAGCCTCCCTCTGCCAGGTTGCCCGGCGAGATGGTGGATGTTGGTGAGTCATGTCGACACCCATGGGGTAACATCAAGCCAGGTCAAATCGGTCAGCATTCATCACTTTGGTCCAAGCAGCGATGAAATCGGCCTTGAATTTGTCCTGGTTGTCGTCCTGAGCGTACACTTCTGCAAGGGCACGGAGTTGGGAGTTGCTTCCAAAGACCAAATCGGTACGGGACGCTCGGCGAACGACGTCTCCGGTTGAGCGGTCCTTGGCTTCGTAGGAGTTGCTGCCGGTCGGGGTCCACTTCACGCTCATGTCCAACAGAACGTTGAAGAAATCACTTGACAGGTTGTCGTGGTTGTCAGAAAACAATCCACGGTCGTCTGAAGACACGCCAAGCGACCGTAGGCCACCGACCAACACCGTCATTTCAGGCGCCGTCAAGCCCAGCAATTGTGCTTTGTTGAGCATCATTTCTTCTGGGGAAACGGAGAAGTTCTTCTCGAGGTAATTTCGGAAACCGTCGGCCACAGGTTCGAGGACATCAAAGGATGCTCCATCTGTTTGTTCGTTGGTGGCATCGCCACGACCGGGATGGAACGGTACGGTGCTTCCTGATGCGTTCTCGATGGCCACGTTACCGGCGAGCACGATGGTGTCGGCGAGGCTTGCCCCGTGTTCAGATGCGAGACCGCTAAGAACGCCCAAGACCTTGTTGAGTTGGTCGGGCTTGTTGGCTTTCCACGTGTTTTGTGGAGCGAGGTTGATTCGAGCGCCGTTGGCGCCTCCGCGCATGTCTGAGCCTCGGTAGGTTGAGGCGCTTGACCATGCTGTTTCCACCAGTTCGGTGGTTGAGAGTCCGGAGCCTGCGATGGCAGCCTTCAGGGCGCTGACATCGTAGGATGTTGAACCGGCCGTGACGGGGTCTTGCCAGATGAGTTCCTCGTCGGGAACGTCGGGTCCGAGGTACCGAACCTTGGGGCCCATGTCGCGGTGAAGCAACTTGAACCAGGCTCGAGCGAAGGCATCGGCAAAAACATCGGGGTTCTCATGGAAATGCT
The DNA here is from genome assembly GCA_003602475.1 of Candidatus Poseidoniales archaeon. Classification (GTDB taxonomy): domain Archaea; phylum Thermoplasmatota; class Poseidoniia; order Poseidoniales; family Poseidoniaceae; genus Poseidonia. The sequence goes on along the minus strand of QQSC01000026.1, from coordinate 14,592 downwards.
TCGAAATCTTTCGGTATTCGGGGTCCCTGATCATGGCCATATCAGCCGTGGTCATCATGGTTGGGACTTTCTTGCTGGCGTCTTCTGCATCGGGAGCCATATCGGCTTCGTCCGGATTCTTGGGCGTCCACTGGTTGGCGCCTGCTGGACTCTTGATGAGGTCCCACTGGTCTTCGTACTTGAACAGCAGATCAAAGTAGCCGTTGTCCCATTGGATAGGGTTGGCTGTCCATGCACCTTCGATGCCGCTGGTGATGGTGTCGCTGCCGTGACCTTTTCCGTGGGTGCTTGTCCAACCGAAGCCCATGTCTTCCATTGGGGAGCCTTCGGGTTCGGACCCAACATGAGCGGCGTCGCCGGCTCCGTGGGCTTTTCCAAACGTGTGACCGCCTGCGGTCAGTGCAACGGTTTCCTCATCGCCCATGGCCATTCTTGCAAATGTTTCACGGATGTCTTGTGCGCTGAGAAGAGGGTCGGGGTTGCTGTTGGGTCCTTCGGGGTTAACGTAGATCAAACCCATTTGGACCGCAGCCAAGGGATTTTCAAGATCCTGGCGGGTGTCGCCGTATCGGTTGTCGCCCAACCATTCGTCTTCTGAACCCCAATAAATGTCCGTTTCAGGAGCCCAAATGTCATCGCGGCCACCGCCGAACCCGAACACGGGTCCACCCATGGATTCAATGGCAACGTTGCCGGTCAGAATGAGCAAGTCGGCCCACGAAATCTTGTTGCCGTACTTCTTTTTGATGGGCCATAGCAAACGGCGTGCCTTGTCGAGGTTGCCGTTGTCAGGCCAACTGTTGAGAGGGGCAAATCGTTGGGCGCCGGTTGCACCACCACCGCGACCGTCCCCGGTTCGGTAGGTGCCTGCTGCGTGCCAGGTCATTCGAATGAAGAAGCCGCCGTAGTGCCCGTAGTCTGCGGGCCACCAATCTTGGCTGTCCGTCATCAGAGCGTGGAGGTCCTTCTTGAGGGCGGCATAATCCATGGAATTGAAGGCTTCTTTGTAACTGAAATCGGCGTCCATGGGGTTGGATTTTCGTCCGTGCTGGTGAAGAATGCTGAGGTCGAGCTGGTTTGGCCACCAATCGGGGTTGGTGGGGCCGCGGCTTGGTGTGGTGGCACCGCCGTGCATGACGGGGCACTTTGCATCGTTGTCTCCTAGGTTCTGCATGGTGTCGGCTTGGAGTGAATTGGTTTTTAATGTTGAGTTTGATTCTCAATAGAGGAATCTATATCCGATTTCGCCTCGACCTGTCCTTATGGACGCCATGCCCTTGCTGACCATGGTGAAGCAACGCACGATTGATGAAGCGCATGTGTTGGACGAAGGAAGTCAGGCTTTGGACCAAACGTTGAGCATGCTCTGCTCGTTTCTAAGTCTGGAAGACATGGTGTCGTTTCTTTTCTCTACCCCCTTTGCATCCTACGCCCGCAGCAAGGACCCCTGGGTGGTGTTTGAGGTTGGTTTGTATGTTGACCACACCAAGACGCTTGAATTGGTCGCTTCTGCAGACAAGTTGTTGTTCGCTGATCCGGCGATGAGCGGTGTTTGGGTCGACTCGGTTGCTGAGTGCACGAACGCCGAGCAAGCAAACAACTCGTTGACCGTTTGGTTGGCCCATGTGACCGAGGCTCAGTAGAAAATCGAGCAACAGGTCAGCGAACCGTCCGCTGCACGTATCTCACTCATGTCCAATGTTTCGACTTCAAGGCCGAGATCGACGAGTTTCTGCTGAACCGTAGGGTAACCCTGTGCCATCAGAACCTTGCCGTTGGGCAGTCCAATCGTGTTGCACCCGTAGACTTCTTCTTCTGGCATCCAGTGAACCTCACATCCATCGGGCAAATCGCCAAATGCATCCTTGTGAAGGAATCCTTCCGGGACCAGGATCGTGCTGTCCGTCGGCGTGGAGGAAATACTGGTCAGGTGGAGCGCTCCGTCAGGAATGTCGATCACCCGCAGTTCATAACCAAGGGTGTCCAAGAGCCCACGAAGCGACGCAATGCCCAAATCGTTGGTTCTTGTTGACCTGCCCACGAAAAACAAATCACCCAGCCGTATGATGTCGCCCCCGTCCATGCGCGCTTCTCCGCCCATGTCGCAGGTTTGAACCCCCTCAAGTGCCCCCATGAGGTACTCAGCGATGGGGGGCTGCTCTGCCATACGGGAGGGGTGCCCGGGTACGGGCAACAGCATGTAACCGTCAATCACAACGGCTTGATCCTCCACAAACATGCAGTCGGGATGGTTTTCATCGGCTTCCAATGTGTGAACGGTGACGCCGTGGCGTTCAAGCGCCTGAATGTAGCCGAGATGTTGTTCTCTGGCCTTTTCCACATCGGTAGGGCCGCTACCGAAAAACTTGGACAATGCTTTGGTGTAAGAATCCGGAATGCGACGCACGAGAGCACGGCGCTTCTGGTCCAACCGCACGGTGGCCATGGTTCACCGGTGAACGGTTCGGTCTTAATCCTTCTCCATTTTCCAGTACTTTGTTTCCGGCGAATGGAAAAACAAGAACAGAAAGGGCGGGAAACCGCTGACTTCAACAACACCAAGCAACTCGGACCTATCATGGGACAACGTCGGTTGCAGGCGATAACGCTGATGACCATCATGTTGCTCGCTCCGCTCGCCGGCTGTTTTGGTGAAAGTGAGTCGCAAGCATTGGATGAGTCGGCCCTTGTTGTGCTGGAGGTCGAAGCGTTGCAGGGTGGCATGTGGCAAACCATCACCTTGGAGGCCAAAGAAGACGTGGCCGTCTACATTCCCTACTTCGTTCAGGACCCTGGGTCCATGCGCGCCCAAAACGGCACGGTTTTGGACATCACCAGCGGCGAGCAGCAAAGCGTCAACATTCTTTTCCCACCCCGTAACAGTGAGGTTGTGTTCTTTTTGGGCGATGCTGGAAGAACCAACTGGCCCATTCGTTCTGCTGACGAATCTTGGGTCGCATGGCTCGGCAACCGGACCGGAGGATCGAGTGTTCAGGCAACACCCAATCAAGACGAAGGTGGGTTGTGGCCCTGGTTGGTGCCCGGTAACGACACGGGTGGAGACGTGATTCCACTCCTGATGGAAACCGTCCGGCCCGAGCGAGACGACCTCACGGAAGACGAGGGAATTGGCGCCAGCGATGGTTGGGTCAACGGAAGAGATGTCTTTGAGTGGGTGGAACTCATCACCGATGACACACCTTGCGCCACCTGTGGCCCGGATGGTGCAGTCGGCTACCTTGACCGGTGGATTGGGAACGCCAATCCTTCTTACGAGCACGCCATCACCTACTTTGAGGGTGTTATGCAGGGTTATGACCTGGATGTGCAAGTTCATCGGTTCCAATCAAACACCGCTTGGGCGGTGAACATTTGTGGCTACAAAACCGGAACCGTGTACCCCGATGAGTGGTTGGTGTTTGGCGCCCACTTTGACATTGCACCGCCGGTCGCACCTACGCCCGGACCTGATATTCCCGGATACGGTACCCGTCACGGGGCCTACGACAACGCCGCCGGCTCCAGTATGGTGCTTTCGACGGCAAGCGTGTTGGCTGAATTTGACGCCCGCAGGACCATGGTGTTTTGTTTGTGGTCCTCGGAAGAAGAAGGGTTGTGGGGCTCTCGGTCGTTCGCCAACGACCTCCCCGACGGTGTCACCGTCAGCAATTACCTCAACCTCGATATGGCCGGCATCAATTACCCCGGTGATTACGCGCTCTCGGTCTATCTTGGCCCTGACGGTTCTGAAGAGGCCATCGATCAAACCGGTATGTTCCATTTGGCAGAATGGATTGGAGCCGATGCGTTCGACCTGAGCTACCAGATGGAAAGAGGTCGCACCGAATGGTTGGCCGCTGGTGAAACGCCCCTGTGGCAAAACCAGTACGAGGACGTTGTGGCAATTTACGAATCCCCCACGGCACGCAGCGACCATCAATCGTTCCAAGACATCGGTGTGGCAACACTCGGATGGAACGGTGTGGTGGACGGTTACCCGTGTTATCACCGGAATTGCGATCAGTTGTCCACCATGGAAGAATACATGGTCACGGATGATGCAACGGGTGAAGCGAACCTCGTTCACTCGTGGGATATTGTCACATGGTGGGCTGTGTACGCCTTTTTGCACATGGACCAAACCCCGGTCCCCAATGAATTGTGAGTAAAGCGTTGCCATCGCTTCAACACGATGTGCCCTCCAAGGGTTGGGTCAACGGCCATCGCCCTCAAGAGCACGGGCTGATTCGGTAAACCATGGTCCGAACGTTGATTCTCATCGACTGTCAACTTGGGTTTGAAGATCCAGTATGGGGTGCTCGAAACAACTCGCAGTTCGAAATCAACGCTCAAATTCTGCTGAACCACTGGCGTGACGTCGACTCGCCGGTCGTTCATGTTCGCCATGCTTCGCAGGAAGCTGGCAGTCCGCTCGCTCAAGATGCACCGGGTTTCGCCTTCATGGAATGGGCTGAACCGTTGTTTGGAGAGCGTGAAGTCGTGAAAAACGTCAACAGTGGGTTCATTGGCACGGAATTGGAAGCGATGCTTCGAGCGTCGGGAAATGGTGATCTTGTGTTGGCTGGACTCACCACCAACCACTGCGTTTCAACCACCGCTCGAATGGCGGGCAATCTTGGTTTCAAGGTGGATTTGGTCGGAGACGCTTGCGCTGCTTTTGATCGAACCGGTTCGGACGGTGAAGTGTTCGACGCCGACCTTGTTCACCGTACGGCTCTTGCCAGTTTGCATGAGGAATTTTGCACCGTCGTGACCACGATGGACGCCATCAGCCAGCGATAAACGGCGTTCAATCAGAGCGTGTGGAGATGCCGGAGGTCGGCCAAAAACAGGTCGACCACCCAATCGTTGTCGCCCCACCAAACCCGCTGATTGCCGAACCGATCCACCAAAACGGTCCCTGTCTCGTGGTTGACGGTGTAGTCGTCGGGGTGATGTCGGGCTTGGGAAGTGTTGGAGTCGTTGGTTTCCTCAATGGTTAACCCTACGCCAAAATTCAACCAAACGTTCTGAAGGCGCTGCATTGGTTCTGAGTTGGTGTCGTTGTTTGCAACGGTGAGATGGGCCCAATCGCTGTTGGTTCCTGTCTTCCACTCATGAAGCACCGATACATTGTCTCTCCACGGGTCAACCGTCACGGTCAGGAACGTTGTTTTGTTCAGTTCCTCCTCCGAGAGTTGTGATTTTACCCAATTCATGTTGTAGGTCACCACGGGGCAAATGTCGAGGCAATTGGTGAACAAAAAAGCCACCGCAAGTGTGGTGTTGGCCGCTTGTTCAGAATAGGTCCAAGGTGTGTTTTCACTGGTTAAGAGCGTGAAATCCTCTACGTTGACGTTGTCGATGACTTCGCCATTGGGCGCCCATGCATCCACATTGTTCGGGGAAGTGCATCCCGCCAGCAACAGCGTGCAGGTCAACAGAAGGGCGCAGAATTTGTGCCTCATTGGGATGCCTCAAGCCGGTACGGTTCATCGATGTCCAATTGAACGAGGTACAAGCCGGTTGAGATGCACGATGCGTACGTGATGCCGTCATGGTGCTCCACCGCCCACAAGAACGGCACCCAGCCAAAGTCGTAGAAACTTGAGTCCAGCGGCGTACCGTCTTCACCGTGAGGAAGGTAGTACGCAACGGTTGCTTCGGCGTGCGTACCGACACGGTCGTCGGGATCGGTTGGGGCCACAAGTGCTTCAATATCAACCACCCACAAACCGGCGTGGTAGTGAGAAATGTACAATCGGCCGTCCCAGCCACCACCCAAACTCTGGTCGGTTTCATCCGTGGTTTCAAAATAGGTGCTGTCGAGGTTGTGAGGTGAGAACAACAGCCATTCATCGTCGTTGGGGTGGGCTTCACAATCCGCACCGTAACAATGGTCTTCTGCGTACGGGATTTCCCAATCTCGAATCAAACGAGGTTGGAACCTGAACTGGCCGTCTTCCATGGTGTACCCCGTGGTGTCAATGAGGTAGAGAATGCCAGTGCCAACGTTGGTGGAAAGGACTTCAACGGCGGCCGTGACCATGTGGACGGGCTCATCGGAATAGCCCACATGAGACAAATCAACCATCTCTGGGAACGGTTCTGCATAGTGAATGTAAGAGACACGTCCACCGTTTTCGTTGCCTGTGGTACCGCTGTCGGGTTGGCCGTCTTCGTCAAGGTCAAGGAAATCCATCCACAAGCCAACCTCTGGTGCTCGCCATCGACACATCACAGGGTTGCCTTGGCCAGCCTTGCACACCGTTGCGTGAACGGAATAGGCTTCGGGCGAGTTCACGGGGTGAGGGACGTCGGTAACGTCGCCAATGCGCAAACCGGCTTCCCAATAACTGCCGTAAACGAAGGTTCGGCCGTACCTTGGGTCGTTTGGATCTTCGCCTGGCCATGTCTGGACGGTCATGTCATGAATGTATATCCAACCGCCCCGGGTGGTTTCCCAAGACACTTCGTACTCACCAACCTTCACGATGGTATGGCCCAAACCAGAGGCTGGAACGCCCGGAAGGTTTCGAGCCGCTGAACCGTCGAGGTTGAGGTGCGCAATGGTCACGCCGCCGCAAGCTTCCCCAATCGAATCGTTGCATTCTTCGTAATCCGGATTGGCGATGAACACGTACCATTCACCATCGATCATGTGAGTGTAGAGGTTGTGTGGGCCGCTGGGGTGGTCCACATCGTACCATGAATCAATCCATGTGGGGTTGGTTTTGTCCGTCACGTCGATCAAAACGACCGAGACCTGCGACGGTTCGCTCCACTGGCCAATGTTGGGGTCGGCGTTCCCCGGATCGATGAGTTGATTTTGCTGGAGGATGTACTCTCTGCCGTTGTATTCGAGGTATTTTACATCCAAGACCTGCGTGTTTGGGTCGTTGAAAATACCGGTTACTTCGGTGTTTTCCGGGTCGGTCACATCAACGATGTGCATGTCGTTCCACCCGGCCAAATAGGCGTAGGTGCGTCCATCGGGGGTGGTGGCCACTTGCACTTCGGCGTTGCCGGGCGTTGAAAGCGGGTTGAAGTCGAGGAGTTCCATGTTGTCAGAGCCCGCCACGTGCTGACTCGCATTGCTGTGGTCGTGGCCTTCGTACTGAAAGAGGGGGTCGCCGTTGTCGAACACAGGGCTGTTGATGGATTCTGATGCGGCTTCGTCTCCACCAAACACCAGCATCGTCACGGAGGATACGAACAACAAGGCGCAGAGGCCAAGCGCCATCTCCTTCCCAGCCATGGTAATCCGAAACCAATGTTCCGTTTGGTCTTTATGACCCTGCGTGTTCGGTGCTTCATGCGCTTGCGAACAGTGTTCATGGCTTTGGTCGTCATGATGTTGCTGTTGCCGGTGGCGCAAGCCCATGAACAGAAGACCCTCACGGTGATTCTCGTTGAAGACGGTTCGGTCAACGGAAACATATCTGATGCTGCATTCGTCCAAGGCAACGCCGTTTGGTTCAGAATGGAAGACAGCAGCAACAACGCAAGCCTCGTGGTTCATGTTGACGTGGACATGGACGGAACGTACAACGAAACCCATGATTTCGCCAGCCCAATGCTGTACAACAGTTGTGAATTGGATGAAAACGGCTCCAAGGTCAACGATGCATGTTTTACCTCCTCAACCTACGCCTTCGCTGCCAACGCTACGGTTGGCAATTACACCTACTGGGTCATGCAATACCAGAACGGGACCAACACCACCCGCACCTACAACATTGCTGTTCATGAAGACGTTCACGTCGAAGACGGGCCGACCGCAGGGGATTGTTTCGGAATCGGCTGTGACGAGGTTGTTCAAGACGAAACGGAAACCGATACTGAGACAACTACTGCAGCGCAGTCCGTTCAAATGTTGCTGGCCATTTTGGCTCTTGTGGGCATGATTGGACTCTCGTTGTCGATCATCAGCGAGCGACGCGACGCCAACGCCGAATCAAAGGTGTGGGTGGAAGAAGAGTGACGGGTTTTTCTCAGATTGCCATCGCTCTCACCTCGCAACAACGGTCCTACGACTTAGGGCAGACCTTGAGAAGGTGAACCTTCACGCCTCTTCATGGCCCGACAGGGATGGACACAGGCGACCTTTCTGGTGCTGCTCATGTGTCTTGCGCCGTTGAGCGGTTGTTTTGGAGAAAACGGCGTGACGGGTGCTCCATCGTCCTCGGAGGTCAGCATCACGCCCTCGGTGTTGGCCGGTGGGGAATTCCAAGGTGTTACGTTCACCGCAGACCAGGACATGAGTGTCTACGTACCGTATTTGTTCATGGACGATGCCACCTCCTTTGTCCAAAATTCCACCGTGCTTCAGTTGGAAGCGGGCGACACCGTGCAGCTCAACCTCCTTGCCCCTCCCAGAACCAACACGGCCGTGTTCCTTCTGGGAACCTTTGGGCAAACTTCGTTCCCAATTCGTGACGTGGACGAGTCGTGGGCTACGTGGCTGCAGCGAGACGGCTACAACGACGGTTCCTCAGCCATGATTGAAGCCGTTGTCGATGAAGACAACGGCAACACGACCCATGCACAAATTCGAGTGGACAACACCTCGGCCCTCACCGACGTCACCCCTGTCGTTGTTGAGATTCAACGACAGCAAGCAGCGGCCTATTCCGTGGCCGAAGGTGGACGACATTCGGCCGGATTTGTCAACGGGAGAACCACGTACAACTACCTCTCATCCATCACGGACGAAACCGCCGATCCAACGGACGGTGCAGACGGTGCAGTGGGGTACCTCGACCGGTGGGCTGGCCAAGGGAACCTGGCGTACGAAGACGCTGCTCTCTACCTCATCCAAACTCTGGACAGTTTTGGCCTGGAAGTCATCAACCAACGGTTTGTCTACGATTCGGAGAACACCGGTGCACAAAATCCGGAGGCGTACAACATCTGTGGCTACCGATGGGGCACCGAAGACCGTGACAAGTGGATGGTGTTTGGGGCTCACTTTGACATTGCACCACCGGCAAACGCCGCCCTGCTCGATCCGCACATTTTCGGCCGAACCTACGGAACTCGCGTGGGTGCCTACGACAACACGGCTGGCACCAGCATGGTCCTGACGGTGGCTGAAGCCATGGCGAACGTCAACACCAGAAACACGATTGTGTTCTGTTTATGGTCCGGAGAAGAGGGTGGCAAACGAGGCAGCGATTACTGGACGGACGAGTGGGTGTTGGGTGACAATCCCAACGTCGAAGTCACCAACTACGTCAATCTCGACATGGCCGGCGTCAACTGGCCAGGCGGTGGTGGCGCCCCATGCGGCAACGGCCACGGTGGCGGAAGTGGAGACTGCGATCCCAATCCAGAAATTGACCCCGACGGTTACCCCAAGGACGAGGAGGTCTGGCCCATGCGAGTCTACATCGGGCCCAGCCTTGACCACGACGTGATGAACCAGCCCGGCATGGTGGGTCTGGCACAATGGGTTGGGTCGGACGCTATTGGTATCGAAGAACAAATGTCCACTTTGGTCGGCGCCGGATACGAAGCTGACACATGGAAAGTGGACGACTGGTTGGCCAAAGACCGACCGGAAATCATCGTCTACGAGGACACCACCGCCCGCTCGGACCACGCCACGTTCCAGGACAACCTCGGTACCGTGACGATGGGTTTCGGCGGGTTGGTTGACGGGTATTGGTGCTACCACCAAACCTGCGATACGTTGGACGAGATGGAAGACTGGATGGACACCACGGGCAAAGATTACGGAGAAGAGCATACGGGGAAAAGCAACCTCGTTGATGCCTTGGACACCATCACCTGGTGGGCAACCTATGCCTTCTTCCACCTTGATGAGGAGCCAATTCGGAACGCTTACCTCTGATGCTTGCTTGCTCAACGCTCGGGCAAACCGTTCGGAGCGGTGCTGATGGACGCTCTCATTTGTCGATGACGACCATCACCGTATCAAGTTGGAGATGGGGTCAGCGACGGCTGTTAGCAGACCGGTTGGTGACCAGTAACCCAAGATGAAGGCTACTGCTGGTATGATGAAGATCAAGATGGCTGCGAAAAAGGCCCCTTCGTTCCAATCCCGTACTTTCAACCCGTCAAGAGGGCCAAAAGGAAGCATGTTGAACAGACCGAGGGCAAGATTCGCACCGAGCCAATACACACCGCAATCGACGAGCATTCGTCTCCACACCAACCGTCCATCGCTCAGATACTCGCCACGGCCACCGAGTTCAGACGCTGTTTCAAACGCTCCCGTCAAGCCTAGAATCAGTCCCCAAAGAGGGATGCCGATAAGGAACAAACCGAGGTTGGTCATCGGACCTGCTACGGCGATGTGTCCGTTTTGACGTCGACTCACAAGGCCAGCTACCATCACTGCTCCCGGAGCCATGAACAAGAAGCCAAGCAACAGGGAAAGCACGACTCCAAACTGCAACCCTTTGGGATCGGCACGGAATTCAGCCCAACAGCCGTTGCGCTTGGCCACCAGTTTGTGACCAATTTCGTGGAACAGGAACGCAGGTCCGACCGCCACGAACATCACAGGAAGGGAGAGAAGAAACATCACGACCCATGTGGACGTTCCAAGGCGACTCAACCCCGGAAGGCCACCGACCATCATGAGGCCCAGGGCGATTGTAAAAGCGCCCATGGCTTGACGAAGGTGTTGTTTCTCGACGTCACTAAAATGCCATATTTTTCCCGTGTGGTGTTGAGGTTTTGCCCACGTGTCTTGACCGAAAAACTGGGCCATGGCCGAGGCCAATGCGGGAGGGGCGTCGATGTGAACCGTGCCGTCCCTGTCCATGTGCTGATGCACCCTGTGCACCCGTTTGGGTGATGACCGTATCCCTTGGAAGGGGTCGTCATCAACAACATCAGCTCTTGGGTCGCGGCGTCCCATGCCATGAGCCCGGTGCCATGAACTTTGAATCCTCGTGTCCGAGGGTTCATGTGGCCACCCTCCTTCCAGCAAACGATTCACGTGTCCATGCCTCGCAGAGCCATGCAAGAATTGGGGTTCCAAGCTTGCTGTTTGTGGTGCGATGCACCAGATGCGGGCAGCGAGACGCGATGTGGGTCTTGCATTCGCCATCATCGAAATGTTCGTGAGCGTTTGGGGGCGTTGCCTGGCGACGACCCTCTTGGCCAACTGGCCAAAGAGATCATGGCGATGGGTGCTGCTCCGCATCAGCACGACCATGACGAAGTGCACGGCGCTGTTTTACGCGAACAGCAGCGGCGTGCCGGTGCGTTGGGGGCCAAAACGACAGCACCCACCGGGGAGGACATCGCTGCTCTTTTTTCTCACCAACGGAGCACAAAGAAAGCAAATGTCCTGCGCGATATCGGCAACCAAAACGACCCAAATCAACAACCACCAACACCGACTGCCGCTCAAAAAATTGGTGAAACGGTTCTTCCTGTTGACCCTTCACTGGTGGAGCAATACGGTGCAAGAACCGTCCCCAGTCAACCCATTGCGCCCGTCAACAGGGACGAACGACCCGGGGAGGACACCACGTTGACCGATAGGGTGCATGCCGCATCGCTGACCGACAGCACCCTTGGGGATGAAACAGCCGAAATCTTCGAGGCGATTGAATTCCAACAACGTCAACAACAACGAAAAGAGTTGAAACGTGCCCTAAGCGATGTTCGCTCCCTCGTGGACGATGACCTTGATTTTTGATTAAATCAGAACGTTGTTTGGCGAGCGTACGCGACTTGGGTCACCCAGTTCGTAGGTGATTCGTTGCGTGCCTTTCCCTTTGGATTTCTTTCCAATGATGTTCATTGGACCGAGTTCTGCGAGGTTGGTGACATGAGTTCCTGCGCAGGGACACATGTCCACTTGGTTTCCAATCTCGACGACCCTGAGTTCGTTGACACTGGGGGGGAGAAGGTCCATGTTCGTGCGGTCGGGCGGCATGATGGCGTTCATTTCGTCCCTCGACATCACGGAGTCGGTCACCTCAAGGTTGGAGGATATGCGGTCGTTGACCGCTTCTGTAAGGCTTTCAAGCATTGCATCGTCAAACGAAATTGGGTTGAAGTCAATGCGAGAACGATCGGCATGGATTTGATTCCCAACCGTTCTTGCTCCGTTGAACATCTCGTACACCAAACCGCTGACGACATGCTGCGCCGTGTGCATTCGCATGTGAGCGTAGCGTTGCGTCCAATCAATGGTGCCGGTGACTTCGTCGCCGATGCTAAGTTGGTGACCTTCGCCAACGGTGTGCATGATGTCGGACCGGCCGCGGACTTCGGTGACTTCAATTGCCCCGTTAGGCCCGTTGATTGTCCCGATGTCCCAATGCTGTCCGCCGCCCAAAGGATAGAACAAGGTACGGTCCAACACCACCCGTTGTTCTTCGGTTTCTGTGACCTTCGCGTGAAACGACGTGGCGTAACCGTGTTCAAGGGTCTCGAGGTAAAGCCGCTGCGTCATGAGCGTTCAACGCCTTCATGCTTCTGTGGGCTCGTGGTGGCCGAAATCTTCGATCAAGTTGGCGTTCTTGGATGAGTTGCCATCAATCACAATCGCTGGGGTTTTCCAAGCAACGGCAAGGGCTACTGTGGACCGCCATAGGGCTCTGAAAAGGCCAACTTCTTCGTATTCCCAGCCTCGTTCCTCTGCGTACTCCTTGACAATGGGGGCTGCTTTGGGGAGGTTGAAGTGGGAAAGGGCTGGAAGGAGGTGATGTTCGATTTGGTAATCAAGACCAACGAAGAAGAAGGATCCGAGCGGACCAAGTTTGATCCGTCGCCCAGTTTCAATTTGAAGTCGCCAGTTTTCGTCGTATTCGGTCACCGTTGGGCGGCCTGCATGCCCGACGATGAAGATGGCCGTGAGGTACACGCCAACAGCTGCCCAAAGAACCACGTAGAAACCAACCACCAACTGCCAAGCCAATCCCAGCATGACGGGAACGACCAACCAGCAGAAGAAGTGTACGAGGATCAGCGATGCATCTAGCAACCACATCTTCGAAAATTTGTTCTTCTTGGCCTTAAACGGGGCCGTAATCATGTATTTCAGGCCGTCGTAACGCATCAAATGACCAACCAATGGCGTCAGCACTGGCCAGAACACGTAGGCCTGGAGGTACTTTTGGAAAAACTGACGCAACTTGCCGCTGGTTTCGTATTCTTCCTTGGTAAAGGTCAGCGGCCACGAATGAATGTCAGGGTCTCGACCAACCACGTTCGGGTGTGCATGGTGCTGCACGTTGTGCTTGTTTCGCCAGTACTCCATTGAAAGTCCGGAGAACAGAGGGAAAGCGATGGCAGCAAGAGAGATGTTTCCTGTTTTGGATTTGCAAGCTGATGAGTGCACACCTTCGTGACCGATCATCGCCACTGTCGTGGTCAAAAGAGCGGTGATGGGGAGCAAAACAAGCCCTACCTTCAGCGGAAGAGCGATGTGCGCCGTGTACAGCCCGGCTAGGATGGCGAGGAGCACAAGAATCTTGGTCCAGGACTTTGCAGTAGGCTTGTCAAGAAGTCCCTTTTCCTGCAATTGCTTCCTTAGGTTTGCCATTGGATGTTGTCCCATCGTCCATCTGCTCCTGCCTGCTGGCAATTGGACCCACGCCGTCCCACATTTCAAGGTGGTGTTTCTACCAACACTAAATGTGCGTAACTTCCATACCCTTGTGAACCCTTTCAGCCAAAAGGACGCATCCATCGAAGGACACCAAGCGAGGGTTCAACGGAAGGCGACCGGTCATTCGTTCCAGGACGCCTTTTGCGGGCTCCCATTCTGCCGTCCCGTACCACCAGATTTCCGTTTGAGCATCAGCTCGTCCGACAACAAACGCTGGATCAGGCGGAGACAATTCCTCCAGATGCGCAGTGGGGACAAGTACGCCCTGCGCAGCAGCCGTTTCCGGACGTCCCCACGCAACCAAGTTCTCGTGATTTAGGCTGTGCGTTCGTTTTCCAGGTCCTAAATCTTGGACAATGTTCATGTCCACGACTGCATCAACCTCGAGCCAGTCTTTGGTTTGGGAGTGGTTGAAATTCAAGCGTGTACCGGAGTCTCCGTTCACCATGCTTGTGATTCGCGAACGCGTCTCGAAGTTGACACCTTGAGTTGAACATTCAATCGTCAACAATTTGATGACCCATTCCCAACGACAGCCGTATTCAACATCGTTTTGTTGCAACTGGAGGATGGTATGGTGACTGGATGGGATGTATTGGCTTAGCAAGTCCAAGTCAAACACCCTTCCTGGATGATGGACGGGCATGCCGATTTCAGCTTCTTGTTCCACCACGGTAACGGTGTGATCCTTAACCAACTTTAGCGCCAGCACGAGCGCAGGCACATCTGAACCGATCACAGCCACACGCACACGATCACCTTGGATTGAACAACAACGCCTCGACCGGGCACGAAGGTATGCAAAGTTCGCAGTGTGAACATGAAGCTTCATCCACCAGCACGACACGTTCTACTAGGGTCAGGACATCCAGTGGACAAAGTGCAATGCACGCACCGCAACCAAAACATTCGTCTTCATCCACGACGAAAATTTCGTCTGGACGACGGGCCATGAAATCTCCCAGTCATATCACGGATTTGGTCTCTTTGCC
>QQSC01000025.1:34115-36543 GCA_003602475.1 Candidatus Poseidoniales archaeon | reverse complement strand
ATCTTCGGGCCGTAGAAGGCGGCTTCGCCTTCTTCTTCGGTCCAATTCACACCCAAGGATTGGGCGGCAGCTCTGCACGCCTCTTCGGCCTTGTCCCATCGTTCTGGGTCGCCCACATACTTGGTAGAGTCCGGGTCGCGCAACCCAACACGAACCCTGTAATCCGTCATTCCTAAATTTTCGAAAATGATCTGAACCAACTCAATGCATCCGAGAACCTCTTCAGCGATTTGGTCCTCTGTGACGAACAAATGAGCGTCATCTTGTGTGAATCCACGAACCCGGGTCATGCCAGAGATCTCTCCGGACTGTTCCCAGCGATACACAGTCCCGAATTCGGCCAAACGGAGTGGTAGGTTCCGATAGGAACGGGCTTGACTGGAATAAATTTTGATGTGATGCGGGCAGTTCATTGGTTTCAGCATGTACCCGTCGATCTCACCGCTTTTCATCAAATTCGATAATTCTCCACAAGAACAGCCCTCGTCGGCGAGTTTTTTCATGAGATCCCGTTCAACCATGGGCGGATACTGTGAATCCTGGTAGTAAGGGAAATGACCCGATGTCCTGTAGAGGTCGAGTTTTCCGATGTGTGGGGTAAAGACCTGGTGGTATCCTTGGCGTTGGAGATGTTCACCGATGAAGGATTGCAATTCTTGACGAACGACAGCCCCTCGAGGGGTCCAGAGCACGAGGCCTTGACCAACATCCTCGTCGATGTGAAAGAGCTGGAGGTCTTTTCCGAGTTTCCGATGGTCACGTTTTTTGGCTTCTTCCATTCGGTGAAGCGTGGCTTTGAGGGCTTCTTTGGTTGGCTCAACGAGACCGTAAATCCGAACCAACTGTTCCCGGTCTTGATCCGCCCGCCAGTACGCCGAAGAAACCGATGTCAAACGAACGAACATCAGTCGAGAAGTGTTGGGAACGTGAGGGCCGAGGCAAAGGTCGTACCATTCGCCTTGTTTGTAAATGCTTGAACCGTCCCCTGCCTCGAGCTTGTCGTTGATGATTTCCAATTTGTAGGGGTTGTCGGCAAAGTGTTCCTGCAGCTCGTTTTCGTCCAATTCTACACGTTCAACTTTGAAATTCTTCCTTGCAAGTTCATGCATTTTCTTTTCAATTTTCTTTAAGTCTGATTCGGCAATTGGGTCCATCGCAAAATCATAGTAAAACCCTCTCTCAATGGCTGGACCAATGGTGGGCAAGGCGCCAGGATACAGAGCCATCACGGCTTGAGCCAACAAATGGGCTGCGGAGTGTCGTAGGATGTGGACTCCGTCATGGGAATCCGACAAAATACCTTCAACTGCGCATGGATTATCCAAGACGTACGACAGATCAACATCAACACCGTCCACCCTGGCAGCCAAGCAACCGTGTTTCTTTCCCAGAGCGTCGGTAATGACCTCTGCACAGGTGATGCCTGCGGCGTATTCATTGACGTTACCATCGGGAAGGGTGATGTTGATCATGGGCATATCGGAGCCTCCGGCAACCCCTACGGGGTTAAATCTGCGCTATCAATGCCGCGCAGGGTGGTATGCGTCCAGCCCTTGTTCTCACCACTCGACGTCAAAGTCGTCACCCAACCCCGTCGTGGGCTCGGAAAGAACGGTGACGGTGGTGTTTGATGAGGAGGGGTCTTCCGTTGACCTCGTTTTATCAGTCCCTTTACCAGGGGGCGTGTTCACGGTGAAGGATGTTCGATCTTCAACAGCATCAATCACGTGATTGTAAGCGGTTGGATGCGGGCTTTCATCAGGGCTGAGAGCCTCTCCCTCGTCGTCCAACACCGTTTTTTCCTCAGGATTGGTTGGTTTCATGTTCGTTTCACCGGCACCAAGTTCTGCGAAGTCTCTTGAGAGAATGTTGTCAAGGCTCGGCTCGTCTCGTTTACGGGGGTCCATGAGTCGACTTCTTTCATCACAGAAATGAAGCCTTTGGCTCCATGACTCGCTAAGAGACTCGTTGGGAGCAAGGCACGGCTATTTGAATCGGAAGTTGGTGGGGTGGGCATGCGCTTGGGCTTGGTGGTCAATCCCGATGCCGGTTTGGGCGGTAAGCTTGGCTTCAAAGGCAGCGATGGACGGGCTGAAGAGGCCCGAGCAGCGGGGGCAGAAGACCGTGCAGGCCCTCGAATGAACGCCTGTTTAGCCCACCTGTCGTTTCTCTTAAACGGGTCGCTCAACAGGGCAAACCTCACCATTGAACTCTTGGGGCTGGAAGGCCGCATGGGTTCAACGTGGACCGCTGATGCGCTGTCGGGTCATTTGAGCGGGACGTGGGAGGGAACCACACCTGAGCACACATCTGTCGCAGAGACAAGCGCTCTTGTTCACCACCTTGTGGCCTCCGGTGTTGATGCCATCCTGTATGCCGGCGGGGACGGCACGACTCGTGACGTTGCCAACGCTTTGCAAGAACTGGG
>QQSC01000025.1:0-34054 GCA_003602475.1 Candidatus Poseidoniales archaeon | reverse complement strand
TGTTTTGCGACCACGCCCAAAGCCGCTGCAGAAGTGGTCCTGGCGTTTGGCCTGGGCGACCTTCGGTGTTTGATCACAGAAGTCATGGACCTCGACGAAGAAGTGTATCAAAAAGGCGAGTGGAGGGTGCGAATGTACGGAGAAGCATGGACGCCCGCTTCACCCCGCTTCATGCAAGGAGCCAAAGAGCAAGTTGAGAGAGCAAGCGAAGAAGACACCATCGAAGGCTTGGCTCTTCATGTGGAGGCGCTCGTGCACGACGATTCAGATCTGATGGTGGTCTGGGGTAGCGGAGGGACGTTGCGCCGAATGGGCGAGCACATGGGGCTGGAGTTAACGCTGCTCGGCATCGATGTTCAGCACGGGGACGTGCTTCATGCTGACCTGAACGAACAATCGCTGCTCAACGTCATCAACGCTCACACAACACCGGAGGGGCAGCCCCGGCCGTTGTTGCTGCTGTTGTCCCCCATGGGGGGCCAAGGATTTCTCATCGGGCGAGGTAATCTTCAACTCTCACCCTCCGTTCTTCGGTCAATCGGTAGGTCCAACATTCTCGGTGTAGCGACGCCTTCCAAGTTGTTGGGACTTGAAGCCGTTCGCATCGACACAGGGGACGATGATTTGGATCAAGAATTCCAACATCAGCGGTTTGTCAAGGTGCTTCAAGGATTCAGGACCACCCGACTTCTCAGGGTTGCTGAATTGTGATGGCCGTTCTCTTTGCTTGGTCGTCAATATTTCATCCAGCCACAAGCGCTGATATATCCTGATACAGGTCCACCGCCATGGATGCATCACGGGTGGTCGTGTTGACCGGTGCCGGAATTTCCGCCGAATCTGGCATACGGACCTTCAGGGACAACAACGGTCTGTGGGAAGAACATGCGATTGAAGACGTGGCAACCCCTCGCGCCTGGGCATCAAACCCTGAACTCGTGTGGCGGTTCTATCAGGCCCGAAGACGGCAATTGCTGGAGGTGGAACCGAATCCGGCTCATTACGCCCTGGCTGACCTGTCAACTCGGTTGGACAACATGGTGCTGATCACACAGAATGTCGATGACCTCCACGAGCGTGGTGGAAGTAAAAACGTCTGGCATATGCATGGTGAATTATCATATATGCGTTGTGAATTAACCAATCAAGCCACCCTTCGAATGGCTCCTGAGGACCTTGAAGATGATTTTTTACAATGCGGGTGCTGTGAACAACCATCAAGAATGCGACCTCATATTGTTTGGTTCGGAGAACAACCGTTGGGGATGGAGCAGATCTACGGCGCCGTAGAATCGTGCGATNTTTTCGTTGTTGTTGGTTCATCAGGGCATGTTTACCCTGCAGCAGGTCTTGTTGAGGTCGCCAACATGGCGGGGGCGCGTACCGTGCTTGTGAATCTTGAGCCTCCCAGCAATGCAGAACATTTTGACGAAGTCCACCTAGGCCGAGCCGGTGATGTGTTGCCCATGCTGGTCAATCGTTGGTCAACAAGGAACATAGAAAAAGAAGAATCGGGTCAAGACCACGAGAAGGATTTCGAGGAAAAGTAAACCAGCACGCCAGCGAATTTCCAGAACGTGCTTTGAGGTGTGTGCTGTTCGTTGCTGCTTATTGTGGACGGTTAAGGCGACGAACCGAACAGCAGATGTTCTGGTCATACCGAGCCAGGTTGGGATACAAGCCCGTGGCGTGGACCCATGCATGGCTCATGATTTGTTCGATGCCGCTTGTAACAACCCAAGGAAGGGAGGACTGGGCCGATGCGGTCTGGATTTGAATTCCGGGTGGTACTGAACGCCAACATAGAAGGGATGGTCGTTGAGCTCGAAAATTTCGCACCGTTGTCCAGATTCATCCTTACCGACAAAGACCATTCCCGCAGCTTCAATTTCATCGATCAGGTCCGGATTGACCTCGTATCGGTGACGGTGACGCTCGTCAACGGCATCGCCATCGCCGTACAATGAACGGATTTTGCAACTGTCGACTTGCCAAAGTGTCGGACGACTTCCCAAGCGCATGGTGCCACCCAAGTGGGTGGTGGAAATCTCAGGCATGAACACCACAGCGGCCTGCTCGGGGTTGTCAACGAATTCTGTGGAGTTGGCGTTTTTCATTCCCAACACGTTTCTGCAGAACTCAATGGTGGCCACCTGCAACCCAAGGCAGATCCCGAGATAGGGGACCTTGTTGGTCCGAGCGTGGTGGGCTGCGAGAATTTTGCCTTCAACACCCCGGTCGCCAAAACCACCCGGAACCAGAACACCATCAGCGTTGTTGAGCAGATTCCAAGCATGGTTGAATTCCTCCGGGCGGTCTGTGTTCCATTCCTTCTCAAGATGGCTGGCTTCAATCCAATCGATAACGAGGTTCTTGTCAACGGCCATGGCAGCGTGCTGCAGGCTCTTGATGACCGATAAATAGGCGTCCGACAGGTCGGTGTATTTTCCAACCATGGCGATGTGCACATCTTCGGTTAACGTGTCAAGGTGGTGGGCCATGGTCCGCCATTCGTCCATGAGGCCGGTGGATTCGCAATCCACTCCGAGAATGGCGCACAACCCCTGCTCTTGAAGCATGAGGGGCACATGGTAGATGTTTGGCACGTCATGGGTCGACATCACAGCCTCAGGTTGGACATGACAAAATGCAGCGAGTTTTTCTCGGGTTTCATCGTTGAGCGGTTGAGATGAGCGACACACCAGAATATCGGGTGTGATGCCCAATCCACGGAGTTCTTTCACGGTGTGTTGGGTGGGTTTCGTCTTTTGCTCACCGACGGGTCCCATGACCGGCACAAGAGAAACATGCACGAAGGTCACGTTTTCACGTCCAACCCTGAATTGGAATTGGCGCAGAGCCTCGACATACGGTGACGATTCGATATCGCCTACCGTCCCCCCAAGTTCAATGATGCAAGCATCGGGGGTTTGGTCGCTGCCATCGGCGGGTCGGTGAGCAACCTCTTCCAACCAGTCTTGGATGGCATCGGTGACGTGCGGGATGACTTGGACCGTTTTGCCCAAGTAATCACCACGACGCTCGGCTTCGATGACCTTTGAATAGACCTTGCCGGTTGTCAGATTGTTGTCTCGTGAGAGGTTGATGTCAAGGAATCGTTCATAATTCCCCAAATCCAAATCCACTTCTCCACCATCATCAAGCACGAACACTTCCCCATGTTCAAACGGCGACATGGTGCCAGCGTCGCTGTTGAGGTAGGGGTCAATTTTGATCGACGTGACTCGAAGGCCAGCCGCTTTGAGCAGGACGCCGATGCTGCTTGCGGTCACGCCCTTGCCCAACCCAGAAAGGACGCCTCCGCTCACAACCACGTACTTCATACGCCATCAACGGAATTTTAGGCATCGCGCCCACCTAATCAACTATCCGTCCACTCCCCGATTGCCAAACCCTTCCAACCCGTCCAATTCACGATGACCGAAGGATGAAAAGGCGGCTGAGCAGGTGAGGGTTTGGGGCGAGGCATGAGCGGTCAACCAACCACAATGGAGGCTTGGACCAAGGTCCGAGACGAAGCGGGTGGGTTTGACTTGATGGTGCACGATATCCCCGTTCCTGGCCCGGGTGAGGTTCTCATCCAAACAAAAGCCACCTCAGTTTGTGGGACGGACATCCACATTTGGAAGTGGGACGATTGGAGCCGAGAGAATGTACCATTGGGGACCATTACGGGTCACGAAACCTGCGGTAAAGTGGCCGGTCTGGGTGAAGGGGTTGAATCCCATGCCATCGGTGATATGGTGGCCATTGAATGCCATTTGGCTTGTTGGGCATGTCCCCGTTGCGACGAAGGAAACGCTCACGTTTGCGAAAACGGTTCGATTTTTGGTGTCCACGGGAACGGCGCCTTTGCTCCGTATTTTGTGGTTCCAGCCGTCAATGCACGTCATGTACCTGCGGGCCTTGATCCAGCCCACGCCTCCATCCAAGACCCGTTGGGCAACGCCATCCACACGTTGACGGGAGGACCCGTCGAGGGTGCCACAGTGGCCGTGCATGGACTCGGCCCCATTGGCCTTTTTGCCGTGAACGCTGCAAAAGCCATGGGCGCTGCGAAGGTGATTGCCGTGGATTGGGACAACACCTTCCGAATGGAACTTGCCAAGGAGTTGGGGGCCGACGTGGTGTTGGGCAAGGGCGACGATGTTGTGGCCATGATTTTGGAGGCGACCAACGGGAGAGGCGTTGATAATTCGTGTGAATTCTCAGGCTCACCGACCGCTCTTTCCAACAGCATCCGCTCAACACGAATGGGCGGTTATGTCAACATACTTTCCGTCTACGGGCAAGGGGAACCAAAGGTCCCCATGAACGAAGTCGTGTTCAGATATTTGCATCTCAAGGGCATCAACGGTCGAAAGATGTGGTCAACATGGGACACCATGCACGATCTTCTCACACGAGGGGCCATCGATGTGGACAAAGTGGTTACGCACCGTATGCCAATCACAGCATTTCGAGAAGGTGTCCAGTTGGCCATGTCAGGGGAATGCGGCAAAGTGGTGTTGGACTTCGATGCCTAAACCGTCACCCACTCGTATCGGCGGGCACCCTCGCTGACACCGTTTTCTCCTATTTCCATCAGGACGAATTCCTCCACAGGTTGAACCACACTGGTTTCCAAGAGGCCTTTGTGAAGGCTCTCGTAGGTTGTTTGGTCGATGGATGTTCGGCCTTGAAGGCGCTCAAAGAGGTGCCATCCGGCAACAACTTCCCGCCATTTCGGGTTAACTCGGCCTTCAAACACCTTCGCTTTCGCACCGGAGCCGTAACCGCAGAGACCCATGGTCAAGCCGGACAAGTCCGTTGCTTCGTTGAAGTCCGATTCAAACGTTGACATCAACGCAAGGAAGATTGAACCTGTGTATTGATTACCGATTAAACTGCTTGCTCGTTGGCCTTTTTCGATTCGAGTGTTGTGGAATTCTGTGTATTGTGGTGTCTTTGCGATGGCACGCCTGTAGCGCTCTCTGGCACGTTCCCATGCAGCCACCTCCTCTTCGCTTCCATTGGGTTGTTCTGGGTTTGGACCAATAAGCTGCTCCACCTCGTCCCACATGGGCGTGCCTCGTCGATCGTGACGGAAGACATCCGGAAACATTCTTTTTGCTTGGTACGCATAAGGCAGATGCATGATGATTCGACTCCATTGTTCGGTGAACGGGGCATCAGCATCGGGGTCAATGCGACCGTTCTTCTGGGCCTTGGTACGGAAATCATGGAAGGCCTGTCGCACGGCGTCTTGGTAGCACCGATTGGAAAATTGTCCATCGAACACCGGTTCGTCCCTATGCACGTTCACGGCGGTTTCACCATGCGAGAAAATACTGAGTTTCCTCACCGCAGATTGTGGCAACTGTTCCATCATTCGCCCCAGCAGGTCATCGTCAATCGCTTGTCCCGTTTCTTTCGCCAATTCCAACACGCTGGAAACCACCGATTGCAACGAAACTCGTCTTCGGGGTTTGAAAAAATCGTGAACGGGGGTGGTTGACACACCAACGCAATCCGGGATTTCGAGAAGTCGGGGGTTCCTACGGACCAACAACGCTCCACCTCCTGCGCCTTGGGTGTATTCGCCAGGTGATTCCAAATCGTACTTGGCGTTGTCAGCAAAAACCACAATCCCCAAGCGTTCATCGTTCTCCGAAGATCTGGCGACCCAATCAAGGGTGGTATGGAGTGCGTCCACAGCGCCGATGCACGCAAAGGTCATGTCCACAACATCGCAGGTTCTGAAACAGTCGCTTCCGTGCGTTTTGCTGTACCGTTGAGTCAGCATGTCAAGGATGTAAGTGGCGGTGGGTTTGGCCCCGTCAAGGGCCGACTCGGTCCCGAGATAGAGTCGGCCGATGCTTCGGGGATTCAACCCGTTTCGATCGATGAGCCGAATGACCGCCATGGCCCCCATGGTTGCGGTGTCTTCGTGCACGTCCGGGACGGCCATGGCAGACAATCCCAACCCTTTGTTCAGTTTGCCAAAGTCAGCACCCCGAAGGTCTGCGAACTCCCGCATGTCCATGTAGAGCCTTGGAAAGTGAATGGACATGTCATCAATGCCAACGGGTTCTGATTCCCCTTCGTTCATGAAGTGAGGAGTCTCGCTCGATATTTCAATGGCCGGTTATGGCCATGAAATTCAGTCGTTTTCGGGAGACATGTCCGGAACGGTGGGGTCTTGTTTGGCCCACAACACATCGTCAATTCTGAGCACGGATAGGGCCGCTTCAGTTGCTCCGGCCAGCACTTGTCGAGTGATGCGAAGCGGTTCAACAATGCCTTGTTCCATCATGTTCGCAGGTTGTTTAGCGAGGACATCAACGCCAACAGTGTGAGATCCGTCGCCTCCTTTCGCCTGTTGGGCCACCACTTGAAGCAAGGTGTCAAGGGGGTCGAGACCTGCGTTTTCTGCTAGGGTCCTCGGAATGACTTCCAAGGCATCTGCGTAGGCTTCAACAGCAAGTTGTTCTCGCCCTGGAATGGATTCTGCTTGACGTCGCAGATGCCGAGCAAGTGCAACTTGGGTAGCTCCACCACCTGGTAGTAAAACGGGTTCTTCGAGGAGTTGACACGCCACGCCAAGAGCATCCCCAAAGCACCGCTCCACTTCGCCAACCGTGTCGTTGGTTGAGCCTTTTGCAATGAAGGTCGCACCGCCCTCTTCTGTGTCCACCGTCCAGCGGTCTTGGCCGTTGATTCGTTCGCTACGACTTTCAATGAACACACCAATGTCATCGTCACTTAGGGCGTCGACGTTCATGTTGAGTCGAGCCCCGCACCCTCGGGCCAAGAGGTCGAGGTCAGCACGTGCCACCCGTCGGAACGATTGGATGCCTGCATCCGCCAACGCACCGTGGACATCGTCGTCAATCCCCTCTTTGCAAGCGAGGAGGGTGACGCCCAATTCCTCGAGATGGGAGATTTGTTTCAACAACATGGTGCGCTCTTCCTGCCTGAAGGTCTCAAGCACGCCGTGATTGGTGACCTTCAACTTCACACTGCTCATCAGCCCCTTACGCTCCAGACCTCCGTCAATCAGGGCAATTTTACCAGCCTTGAGCCGTTTTGGCATTGTTGAACGAACACGCTTCTTGAGGAGGACCAGGCCAGTGATAAGGGCAGAATCCGTCATTTGTCCTCCAATTTGACTGAGGATTTTGACTCTCGTTGGATCAGCGACCACACGGCCTTCCCTGTCTTCTTGAATCGCTCTTGCTGCTTGGTGGGCCAGTTGGGCGAGGTGGAGTTGCATCGCTGTGTGAATCTTACCCGAAAGCGATGTTTGGGTTGCTTGTTGCTGCATGGACGCCGTGGCCTCAACCGTCAACGAGGAGAGGTGTTCACGGCTCATTCCTTCAGCGATTCTGTACCCTCTTCCAATGGCTGAAGGATGAACACCTTGAAGGACCAATTCCCATGCATTTTGCAACAACTCGGCACTGAACAAAACGGCGCTGGTCGTTCCGTCCCGAGCGATTTGATCTTGGGTGGTCGAGGCGTTGATGAGCATTTTTGCAACGGGATGCTCCACTTTGGCGGATTCAAGCACCGTGACACCGTCGTTCGTGACCATGGTGCGCCCTTCGTCGTCGATCAGCAACTTGTCCATGCCACGAGGGCCCAACGTGCTGCGGACGGCTCCCGCCAAGGCCATTGCGGCCGTGATGTTGTTTCGAAGCGCCTCTCGTCCGGAAGACCGTGTGGTCTCCTTCAAAATGGGCACATCGCTCATGGTTTGGCCACCTTCATCTTCCCCATAAGGCCGACGCCTTGAGGAATTGCGTCATCAGACCGTTCAGTCTTCGTCTTCGACGACTTCGAAGTCGGCGTCAACAACGCCATCGTCAACATTGATGGCTCCGTCTTCACCGCTTTCCTGCTCAGCCATCTCTGCTGCTGCTGCTTCGTAGAGCTTACTCGAAACCGCATGCATGGCCTCTTCGATTTCTTTGACCTTGGCTTGAATGGCCGCGTCGTCCATGGCGTCAATGTCGACGGGCTTGCCGTCGTCGTCTTGAACCATCTTTTCCAATTCGTCGAGGTGGGCCTTGACCGGTTCAGTATCGGATTCGTCCAGTTTTTCAGCCGACTCCTCAAGGGTCCGGCGGGTTTGGTAGAGGACTTGGTCGGCCATGTTTCGGAGGTCGACCTTTGCCTTGCGACGCTGGTCTTCTTCGGCAAACTTCTCGGCTTCCTCGATTTTTGACTGAATCTCATCTTCGGTCAGGGATGTGGCGGATTCAATCTTGATGGATTGTTCCTTGCCCGTTCCCATGTCCTTGGCACTGACGTCAACAATACCGTTGGCATCGATGTCAAAGGTGACCTCAATTTGAGGGACGCCACGAGGTGCGGGCGGAATCCCCATCAGTTGGAATTGGCCAAGGGTGACGTTGTCCTTGGCGAATTCCCGCTCTCCTTGCAGGACGTGAATCTCCACGGCGGGTTGATTGTCGGTCGCAGTCGAGTAAACTTCTGAACGACGGGCGGGGATGGTCGTGTTTCGTTCGATCATCGTTGTCATCACGCCTCCGAGGGTCTCAATGCCCAGCGTGAGTGGTGTCACGTCGAGCAGTAAAATGTCAGAGACGCCTTCATCTCCGGCGATGATGCCAGCTTGCAGGGCTGCGCCCATGGCAACGGCTTCATCGGGGTTGATTCCTTTGAAGGGTGGCTTGCCAGCTTCCTTCTCGACCGCTTCTTGGACCACTGGGACTCGGGTTGAGCCTCCCACAAGAATGACCTTGTCAACGTCGCCACGCTTCAATCCAGCATCTTTCATGGCCTGGCGGGTGGGTACCATTGTCTTCTCAACAAGTTTGGCGATGAGGTCTTCGAACTTCGCTCGGCTAAGGGTGAGGTCAAGGTGGACGGGTTGACCCTCGGCCATGGAAATGAACGGGAGGTTGATTTGTGTGGATTGCGTTCCAGAGAGTTCGATTTTTGCCTTCTCTGCTGCTTCTTTCAACCGAGACATGGCTTGGGGATCTTTTGACAGGTCAATGCCGGTGTCTTTCTTGAACTCAGTGACCAACCAATCGATGGTTTTCTCATCAAAATCGTCGCCTCCGAGCTTGTTGTTTCCTGCCGTGGCTTTGACCTCGATTTGGGGTTGGCCATCGACTTCGTAAATCTCCAGGACGGATACGTCAAACGTACCGCCTCCAAGGTCGTAAACGAGGATGGTTTGATCTTGAGTTTTGTCAACCCCGTAAGCCAGCGCTGCGGCGGTGGGTTCGTTGATGATGCGAAGGACTTCGAGTCCTGCGATTCTTCCCGCATCCTTGGTGGCTTTGCGTTGGGCGTCGGTGAAATAAGCAGGGCAAGTGATGACCGCTTGCTTCACATCATGGCCGAGGTAGGCTTCTGCATCGGCCTTTAGCTTCTGTAGGATGAACGCTGAGATTTCCTGGGGGGTGTAATCGGTGTCGTCAACATTGGTGGTCCACTTGGTGCCCATGTGCCGTTTTACGGAAATCATGGTTCGCTCGGCGTTGGTCACGGCCTGACGCTTTGCTGTAACACCGATGAGTCGCTCGCTGTCCCCTTTGGCAAACGCCACAACGGATGGCGTGGTACGGGCACCTTCGGCGTTCGGAATCACCACGGGCTCTCCGTTTTCGATCGTTGCTACACAGCTGTTTGTTGTTCCTAGGTCAATTCCAATCACTTTGCTCATTGTTTCACTTCCTTTGTTTTGTCAAAAAATGGGAATGCCACCGTCGTCTTCGTCATCGTCACCGGTGTCCCCAATGTCGATGTTCACCTCTTCTTTGGCAGGCACCGTGTCGTCGTCGGCTTCAAGCGCCTTGCCTTGGGGTGTCAGTTTGAGGGTAACGTCGAGGATACCGTTGTTGAAGGTCCAATCCACCACATCATCGCAGGGGTGCGGGAGGTCAACCAGGGCGATGGGTTTGGGCTGTGTGCTGCGAAGGATTTCCATTTGGGAACCTTGTTTGATCAACTCGATTTCGAGTTGATCCTGTGAAATATCGCCTTTCAACGTGAAGTCGAGTGTGATGGCCATGTTCCATCCATCAAGGTAAACATCGTCCGAGGGCAATGAAATGGTTTCATCGTCGTTGGTTTCCAAGGCGGAGGGGTCCAGATCGACTGGAGCCATGTCCACCTGAACGGCCACCCCGAGGTTCTTCAGAAGGTCCTCAATGGATTCTCCGGAACTGAGGCTTTTGAACAAACTTTCCAGATCCAGATTGAGGTTTGGCATGCCAGCAATCTTTTCCAAATCGATTCCTGAATTGTCAAGTTGGTCTTTGATCATGCGGATGAACGGTCGAAGTTGCTCTCTGTTCATTGGCATGCCCATGCTCTTCATGGCCTGCTCCAATTTGTCCAAGAGCTCCTCTTCCCAGTTCTCATCGTCCATCGAGCACACCACTACTAAACCATCGGTTGTGTAGTTGGCACTTTGCCACCCGATATAAACCCATTGAAGTGGTCGCCGTCAACAACCTCATGGCCACCGAACGATCGACCTTCGTCAACCGGTCATGACGAATTCAACGCATGCCATGGTGGTCTGCTTGGTTTTCGTCAAAGAGGGTTCAACCCGTTGAATCCCAGTATCAAATGAAAAGTTTTCAATTGTGCCACTCAATCCAAGTCAACATACAATCAACATTTGAGTGTTTTTGAGTGAATTTTGAAGTTTCTATATCAATTGTTTGCCCAGCCATTATATCGTAGACCAAAGAGGGCGAGGCATGTCACTCGCACCTGTGGATTACGATTACGGAACAGAGACCAACTACATCTTCGCCACAACCGTCACCTGTGCAAACGAAGAGACCCGTAAGATGTTCGTGGAAGCCTACGGGCACTACCTGAATTACAACCACGAACAAGCCATCGCTTGCTTCTCTGCATGCACGGAATTGGACCCCAACTGCGCCATGGCATGGTGGGGCATTGCTTACTGTGTCTCGTCCAATTACAACTGGGCCCCAGGATTGGGTTCGGGCTACGATGCCATTCAACAAGCCCTCAAGGTCATGGACCATTGCTCTGAATTGGAACAGGATTTGATTCGAGCCTTGTCAACACGTCATACCGCTGAGGCGCGAGACGCAGCCGACCCCAGCGTTCTCAACATGGGCAACAGCCCGGAACTCAACGTTGCGTTCGCCAACGCCATGGCTCCACTCTACGAAAAATACAGTGGAAATCTTGCCGTGACCGCCCTGTATGTTGAATCCTTGATGAACCTCAAAGCATGGCAGCTGTGGGACAAGAACACCGCTACCGGTGAAATCACACCGGCTGACGAGAACACCCTTCTCCTTGTCCAAATCATGGAAGATGCCTTTGAAAGCAGCGATGCGGCTCGCGTCGACCCTGCTCTCTGCCACCTGTATTGCCACGCCTTGGAACTCTCACCCTTCCCCGAGAAGGCATTGTTTGCCGCCGACGTTCTACGAACACGAATGCCCGGTCTTGGGCACTTGGTTCACATGCCGTCCCACATTGACGCTTGGGTAGGGCAATGGAAAGAAGCCATTGATTGCAACATCGCTGCGGTTGAAGCAGACGACCATTATGTGAACGTAACCGGCAACGAATCCCAATTCTACAAGTTTTACAGAATGCACAACCATCACTTTGTCGTGTGGTGTGCAATGTTTGACGGTCAATACGAGACTGCGCTCAAGTACGCTCGCAAGGCAGTCGACACCCTTCCCGCAGGAGACGCCAACAGCGGCGTTCAATTCATGTTGGCAGGCATCATTCCGATGGGTGCAATTTTCCTCGAGTCTTACGTGACCATGCCATGGCACGTCATGGTACGCTTTGGGAAGTGGGACGAAATTTTGTCAGAACCCATGTACGATGACATGGACGTGTTCCCGGCCACCATCGCCACTCAACATTACGCTCGAGGCGTGGCTTATGCTTCCAAAGGGATGGTCCCTGAAGCTGAAGCAGAGCAGGTGTTGTTCAAGGCGGCTCTTCAGAACCCAGCCCTTGCAGGACGCATGATGCACAACAATTTCATGTATCAAGATCCAGAAGACGGCCCTTCAATCTTGAACGTGAACGCCGCCATCCTTGAAGCGGAAATTGAATATCGCCGTCAATTTTTGGCGAAGGCCAACGGTGATGCTCATGACTTCACAGCGGCGTTTGCAGAACTCCGTCGTGGCGTGAACCTCTCGCTGAACCTCGCTTACAACGAGCCTTGGGGGCAAATGCAACCCGTCCGACACATCCTCGGTGCGCTTCTGTTCGAACAAGGGCACATTGAGGAAGCAGAGGAAGTTTACCGCGCTGACATTGACCTTTGGAAGGACAATATGTGGGGCCTGTTGGGTCTCAAACTCTGTCTGGAAGCTCGAGGAGACGCTGCAGAAGAACTTGCTCAAGTCTCCGCTTTGTTCGAAGAACGTAGCGCACGCGCCACCATCGTCCCAGCCAAGACCTGTTTCTGTGCTCAGGATGCCCTAGCAGAAGATTGCTGTGACACCACCGCTTCAGATTGCTGCAACTGATTTGGCATGCATGCCGCTCAAGGCGCCGACTTCTCGGACCCTTCAGTCTCGATACTTTGTTTGAGACTTGATTCCATGTCAACAAGCGTGTTGTGTTGCTGAGTTGCTGGTGTTGGCCTCCAACGGTGAAACGGTTTCGGTCACGATGGCGCCCGAGCAGAGACGGTGAATCGTTCACTCGCCGGTGATCAGCTTGACCATGGTGCGAACGTGTGTTCCTGTGGCTCCATGACCAACCATTTTGTTGGTTTTGGCGCCCCAGTAGGTTCCGGCAATGTCCATGTGTGCCCAGGTGACTTGTTTTGCATCGTCCCCTTCGCCCGTTTCTGGCACGAACTGCTTGAGGAAAGCGGCGGCTGTGTTGGCTCCGCCCCAGCGACCGGCTCCAAGATTTCGAGTGTCTGCAATCTTTGAATCGGTCATTTCCTTTTCGAAAGCTGGCAGGAGTGGCATGGGCCAAGCGAGCTCGCCAACATCGTTACCGGCCTCGTGAATTCGTGTACGGAAGTCGTCGTCGTTGGACCACAAGCCCGTTGCTTCATGACCCAAAGCCACGACACAAGCGCCTGTGAGGGTTGCAAAGTCAATGATGTACTCTGCGTCAAAGTCCGTCCCGGCCTTCCACAAACCATCGGACAGCACCAAGCGTCCTTCAGCATCGGTGTTGAGCACCTCGACGGTCTTCCCAGAGAGGGTGGTGATCACGTCTCCAGGTCGTTGAGCGTTTGAGGAGGGCATGTTTTCTGCCATGCACGTGATGGCCACGACTTTCTTGTCGTAGGCAATGGAGGCCAACGCTTCCATGGTGCCAAACACGGTGGCGGAACCGCCCATGTCGTACTTCATTTCATCCATGCTGGGGCTTGGNTTGATCGAGATGCCGCCGGTGTCGAAGGTGATGCCCTTGCCAACCAGAACAGGATGCGATCCGGACTGGTCACCGTTGAGCGTGAAGATGACCATGCAGGGTTTGCGTGCTGATCCCATGCCGACGGCCACCAAACCTCCCATGCCGAGTCGCTTTGCGGCTTCGTATTCGATGACTTCCACGGTGGCATTGTCGTATTGCTTGGCCCATGCTTCAGCTTTTTCTGCAAACGCCATCGGGTACATGTCATTGGGTGGGCAATTGCCAAGGTCGCGAGAGAGGTGAACGCCACCTGCAATTCCAGCCATTCGGTCAATCATGGCCCCTAGGGATTCCTCATCCCCTTCGTTGCAGTTGATGCGAGCCGCCAAATCGGTGTCCTCATCGTCCTCATCCTTGCTCTTGTATTCGTTGTAGGCGTAATCTCGAAGCATCATGCCCTCTGCGAAGGCGGCGATTGCTGACGTGTCTTTGGTCGAGAAATTTACGGTGAACTCACTGCCATGGACCTTCTTGCGGGCAGCCACGACACTGGCTCCAGCGGTGCGGTAGACGTGCACAGTGGCATCGTCCTCTTTGCCCAAGCCGACAAGAACAGCCTTGCCGCCGTCGGTTCCCAAAAGGGTCATGGTACTGTTGGCTTTTCCTTTGAAATCGCCATCCGAGAGAACACGGTTGATTTGGGTCTTCAGCGTGGCGGGAAAGCCTTCGCTGGAAGGTCCAAGGGATTCGGTGCCTTCGAAAAGGGGTAAAACAAGGGTTCCGTAAATGTTGTTTCCTGAGCTGACTGTCACTTGCATGGTATCGCCGGTTTTGCCAACACCACGCCGTTCTTCAAACCTCGTCCCGAAATTTTTCCCAATCAGGCTCGTTTCTCATCGCTTCGGTTGAACACGAATGGCCTGTTCACAACACTCAGCACACGGAGGTTCAAGGCTGTCTGGCCATCAATCCTTCGAACGAGGTTGCCGTTGACGAGATTCAACAGGCTCGTTGCGAGTTCGTCTCATGCCAAGCATGGCAAGAATCATCATCACGGTCCCGGGGTGAAACACACCGAAGCCGAGCAGAAAACCTTCGTCTTCGCTTGTCGAAACGGTGATGTTTCCAGCCGGCACACTCTCGTTGACCCACTGTGCTGAATTGACCACCCGCTTCTGATAGTTTAGGTTCCATTCACCTTGGTTTTCAAGCAGTTGCTTGTCCATTGAAAAAGAGTGGATCGATGTGTTCGATGCGTTTGCAGTGAAGCGTGAGGATGTCCACAGCACCTCACCGTCAGAACCATGGTATTCCAAGGTGGCATTGGGGGTGCTGGCCCTTCCAAGGTTCTCCACCGTAAGGCTGACCTCTTCATCCATGACGTCAATGGCCAGAACGTTCAATCGGGCTCTCCAGTACCACACGTTGTTGATGAGGAACCTCATGACGTCCATTTCTTCCCCAAGGCGTTCGTTGAGGTTCTCAAATGAACCGGGTACAAATTGCTCGTCATCGGTCTCAAAGGTGAAAGTCGGGAAACCCATGACACCGTAGCCGTAATCTCGGCTTGTCCCACAGTTCGGGTAGAGGCCTTGGTTGGCATTTTGGATGGGGATTTCCGAAACGTTGTTTTGCACATCCTCCCGAATTCTCCAGAACAATTCCCAATCCGGCGGTTGTTCGGCCCATTTTCCCCAAGGGTAGAGCATGATCCACACGCCGGTGTGCATGGTCACGTAGAGATCGGCATCCTGCATGTTGGCATTCATGTAAGCAGAATTTGAGGCGGTCTCGGATTCACTGAACGCAGCACTTCCCGGTTGGGTGGTCGGGCAGGTGTTCCAATAGTGGTCGTAATTCCGGTTCAGGTCGACTTGATTGATGTTCCAGCGGGTATCAATGTCGTTTCCATCGGGATTGAGCATGATCAAGATGTGAAGTTCGGTGTTTTGAAGAACGTCAATGGCTTCTTGGTTCCCTTCGCTCCAGGCGTTGATGTACCACTTGGCGGTCAAATAAGCCAAGGCCGTGCCAAGGTATTCGTTGCCGTGGTGCCCTCCGTCGATGTAGATCATTTCCTTTGCAGTCCCGTTGGGTTTTGTCTCCATGGACCAGTCGGACAAGCGCACGACCCACAGGGATTTTCCGAGTTCTGAATTCCCTGCGCTTGTGACATCAACGATATCGGGGTGTTCATCGGCCCAATCGTTGACGTCAAGTGTCAAAGATGCCCATGTGAGGTGCAGATGGCTGTCCACGGGGTCGCCTGGCCAAGCATGCGTTTTTTGAGGGTCAAACTGAGCGGATGCAGCCGGGACGGTTGCCAGAACCATGCACATGACCAAGCAAACTGCGGTTCGCATGGTTGACCCTCTCCTTGGCAAATCAAAAACGCTTGCCTGTTGATGTGGCTTACCAATCGGAGGTGAAGGCGTTGGGGTTGGTGACCTTCTCGCCTTCTCTGGTCCAAATGCTCGGGCCGTCGGTGCTGTAAATGTCGGAGAACGGGTCGATGTCTTCTTCGCGGAGGTTGCGTTGCATGTAGGATTGCACGCGCTCTCGGAGGTCCGGCTTGAACTTCCAGTAGTGAATACGCCATTCTCGGCCGTCCCACAAGGTCGTCTCTTCGCTTTCAGTCGTGAGGAGATCGTAATCTTGGAACATGTAAAACAGGTTACGGTCGGTTGGTTCCAAGGCGTTGTCGATGATGCGGTTGTAAAAACCGAAAAATCCGAGGGCGTGTTCGGCCATGCCCTGCGCCACTTCAGCGTCCATGTCCAAGTCGATGTGTTGTTGAATGGCGCGAGTCAATTCGCCCAATGTCATGCCCATGTTGTTGCCCCCGAAATGAACAGCCGCGGCGATTTTTCCGCTGCTGTTACTGTATTATATTGGTCGCCGACCCATATTAAGTGTTCTGTGCTTCTTGATGGATGATGTTGTTTCACCATGTTGCAGATGCGACTTACATCGGTAGGATGAAGAAGGTACGCTTTGCCCGTGCGTTGTGGAAGAAGGCTTTGAGGAAGGCGCTTTTTTGGGTGTTGCCCCCACCTCCAGCCACGCCGATATCGTTGTTGTTCCCTTGGCTTACGAACTGACCACCTCGTACGGGATGGGCACAGCCGACGGTCCGCTCGCCTGCATTGCAGCGAGTGCGCAGGTGGAACTTTTCGACGCAGAACTTGGGGAGGACCTGCCAGCGGGTCTCAGCCTACACACCGTGCCTGTTTGGGAAGGAGAAGCTGCCACGCTTTTGGGGCAGTTGGACGAAATGACGACACATGCAGAGCGTTACTTCAAGGGGGACATGTTTCCGCTGTTTTTGGGCGGTGAACACGGTATACTTCCCCCCATTGTTCGTGCTGCACGCCATCATCCAGCAGTGGATGGTGATCTCAGTCGATTAACGCTCGTTCAGTTGGACGCTCATGCCGATCTCCGTTCGCACCTCGACGAGGAACCCTTCTCCCATGCCTGCGCTGCTGCCAGAGCCCTTGACGTGGGTGCAGGTCGGTTGCTGCAAGCAGGCATACGAGCCTACTCAAAAGAAGAAGCAGAACGAATGGAAAGCGATTCAAGAATTCAATCATGGCTCGCCAAAACGACCCAGCATCCGCACACTGGGCAACCGCATTGGTCCTCGTGGTTGGATGCACTCAGGGCCTTGGAGGGCCCTGTCCATCTGACCCTGGACATCGACGGTCTCGATGGCACCCTTGTGCCGGCAACGGGCACCCCGGTTCCAGGCGGCCTGACCTTCTGGCAAGCGGTTGAGACCATAGAAGTTCTTTTTGCCAACCCGAACGCGGTGGTGATCGGTGCAGACGTGAATGAAATCGCCGTTCAGGAGGGAAACCCACTGACCGAATTCACAGCAGCCTGCTTGGCCAGCCGGATCCTTGCTCACCATGTGTTGGCCCGTAGGGAGGGTCGATGGATTCCGACCTCAGCAAACCCCTCAACGGTTCAACACCCCGCCCAACAGGAGAAGGCGGGGTATTTTCAACTCAACTTTGCCAGGGACCATCGGGCCCAGCCATTGTGATAATACGCTCTGAACAAGGTGAACGAACATGACCAGTCAATCCCAAGGCCTCCACGTGTTTCTCGATTACACTGGAGCGTACTTTGATGAACATCTCGACGCAGAGTGGATGCTCTCTGTAATGCGGAAAGCCGTCTCCGCTTCGACAGCTCGGGAAGTTCACGCCCATGTCGCGGCGTTCGACGGAACGGTGTCGCCCCCCGGCTTCGCAGCTGTGGTGCTCATCGACGAAAGTCACATCACCGCACATTCGTATGCCGATAGAGGATTGTTGGCCGTGGATTGTTTTACCTGCGGTTCAACCGACCCCAATCTTGTTGCAGACCATCTTCACCAAGCACTGGTCGACGTGTTCCCTGACGCTGTTCTCGAACGCCGTGACCAAGTGAAGCGATTCCTACACGGGGGCTGACCGCATGACCGTTCGAGCCTTTGTTGACGAGCATTACCGACATTTCAACGCAGGAACCGTCCAACGGACTGCATCATCGTTGACGGCCTTGATCGAGTCTGGGGGCAAGGTGTTCTTGACGCTGGCCGGTGCAATGAGCACGGCAGAAATCGGGCGTACCCTTGCACCCATGATCCGTGCGGGACACATTGCAGCCATCAGTTGCACGGGTGCCAATCTTGAGGAAGACATGTTCAATCTCGTTGCCCACAACCATTACGAACACATTTCCAGTCACGAGGACCTCGCTCCGGCTGACGATGAAGCGTTGTTTCAACGCCATCTCAATCGAGTAACGGACACCTGCATTCCAGAGGAAGAGGCGATTCGGGCCATCGAAGGCCACCTCATGGACCGCTGGAGCGATGTCGACGAAACCAGCGCCCAACTCCCTCACCTCTTCCTCTACGACCTTCTCACATCGGGTGAATTGAACGATGCCTACCAAGCGAACCCTGCACATTCGTGGTTGTTGGCAGCTGCCGAAGTTGGTTTACCACTCTACGTGCCAGGGTGGGAAGATTCAACCCTTGGCAACATCTTCGCAGCACGTTCATTGGAAGGAACGTTGAACCCCAACGCTGTTCTCGGAGGTGTCCATTACATGCGCCACCTCACTGAATTCTATCGTTCGAACACCGAACCTTTGGCGTTCTTGCAAGTCGGCGGCGGTATAGCAGGAGATTTCCCGATTTGCGTTGTGCCTCTTCTTCATCAAGACCTCAAGACAGCGGTGCCGTTGTGGTCGTGGTTTGCCCAAATTACGGACGCTACGGCTTCGTACGGCGGCTACTCTGGGGCCCCACCGAATGAAAAAATCTCATGGGGGAAGTTGAGTGTGAGCACACCAAGATTCAACATCAACAGCGATGCTACCATCGTTCTTCCGTTGTTGTTCGGTTATGTTCTGGACTTGGCCTGAATCGTGGCATAGAAAGTCTTGAAGGGGACCAGCCCTCAAAATCAACCATGCTCAAGCGGACAGCCCTTCCTGTGTTGACGGTGCTGGTGCTCCTTGCCTCCACTCTTCCGGTCAACGCCACTTCTGCTGAAGGACCGACGTTCACGGTTTCCACCCATTGGGTGGACGATGGTAACGGCGGTGTGCTCAACCAGTACCTCGTTCAATTTGACACAAACGGCAGTTACACCTTTGATGCGAGGTACGATTCGGATGTGCTGACGACCCCTCTGTCCCCTTCTGCAGTTGTTTGGGGCGCTTCTGAGCATGGTCGAACGGCCACGATCACCTTTGACCATGTTCTTGAATGGGGTGAGCAGGCCGTCGTGAACGTGAACCTCACCGCGGTTGACGGCGAGGATCTTGTTGCACCCGTTGTTGTCTCTCGCCCGCTCACGGTTGGCCAGTGGAACCAGCCCATGGACGACCATGAGGTTCTTTTGAGCACCTCATGGTCCACTGAACAAGCCTACACCACCGAAGACGGCCCCCAACGGTTTGGTTTGAATTTTGACGGCCAGGGATGGCAACAACGCATCGGTGAAACGGTGCATTCCTGGGAACTTGGCAACGGTGCCTTCCGTACATTGGAGAGCACAAACGGCACCACGACGGATTTGAACTTGGTGCTGACCCAACTTTGGAAAAACGAAACCATCGTGGGGGGCGTGCTGACTTCGCAAGTTTTCGATGCCAGAGGATACGGTGACCTCAACACCACCGTGAATCAAGACGGGGTGTTGACCGTGATTCATGCGGACGTTTCCCAAGCAATGCTGAATCGGTCGATGATTGAAGGCGTCATTGAAGAGCAACTTCTTCTCGAAGCGACGGGGGTGCTCAACCTCAGCGACAGCAGTGTCGAGAATTCTTCGCTCAACATCGATGGAGAATTAGCGGTGTTTTTCTTGGAATACCATGACGTTGCTGGGAATCGTATCCTCCAACACACTCAATTTGAGGCGAGGGCGGACTTTGTCCTCGTCGAAGACGGGACGCGTCTTGATGTGTCGTTGGATGGATTCTCTTCTCTTGAACGATGGGAAAACGGTGCCCGCGTTCGACAGCATGAGGAACTCTACGGCTCTGGAACATTTGGCTTTGAGGACCAGGATGAAAACGCTTCCCTC
Source organism: Candidatus Poseidoniales archaeon (assembly GCA_003602475.1). Lineage (GTDB taxonomy): Archaea > Thermoplasmatota > Poseidoniia > Poseidoniales > Poseidoniaceae > Poseidonia. The sequence continues at coordinate 14,084 of QQSC01000025.1, read as the reverse complement.
CAAGTCAACGGAACCATTCTCGACCTTCACAGCCTTACCGTCAACGGAACCACACTCATTGACGACCTTCATGTGGATGGCGTACTGAGTGGTGACGTTCAGGGGACGTTCGGCGTGGTCCGATCCATTGAAGAAACGGGGACTCAGGCGAACGCCACGGGTGAAGAATTTGACATCAATGTCATCCATCAGGAATCATGGTTCAACATCACAGGTCTGAACGGGGGGAATTTCTTCGACGGTGCGGGCGTGGGTGCAACCCACAACGAAACGTGGGATTACCAAGTGGTTCACGCCGACTGGGACAACCGGACGGTGCGACTGGTTTGGAGAGAAACCGGGGCCGATGCCTCAGAAGGGGACGAGCGACCAGCGAACAGTCCACTTCAACGCAACCCCACCCCGCCCGAGGTTGAACAGACATTGGGCAACCTCACGGTTGGCCGAGAAACCGGCCTCATGCCCATCCCCATGCGTACTGGAGACCGCCTTGTGTTGAACGCACAAGAGGGCTTGTCCCTCGATGTTATGGCCGGCACCAACACCTTTGACGTTCGCGACGGCCGAAATTTCTCCGTGGTGGCGTGGGTGGGCACCTATGGAGGAGATGAGGGGGGTGCAACGGGCAACGCCTCTGGACGGATTGTTTCTTCCGGACCGCTTGAAGGGCTGCTGTCTTCCGTTCATCGCCAGTTGAGCGTACCGTTTGGCGAGGCTGACGAAACCATTGTCCTCAACGAATCTCAAGTGCTTGAACGAGTTGTTTCCCCTCAAATCGTCACCGCAGGAGAAAACGCAGCCCCCATCATTGAATCGATGAATTTGCGAGAGGGCTTGGTCATTGGAGAAGGTGGTTCGCTTGCTCACGTGGAGGTCCAGCTTCTGGACCCTGACTACAACGTTGAATCCGTTACGGTCGATCTCACCCCGTTGGGTGGTGGGACGTTGTCCCTCAACGACCGCGGCCTCGACGGAGATTCAATCATTGGCGACGATGTGTTCACAGGATCGCTGATCGTCCCCGGGCTACAAATTGGGACGATGAACCTCACGGCCACGGCCATCGATGCATTCGATGCGACAACCTCGATGGAGGGTACGGTGACCATCGTGAATCAAGCTCCCAGATTGACGAACGTGATCTTTGCACCTCAGACATTGGAACGCGGCACTGCCTTGGTGGTGAACGTTGAAGCCTACGACGGTCATGGTGTTGCGTCTCTTTCATTGGACCTCCGCGCTTACGGGGGCCTTGATGCTCCTTTGGTCGAAAACGGTGATGTTTGGACGGCGATGGTGGACACACCTTCAGGCCTTTCCCCCGGTGTTCAATCGCTGACACTGGTCGCAACGGATAACCTTGGAGCTACTCAGCGGTATTCGGCCTGGGCTGAGCCCATTGGACCGCCAGGTGACGAGCAACGAGGTCCACACCATCTTGATTTTAGCGAACCACAACCCATTGAGATCACGGTCCTTAACGACCGACCCACCATCACGCCACCCGTTCGCATGGAGGTCGTCAAAACGGTGGATGAGGCCATTTATTTCACGGTGAACGTTACTGACCCGGACGGCGTGTATCGCGTTGAGGCCAACTTGGGCGTGTTCAACGCCGTAGGAGCTTCCCAATGGGTCCCAATGCGGGACGATGGCAACGACGGGGACCAAACGGCTGGTGACGGCGTGTTCTCTGTTCCGCTTTCCATCCGATCAGGAACGCCGTTGGGTACGCATGAAATTACGCTTCGCGCCACCGACACCTTTGGTGAATTGAGTCTCTCTTCAGCAACCGTTGCCCTTGTTGAGGGCGATGCAGCCCAGGACGCTGAGGGTGGAATCAGCGCTCAGATGTTGGGGGGTATTGGTCTCCTTGTGTTGATCGGAGCCGTCATCGCCGTTGTCACCATGACGAGAAGTTCTGGCAAGGGCGACAACGACGGCAGCGGCAGGGACCGCTTCGGCATGGAATAAATGGATGGCGTCAAGCCAGCAAGGGTGCATCCAACCCGGCCGACAATCGTTTAAACCCCTGCTGGATGGGTTTGGTTATCTGCGAGCGTAGTGTAGTGGTTATCACCGAGCGTTGCCAACGCTTGAACCCGGGTTCGAGTCCCGGCGCTCGCACCACTTCTGCCGAGCAGTGTTCCAGTTTGACGAATGCGGCTCAAGTCCAAGAACACTGAATTCCGTTCATGTTGATGTTCAAGCGTCAATCTTTATGGGCGAGGCAACCCACACAAGACCGGTACACATGAGCGAACGGCGCGTAATCTTCATCGGAAAAAAACCCCTACATTCCTACGTGCGAGCCGTCGTGATGGCGATGGAAAGCGGTGACCACTCCATCCAACTCGTCGCCCGTGGGGCAACGATATCGCGGGCAGTTGACGTGGCGGAAGTGTGCCGGCGCCGCAGCGGGCACATCGCGCAGAATCTTCCGGAAACCGTTACCATCGAACGTCTATCTTGTGAATCTGAGGAATTGACCAACGATGAAGGTAAGGTGCGCACCGTGAGTGTCCTTCGCATCGATCTTCAAGGCGAAGGTCAATCCGAGACGTCCGAGTGAGCCAGCCATCCATTCAAGCGTCGTTCAATGGTTTTCGCCGTTGCCACGTACACCTCATAGGATTGACCGACCGGATCCTCGAGGCCCCAGTCTTCGTCAATGTCCATGTTGGGGCATGCCACGCCGCACCCCATCGAGATGACTTTGTCGTAATCCTCGGCATCAAAGAGATCCACCGATTTCGGTTTCATTCCAGCGGTGTTGATGCCCTCGGACTCCAAATACTTCACAGCGTTTACAGCCACTTTTGCGGCAGGATGAGTTCCAGCAGAATCAGCCTCAAAGCCAAGGCGTCGAGCCAGCCCTTCTGCCATCTGAGAGCGGCATGAATTGCCCACACACACAAACAAAATCTTCATGATTTTGCAAACGGTTAACCCTCTATCAAGTCTTCCTCCATAGATGAATTGAAGCAGGTTGCTGAAGACGGATGTGCATGCGCCGGCTGTTGCTTCATTACAGCGTCTTTTGCGTGCTGTTCGCAGGTCATGTCATTGCTGCAACGCTAGACGCAGACGTGGCGTTTCAAATCGTGGCTTTCGCCGTTTCAATTCAAGTTGTGATGTTTGGACCGTTGGGTGCAGCGACAGCCCCAAGCCTTTCGTTGAATGAGCGACGTCAGCTCAACCAAGTGTTTGGTTTGGGGAGCCTTCCATTGGCTGTTGGATTGGCATGGGCGTACGGTGGAATGGCGTGGTCCTGGCCGCCTTTGGTGCTGGTGTTGGGTGCTTGGTTGTGGATGCACCTTGCCACGGATCGGCAATTACGCAATGCTTCTCTGGCCCAACGATGACCATGTGGGTGGGTTGAAGTAGCCCCGGACGATGGTGACACCATGGCGGATTCACCAGTGACCATCAACTCTCCAGGCGACGGAGCGGCTTCTTCCGAAGGCCCGAGCCCTCAAGAACAGAAACAGATGGAACAGGCATACGCCCAGATGAAACGAAAGATGTCAATGGAAGAAATTGGCCGCAACATCAAGCACAAAATCATGGTCCTTTCAGGAAAAGGAGGCGTTGGGAAATCGACCGTTTCAACGGGGCTTGCTCTTTCCTTGGCCCAGCAGGGTCACAAAGTGGGCATCCTTGACATCGACATCACCGGCCCCAACATCCCCAAAATGATGGGTTTGGACGGGCGTCGGCTCCATGTTGAAAACAAACGTATCCATCCAGCCCAAGGCCACTTGGGTGTCAAGGTGATCAGCATGGCATTCCTGCTCGATGATGAGGACACGCCCGTCGTCTGGCGGGGCCCGATCAAATTGGGTGCCATCCAACAGTTCATCGGTGACGTTGAGTGGGGCCAGTTGGACTATTTGGTCATCGATTTCCCGCCCGGAACTTCAGACGAGCCCCTCACGGTTGCGCAATCCCTGCCCAACATCGATGGCATGGTCATCGTGACCACGCCCCAACAGGTGGCCCTTTTGGACAGCCGCAAATCAATCACCTTCTCCGAGTCCCTCAAAGTCCCCGTTCTTGGGGTTGTTGAGAACATGAGTGGATTCACGATCAGCGGCACCACTGCCCCTGGGACGGACCTGAGTGTCGGTGCGCCCGGTGGCAAGACATTGACCACCACATCCGGACCAGACGGCGACTTTTCCTTCACGTTGGACATTTTCAAAGAAGGTGGTGGCCGTTCCACGGCAGAAGAATTTGGCGTCCCGTTCTTGGGTGCTCTTCCCTTCGACCCGGGCTTTGTGCGGGGTGGTGATGACGGTGTTCACCGAATCGTTTCGGAACCTGATGGCGCTTCTGCACATGCTTTTGCCAAGGTCGTTGACGCCATTCAAGCCCAATTGACCGAGGACGGACCTGGTGGTTTGGAAATCGTATGAGGTGCCACTCATGGCTGATGAACTTCCTAAAATGACCAAGCTTGAACGCGGCACCACTGAAATGTCGCTGACGTATGCCAACGGCGACCAGCACACAGTCTCCTACGATGATCTACGTCATGCCTGCCCGTGTGCCAAGTGTGCCCCGATGCGCAACAACGACGACACGAACCGGACGCTACGACGACAAATCGAATCTCTACCGGCTGAAAAACCACAGGTCAGGACCGTGGGCAACTATGCCTTGGGCTTTGAATGGAAACAAGGATGCTCGAGTGGAATTTTCCGATTTGAGCGAATTTATGATCTGGCCATGAAGCGCGACCCCGACGGTGGCCGCCAATACGTTCACGGTGCATGGTGATTCGTGTTTTGACGGTACCCGACAACGACGCGTTGATGAAGCAGACACGCTGCCCTTGAATCGGGGTGAGTGGTTGCAGAGCATCTACCTGACATGGATGATTTCTGCACTGGCCCTTGGTGTTCTTCTCTTGCCGGTGTTCAAACCGCCGTGGGCCAAATTGTCACTGCCCCCGTTTGTTGATTTTTTCAGGAGGTATTGGATTCACATTCTCATCGTGTTCACCATTTACAATGCCAAAGACGGCATTGACCAGATCGACCGTGTGTTGATGGCCAGCACTGGTTTGGACATGACGCCGTACATCTGGGCTGTGGAAGGCAACCTGGTGTTGTGGGTCCAACAAACCTTCCAAGCCGATTGGCTCACTTCCGTTCTCACCCACTTTTACGTTGCAGGGTTTATGTTCATCTGCTATGTTTCGGTGTTTTACTTCGCTTATTTTGACGACCGCTGGCTTGCTGACCGAGTAACGTTGTCCATCGCTTGGGTGTACATCCTTGCCTTGCCATTTTACCTGTTTTTCAACGTCCGCGTCACCGGGGACGTGATTCCGGGGATGGAAACCCTGGCCTACACCCTGACGCCAGAAATAGCGGACTGGTTCCGACGCATTGACCCGTTCACCAACGGCATGCCGTCCCTTCACATTGGGATTCCATTTGCCGTGTGGCTGTGCTTGACACGATTTGACGAAGACCGACGGTGGAATCGGTACAGAGGGACGGTTCTCCTCTACACCATTCTGACCGCATTCACCATCATTTATCTTGGAATTCATTGGTTTTTGGACATCATCGGAGGCATGCTGGTGGCAGGTGCCGCCGTATCGTTGGCCGATCGAACCTCAAACGGTTGGTGGAAATTCTTTGACGAGCGTACCATGAACGCTCGCATTGTAACCGTGCTGACTCGACCACAGAACGCATTCCAATGGGCATCCAAGCGATTGAAGGTGGGTGTCAATCGCTACCGCCACCCAACCAGTCGTGAAACCGGTCGAATGGCCGTCTTCATTTTGGTGTTCGTTGCGGCTGTCGTCACGTTCGATCTTGCCGACCGCTCCCTTCCTGCAGGTGGGGTGGAAGCGCCCGAGGGGGCCAGCGCAGCCGATGGTTGGCTCGTGACATTGGACAATCAATCCGAAGGGACCGTGTTAACCGTCCATAACCTCTCTTCTGTTGGTGGCGAACCTGTTTCGCTGGCTTATGAGGGTCTTTCGCTGAACACTTCCCACGACGTTCGGGGGGACTGGTTGGTCACGACCAACCTAACACACGCCCTGGTCTTCAATTTGAACAACCCCCTGGATGTGCACCGTTCCCTCCCGATGTCTTCAGTGGATGAACTCCTTCTTTGCAACGAGGCAGGACCTCTGCAGTTGGTGACGGTCAGCAGGGGCGTGATGCAGGTGTGGAGTTTGGATGGAGATGAAAACCCATTGGGAGCTGATTTGTTTGGTAACGTTGAGCAGGTGTCATGTTCAGGTTCAGAACTGGCGGTTGTTCAAGTTCAACGTCCGATGGCCGTTCATGTCCAGCAGTTCGGTGTTCAAGGGCACATCACGTACCAGATCAACGCAAGCGCCCCGTTTGAAGAGGACGCCATTCTTGCCTCTTGGGGTACGCCAGTTGACATGGACAATGCCAGCATCGTCGACGTTGCGTTCAATCGCAACTTCGTGGCCGCAACGGTCAACGTCAGCGCAACCGACCGTCTCGTTGTCGTGAACAGGAGTTCGGCGAACCAGTGGTTAGCGAGCAATCCTAAGTACGCTGTGAGTGATCCGTCGATGGGTGAGAATGTGTTGGCGTATGCCATTCGCGATCATCTCGATCCAACCGCTCCTCAAAACAAATATCTCGACCGTGAGATCTACTTCCTTGAACTCCAGGCCAACACCACCCAAGTCCTCACCTCTGATGCCGAAGATCAGTGGTCCCCCCAAGTGCTCACGAACCACATCGTTTACCTCGAATCTGACGGCGAAACCATGACCGTAGAAGTTCACGCGTGGGAGCCTGAACTGCGATTGTATTCGAGCATCGCCTTGCAGGGTGGCGTCGTGCTTGCGTTTTTGGTGGTCGCATGGCACATGTGGCAGCGCCAAAATGAGCGTCGTCAACTTCCTCAGCCGTGATAGCGAACCCTTGTGCGAATCTCTTCCAGTCGTTCGTGAACGGCATCAGCACCGGGGATCGCACCGCCTTTGAGAACCGGCGGAGGGCCAAACTCGTTTTCTGCAGTCAAATATCCCTTGATCACTTCTTCAATGGCACCTTCCCATTGGGGGTGGGATGCTCCGAGAATTTCATCGAGTACATGCAGGTCAATCCCGTAACGCTCCACATCGTACTCAATGGTGGCCAAACCGAAGTCGATGAGGTGAACGTTTTCACCGTTCACAAGAATGTTGTTTGTTGACAGGTCTCCGTGGGTGACAGCCAACCTGTGCAACCTTCGAATTTCTCTACCCACTCTTTGAAGGATGCTCTTTGCGTAATCATCGGTGGTTTGTTGATCGTTGAGCACCTCAATGAGGGGCCGGCCGGGAAGATGTCCAATGATCAACCGACCAGCGGCGAGGTCCATGTCCAACAACGGCGGGACATCCATGCCGTTTTTGCGCAAACGAATCAGCAACCTCGCTTCGCTGATCATTCTTCGGACACCCAAGCGATGATCGAGATGTGGATGGCGCCATGCACGTTGCCGTCGTTGCTTGCTTACGGCGCTTTGGCCGTACCATTCGCCCGACCAAACTTCGGCTTCTGCCCCCAGGTGCAAGCGTTGTTTGGGGTGAAACACCATGGTTGAGCCACCGACTCTGAGTTTTCAAAGTTCTCGCTGTATCCGTTGATTGAAAAGGGGTCGCCGTGTGGGGAGGATACATGACCGTCACCCTTCCCATGTGCTCGGTGGATTTCATGGACACCACCTTGTCCCCTGAAGAGCAGAACATCGCCGACCGGATTCAAGAGTTGAAGGGTCAGCTTGGTGAAGATTTGCTCATTCTGGGCCATCACTACCAACGAGACAGCATCGTTATCCACGCCGACTTCCTCGGGGATTCGTTCATGCTCAGCCAAAAAGCTGCGGCCTCAACCGCCAAGTACATCGTGTTTTGTGGTGTCCACTTCATGGCCGAGTCTGCAGATATATTGACTTCTGATGACCAAGCCGTCATGCTCCCGAACCTTCGCGCAGGGTGCTCCATGGCCGACATGGCCACGCTGAATGAGGTGGAACACGCATGGACCGAAATTCTCGAAGAGAGCGGCCTCGAAGATCCAATTGACCGACCCGATCCTGAATCCCCTGCCCCTGAAGGCCGCTCATTTTTGGTTCCCGTGACCTACATGAATTCAAGCGCCGATCTCAAAGATTTCGTAGGGCGTCACGGGGGAGTGGTCTGCACATCATCGAACGCAGAAGGTGTGCTCAACTGGGCCTTTGAACGAGCAGGCCCCGAGGGTGCCGTTCTGTTTTTCCCGGACCAGCACCTGGGCCGCAACACCGGATTGGCCATGGGCATTGAAGAAGGCCGAATGCCAACTTGGACACCTGGCATCGGAGCGATGGGTGAACTCCAAGGTTCACGAATCGTCCTCTGGCACGGTTTTTGTTCTGTCCACAAGCGATTCACGCCCGACCAAATCAATGCGTTCCGAGAAACCCATCCTGAAGGCTTGGTGGTCGTTCACCCCGAATGCCCCAAAGAAACGGTCGAGTTGGCCGATGCCTACGGCTCGACGCAGTACATTCGTCAATACGTCAACGATCTTCCATCCGGCTCAGCGGTGGCGGTCGGTACCGAAATCAACATGGTGGCCCGGTTGGCGGCAGAACACCCAGACAAACACATCGAATGCCTTGATGAGGAGATTTGCCCCTGCTCCACCATGTACATGATTCACCCCGCCTACCTCATGGATGTCCTTGAGCGGTTGGTTGAGGGCGAAGTTCCCAATCGAATTGTTGTCCCTCAGAATGTTCAGCACGGTTCACAATTGGCGCTGGACCGGATGCTTGCCATTCTCAAGTGATCAACTCACGGCAGCATGAACGCCCTTCCAACCCAAGAAGGCCAGCATCGGGCCTCCAATCGCCGTTAAAAGCACGTAACCGGATGCGGTCGCCCATGAGTGTTCTTGTGCCAACCTTACGGCGTCCATTGAAAATGCAGACATGGTCGTGAACGCTCCAAGCAATCCCGTGCCGAACAAGAGGGCGTGTTGATCCGAGAGGGCCGAGACGGTTACGGCAGCGGCGAGGGCCCCTAGGGCCAAAGAACCTGCCAAATTTACGGTCAATGTCGCCCAAGGTGCATCGTCGGCAGGCCATTGTTCGGTGACGATGAAACGAAGGACGGCCCCCAATGCTCCGCCAAAACCCACCACCAACCAATCGTGAACCATGATGGTCTTCTCAACGACCTCGGCTTAGTCCATCCGGTTCAATGTTATGTTGAACCCGAGGTTTTCACAGGCATCCGTCATGGTCATAGGCACGGCCTTTCCATCGCTGATGCATGGGACGAACAATTTGGTTCTTGACCACCAATCAAGGCAAGGTCGAGGAAGCACGGGACCACGTCAGCGGCTACGGTTATGAAATTCAACAACTCGTGGTGCCCGACTTGGAACTTGTCGAGCCTCAGACAGACGACATTGTTGCCGTGGCGATGTCAAAAATCGAGCAAGCTCGTCCCCATTTGCCCAATCCCGACGACTTGCTGTTGGTTGAAGATGCGGGGCTCTTTGTGAAAGCGCTCCATGGTTTCCCGGGGGTGTACTCCGCCTATGCTCTGAAGACAATTGATTGTCAAGGCATTCTTCGCTTGTTGAATCACCTGCAATCGGACGACCCCGTTCAGGAAAAGAAACTCCGCGAGGCTGAATTTCAAGCAGTAGCAGCACTTTGGGATGGGGAAACCGTGCATGTTGGACACGGGCGATGCCCTGGTTCCATTGCGACCAGCTCCACGGAAGGCGAGGGTTTTGGTTTTGATCCAATCTTCATACCGGCAGATTTGGACGAGCATCGCCAACCCTTGCTCCCCGGCGAAATGGGTGCATTCAGTGCTCACGGTAAGACGTTTGGCGGCATGAACATGGCCGAAAAGCATCTTTACAGCCATCGGAGGAGGGCTTTGGATCATTTGCTGGTGTTGTTCCCAGCCGTTGACGATGAGCAACGATGAACGCCTTCCAGCATCGTGATAAATCAACAGGCACTGGGAGAGGTGAGCGACATGGGATTCGGGAGAAACGTTGTCGCCGTCGTGTTCTTGTCCATGTTGGGGTTTTACCTCTCAACCGTTGGTCAATTAACGGACGAGGCCAAGTGGATTTTTGTCGTCCTGCTTGGTCTCTTGGCGTTCACATGGATCAGCATGGCCTCCCCCTCAGGCCAGCGAGCGAAAACAACCCGTTCTTCACCGCGACCTGCCACCCAAGCCATCGCTGCAGAACCGTCTTCTGAAGTCAGCATGGTCGAGGAGGCTGACGATGAACTCCCTGAAGCAGTAACCTCATCTTCACTTGACGGAGCGACGTTGCGAGAACGCAAACTGGCTAAAATCGCCGCCGCCGAGGCCGAACAAGCCGCCGTCTCGATGACGTTTGAGGAAGGCGTTGACGGCGTCGTCGAGGTGGAACTTGATGACGTTCACGTGGCTGGTGAATACGTTGTTGAGATCAGCCCCGAGTCCATTGAAGACGCCGACATTGAACTCACGGTGACCGAGCGACGTCAGCGCCATGAGGCCATCAGAGAGCGCATCAAGCGACGTCGTTTGGGCCAAATGGCAGAGATTCGTGCCTCAACCGCAAGAATGTGGGAAGAACACGCGACGGGCGAGGATCTTGTTGCGTTGCTTCAGACCCCTGGCCACGGACATTCCGTCATGGTTGAGCCGGAGCACCCCGAACCGGGGCACGTGTACGGTGCAACGTTCATACGAATCGATGAAGGCAGAATACTCAAACTTCGTCTTCCCCTTGATGTCGGCTTTGAGGCCGTCCAACGCGCTGATAAATCACCTGAGGTGCATTCTCTGATTGGTTTTGACGGAACCGCTCTTCCTCTCCCCATGGGCCCTGACGGTTTGCCGCTTCCGTTGCCAAACCTGCCAAGTTCCAGTCAAGCGTTGTCAGCGCTCCGCGATGAAATGGAGCGTTGAATCCCCGTTTTTCTGCCGTTTAGCGAGGTTTACCCTGCTTGTCTTTATATAATGTGAGCATGTAATTCATATGCCAAGGAGCCTCGATGATGCTGACATAACTTCCAATGTGTTTTGAAAATGTTGACCATAGCGGCGGAATCGCTTTGACGATTCTGCACAGGTACATTGGAGGCAACACATGTCAAGAAAAAGCAAAGGAAGAAAAAAATCAGGCAGAAAGAACAACCGAGATTACGAGTACGACCCGGTGACGAAAACCCATCGGATGAAGCCGCACATCGCACAACAACGAAGAGCAGCGAACGCCAGAGCCAAGGCCACAGCCCAAGCCGATGCCAGCAAGCGACAACGCGAACTCGATCGAGCCGAGGACCAATCCCCGTTTCAGAGGGCTCTACGCCGTGGAATCCCAATCGTGAACAGCCACGACTTGGGACCATGTTGCGCAACGGTTGAATCGTTGAACAACAAGAACGAAGCCATGCTTGCGGAATTGCGAGGCACCAAGTTTCGGGCCATCGACCCCGTAACGTTGAGGCCTGAGGTTCTCGTCATCCAGCATTGGTTCGTAAGGAAACACGGACGTCACATGGCGCATTTCCGCTCGTTCCTTAAGGACCAAAAAGTCCGTACTACGGGCTGAAGTTGTTTGTTTTGGTTGATCAACCACACGACCGGGCGTCATCCCGGGCCGAAGGGGGGCATTGGCCCCCCTTCACATGGCCGATAGGCTCGAAGGGATTCCCTCAGCGGTGCTTCCATTCAGGAATGGTTCGATTGAGAAAGGCCTGGACGCCGATTTCCTTGTCCTCGCTGTCAAACAAAAGAGCGAAGGCTTCAGCTTCTGTTGAAACACCGTCGGTCAAGGATTCATCCAACGCAGACCGAACAGCGGCTTTTCCAACCGCAAGGGCATGGCTCGATTTCGACCCAATGGTTCGAGCCATAGCGAACACCCGATCTCGAAGTTGTTCAGGCTCCACCACATGATTCACCATCCCGATTCGAGCCGCCTCATGGGCGTTGATGTGCTCTCCTGTCATGATGAGTTCGTGTGCCTTCCCGTAGCCAACCAGGCGTTCGAGCCGCTGAGTTGCACCGTACCCGGGAATGAGCCCGAGGTTAATTTCGGGCGTGCCGAACACGGCCCGTGTGCTGGCGATACGGATATCGCACGAACAGGCCACTTCGCATCCGCCACCCAAGGCAAAACCGTCCACCATGGCAATGGTGGGTTTGCTCAGGTTCCAAAGTGCTTCAACGGCGTTGTCCGTGAATTTGATCCGAATTTCCCCGCTACTGGCGCCTAAAAACTCGGTGATGTCGGCCCCCGCCACGAACGCATGCGGTTTCGCTCGCTTGCCTTCGGGAGGTGCAAGCGGCGATGCACCCGTGATGACGAGGCATCGAACATCCTCCCTGGATTCCACCCATTCACACACCGCTTTCAGCCCCTCCATGACCTCGCTGTTCAGTGCGTTCAGTTTGTTCGGGCGATCAATGGTCAAGACAACAAAAAATCCGAGGTCTCGTGTGTCGTCCACGGGGTGCAAGTCGACAACAAGAACATCGCTGTGAGGTGGGTTCATGACTTGACCCAAACAGAGAATCTACATCAGCCCATCGCTCGAGTTCATTGAAGTCAAAGCGAGGTATCAAAACGCAAGCAGACATCTTCGCCTCATGGTCGGAAGGACTCCACTTGTGCGAGCAAAGGACATGGCCAAGAAGTACGGAGATTTCGTCGCGTTGCATCCGCTCAATGTCGAAGTTCAAGACGGAGAATTCTTTGGTGTGTTTGGACCCAACGGAGCAGGGAAGTCCACGTTTATCAAGTTGTTAACCGGTCAACTGCGACCCAGCAAGGGGCACATCGAAGTGCTCGGTGTGGACGCCGTTCGGGACCCACAGAAGGTCAAGGCGAACATTGGCATCGTTCCGGAATCGGAGTCGCCTCCGTCCTTTCTCACGCCCGCTGAATTCCTTGAATTCGTAGCCCGACTACGAGGGGTTGAGGACATGAAGGCCAAGGTGGAGCATTGGTTGGACTGGTTTGGCCTCCAAGAAAAACGGGACACGATGTGCAAGGATTTGTCCAAAGGGCAACGGCAAAAGGTGATGCTCGCCAGTGCGTTCATTCACAAACCAAAGCTGCTGTTCCTCGACGAGCCGTTTGCCAATCTCGACCCCATCTATCAGCGCAAATGCCGAGAGTGGCTGGAGCAGCATGTTGCAGAAGGTGGGACCATTTTCCTGTGTTCTCACGTCCTGGAAATGGCTGAACGCATGTGCAACCGGATGGCGATCATCAACGATGGAAAAGTCCTGGCTGCTGGAACCGTGAAAGGGCTCAAGGCTCGACCGGATGAGACCCTTGAAGACGTCTTCATTCGCCTTGTGGGGCACTCCATTGAAGACGCGGAACGTTTCAGTGAAGAAGGCATTGACACCGATGATTCGGAGGAATAACCTTGTCCGGCACCTTCATCGAAACCCGACCGTGGACCGATGTGGACGAGCCACTGCCTGCAGTTCCTCCTGCAACAATCAATCAACGATTGAACGAGCCGTTGAGGGGATGGTCATCCTTCGCAGCCACGTTTAAGGTGATGTTCATTGAAGAATCAAGGAAGAGCGTTGAGTTTGCCAAAAAACGTCAAATCGTGTTGTTTCCCCTCTTGCTCACCCTGGTGACGGCCATCTCCACCATTGGGTTGCAGTTTCTTGTTGGCGATTCCACCGCTCAAACCTCGGACATCGACAACAAAACCTTCACTTGGAACGAATTAAGATTCGCTCTCCACCTGCCCCTGTTCATGTTTTCACTCGGCATGGGCACCTTTGCGTTCATTGGGCGAGATGCCATCGTCAGGAGGACAGGCACCAAGAATTACCTGTTGGCGGCCCCAGCTCTCCAGCCTCTCCCCAACTCGATGGCACACTTCGCCTATTTCATGAAGGATTTGTTGTTCTATGTGCTGTTGATTCTCACACCCATTATCTCGGGAATGGCGCTCGGAATCGTGCTCGACGGCATTGCAGGCATCCGAACGCCTTTGCTGTGGTCGTCCTTGCCGTGGACTTGGTTGGCGATGGCCACCACGTTGGGGCAGGG
>QQSC01000024.1:17924-74030 GCA_003602475.1 Candidatus Poseidoniales archaeon | reverse complement strand
CAGCCTGCCAAAACCGCTGCCTTCACGGTCTTCATCATCTGTTCGGTAAGCGACACCTCGCTGACCGATGTGCCCACGAAGCCGTTGTAGAGTTCATCCATTGAAGCGTAATACGTTGCTAAGGTTTCGCCCTCAGGTTGGACGGCTGCCATGGTGAGCATGGAATCGTAGGCGTGCCGCAGTTCCCCTTTGGCGAGGAAAAAGAAGAACCCGAACAGGGCACTTCTCACGTGGGGTGGTGCGTTGCAGATGGCGCCAGTATCGATGAAGTAGAAGTCTCCGTTGTCGCCCATCATGGCGTTGCCGGGGTGAAGATCGCCGTGAAAAGTGCCAAGGCCGAACATGAACGCCCCGTGAATTCGGAACAACTCCAGCATGTCTGGCCAAGTGAATGTCCCTGCTTCCAGGTGATTTTCCAGCGTTGGATGGGTGATCTCTTCCATCACCAGCACGTGTTCGTTTGACATTTCTCTCCACATCGTCGGGAACTTCAATTTCGGCATCGGGAAGTGCTTCTCGACTTCAGCGGCTTGTGCCAACAGGTCTTCTCGGCCTTGAATCTCGTTGAGGAGGTTCAGCTCCCGCAGCGTGTAATCTTCAATGTGGGCCAACAATCCAATGGGGTTGCCCACCTTACGGAGTTTTGGATTGAAAAACAACCCCATCCGGATCCAGCGTTTCATACGGCGTACGTCTCGGCGGAAAGACGCTTCGAAATCCGATTTGATGATTTTCACTACAACCTTGGTTCCGTCCTTCAGTTCGGCTCGGTGAATTTGTCCGATGCTGGCCGCAGCGAAGGGTGTGGGGTCGATGTGATTGAAGTTGTCCATGAACCCCGACGGAGCAAATTTGTCCAGCAGGCGTTGTGAGTTTTCTTCAGGAATCGTTGCAGCTCGGCTGTACAATTTTTGGAGCTCAATGCACCGTTCTGGGTCGATCAGATCGGGGCGAAGAGCGAAAATCTGACCGAGTTTTACCGCCAGGAGGCCCATGGATTGAATCTTGTCAATGTTCACCGGCTTCTTGCCTCGAATCTGCCGGAAGAACCGGAGGAACGTTACGAGTTTCATGTTCTCACCTCTCAGTCTTCGAGTTCGATGGTGTTGTACTCGTGACGGTGAATGATGTAGTGCCAGAGGTCGTCTGGAGTCCCCGACCCGTCGGTTCGTTGAATCACAACGGTCGAATCTTTCGCAAACCTTGTCGAGAGGGCACCTTCGATGATGCCATCGTCCATTTCCCACATGGGCAACGCATCCGGGTCGTCCACAGGTGGATGGTTGAGCCCCACGCTGACGTGGAACTGCGGGTCGACGTGGTATTGAAGGAGTCCTAGACCGGCGTGCTCCCACCAATCCATCATTTCATCAAGAAATTCAATGTCGTTTTCCAGCGAGCGGAGTGAAAAGGCAATTTCTTGGCCAACCCGGCAACCAATTTGACGCAGCATGCGTCCGATGTCGATGCCAAGCACCTTCAAGTTGGACAATTTTCCTTCCGTCAAACGCATTCTTGCGTCGTTTACTTCGTTGCCTGCAGCGAAAAAGGCGTCGGGGTCGAACGGCGTATCCTCCTCGGGGAGTTGGCCATCAAACCCGAGGGCGACGGAGACGTTCTTGAGGAACGATCCTTCACCAATGGTCAGCCGTAGCGGGTCGTTGATCTGGTTTTCCGTGAAGCGAGCTCTGGCCACGTTGAGGTGAACAGCTCCCTCCCAAATGGCGTCGATGAGGTGGAGGTGGGCTCCGGCGAACGGGCCGGATTCGATGATCAGTGCTGCATCTTCCTTGCCTCGCCCGACGGGATTGTCTTCGATGTTGAGGTACTGAATAACTTCGGCGTGGTCTTGGACAAAGCCCAAAGAATCCAATTCATCTGAGTGACGCACTTCGATGCTCTCGTGCAGGTTGTCGAAGAAACGAAGGGTTCGACCGTCCAAGTGGGTGATGATTTGGACCACGACACCACGAACAGCTGCCGTGTTGACAGCTTCAAGCGCATCCGGGTTTCGACACAGATGGAGAATACCAAACTGGCCGAGGAGCAGAATGAGGCGTTCTTCAGCGTCGTTGGCCATTTTTTGCAACCGGTTGTAGATGTGACCTCGTTCCTTGAGGACGGCGAAACGGGGGTCGTCAATGTCCCTTCGCTTCTTCTCATACGATGCGTCGGTTTCCGTGATGCCCTTGGACAGTTCATCGAACCCGCCGACCAATCGATCCAGTTGAGATTTACGCGATTGGATGATGTGCTCCATGGCTTCGTTGACACGCAGGCTGGAAAACAACATCGGCCGGTCAGCGGTGGCCGTAACGATGCCCATTTCTTGAAGCCGCGAAAGGCTGTTGTAGGCGTCAAGACGGGTCGTGTTGAGTTCTTTGGCCAGTTCGGATGCCTTCATTTTAGGCCGAGATCCGAGAATCATGATGGAACGGACCTCGCGTTCGTTGAGGCCTGCCTCCAGCAACAGTTCGTCCCACATTCAGTTGTCCCCCTGAACGACGGAAATGTCACCAAGAATTTTGGCAACGTGGCGTCGGGGTCTAAACAACCAATCGTAGACGTAGCGAACGGTGTTGTCCGGTCCGATGAGGAACGAGGATTTTGCAGGGAACTGGCCCAAGTGCATGGGCACCTGGAACCTCTTCCCTACTTCTCGACCGGGGTCGGCCAGAAGCGGGAACGGCAACTCGCCGAGAACCTGGCGAAACTTTGCTTGTTCATCGAGCGTACCGGGACCAATGCCTACAATGGAACATCCGGCGGATTTGAAGAGGTCATGTTGTTCCTTGAACGTCAAGCAACCGCGCTTGCACGTCGGGGAGTTGTGCCTCGAGTAAAAGAAGACGATTCGCCATGTGCCGTCAAGCGAGGCACTTTCGAAGGTTTCTCCGTTCTCCATAACCAATGAGAACGAAGGTGCGAGTTGGCCGACCAAGTTGTCCACGATACCACCACTCACATTGGAAGGATGTGGCCCATCCTAGCGGCTTTGGTTGCCATGTATGAACGGTTTTGGGCACACTGCCCCACGATGATGGGGACGCGCTCTTTGACTCGGATACCGTGCTGGATAAGTTGTTCTTTCTTGTGGGGGTTGTTCGTGATGAGTTCCACGCCCTTAACGCCCATGCAGTGGAGCATGTCGGCCGCAAACTCGTATGTCCGGCCGTCTCCTGGCAATCCAAGTGCAAGGTTGGCGTCGAGGGTGTCCATGCCCGTATCTTGAAGGGCATAGGCTTGCATTTTGGCATACAGCCCGATACCTCGGCCTTCCTGCCGCATGTAGACGATGGCTCCTGCGCCCCGCTCTTGTATGGCCTTGAGGGAGGCTTGCAGCTGGGGTCCACAGTCGCAACGAAGCGATCCAAAAGCATCACCCGTAAGGCACTCGGAGTGTATCCTGACGAGTGGTGAGCCTGAGGTGAGGTCGCCGACGTACACAACACAGTGCTCTTTGCCGGTGGACGATTCCTTGAACGCTCGAATTCGGAACTCCCCGTGTTCGGTTGGGAGGATGGCATCGGCCAGAGGTGTAGCGTGTTGTAGGATTGATGGCTCTATCATCATGTTAGATAATCTCGTGAATTCATATATGAACTCTCGTCTTTTTCTTGTGGGGGGACAAACCCCCCTTCATATACTGAATCACTCCACTTGGGGACCATGAACGGTATACTGTGCGACTTAGGCGTCGCAGCAAGGGTGGTTCAAAACCACCGCTTATTGGTCGTTCAAGAAGCCCAGGGCCGGTTCCAGGGTCAATGGGGCCTTCCAAAAGGACGTGTGGACGATGGCGAGTTGCCAGAGGAAGCCGTGCTGAGGGAACTCCGAGAAGAAACCGGACTGTTGGGTGCGGTTGGTGGTCTCACCGGCGTTCGCACAACCGTGCGAAGCAGCACACCCAGCATTTTCCTCTGCTACGACGTGACGGTCAGCAGCACGGACGCTCATGCCGATGAAAACGAAATCGCCAATGTGCGCTGGGTTAACATCAACGAGATCGCTGAACTGCAATGGGTCTCCGAAACCATGCAACAGTTGGGCATTGAAGCCCTCACTCGACCCGTGTCCATGCCCGTCCGGCACAACCTCACGCCGCGCAGCCACCCCTACGCCGTCTACACGTCAGCCAACGCCGTTGGCAGGGGGACACAAGCATGATTCCCGCTTCCCGGCTCCGACTCCACGGGGATTTGAACGCAAACGGAGATTACATCCTCTATTGGATGACGGCTGCTCGCCGGCCCACCTGGAACCATGCGCTCGACCACGCCATCAACCTCGCTCAAGAACATCAGAAACCGTTGGTGGTGATCGAATGTTTGGCCCTTCAGCACAAATGGGCCAACGACCGAATCTCGACATTCGTTCTCCAAGGCATGATCGACAACCGAAGTGCGTTCCAAGGGACGTACGTGACCTATATTCCCTACGTTGAAACCAAGCGCAAAGAAGCCTCGGGGTTGCTCAAGGGCTGGTTGAAAAACGCCACCGCGTGCGTCATCGACGATTTCCCAACATACTACCCACTTCATGTCCTCAACACAGCACTGAGCATCAAACCCTGCGAGATTCATGCGGTTGATTCCAATGGGTTCATGGCCATGAGGGCACAAGGCAGGGACTTCAAAACGGCCCATTCTCTTCGCAGGCACCTTCACAAAACCATCACCGAACACATGCATGAATTCCCTCACGCCTCACCCCTTGAACGAGCCGTTGGGTTGCCAATGATTTCAAAAGAAGCCGTTCAGACAATTTTCACCGAAACCAACACACCGATGACGCCCTACGAATTCCTGTGGCGTGTCGGAGAAGGTGGCGACATTGGACGTGGTGCACTCTCCTCCCTTGCCATTGACCACGATGTTGCCCCCGTTCTCAGCAAAAAAGGTGGGCACGCCGAAGCCAAACGTCGTTGGCGAACTTTTGCCAAACGAGGCCTCTCCGCTTATCACGAGGCGAGAAACCACCCAGAACAAGAAGGTGCCAGCGGGTTGTCCCCCTGGCTTCACTTTGGGCACATCAGCGTCCACCAAATCCTCCACGAACTCTTTGCTGAACACAAATGGGATGTGACCTTGGTCAACCCTCCCCACAACGGCCGACGAGAAGGTTGGTGGGGACTGCCGCAACCCGTGGAAGCTTTCCTTGACCAAATCATCACGTGGCGTGACATCGGCTTCATTCACTGTGCGATGGTCGAGAACCACACAACCTACGATTCATTGCCAGAATGGGCGAAGCTAACCCTTGAACAACATCGCAACGACCCCCGACCTGTTGTGTACTCCTTTGAACAACTTGAACAGGCGAGAACACACGACGACCTCTGGAACGCTGCCCAAAACCAACTCCGCCAGGACGGCATGATTCAGAATTACCTCCGCATGCTGTGGGGGAAGAAAATTCTCGAATGGTCACCTGACCCCGAAACCGCCATGCAGTGGATGATCGACCTCAACGACCGATGGGCCTTGGACGGACGCGATCCGAACTCCTACACGGGCGTGGGGTGGGTCATGGGCAAGTTCGACCGTGGATGGACCGAACGGGCCGTTTACGGAAAGGTTCGCTGCATGACCACGCCGTCAACAAAACGAAAGTACCGAACCTCGGGTTACATTGAGAAGTACAAGTCACCCATGAGTGTTCAAACCGTGCTCGGTTCCGGACCCGGCTTGTATTCGACCCACCAATGAGGGATGCTCATGCCCACGTACACCCATGTCGCTGACTACGACCATCCCCGCGAAGACGTTTGGTCGTGGTACGACAGTTCGGGTGCCTTCCGCAGAATCATGCCAGAATGGGAAGGAATCACGCCCATACAAGCCGGAGCACTTGTGGACGGTGAACGAACGAAATTCAAAGTCAGCCTTGGACCCATCAAACAAATGTGGGTGGCTCGCCATTACGGTGTTACCAAAGGTGAGGTGTTCAACGATGTCATGGAAAAGGGACCCTTCGGCGCATGGGACCACGAACACAAATTTGTCACCACCTCAGCCTCGACCTCAGCGATTCACGATACCGTTGAGTGGCGCCTCCCGCTCCATCCGCTCACGTTTTGGACGGCCCCGTTCACCGTGAAAGGCAGGGTTGACCAAATGTTCAAATTCCGGACAACCCGGGTACGCAACGACCTCGATCGCATCGCTGGATTCGCTCATCTGCCCCGCCAACGGATTTTGGTCAGCGGATCAACGGGTCTGATCGGGCTCCAACTCTGTGCCTTCTTGTCTGCAGCTGGTCACAGCATTACCCGCTTGGTTCGCCCTTCCAGCAAGCTGCCAGCGGACGCCAACGGTGATGATGTTGTTGAGTGGAACGACCAAACAGGTGAACTGATCAGCGGGGATTTGAACGGATTCGACACGGTGATTCACCTTGCAGGAGCTGGGATTGGGGACAAGCGTTGGTCCGCAAAACGAAAAACGCTTATTCGAGAAAGCCGAACCGTACCGACTCGAAATTTGACGACCCTTCTCGCTGGCTTGGACAAGCCTCCGTCAACGTTCCTCTGTGGCTCAGCCATCGGTTTTTACGGCAACCGTGGTGAAGAAACACTTCACGAATCATCTGCACCAGGTGACAATTACCTCGCTGATGTCTGTCAAGCATGGGAAGCATCGGCGCAACCTGCGGTTGATGCGGGTATTCGTACCATTTGGCTTCGCACCGGTTTGGTCATCACGCCCATGGGTGGCGTCTTGCAAAAGTTGCTGCTGCCAGCAAAACTGGGCGGCGGTGGTCCTGTTGGCAACGGACGGCAATACTACTCCTGGGTTTCTCTTGACGATCAAATTTACAGCATTCATCATTTGTTGATGTCGCCAGAGTGCGAAGGTCATTACAACATCACGGGGCCTGAGCCACTGACGCAAAAGCGGTTTGCAAAAGTGCTGGGTAAGGTGTTGCGCCGTCCAGCCTTCATGCCACTCCCGGGATTTGTCCTGAAGATCATGTTGGGTGAAATGGCCAAGGGACTGGTGTTGGACGGTCAAAAGGTGTTGCCTACACGCTTGGAGGAAAGCGGTTACACCTTCCAACATCGCGACCTTGAATCGTGTCTTCGTCAATGTCTTGGGCGACAGCGATGATGCCTTCCGGGGAAGCCCTTCTAAGCCGGACTGCTCTTCGCTGGATTATGGCGGGCCGAGAGCTGTGGAGCCACACCGTTGCTCACATCAATCAACCGACGTGTCATGCTGGAACGACCCCATCACCCGTTCCGCATGAAACAATACCCGTTCCGGGTGAACCCATTCAAACGAGTCATGCGCCCTGCATAAATCTCAGAAAAACTCACTTGGAGATGGCTTGATGGACGGCTCCAGCGCTGCAGCATGGGTGTTCGTGAGTTTGATGGGTGTTGTCATCCTCCGGGTTGGCTTTGTTTGGTACACGCGCATTCGTCCGCTCCAACCTTCGTTGGATCTCGAATGGGCTGCGGATTGTGAGCACTTGACCACCGCAACAGTGGACGGGAACGACTTGGTGTTTCGCAACGTGCGCGATTTCCATTGGAGAACGACCAGGGACAGGGACGAGCGTTGGGACGATGAAGTCAAGGTCAAGATCGATGAACTGACCGATGTTTGGTTCGTTGTGGATCACTTCCATTCCCTTCACGGTATGGCCCATACCTACCTCACGTTCGACTTTGCCTGCGGCACATGCCTCTCCTTTTCATTTGAGACTCGGCGGGAACGAAACGAACGCTACCATCCATGGGACGGACTTTGGCGAGCCTACGAACTGTACCTGCTGGTCGGGCATGAACGTGACGTCACAGGCTTGAGAACAACCGCTCGAAAGAACCGCGATTACATGCTGAGAGCCATGACCCCTCCAGGCAAAGACCGGGAGTTGTTGCTGGCCATGGTTGCAAAATTGAACAAGCTGGCTGTTCAACCCGAATGGTACCATTCGCTTTTGACCACGTGCAACACGTCCATCGTGAACATCGTGAACCAAATTACACCCGGTCGAATTCCATTCCTCTGGAGAAATTTCCTGCCGGGCTATACCCCAAAGGCGGCTCTTCGTCTGAAATTGGTTGAGGATTGGGGTGGTTTGGAGGGCACGTTGGAAGCGGCTCGCGTGGACGAAGTGGCCCAACAGTGGTCGGGTGACGGGGATTACTCGGCCATGCTTCGCGCCCACCTTCCGTCCAAACAGAAGTTCAGTGAGGAAGAACCAACATCAGCCGGCCAGAACCGTAGTCCAGCTTGACCGTGTCGCTTGTGGCCATGTTGTGGAGCCCTCGTGACCCCATGTCCAGTTGGTCGTTTGTGAGTGGATAGGATGCGCCTGTGAGGTTGAGGCCGTCAACCGACACGAGGGCCATCAGCGAAAACGATTGTTGTGGAACAACCCGGATGGCATGGCTGACATTCGGGGCCAAAAAACAAAACCGTCCGCGTTCGTCAACCACCTCAATGTCGATGGCGTGATGAGCGCACTCCAGCATGTTCGCCCATTCGTGCTCCATGTCTCCGCCTGTGGCCCCGACAACCCGCACGCTTGTGTGTCCTTGTTCCACGGCGTAGGTCAGGGCTTTTGACAGATCGTTGGATTCTTGCTCGGGCCGCTCAAGAACCTCCATGTCCTGAAGCGACGAAAGAATGTCTTGATTCAGACTGTCAAAGTCGCCAATGACGGCATTCACTTGCACACCGTGCTCCATGCACGATACGACTGCTCCGTCGCAGGCTACCACGATGTTCGGTCCGTCCAAGGCCATCGCAAGAATGCTCGGCATGGGCCAAGGCCCGTTGCACACGACCAAACACGTTGGTTCCTCCATGGTTGTTCTGAGGGCGAAAGGCATCAAAGGCCTTCCTCTTGCTTCAACACCTGACCCCCTTAGGGGGTCAACTCAACGGTGAACAACCATTTTCAACATCCGGGTGTGTGCTTGCCGTATGACGCCGCCACGCGACTCCCGTTTGCTCAGTCAAAGCATCGTGCTTGTCGGCTTCTTCCTGCTCAGTATATGTTCGCCGATGGTGGGCCCTGTACACCAAGAAGCACCGGTATTGGACAAGGCCCGTTCGGTACAGTTCTCATCACCGTTTACCGCTGAAAGCGGCTATGGGCACGACTTTGGCGGCATGACCGTCAATTACGACGGCTTGGACCAAGCGATGGTTCGTCAAGAATCCGTCATCGACCAGTTCAGTTTGGACCTGACGATGTTCAACACATCCGAACACCCCGGGACCCCCGATGTAAAATTGACTCGGTACGCCAAGCAACATTGGTGCTGGAGCACACAAGAAGGGAACGTGCGCACATGGTCCACCTCCTCAGATCTCAACACCTCTCTGGTCGACAGCGTCGCTCCAGCCAACGCCACGGAACTCGTGGACTGCGCAATTGCGGTCACGGCGAACGAAATGCAACGGGTTCTCTATGCCGACGGCCCGGATCTCAAAATGGGGCGTTACGCTCTGGAAAGCCAAACCTACTGGGACGGTCCTCGATGGCACACCCGGACCATCATGGAAAACGTCAACGCCACCGATTTGGAACTCGCCATTCACCCGGATGGTGTTGAATGGGGCTTGATGCGCACGGCCGACGGCCGACTGCATCAAGTCAATTTCAGCGGAGCCTACTGGTCTCATTCGGTGCTGGAGCAAGGTCCTGTTGGGCGTGATATTGTCCTCCACATGGACGAGGACGGTGTTGCTCACGTGCTCTATACCCTGGGTGATGAGGTTGTTCTCCTCCGAGTTGACGGAACCGACCGAGACCGTCGCCTGCTCTCCAACAACGCCAACACCGTTGACACCCTTGGCATGGACCTCGACAGCAACAACATCGAACAGGTGGCAACAGCCACACAGTCAGGTCAACAGTTTTCGATTGACCTTATCCGGTCCCTTGCCGGACAAAACACCGGCAGAGTCGACCCCACGCCCACGGCTGAACTCTCAGCGGGACTGGTCAATGCAAGTGAAGGCCATGTGATGTTGGCGGATGTGAACAACGATGGTTTTGATGATGTGCTCATGTCGACGCCCACCGCATCAACCAATGGATTCACCCAAAACGGCCGTTTGGATGTCTATTACGGGTCTCCACATGGAGTGGCAACATCACCAAACCTCACCGTTGAAGGCGGCATGAACGAGGCTCATCTGGGGGCAGGGCTAGCGGTTGGGGACGTTAACGACGACAACATAGCGGACGTGATTCTTGGCGTACCTGGTTATCGGACCGACAACGCATCTCTGGACCACGGCAGAGTGCAAGTTCATCACGGTTCCAACGACGGACTCTCAACCACCGTCAGCGCCGGTGCGGTCGGATTCAGCGGTGAACGACTTGGTTCGGTTGTGGTTGTCCTTGAGCGCAACGGGGCCAATGCAATGGCCGTTTCTGCTCACAACTTTTCCCAAGTTGTTGACAGCAGCACCACCCACCAAGGCAAGGTCAACATCTACACCACGAACGGGTCGCAGCTGGTGGCTATGCGAAATCTCACACAAACCGAAGCAGGAGACATGTTTGGCCGTTCGTTGTCGTCCTGCGACATCAACGGCGACGGATTGGACGACCTCATCATCGGGAACACGGGAACGTTCTCAAACGCACTCACCTTTTCTTCTGTTGAGTACTTCACCGCAGCTTCGACAGGGTTCAACGGAACCCCGACTCACACCGTTGAATCGCTCGTCCAAAACCGGCTTTTCGGCCACAACATCGCATGTCTTGGCGACATCCACGGTGACGGGTTAGAGGACCACATCATCACTGAACCGTTCAACGGTACGGCTGTCTTTGGAGGCGGAAAATTGTGGCTCTACAACGGAACCACGGGTCCAATGACCTCGATGCCGGACTGGACCCTTCAACCTGGCTCCGGTCAAGCCAACGCCCGAATCGGCCAAGCCATCGTACCTGCAGGCGACGTCAACGAGGACGGGTTCAACGATGTCTACATCAGCACAGTGGGGGGCGGATCAAACGGAGCTCTCCGCTTGTACTTCGGCTCAACCGATGGAATCCAATCCGAATCAGAACTCATAGCGACCGGTACAAACGGCCAGAGGGTCGGTGCCATTGCGGCTTCCATGGGTGATGTCAACGGGGACGGGCTTGGTGAACTTGTGTATTCGATTCGGGCAGCTCCTGACAACACCGCTGACGACCACGAGTTGGAACTGCTGGTGTTGTCCGAGCGCGATTGGGAAGCCATCACCTTCACCATCGACGGTACGCTCAACCACATGGCTTTGGCCACCGCTGGGAGGGGTGAAACCACCCTTGTTTACGCTCATCAACACGACGGGCAGCATCACCTTTCCAAATTGGAACACATGGACGACAACGCACCAACGGGTCGATGGGTCACCACCCTGCTCGCTCGATTGCCCTCCGCTCTACCCGGGTTGGCCTTGGACGTCACCGCTTCGGGTCAACCTTTGGTGGTGGCTGTTGACACCAGCAACAACAGCGGTCAATTCATCGTCTCGACCACAGAACACTCGTACACCGCCTTGGAACAAACCATCGTCAGCCAAGGTACCATGGGCCAGCATCTCGGGTCCACCTTGGACAACGATGGCGACCAATGGCTTGCCTACACCTCAGGGGCAGGGCAGCAAATCTACTTCAGCGAAGAAACGACAGGGAGTTGGTCCACCGGGCTGGTTCGGCAGTCGGCCGCTGTTGCCGGTCCCATCGAGGTGATGGCAAATTCAGCCGACATCCCTCACCTTCTGTACAGGTACGGCAATCAACAACTCGAACTCGCTGTGAAGAACGGTGGATGGTCGTTGACGACGTTGGGTGATGAAGGCGAAGTGCTGTCGACCGACCATCCTTCGATGCTGCTCTCAAACGGTACTTTGGTCGTTGCCTTGGCGACGGAAAACACCTCTCAAAGCGGCAGCGATTTGGAGTTCTGGATGCTCAACGGCAGCAACTTGAGCAAAACCGAGGTCACAACGGGCATCCAAGCTGCTGACCTTTCAATTGGGTTGGCTCAAGCTGCCAACGGCTCGATGATGATTTGCACCGTGGACTCCACCGGATTGATGACTCTTCACGTCCAAAACGGTTCAACGGAGTGGCTCAATCACGACATCACCACACTGCCCGGCTCCCCCGTGAAACATCACCTGATTTGTGAAGGGTCAACGGTTCTTGCCGCCAACGCACAACATGCAGTGCATTTCCGCCTTGTTGACGCCAACTGGACAGCACGTTCAGCTCCGTCTCCTGCCCATGCCAACGGTCCTTTTGACTCGTACGAGCACGACGGTTACCGCACGGTTGTTTCAAGTGACCCCCAAACACAAGAACTCCGGATTCATTCACTGACGGGCGGTGAATCTGGACACCAGCCTCTATGGACCACTGCTCCGTTGACAGGAACCGTGCCTACCGGTGACATGAATCCTCAGACCGATGCCAACGGAACCGTCCACATGGCTTACTGGGATGCAATCGATGGTGATGTTGAGGTGCTGAGGTTGTACGTTGATACAGATCGAGACCTTATTTTCGATTTGATTGATGGCCTCCCATTTGCTGGTGACCAATGGAAAAACACCGATGGAGACGGCTACGGTGACAACCCCAATGGTCCCTTGGCGGACGCATGCCTCGATGAAACGGGGACGTCGTCCTACATCTCCATGGGATGCCCTGACTTTGACGCCGATGGATGGGCCGATTCCTTGGATAGCTGTACCGACTCAGGCGGGACCTCGTGGATTGACCGCTACGGATGCACCGATTACGATCAAGACGGATGGTCCGATAACCTGGGCAGCTACATCGGTGGTGACCGTTATTTGTCAAATTGGAAACAAGCCCTCGACACCGACGGTGATGGATTTGGTGACAACCACGGTGTGGACTGCTGTGCCGTTCCGTTGGATCAAAATGCCAACAGTGGCGATTTGTTCCCCTATCTCGCATCGCAATACAGCGATTACGACGGTGATGGGTTTGGCGACAACGACACCGACATCGTCAACGGGGATTTCTGCCCGTGGGACTACGGGACATCGTTCCGTGACCGCAACGGCTGTCTGGACAGCGATGGCGACGGGTCAAGTGACCCTTCAGGTGAAGACGGCGATTTCGACGCTTGGAACGCCTCAGCGCACGGAGCAGACGTGTGGCCATTCGATGGCACCCAATGGTCCGATACCGATGGCGATGGATACGGGGACAACAACTCGTTGAATGCGACCAATCCAGACCAGTTCCCCTTCCTTGATGCCGTGGCCACCGACAACGATCTTGACGGCTATCCGGACGAGTGGACGGAATTGTACAACGGGACAAACAACAACGGTTTGGTCTTGGATGGCTGCCTTGATGAATGGGGCAATTCAACCAGTCCTGTTCCAGGGTGCATCGATTCTGACGGTGATGGATTCAGGGACATCTTCACGTTCAGTTTAGATGGTGAGACCGGGTTGAGAATCAACCAACAAGGCGATGCGTTCCCAGACGACCCAACACAATGGTCGGATGAAGACGGGGACGGATTTGGTGATCAACTCGCAGGTCGAAACGGGGACCGATGCCCACAACAAGTTGGGGTTCTCAACGGCACGGCTCCCAATGGCGCCAGTTCGGGCATTGGATGCCGACTTGTGGACCTTTCCGACAACGATGGTGATGGGGTCGTCAACGACGACGACACTTGTCCAGACTCACCTCAGGGTGCCTCAGTTGATGCCAACGGATGCGCCGATGCGCAACTGGACGACGATTCGGACGGTGTGACAAACGATGCTGACCTCTGCCCCAACAGCCCAGCCTCATCCGTTGACGACCAAGGTTGCACATCAGCGCAACGAAACGTCGACACGGACAACGACGGTGTCAATGACCCGTTGGATGTTTGTCCCGGCACGTCTTCGGGAGCTGAGACGGACAGCAACGGTTGCGCAGACGACCAGAGAGACAGCGACGGGGACGGTTTGGTGGACGCTCAGGACACGTGCGTTGACACGCCTGAAGCATTGATTCAATTCATTGACAGCACGGGTTGCGTGGATGAATCGGCGTTGGATGTTGACGTGGACGGGGATGGATATGCCGGCCTGTATGCGTATGAGGTCGATGCTTCCACTGGATTGCGCATCAACCAAACCGGTGATGCGTGGCCCAGCGATGCCTCACAGTGGTGGGACACGGACGGAGACACGTACGGAGACAATTCCAGCGGTACGCAGGGCGACGTTTGTCCGGAGGAAAACGGGACCTCCTTTAGGGACGACTTCGGATGCCTCGACGACGGTGACGGTTGGCGAGATTCCTCCGAGGATGTCTCCCTTCGCAACGACCCCACACAATGGAGGGACACCGATTACGACGGTTTTGGCGACAACTGGGGCGATTCCACTTGGAACGAAAGTCGGGCAGCGTACCATCTGCGCTTGAATGCAAACGGAGGCGACGTTGCCGATCCGGGTCAATTCATCCTTGGAGCCATGAACGCCGACCTTTGCCCGCACACACCTGATGATTTGAGAGCCAACGTTGACGAAGATGGCTGCCACCCCTCCGAAAGAGACAGCGATAACGACGGTGTCATGGATGATCGTGACACCTGTCCATTCGTCTCGCGAGGAACAGATGGATTCGATGACGGATGTCCAAAAGCAACATCAGGCGATGATTCAGAAACAGGTTTCTTGTCTGGAACTGCCGGTCAAACCTTGGTTTATGGCGGTGCTGCGTTGGCCGTTCTTGTCCTGCTGGGTGTGATGTTCCGTGTCATGCGAAGCAACGAAGAAGACGACGATTACGAAGATGACGACTTCGACGACGAGTTCGATGACGATGAGCCAAGAGCTCGAAACACCAGCCGTTCACGCAGAGATACGGGCGCTGGTGCACAATCTCCTCCTCAGGTATCGTCCTCTCGAGGCGGACCTTCCGGCGGTCCATCAACCACCAAATCAACTCGCGCCGGGCCCCCTGGTGCTTCAAACGCCCGCGGTCCGCATTCAAGGAGTGGACCACCGAAAACCTCCGGCCCTTCAACGCCGGTGCGTACGGGTGGCCCACCAAAGAAAGCAAGCACGCCAGCTCCGGCGCAAAAAGTGGCCAAGAAGAAATCTGTCTCAACTATAGATGAGCCAACGACAAAGGTTCGGAAAGCCAAAATCCATGTTGACATGAGTGTTTTCGAAGCTTGGCAAACCGATGACCGAGAAGCAGCAGTTGACTGGGTGGCCGATGCTTTTGCTGATGGAGAGGACGAGCGCACGATGTTGATGCAACTGCAAGAAACCGGGTGGTCTGCAGAACAAAGTCGTGCCATTTGTGACCTGGCTAAGAACCAATGAACCGGGATGACTTCATGAGGGCTTAAATGGGGGACTTGGCTCGGCAAAGCGAGGTGAATGAATGGCTGATGAACCAAGCACCTCCAACAGCATCGACGTGGACGATGCAGCAGCCTATTTTGGCGTAACAGAATCCTCTGACGTGCTGCACAACATGATGGCGATGAGTCGGGACAACGCCATGGTCAAGTTTTTTGATTTCTTGTCCGATATTGTCTTGCAGCCCGGCGACTTCAACTTCGAAGCCGCCAGTGAACGAATGGCCTGCGAAGGGGGAGAAATCTACTACCTTGTTGCGGGGCACCTCGGACTGATGAGCATGCCCGATCCCTTGCTCAACGCCTTGGGCCAACCCAATTCAGCAGGCGAGGTTGTAGGGACTCCCTCATCAAACCTCACGGAAGGAGAAACTCAGGCACTTCAAGAACTGGCCGACCCCATGCGAATGATGAAAATTTTCGCTGTTGCTCACCTTACTGGCGGCCAGGCCGAGGTGCTTCGCTACCTCCACAACCTTGAATCCATGATGTCCAACGTTGGTGGAAACGCATCATCGTTGGCGTTGGTGAACAGCGAATTGGCGGCCTCCATGGACGTTGAAGGACACGTCCTTCCCATCCCAACCCTTGCAAGCGGTGAAGCCGCCGCTGCCACCATCGAAACCTTGCCCAACTCCGTCGCTTCATCAACGCCTTCTCCTCCGGTTGTCGACACGCCCCCAGTCAGCGCAACACCGACGAAAGCACCTCCAATTCTCGAAAATCCTGTCCCACTCCCCGGTTCTGCAGCCCCTCAGCAACCGGTCTCCGCGCCACTGGCAGCGGTTGATTCTCTCCCCTCTGTGGCTCTACCAAGCGTCCCTGAGGCGGTAGAAGCCGTTCGTGAAGTCAATGTTGAGAACGAAAAGCAGGTCCAACGTGCTGCTCAAAATGCGTTCGCAGGAGCGTTTGACATCACCATGGGTCAATCTGCACCTCCGATGGACGATCAAGCCGTTGAGACTTCTGTTGAAGAAGCGCCTGAGGACGAGTTCGTCAGCGCAGCCGAACATTTCATTGCTGCAGACGGCGACGGAAGCGGTGAGTTGTCGGTTGAGGAATTGGCTCAGGCGACGGCTACGACCATTGAAGAAGCCACGCAACTTCACGCAGAAGCCGATGTTGACGGTGACGGTACCGTCTCGTTGTCCGAATTCATGGCATCACCTGCTGCTAAGAAAACCGACGGTCTTCCACGACCGGTGGCTCCGGTTCGAAAACCGCTTGGAAGTGCAGCCCCTCAGCCGTCTCCTCCTCAACCACCGACCACTCCCGGATCACAACAACAGCCATGGAACCAACAACCCGCACAGGGTTGGCAAGCCCCACCGCAGCCTCAGCAGCCTCAACAACCCCAACAACCCGCACAGGGTTGGCAGCAACCACAACAAGGCTGGCAGCAACCACAACAAGGCTGGCAACAACCACAAGCGCCCTTGGTACAGCCCACGATTCGCTCAGGTGTTCACTGCCGAGGTTGCGGTATCGGGTTGGACCCATACTGGCGTTTCTGCCCCATTTGCGGGCAACAAAACCTTGGCTACTGAGGTCAAACGACCTTGGTCCCGTTCTCAATGATGAGGGTATCATCAAGCCAAATGCTGGGCTGAGCCAGCACGCCCGATATGTTGATGCCCACCGAGGCGGTTCCACCCAATCTCGAATTGTCTCCGATGGAAAAATAGGCACTCCCCAATCGTTTTTCATCTTCCAAGACGTTTCCAATCAACCGGGCCTGAGGGTTCATGCCAAAACCAAATTCGGCGATTGTCCACACGTTTTCTTGATCTTTGGCTTTCAGCCGCTTAGCTGCTTCACCAAAGGCCTGACGAATCTTTCCTGCAGTAGCTCCGCCTTTGACGTCGATGACCAACCCACTTTCAATGGCAAGAGTCACCGGTTCGTCCACGAGGTCAGAATCCCATGAACCGTCAATGACGATGGTGCCGTTCATCGTACCTTTGGTGGGCATGGCGAATATTTTCCCAGCAGGGAGATTCATCACTGCTTTCGGGCGGTTGCAAATACCGTTGTCTTCGGTTTTCCATTCGCGCCAGTTGACCTCAAAGGTCACGTTGGTTCCGCTTTCTGATTTGACATTGACAAACCGTTTTCGACGCATCACGGGATTCATGTCGCTAATGGCCTTCTTGACCGCTTTAAAATCGGCTGACATACCACCGTGTGTGAACATCTCGGTCGTCATGCCGGGCATCGTTGCCACCCTCGCTCCTTCGTTGGTGGCTTGGCGGACCGCTCGGGTATGGGTGAGGGAATACTTCGTTGGCGCGATGACAACCTGCTGCTGCCGCATCAATTGAGCGACGGGTGTGGGGGGTTCATCTCCATGATGACGTCCTTTCGGCATGACGATGAGGAGCACGCGGTCGGACCGTTCGCTTGCTGCATCGTGGAGAGCTTTCCCAATGTCGGTCGTTGTGGGGTCGCAAACGATGAGGAGGTTCTCGCCTCGACGGATGTCCATGCACGTTTCAATGACCATTGTTGCGCTGGCAGTCATGGCTTCTTCAGGGGACAATTCCCTTGGCTCTTCGTTTGTTTCATGGGCGCCGTTGGCTTCAACCGGCGCAGGCATGCCTTCTTCTTCGTCAAGAAGCGCTTCAATGTCCGAGTCTACGGGAACAGATGCGGTGTTGTCTACGCCTTTCTTTCGGAAGGGCGGAGCCATGTGTAGGCGGTGGTTGAAGTTCTTCTTCAATGTGCGCATTCAAACATCGAACGGTGCTGGAAGAAATGAACATGAATTGGCATGGGCGAGTTGAAGAACATCAAGGGACTGGTGAAGGCATGGGCGAATACGAAGAATTTCTGGGCCAAGTCAACGACATACACCGTTTGGGAGCCTTACAAGGCCATTTGGGTTGGGACCAAGAGGTGCTGATGCCTGCAAAAGGTGGCGAAGCACGAGGAGAAATGCTGGCTTGGTTGGCTGGGCAACGGCACCAACGACTCACCTCGCCTCGAATGGGCGAATTGCTTGATATTTTGGAAGCCCAACCATTGGATGCTGACCAATCAGCCAATGTCCGCGAGATGCGTCGTGCTTACGATCAAGCCGTCCTGCTTCCACAATCGTTCGTTGAGGAATTTGCCCAAGTTCGTTCTTCGGCGCTTGTGGCATGGCAAAACGCTCGCTCGGCCTCCGACTTTGGACAATTCCAGCCCGCTCTTGAAGCACTCATAGACATGACCAAGCAGAAAATCAGCCATCTCGGCGTGAAGACCACACCCTATGACGTGTTGTTGGACGAATACGAGGTTGGAATGAAGGTGAGCGATTACGATCCCCTCTTTGCTGGTCTAAAGGAGCGATTGGTACCGCTACTCAACGACATTGTTGCGGCACAAGATTCCAGCCCTCCTCATGCGACGCTGGATGGGGTGCTGTTTCCAATCGATGCCCAAAAGGCGTTTTGCACCCGAGTGTCCGAAGCGATGGGATTTGACTTTTCAGCCGGCCGAATGGACGCCTCGACCCATCCCTTTTCAGCAGGATTGTGGCCCGGAGACACACGATTCACCACCAGGTTTGACGAATCTGACCCCTTTTCTTGCCTCTACGCAGTGATGCACGAAACGGGCCACGCACTCTACGAACAGGGGTTGGATCATGCGCACCGATTCACACCTCGTGGAAACGCCGTTTCGCTCGGTGTTCATGAATCACAAAGTCGGTTTTGGGAAAATCAAATCGGACGAACGGTGGCGTTCTGGAACGTGACCTTGCCTTGGTTCCGGGACGCGTTCCCCAACGCCCCTGACTTCGATGAACACACCCTCAACCGTGTGGCCAATCGAGTCGAAAAAGGATTTATTCGTGTCGAAGCAGACGAAGTAACTTACAACTTGCATGTCATGCTACGGTACGAAATGGAGAAGAAAATCTTCAATGAAGGCCTGCCCGCAGAAGACATTCCCGACACATGGAACGCTATGTTTCAATCGTGGTTTGGTGTAGACGTGC
This sequence comes from Candidatus Poseidoniales archaeon, assembly GCA_003602475.1. Lineage (GTDB taxonomy): Archaea > Thermoplasmatota > Poseidoniia > Poseidoniales > Poseidoniaceae > Poseidonia. Next base: position 54,669 of record QQSC01000024.1, on the reverse strand, counting down.
CCAGTGACGATGTGGGTTGCCTCCAAGACATCCACTGGTCGATGGGAGCGTTCGGTTATTTCCCAACCTACACCTTGGGCAACCTGTACGCTGCTCAATTGCTGGAATCGATGAGGCAAGACTTGGGTGATGTTGACGAAATCGTCGCTTCAGGAGATTGGTCGCCCATGCTGGCGTGGCTCCGACCCCGAATCCATCAACGAGGTAGCGTGGTCTCTCCAGCTGAGTTGATCGAAGACGCCACGGGATCGCCTCCGACTCCCGAACCGTTCCTCGACTATGTTGAATCCAAGTACAGGTCACTGTACAACCTTGGATGATCAAATCCAAGGGGTCATCAGGATGGGTTCACCGACTTCTCCCGGTTCCACCAACAACCGACCTTTCGGCCCTGTTGATTCTGTTCGCTCAAACACCGGCACCCCGCCAACGATGGTCACTTGGGCCCAGCCCACCAGTGAGCGGTCGGCGAAAGGACTCCAACCGACCCTTGTCCATGTGTTTTGGTCCTCGACCGACCGTTCAGTGTTCATGTCGACAAGCACGACGTCACCATCGTATCCTTCCTCAAGACGGCCTTTTCCAATCATGTTGAAGCAATCCGCTACGTTGGTTGACATCCACTTGACCACGTCATGGACGGTACACTCGCCGTTCTTTGCGTGAGTAAGCATGACTGCCAGCGATGTTTCTACACCCGGCATCCCGCTTGGAGCGTTGGGAAATCCGAGGGATTTTGCTTCGAGGGTGTGCGGGGCGTGGTCGGTTGCGATGCACTGAATGGTGCCTGCTTTCAATTCACTCCAAAGCGTTGTTCGGTCAAGTTCGTACCTGATGGGTGGGTTCATTTTGAGACGGGTTCCAACCCGACTGACATCGTCCTCGTTGAAACTGAGGTGTTGTGGGAGCGTTTCGGTCGTGATCACAGCGCCCTGGCCTTCGTGTTGGGAGGGAAGAGAGGTGATGCCGTTGAGCCATTCAGCTTCGATGCCGCTGGTCAAGTGCAACACGTGCAGTCTGTGGCCGTGTTCCTGCGCCAATTCCACAGCCAGTTGGGTGGCGAGAAGGGCCGTGACATCGTCGCGCCATTCAGCATGCGCCGCCATGTCTGTTCGGTCCTTGTGGTGTTCAAAACGCTCAATGAGGCGTTTTTCATCTTCGGCATGCACGGCGATCAACCCTCCCGTTTTCGAGAAGATCTCGTCCAGAGCTTCACGCTCATTGACCAGAAGTGTCCCAGTGGACGAGCCCATGAAGACCTTGATTCCACAGATTCCAGGTATGCCAATGGGCTTGTCCGGTGTCCCAACGGCTTCCTGCAAGTCTGAAACGTTGTTGGGGGTTGCACCGATGAAGAACCCGTAGTTGTTGACGCATTTTGCGGCTGCTGTGTCAAGTTTCATTTGCATGCCTTCCATGTTGGTGATTGAGGGTTTGTTGTTGGGCATGTCGAGGAAGGATGTGACTCCGCCACTCACAGCGGCCGCTGACCCCGAACCGAGGTCTTCTTTTTCCGGCTGACCGGGGTCACGGAAGTGACACTGCGGATCGATTGCTCCGGGCAACAAATGAAGTCCAGTGCCGTCAATAAGCAATTCATCGTCAAGCGGCTCTAAGGCTCCCCGGGAGATGGAGTGGATGACCCCATCTCGTATTCGGAGGTCACCGACAAGTTCAGCATCAGGCAAGATCATGGTGGCGTTGCGAACGAGCACGTTTCCTTTCATGGGCAAGTCTCCGTGTTTTTTCTCGTCGGATAAGGCACATGAACATGGTGGCCTTCTAGGGTGGCGTTCAACGGCGTCGCTCCGAAGGAGGGCGAAAGCTCTTGCACACCTCGTCGTTCATGTCCATGTAAGGCCCACCGATCAAATCCACACAATAAGGGACGGCCTTCCACAGTTCATCGATGGTTTCACGAATGGCTTTCGGCCGACCTGGGAGGTTGAACACCAAGGCGTTGTTTCGAATGCCCCCCACCTGCCTCGAGAGAATGGCCGTTGGGACAAACTTCAGAGAAAGAGCACGCATCTGTTCTCCAAAACCTGGCAACATCTTGTGGCAGACGGCTTCAGTGGCTTCAGGTGTCACATCCCGTGCGGCTGGGCCAGTGCCACCGGTTGTGACCACCACGCTGCAATGGTGGTCGTCAACCAACTCAACCAGTGTTGCTTCGATGAGGGATTGATCGTCTGGAATGCATCGATATAGGGCGGTGAAGGGACTGGAGATGCCTTCTCGAAGGAAGTCAAGGATAGCCGGACCGCCTTCATCGGTGTACGTTCCGCTGCTGGCTCTATCACTCACCGTAACAACACCAATGTGAACGTGCTCGCCAACGTGGCCTTCACGGCCATGGTGTTCGGTCCGTTCGTTCATGCCCGAGCCTCATTGGTCGCCGTATTTGGCCATGATGTCGGCATGGAAGTTGTCCAACAGCGTGTCCTCAAACAGTTCGGTTTGGCGGCGCATTTTCGTGGACCGAATGTGCAACACAGCCATGAGGATGAACAAAATGATGATCATAGGGATGAACACCTCCAATTTGTACTGGTGCATGATTTTCACAATGCCTTCTGCAGTATAGGCCCACGTCACGGATGCGATGCTGCCACCGATCAAGGTGGCCAAAAGAACTCGCATGAACTGCATTCGTGAGAGTAAACCCAACATGGCACCCACCAAAACCCCGGAGGCCATGAAAGGAATCCAGACGAAGACGATGAGGCCCCAGAAACCCCATTTGTTGATCATTTCACGCTTTTCATTGGCCATGAATTCAACCGTTGAGAGCGTGTCGCCGAGGAGTTTCGTCTGCAGGACCCGTCCACCAAGCCCGTCTTGGCGCGCCACGGCAACGATACGTTCATCGTTTTTCGCATCCTTGCGTTCCACCCGGCCAGCACCCGAGCGGTCAGAAAGCGTGGAGACTTCATTTCGAGTCTTGATGATCAACTCTTGTGACCCAAGGTGTTCTGCATTTCGCTGATGAATGAACGCATGGAGTTCATCGGTGATTTCAGCCGTGGTTTTGCTGAAGCGGAAGAAGGCGAGGCGTTGAGTTGGCCTGTAGATGACCGAGACGAACACCACACGGTCGTCGCTGGTGACCACCGCTCCCTTCATGTTCACATCGGTTCGACGGGTGAAAAACAGGTCAAGGCTGTCGCGTACATCGTCCTCAATCCGGGACAGAGAGTGAAGTTCAGAGAAGAAGGAGGAGTAATCGTGTTGCTCAACGTCTTCGTCGGATTCAGGTGCTTCTTGAAGCCCCAAACCCACACCGCTGTCAAAATCAATCACCTGACCAGCGCCAATCACGCGAACGTTGAGTTGGACCGGTTTGAACACGCGGAATATGGCAAACTCTTCCAGCAAGACGCGTAGGACTTCAGAGCGGATTTCCTTTGAGTCCGAAAGTGTGTTTTCGGTGTTTTTGTAGGCCACCATGATGTCGATGGAAAGGTCACGTACTTCTGTTTTGAACAACTCCTTGTCCACCAGAATGTTGTGCTTGTGGGCAATGTCATCGACGGTGTCTTCAACCAGTCGAACGATGTGGTTGCGAGACAGGATGTCGTCGGTGTCTTGATGGTACACTTTGTACATCACAGGGTAAATGACGAGCAGTGAAATCACCGACAACGAGAGGGATATGTATGCCATCCACCAAGCCGGAATGCCAGCAGCACCGCCGGCCAGCATGGCGGTTTCTCGACCACCGCCCATTTCAGCTCCCATGAGAATGTACCCCCATTCGCCAAGGTCCTGAACAGACCAACACGAACGAGGTCCTGAATCCTCCACCCGTACCTCGGAATGCTCTTCATCGTCAACAAAAGGAAGGAACGCCAAGGTCTCGCTGGAGATCGTATGCTCAAAGGTGATGGTTTCGGTGAGGGACGAATTCAAGCCCATGGCGCGTTGACTGGAACGGTTCTCATCCACGTAAACATCAACGGTGAACATCAATTCAAAATGCCCTTCAGGGAGCGTGTCGTATGGGGAGAGAATGGTGGCTTTTTGTGATCCGGAGGTCTCATTGATGACGGTGGTGGTTTCGTCATTGCCGCCTTCAACGAGTGAAGTGCTACCATCATGTACCTCGAAAACGGTGTACTGGAGGTATGCTACGCCATTGGGGAGGTTGTGAGCTTCCAATTTGAACTGTTCGTGGTCAGGGTCCGGATACGCCACGAGCCATGGCTCATCGGTGATCTGCTCGCATTCGTCTCCGATGTCAAGAACGGTGGTTGAAGCGAAATGGTCGAGTTCCGTGGAAGCCCCGAACACGCCCGAGGACATGGCGGTCAGCAACAGACCAAACACCACTCCATACAGCAAGCCGCCGAGGAGAAAATAGTCTTCAATGTTGGACAGGAACATGCGCCCGCCGCCCATTCTTCGCTGTCGTATTTCGGCCAATTCCCTCGCTTCACGGTCTCGGGACCTTCCGCCTTCTTCTTGCGCGTCAGAAGACACGGGATTGTCAACCTCGTCCCGCGTCATGATTTGCGAAGAGTGGTCCAGCACATGAAGTCTTCTTCTGCACTTGGTTTAGACTCGTCCTTGGCATTCTATAGAGCGATGTGCTGAATGGCTCGTAGCGCACGGCGCAGACGCATGGACACGGTGGTGGGTCAGGCCGGACTTGAACCAGCGACCTCGGCATCTTCAGTGCCGCGCTCTCCCAACTAAGCTACTGACCCGTGCAAAGTCTGCGAGTGGGCTCGCCATTTCAAGGCTTCCGTTGCTGGATGGTGAAGACCAATCCCCCACGCTCGTTGGCCTACTCAGGACAAGGCGTTGGTTTGAAGTGCAAACAACGAGGTCAACCCGCCGTCGGCACACGCCAAGAGCTGGGTCAATTCTTCCGCAGAAAACGTGGATTCTTCACCGGTGCCTTGAACCTCAACATAGCGCCCATCGCTGGTCTTGATAACGTTCATGTCAACGTCTGCATTTGAGTCCAACACATAATCCAAGTCCAGATAGACTTCACCGTTGACGACCCCTACGGAAACAGCAGCCAAGTCATGAGGCAACACCGCTGCTTCATGCTCCGCTTGTTGTTCTGCAGTAAGGTGGGGAGGCGTCCATCCGTCCTTGCGCTCCTCGTATGTTGGGCGCATGCTCGTGGGAAGGCAATCACCCCGGGCAATAAGGCGGCGAACAGCCAAGCGGAGGGCAATGTTGGCGGCTGTGATGGCAGCGCAACGTGTGCCACCATCAGCGTTCAACACGTCACAATCGAGGTTCAATGCCACAGGTCCCAGGGCTTCAAGGTCAACCGCAGCGCGCAGCGAGCGAGCGATCAAGCGTTCAATTTCTTGAGTTCGTCCTTTTGCACCGTTTCGCTCACGGCGAAACCTCGAGTTGGTCGAACCGGGAAGGAGGGAATATTCTGCATGAACCCAGCCTTTGGTGGCGTCTCGGGGGAACCAGCGGGGCAGGCTGGCTTCTTTGGTGCAGCAAACGAGAACCATCGTTTCGCCTTGGCGGTAAAGAACCGATGCCAGCGCATTTGGGGTGAAGTCCAGGGTCACCTCAACGTCGCGCAGTTCATTGGCGTCTCGTGTTAGGTTCAGGTCGGTCTTGAATTTGGCCATGCCACTCCCAAGGGCTCGGCTTCATCAAGCCTTCTCCATCTCTTTCCAGAACCGCCCGAGGACATCTTGAAAGGCCACCCCTCTTTGGTGAGCGCATGAGCCAACCACGTGCGGTTATTTGCGGCGTTGCCCGAACTCCAATTGCCAAGTTCATGGGTGCTTTTGCCACCATGAGTGCCGTCGATCTCGGGGTTGCAACGGTCAAGGAACTGCTTTCCAGGTGCAACATAGACCCTGCATCGGGTGTGATTGATGAAGTGATGTTTGGACAAGTGCTTCAAGCGGGTGCAGGGCAAAACCCTGCTCGCCAGGTCGCCTTGGGTGCAGGCTTGCCGGTGAGCACACCATCCGTGACCATCAACAAAGTCTGCGGTTCATCCCTCAAGGCAGCTATGATGGCCGCCAACAGCATTCGAGCAGGTGAATTCAAAGCCATTGTGGCCGGTGGAATGGAAAGCATGAGCAACGCCCCCCAACTCCTCATGGGGCAGCGTAAAGGTGCCAAAATGGGCAATTCCACCCTTGTGGACTCCATGATTCACGATGGATTGTGGGACGTCTACAACGACGTCCACATGGGCACCACCGGTGAAACCGTGGCCAAGGAATGCAACATTAGTCGGGAAGCCATGGATGCTTTCGCCGCCCGAAGTCAAGAACGAGCGGCGCATGCGTGGGCGAGCGGCTGGTTTGATTGGGAAACCTTCGATGTTGCCGTCCCCAAACGGCGTGGTGAACCTGCCATCGTCCATTCAGACGAGGGCGTACGTGCGGGCACCACAACCGAGTCACTCGCCAATCTGCGTCCTGTCTTTGACCGCACAGGTGCCGTAACTGCAGGCAATGCCAGCACCCTCAACGATGGAGCAAGCGCCGTGTTGGTCGCTGAAGAATCATTTGCCAAAGAACAGGGTTGGGACATCATTGCGTTCATTGAAGACTACTGCACCTCCGGTGTCGAGCCGGCTCGTGTGATGAGCGCCCCCATTCCAGCCGTCAAGATGTTGCTGGAACGAAACAACCTCTCTGTCTTGGACGTTGATGTTTACGAGCACAACGAAGCCTTTGCTTCCGCTTCTTGCGCTGTGGCTCAAGAAGTTGGCATACCCGACGACCGCTTTAACCTGCACGGGGGAGCTGTCAGCCTTGGCCACCCGCTGGGAGCCAGCGGCACCCGATGTTTGATCACCCTGCTGGGTGTGATGAGGCGCCTCGAGGCCTCCAGCGGCATCGTTACATTGTGTCTGGGCGGCGGCAACGCTGTCGCTATGCTTGTTCGGACGACTTGAGGTTTCCAAGCGGGCCAACAGGTGTCGAGCAAGGAACTCGCCGCTGATGGCCCCTTTGGGTCGTGAAATGGTTTCAAACGGGTTTTGATAGGGTCATTTGAAATAGGGTGCGTCAGCGCGTCAAGACGAGTCTCATGGCATCGTTTTCGGATTTGGGCCTAAATGGCGAACTGGTTGAGGCCCTCGGCCGCCAAGGAATCACCGAACCTTTTGAGGTGCAAACCGAGTGCATTCCCATGCTGTTGGACGGCGTGGACGTGGCTTGTCGTGCCCCAACAGGCTCCGGTAAGACCCTTGCCTTTGGTCTCCCCTTGTTGCAGAATCTGCCTCAAGCAGAACCTCATCGACCCACCGGACTCATACTGACCCCTACCCGAGAGTTGGCTGAACAAATTCTCAATGTTCTCAAGCCCTTGGCAAAAGCCATGAATTTGTTTGTTGGTTCTGTGTACGGCGGTGTGTCCTACAAGAACCAACATCGCATGATGGAACGAGGCGTGGATGTGCTGGTGGCTTGCCCCGGACGGTTGTTGGATTTGATGGACAGCGGTGTTATCGTCCTTGGCGATACCGTGAACGTGGTCATTGACGAAGCCGACCGCATGGCCGATATGGGCTTTATGGAGCCGGTGAGCGATGTCCTCGACCGTTGTTCAGAACAGGCCCATGTGGTGCTCTTTAGCGCCACACTTGACGACGATGTGGCTCAATTTGTTGAGCGCTATCAGCACGATCCAGCTGTTGTGGAAATCGGCGATGCTGATGTTTCAGTCACGCACATGGATCATCATTTCTGGTTGATGCCAAACAGCAAGAAATCCACCATTTCAGCCGAACTCGTCCGCAAATGCGGCCGTAGCGTCGTGTTTTGCCGAACCCGTGCCGGCGTGGACCGGGTCGCAGAAGAGATGGAAGAAGACGGTATATCGATTCAAGCCCTCCATGGAGGCATGACTCAGCGCCAAAGGGACCGAGCCATGGAGACGTTTGTCCACGGAGAATGCATGGCTCTCGTGGCTACGGATGTGGCAGCGCGTGGCCTCGACGTCGAGGGCGTGAACTGCGTCGTGCATTACGATCCTCCCGAGAATGGAAAAGCGTACAAACACCGAAGCGGGAGAACCGCTCGTGGTGGTGCCAGCGGTGTTGTCGTGGCACTGGTTCAGAAACCACAGAAAAAAATGTACAGCCGCATGCAGAGGGATGTTGGCATCAACGAGGATTTTGTGCCTCCCGACTTTTTGGCCCTTCCCGAGTTCGAAGTTGACTACATTCCTCCAGAACCCCGACGAACCACAAAGAAGCAACGTGAGCGCCATCGAAAAGATCGTGCTCAACAAGGCAACCGCTTCGGTGGGGGCCAAGGTCGTGGCGGCGGTGGAAACCGTGGCTATCGCGGCGGCGGTCAAGGTCGTGGCGGCGGCGGCGGTGGAAATCGTGGCTATCGCGGCGGCGGTCAAGGACGTGGCGGCGGCGGCGGTGGAAACCGTGGGTATCGCGGCGGCGGTCAAGGCCGAGGCGGCGGTCAAGGCCGAGGCGGCGGTCAAGGCCGAGGCGGTGGTCAAGGTCGAGGCGGTGGTCAAGGTCGAGGCGGCGGCGGTGGACAAGGCCGCGGTGGCGGCCGTTCAAACCGTGGTCAGCGTTGATTCCCATCGGCTCGTACCAGATGGATTCGAACCACCCGTGCTTCTCCTCTGTGGAGATCCGACTCATTCAGGACTGTGGTGACAACTTCAGCTACCAGCACCTTCATTTTTGGAGCGAAAGGACCAGTCAACTCACCGATCAGTTCGTCCAAGTCAAAGAGTAAATCCAACGATTTTGGTCCGCCGCTCGTCAGCGGCATCTGGGTTGTATGGTAGCCTTCCATGATGAAGTGTCCGTTGGGTTTGAGAGCGTTCAGCATCCGGGGCATGTGCTTTTTTCGAATGGCAGATGGGGTGTGGAACCAAGAGCATGCGATGAGGTCGTAAACAGGATTCTCGAACCCTCGTGCAACAAGGTCGTCCACCTCATACTTCACCGAAACACCGTGACGCATCGCCAAACGTTCGCACTTTCCTTTCCCTTCAACAGACAGATCGAACACGTTGGCTTGCCAACCAAGGCCTGCGGCCCATACGGCGTTTCTCCCCTCTCCATCTGCTGGAAACAAGGCCAGTCCGTGAGGTTTCAGGTCCAAGATTCGCTCCGCAAGCCATGCATTGGGCTCCTCCCCGTAGGCATACGCCTCCAAGGAAAACCTCCGGTCCCATCCGCTGGCATCCGAGCGTGCATCGGGGTTCATTCTTCTTCCTCCGTGCTGCGCGGTGCGGTCATCATGCCGTGTTCCTCAACGACATCGCAAGCCCCTGGGAGCACGGCGAGCAGGTCGTCGGTGGGCAAACCGGTTGTTTTGTAAATCTGGTTGGCCAATCGCTCTTTCTTTGTGATGCCTGGCCGGAGGATGATGTATCTTGGGCATCGTGCGCGAATCACCTCTGGAACACCGGTGAGCACCAAGGGAACGCCGTTGATGGCGGCAATACCAAGGCCGATGCAAACATCAATGTCCTTGTACCAAGTTCGTTGTCCTCGAATCACAAACGCTCCTTTACCCACGAATTCTCCCGTTTGTGCCGTCTTTGATACTTGGGCAGGTCGCACACTGTACACTGTTCCGTGGGCTCCGCCGCCGTTCCAAGCCCTGCTCCAAGCCAGTGCCAAGAGGGCTGCTTGATCATGTTGTGGCTCTCCTAAGGCGGTGTTTTCGACCTTGTCAACCAGTTTGTATGCCGGTATGTCGGGCGGAAGATGGGCAGGTTGATGCTCAAGTTCAGCAAATCCCATTTGAGATCTCAAACTGCATGAAGGGGCGCCGTGAAGATCGGCGTGGAAGTAGATGTCATCACCCGAAAGATGCTTCTTGACGATGGCATCGTTGCCTTTTGCATCCTTGCCACCAACGACAAGATGACCTCCTTCCACCATCCCCCAACGGTGCTGTTCGAACCACATTCGTTTGCTGCGTTTTGAGGCGTTCAAGCGCCCAGTCGCTTTTTGTTTGGTCTCTTTTTTCTGAGCACGTTTCAATTGGGTTTTGGTGTCCGCCAGTGCATCAATGGCTCCTTGAGTTTTGTTTTTCTGTTTGCGTGCTGCTTCGAAGTAGCGTTGAGCGTTTTGATGAACGGTGAGGTCGAGATGAAGTTCCACTTGTTCCCCCTTGGGTTCGTTTTCATCGTCGGGAAGGATGCTCGTAACGGTTCGATTGGCAGGGTTTACCGAAACAATCCACGGTGTACTTTTCGAGGCCTTTTTGACCAAATCCCATCCGTCTCGTTCCACGGCCTTCGCGACCTGTTGCATCAGGTCCTCCACATGATTCCAATGGGTTTGAATGGCGTGACCGAGGCGTTGCTGTTTTTCGATTTTCTTTGCAAAACCCGCCAAGGCCTTGTCTTGTTGTGCCTGTCTTCGCTCAAGTCGTTCCACGGGCGTTGAGGCGCCTCGTCCAGGTCCTGTGGATTGTTCCATTCGTTCTTCTTCACGACGGCGCAAAGCTGCTGCATCGTGGATGCCTTTCCAAACATCAACCGCCTCGCACATTGAATCGTACGTCCACAAGGGCATGTTGTCGTGTTGAGGGAGAAGAATGGGTGAGGCTTCACGGGTTCGTTGAGCAAGCCATGCATGCTGGGCACCTTGAGTCAAATTGCCCAGATGGGTGGGCCAATCGGGAGCGTCATCCTTTTCCAATGCGAGCAACAAATGGCCTTTTGCCTCGTTGTCCAACCGGTTCAACAGGTCCGTTAGGGCTTGGTACACCTTGCTTGCATCTGCGGTATCAGGGTCGATGTTGGGGTCGTAGCCTGCAAGGGCGCAGACGGCATTGGCGTGGGTAGCCCCGAGATTGACTTTCCCACCAAGGGTGGAGACGAGATCACGGTCAGAAGCGTTGAGGGTGGCCTCCATGATTTGGGATGTCATGGTGTAAGGGTCAATGGCAGGCGGCGGTGGCGTGTAAGGGAGTCCTTTCTTGAGGGTCCGACCAGCATAGGATGCGTGCGTTAGCGGCTGAATGATGGTGTGGTGTTCATCTGCCAGAATGATGTTTCCATCCCGAAAGACCTCCACATACATGTGCCGTTCCCCGTTTTTCGTGTCAAAATGAAACACCAAAACCCGGTCAAAGCCCATTTGTTCAACGCCGGTGAGTCGTGCGTTTCGAAGATGCTTTCTCAGCATCATGGCGAACGGTGGAGGGGTTTGTGGCATGGGGCGGTCTCGTCTTGAGGTGTAAATGCGCTGACCTCGCACCAACACGAGGTCTCGCTGTTCGGCTTCCTTGGGATTGAGACGGAGAACGATTTGTTCGTAGTGAGGCATGTAGGCCTTCTTGACATAAGCGCCGGAGAGTTCGTTCAGTTCACGAGCAACAGCCCGCAAATCAAACCCAGACATGGCTTTCTTCATGCAGTTTCCCTCCTTTCTTCACGTCCACATAAGCCGGGTTTCATGAACCGTATTCAACCGGATAACCAGCGTCTTTCCAACCGTTGATGCCGGTGTTCAATTCAATGATGTTGGTGAATCCAAGATCGAGCAAGGTTTGAGCGGCTTGCTGTGAGCGGTTGCCACTTCTGCAATACAGGAGGATGGTGATGCTTTTGTCTTCAGGGAGTTCATCGTCCCGCTGTTCAAGTTCATCGTGGGGGATGAGGGTGGCGTTGGAGAGGTGCCCGTCTTGTTCCCACTCTGGCTGGGTGCGCGTGTCGAGCAGGAAGGCCTCCGTTTCATTCTCAACGGCATCTGCAAATTCGTCGGCTCCCACGCGTTGCCAGGCTTCACTCTCCGCTTCGCTTGTGCAGCCCGCAAGCCCCCATACGGGCGACAACAAGGCGAGCATCACCCACAGGCGAACCGAGTGCATGGTGGGTGGCAACCTCGGTGGGTCTTCATTCTATGTCCGCAAACCTCAGCAAGACTTTACCGATGTTTTTGGCGTCGTGAAGGTGTTGATGTGCCGATTGAACTTCATCGGCCTCAAACACCGAATCGATGAGTGGCTCGAGGTGACCTGATTGGATGCCCTCTACAATGCGATTCAATTGCTCATGCATCGCGGCTTCGTTTTCCCATGTGCCCATGTGGACGCCGAACACCGCTCGATTCCTGGTCATCAGGCGCAAAGGGTCGAATTTTGGGGTTTTCCGAAGGGCAAACATGGCCTTCAACAGGGACCGTTTGCCCGAAGGGGCGGCAGAGGAGAGTCCGTAGGTGTACAAGCGTCCGCCTTCGGCCAACGTGGAGAGGCTTCGCTTCAAGTGATCACCACCGATGGGGTCGAGAATGTGATCAGCACCTCGTCCGTCGGTCTCGCTTAACACAATGCTTTGGAAATCTTCGTTGTGACGGTCGATTGGACGTCCACCGTATTGCTGGATGATGCTGTGTTTGGGTTTCGAAGACGTGGCCCAAACCTGCTCAACGCCCGCCCATGCGCACAATTGGAGGGCGGCGGTTCCAACGCCTCCTGCTCCTCCGTGGATGAGGACGCTGTCGCTCGGCTTCAAGTGACCGAGGTAATGGAGCATGTGGTGGGCTGTCATGTAGGTGACCGGCGTGGCTGCAGCGGTTTTCAGGCTGATGTCATCAGGGAGTGGAATGACTCGGTCGACGGGACTGATAACATAACTCGCTTGACCTCCGTTCCGCATGGCGGCAACCACGCGTTGACCTACGGCCATTCCTTCAACGTCTTCTCCCATCGCATCCACAACCCCACTTGCTTCGTATCCAGGTGTGAACGGATAAGCAGGTCGTGGTTGATAGAATCCAAGACGCATCAACAGGTCTGCGAAGTTGATGCCGGCATAGGCGACTTTGACCCGGACTTCTCCGGGGCCAGGGACGGGGACTTCCATGGGTTGGGTGGTGACGGATGATACACCGCCTGCTTTGGTGATGACAACACGCTTGTCCATCTTCATGCCTCCTTGAGCGACCAACCACTGGAGCCTTGCTGGACACGTTCCTCCCGTTCCAGCGTCATCAGATGGGACAGAGCTTGGTCTTCTGCGAGGCCAGGATGCGCCTCTGGTGTGTCTGCGTAAGCATCCTTGGCGATTGAAGTGAGGTCATTCAACCCCGATTTCACAGCGTTGAGAACCCGTTCATGTCGCTTCAAACGATGGTCGATGTATCGGTTCAACAGACGCTGAGGTTGGGCCACAACAGGGCCGTGGCTGGGGAAGATCAGATGCGGATTGCTCCCAGACAACCGCTGCAGCTGCTCGATGTACACGCCCATGTCACCGGTGTGCGGCGGGACAAGGATGGTGCCGAATCCAGCGACCATGTCTCCTGCGATCAGTCCGGCTTCGCTCAAAAGGCATACGTGGCCGGGATGATGGCCGGGTGTGATCAGCACTTCCCATTGTTGAACGCCGAGTTCCAACACCTCTCCGTCCACCAAGATCCGGTCACAGGGCACGCTGAGATGGGTGTGTGCGCTGCCCCAAACGGGGACATCAAAGGCCTCGCGCAAGAGCGACATGTCGGCCAAATGGTCCCCATGGCTGTGGGTAAAGAGCACCGCTTTGAGTTCGCCTTTATGCCGTTCCACAGCGGTGGCGAGTGCTTCCATGTCCTCTCGCATCCTGATGGCGGGGTCGACGAGTACGAACGAGCCTTCAGGGTCGCCGACGAGGTAGCAATTTGTGTGGTCAGCAGGGGGTAATGTAGCGGTCTTGATTGGAACCACTTCGACCCCGTGGGCAAACAAAATTGAGCGCCGGCCCGGCAACCGTTGAGCGATGTCGTTGGCCGCATTGACCATGTTTCTCTCGCACCGCTCAAGGGTCCGTTCAATTTCCATCAGAAGCGTGACGACCGGGGGAGCGACTTTGATTTCGTGCGTTTTCCAGCGTCGGAGAATGTCGGATGGCATGGCCCACATGATTTCGGTGAATTCGGTTTGCGGTTCAAGGTCAATTTCAGGAACGCCGGTGTGGTTGCCAGCATGGAAGTGCATGAACGCATTATCAAACTGGACGGGTCCAAAAGGAGGTGTAATCCGATGGCTAAGGACGTTTAAGCCAGACCGGTCAACATCGAATGCTCCTGCTTGAGCGAGCGGCAACCAGGTCGTTTTGTCGTTGACAATGGCTCTGCGCGCCTCTTCGGGCAACGGCACCAACCCTCGCTGTGAAGGTACAAGTCCGAGTTCTTCACTCATCTCACGAAGAATGCAAGCAACGGTGGCTGACTCATCGCCGTCCAATTCAGCAAGGGCTTGCACGGCAGCATGATCCACCCGAGACACACCTCCGCCCGGGAAGGCCCAGTAACTGGGGAATGCGCGCATCGTGGGTGACCTCAATCCAAGAAGGACTTCAACCCCTTCAGGGCCGTCCCTCGTCAAGGTCATGGTCGCAGTAGGCCGGGGTTGACCTCTGTCGTTGAGGGGAACCGTCAGGCCTGCTGGCACTTCACTCATGTTGACGGCTTTGGCGCCGCCCATTCAAAGGCTTGTGTCCGCCGCTCAGTTCTCTCGGCGAACCATGACGGCTCCGAGAAGGGCGAGGGTGGCCAACACGCCGGTGAAACCGGGCAAGGTTGGGTTCTCATCGCTGTAAGCATCGGCGCTTGTGGAGTGAAGTCGAACGGTGTTCCAGTCGTCGGTGGTGCCGCCATCGCCGGGAACGCCAATCATGTCGCCTGAGGTAATGGTGCCGGAGTTGTCAAAGTCCACGAAGACGATGGTGGTGTTCTGATCCATCATGGCCTCTTCGGCTTCGGCAGCGGTCATCAACACAGAGGCGATGGTCACAGAAACGACGTCATCGCCGCATTCCATTGTCATCTCATCGTCTTCGGTCATCACGTCATCGCAATCGCTCAACACGATGCTGTAGTCAGCAAAGTCACCGGAATAAGCAAACATTTCACTGCCGGCATAAATGGTCCAATGACCGTTTGAGTTGTCGTCTCCACCCGTGCCATGATCGACGTCTCCAACACAGAAACTTGTTCCGTAGGTCTCCGACGAGTTGTCGTATTCAATACGGGCATCAATGCTGTAGCACCCGTCGGATAGCATGTAGGTGTCAACGAGGGACTGGATTGTCATGGTGATGTAGGATTCGTTGTTCTGACCGTTCACCAGGTCGGAGGTGCTGACCGTCCAGTTGACCATTTCGGATGCGTCGTCATTGTTCCAGATCATGAATTCAACGGCGTCCACATGCTCGACACCACTGTAGAACACGACTTCGAAGCCGTCTTCGTTGGCACTGCCTATCTCGAGTTGAACAAAGTTCCAGTCTACGCTGGGTGATGTGGTCATGCCGGGTTCGTCGCTACCGTCGATGCAATCGGTGTACATGTCGTCGAATTGGTAATCATCAATCAGCTGTCCATCGTCGCACATGAACTTTGATTGGATCATCATGAACACTCCACTCATGGTGCTGGTGTTGTAGTTGTACAGAAGATGGTTCGTTTCGTTGGACAGAGCGTTGTACAATTCCAATGCACTTCCATCGGCGTTGACGATGTCGAACAACACCTCACAGATGTCGGTGCTGTTGAGGTATGTTCCGCCGGATTCGGCACAATCTGTGGCGCCCGAGGCATGAACGCTCCAGTTGTTCCAATGCAAGGTCAAGTTGACCCCGTCGTGCGTGACGTTGGCGAAGTTCCCGTCATCGAAGAACATCAAGTTGGTCGGGACGGTTACGTTGGTTTGAGTAAAGGTGTGGTTGTGGTCGTTGACCAAGGTGCCGCACATGCTGGTGTCCACGCCCATCGTGTCAAGCGACTCAAAGAAGGTTGAGTTTTCCCCAACGAGGGCTGCTGTATCAAGGAAGAAGATGCAATCGTATGCATCAACGAAGTCAACGCTTCCGTCACCGTTGTGGGACGAAGAATCTGGTTCGTCAGAACCGTCCATGCAGTCCTCCTCTCCATCGTGATACCAATCTGCAGGGACGTAATCACCGTTATCGCAGACGTAAGAGTCCTCAGTGAACACGAACAGAAGGACGTTGTTGACGCCGTCCCATGCGTATTCAGCCATCTCGTCGTTCATGAGGATGGCTCCTGCGTCGTAGTCATCAACAACCCATGTGCCTTCAACGCACAACGAAGATGTGTTGTCCCAAGTGCCGTACATGTTGCAATCTTCTTCGGTGGTGGTGTTCCCCTCGTGCATGAGTCTGTAGGTGGTAGCACTGGTGTCGTTGTTGAACATGAGGCCCATGTCCATATCAGGGAGAACGAACACGGTGTCGAACGGAATGCCAAATGTTTCGTTGGCGGTCATGGTGTAGGCATCGGCCTCTGTGCCGCACATGCTGGCGTTGAGGGTGCTGCTGTTCACGACCTCTTCGTGGGAGGCGTTGGCCAAACTGGTTTGTCCAACGAGGTAGATGCACTCGTAAAGGGTGATGAACAGAGGATTGCCATCAGCATCGGTGGCCATGGGTTCCATGTCCGTTTCGAGGGTCGCTTCAATCATGAAGGGGAGGGCTTCCATGGCAGGGCCAGCAACCGTTCCTTCAGCAAGCATGGAGCTTACTTCTGCTTCGGTGTGGAGGGTCATGGTCACGGTTTCATTGAAATCAGGGTAATGCACCGTGATGGCACGCACGCCAAACGCTTCGTTGACCTTGACATCGATGGCATGGGTAGTGCCTTCAACACTCACGTCAGCAGTGAAGCTGAACATGGCTTCGGGGTTGGTGAGGTCAAGCTCCATGGCGAAGTTGGTAGAGTTCCAGTCGTAAAGGCTGAAGTCAACCTCTGGTGCGTCGAGATCCCCTGTGCTGGAGTCCGTTTCATTGGTCATGTTTTCTGCCTCCGTGTTGTCGTTGTCCATGCCGTCGTCCATCTCATCTGAGCCGATGAAATCGGCCATGGTCTCGGTGTAGGTCATGGCGCTGGTCATCATGAATTCCTCGCCGTTGTAGTCCACGAAGATGGAGGTGGTGTTGGCTTCGCCTGGGTATGCCCACCATGTTTGTGCAAACTCGCCCATCGATCCGAAGTCCATGGTGGTGGACATGGCCGATCCGTTGGGGCTGACCATGAGGGTGGAGGTAAGTTCAGTGTCGACCATTTCACCATCCATACCGGTTTGTTGGAACACGGCATGCTGTGTGAGTCCTGCGGTGTCCCCCATCTGGGGTCCATTGTCCATGAACAGAACAAAGGTGGAGAGAGCTTCAGTGAGCACTTCTTGGCTCAAGCATGCGAGTTCATTGTCAGAACTGTTGTTGTAATTGTAGGCATCTGGGTTGTCACAGCCCGGCACAACAATGTCAATGACGTCGTCAATTTGGTCAACAGCATCCTCTGCGTCCAAGCATCCTGCGAGGAGGAGCATGGAGGTCATAGCGATTGCAAGCATTTTGTTCATGCTTCGCCGTCTGACGGTCCCTATTTATTGGTTTCCTACGCAAAAAGGCGAGCAAACGGTTGAAATACCTGTCACAGGAGACAGAAACGATGACCCACGATTCGGTTGAAGCCCATTTGGCTGAACTTGCTGAGTTGGTTGACCAAGCAGAAAAATTGGGCATCGATATTTGGCCCGAAACAAAGCCCGTGCGCCCGTGGGCAAAATACGCCCTGGCTTCTTTCATGATCATCATGATGCTCTCATGGGTCTCGAAGGTGATGTTTCGGTTCGCCACGGTGTGATTTCAAGAACCACCGTTTATTTCAAGAAGGCGACCAGCGTCGCCGGCTTACAGTCCCTTAGTGTAGCGGTCCATCATGGAGGATTCTGGTTCCTCCGACCTCGGTTCAAATCCGAGAGGGACTACCACCGCTCCTCAAGTTGTCATTCGGATTCGTAATTTTTAGGGAACCCTAAACTTATATGCGTCCGACTTTTCGGGTGCCCTAAACCAGTACGTGAATTACCATGCGAACCAACCGAAAAAACCCAAAAACCTACCTTTTGACCCTGCTGCTTCTGATGAACGCCACACTTGTGGGTTGCTTGGGTCAAGATGCCGATGATGAAGAAACGATACGAATTGCGTTTTCAGTTCGGGACGATTACACCTCATTTGACGAGAATCCGCAAAAATTAGCCGACTACCTCAGCGCTGAGTTGGGAGCCAACGTTGAAATTTATTCCATCACCTCTGATGCCCTCGCTCTCCAAGCGCTCCGATTTGGCAGCGCCGACATGGCCTTCATGGACGGTGGCGCTGGATGGATGGGGTGGCAACAATACGGATTGGAAGCCATGGCCGCTGATCAAAAATCCGACGGTCGTACATATTACAACGCCCATGCTTATGTCTTGAACGACAGTGCTGCAGCTCAAGCGTTGAACGACGATGACAACAGCACCGACCCGTTTGCAGAATTGACCGGCGTTGCCTCATGTCACACGGGCTGGTTGAAATCAGCGGGCATGTTGATTCCCATGGGTTTCTTCATCGGGCAGGGTTATGCCGAAGTTGTCGGTGATTCGGAGGACATTGAATCCCTGCGAAACACCATCTACAATCACTTTGGAGACAACGCGTCGATCCCAGAATCAGGAACGCTGTACTACGGTTATGGCGGTGCGTTGCGCTGCCTCTCAGAGGAGGCTGGGGGCGTTGCCTTTGCCAAGGATTCGTCACTCAACAGTTATTGCGGGGATGAAATCGCCAGTGAAAACGAGGACTGGTGTCTCGACATGAATCGCTACGTCAAGTTGCCAACGTTTGGCCAAG
The DNA here is from genome assembly GCA_003602475.1 of Candidatus Poseidoniales archaeon. Taxonomy (GTDB): domain Archaea; phylum Thermoplasmatota; class Poseidoniia; order Poseidoniales; family Poseidoniaceae; genus Poseidonia. The sequence goes on along the minus strand of QQSC01000024.1, from coordinate 36,054 downwards.
CTCCCTCTCATCCACTGATGTACCAGCCAGATACCATCGATGCAGAAACAAGAGACGCCGTTGTCGCTGCACTGGTGGCGCTCAACGACACTGAAGACGGCCGCTCCATACTGGAAAACATCCTCAACACTCCCGGTATTGTGGCAACCACCACAGAAGCCCATCTGGGCAGTTACGGCTCCCTCATCTCAGAAGTACCAGGGATTTCGACCTATCTCGATGAACGATACGGTGAGGACGGGTCTTGAGATGAGTGAACCCTTGGTCCACCTCCACGATGTTGCGGTTGGATACGACCAACCCCTGATCGAAGAGGTCGATGTCGAAATCCAGGCGGGCGATGTGATCGCTGTCCTCGGTCCATCCGGCATTGGCAAGACCACGCTCTTGCGAACGATTGCCGGTTTGGTGAAACCTTTGTCGGGTCATGTGGAACTCGGCGTTGCCCCCCGCGGTGGGGTGGGCTACATTCCACAACGCTTGGGACTCGTCAGCAACCTCAGCGTTCGCTCAAACGTCGAAATGGGAGTTCGGGTGAGTCTCTCGAAATGGTACCCACCTTTCCTCGGAGTGCCAAAGGACCACCAAGGGTACGCTCAGCAAGCCATGGAGGATCTGGGTATCGCTCATCTGGCTGATCATCCAGTACGCATCCTCTCCGGAGGGCAACAACGCCGTGTGGCAACAGCCAAAACCGTCGCTCAACGCCCTAAACTTGTGTTGGCGGATGAGTTTCTCGGTGAATTGGATGACGACAACGTCGATGTCGTGATGCGAACGGTTCGCCATGCCATTGAAAGCCAAAATTCAGCGATGGTCATGGTTGAACATCACGAAGAATTGGCTACTCAAGTCGCCAACAGAATTTGGCGAATCAAGGACCACCGACTGGTGGAGGAGTTGACCAGATGAATCGCAGAACGGTGATCGTCGGTTTAGGTTTGGCCGCCCTTACTGTGCATTTGTTTTTCGACCTCGTCGGAGATTGGGGACGCGTTTCAGGAGGTGTATCCAACCTTGGTGTGTTTGTGAGGGAAAGTTTGTGGCCACCCAATTGGAGTGTTCTCAAGGCACAATCCTATCCTGTATGCGAGGCTCGGTTTGAATTCACCTGTTCCGTGGCTTGGCTGGGTGTCATTGAGACCTTGAAAATCGCTTTTGTAGCCACCATGCTGGGTTTCGTCGTGGCGCTTCCAATTTCCGTGATGGCAGCAGGCAACCTCTCTCCAACTTACCTTGCCGTACCCTCCCGTATCCTTCTTGCGGGTATGCGAAGTCTGCCTTCGATCATATGGGCCGTGTTGTTTGTCATCATCTTCAGCATTGGTACCTTGGCGGGAATTTTTGCCATGACCTTCTACACGGTGGGTTATCTTGGAAAGTTGCAGTTTGAATCCATGGAAGGCGTCAAAAACGCACCATTGGAATCGGCCAAAGCCATGGGGATGTCTCGAATGGAGACGGCTTGGTTGGTCGCCATTCCTGAATCCGCCAATCAACTGCTCAGCCACGTCCTGTTCATGTTTGAGTACAACGTTCGCCACGGCACGGTCATCGGGCTCGTGGGTGCCGGAGGGGTTGGATTGTACATCAACACCTACCTCAAACTCGGTCAGTACGACAAGGTGGTGGCGTTGCTCATCGTGGTGTTTTTGGTGGTGCTCGTGATTGATTTTATTTCCATGGCTCTGCGTTCAGCGGTGAACGAAGAAGGCGATGTTGAACGTCCAACGTGGTCATCGATTTTCCTTCCCGCTTCGATCTCCTCCGTGCAGCATCCGACCCCAATGGGAGCTACCCAGGGATTGCCTGAGAGCGAGTGAACCAAGAGACTGTGCCAGCAGTAAGCCGCTGAGCTCAGGTCCGTGACGGTGTTGCTCAATCTGCAGCGATGTGAACAGCACCTTCGTTGTAGAAGATTTGAATCCTTTCAGGGACCTTTTTCGTAAGAGCGGCCACGGCTTCGTAAACTTCGTCTTGCTTGACCTTGAAGGCCTTTGCAGCGGCTTTCGTGGACCAAGGTTCGATGTGAAAGTCGCTTTTGACCAGCCACTTCAGGAGTTTGGTTTCAAACTCGGTCAACTCATCGGCCATGCCTCAAGCAAGGCCCCTCACCTCTAAAGAGCACCGATTGGACTTAGCCCAAGGCGACCATTCTACGGCAGCATTCTTCTGCGGTAATGTCGCCTTCAAGAAGCGTATTCAGGGCTTTGACGAACGGTATGTTGAGGTCGTCGTCAATGGCTCGGTCGCTGAACATCTGAGTGGCACGAACCCCTTCGGCCACCATGTGCATTTCCTCCAAGGCCTGTTCAAGACTTAGCCCCGTCCCCAATTTTTCTCCCATCGAACGGTTTCGACCGTGCGGCGAAGTTGCGGTGACGTACATGTCGCCCAACCCAGCCGGGCCGAAGGCTACCTCAGCACGAGCGCCAAGTTCGGGCAGCAGCAAGCATCCTTCTTTGAAGCCGGCCATGAAGATGGCCGCCTTGAGGTTGTCACCCCCCATGTCGCCGACCTGCTTGAGTCCATCGACCAAGCCACACGCAAGGGCAACGACGTTCTTGAACGCACCCCACAGTTCTGCGCCCACAGGGTCACTGGCCGGATGAAGGATGAACGTTGGTGTTGACAAGGTTTGAGCGAGGCGTTGAGCCACGCTGTCGTCTTCGCTTGCCACCAACGCCGTGGTCATGACGCCACCCGCTGCCTCAGGTGCGATGGTGGGTCCGGTGAGAACTGCGAGTGGATTGGCCATTCCTTGTTCTTGCAACATGGCGTGAATGGCTTCTGAAATCAATTGATTTCCCGGTGCAAGACCCTTGGCGAGGTCCAACAGCACGTGGCCGGGATGAAGATGCGGGAGCACGTCCTTGACCACTTCAAGAATCACGGACGATGGAACGGCAAGAACGAGAATTTCGGACTCTTCGATCGCTTCCTCAATTCGCATGGTGACATCCAACCCTTCGACAGAATGGTTTGGAAGGTATTTTCGATTGATGCCGTCCATGGTGATGGACTCGTAAACCTCCTGCTCGATGGTCCATCCCTTGACTTTGTGACCTTCCAAAAGCCACAAACGGGCGATGGCTGTTCCCCAGTTCCCCAAACCCAGCACGGAGATGTTGGCCATGGCAATCGCTTTCCCCCCTTGCTGTTTGCTTATACCCTTTCCCGCGGACGGGACTGGCAATGCGTCGGTTTGGGTGGTATGTGACGGGCGCCATCAGAAGAGATCGTCGTCCTCTTCTTCGAAATCAAACGCTTCGTTGTCATCCTTACCGCCCTTAGCGGTTGTTTTGGAGGACGTAGGTGTTGCCTTTTTGGCAGGCGCCTTCGTTTCCTTCGGGGCAACAGGAGCTTCTTCTTTCGGGGATGGCCCCTTGCGTGCATCGGCTTGGGCCTGCTCGTTGGCTTGAAGTTCGGCTTCGGTCATGCCTGACTGAACGGCGAGGGCACGACGCCGGTTTTCTCGAGCCTTGCGCTCCAATTGGCGATGGCGAGATTTCTCGATGTTCTGCATCATGTACATGGCGTCATGTTCCAGAAGCGGCGAGTCCGAAATCAACGTGATGTCCAGCCAGCCACCGTCTTCAACGATGAATTCTGCAAGAGGCTCGAAGTTCAAATCGGACTTCTTGATTTGAGTGTAGTGCATGGCGTTGCCCGTTCGATGCTCGATGCCTGAGAAGTGGCAGTAGAATTCCTTGGTTCCAATGGTTTCCCTGACCTGGTCGAACAATTCGCCGTAATCCTCGGACGTTCGCATTCGGCCGTGGCCCCGTGCGTGTATGTGGGCGATGTTGAGCACCGGGACGGTGCCCTCAACGTGGTTGACGACTTCAAGAACTTCCTCAAGGCTGCCCCAGAGTTCCTGGCGACCTGAGGTTTCTACACCAATCTTTGAGGGTGTGCCGTCTTTCATCCACGGGAACACGGGGAACTGGTCCTCATCGTCGTGCCAAATTTCATGGATTCGGTCTACGATGCCTGAGAACACATTGGCCACTTGCTCGTTGGCTGCCGTACCTCGGCTGAACTCACCGTAATGGCCGGTGTGGAGCGTGATGTGGCGGGCGTTCACGGTTTTTGCGGCTTGAAGGGTGGCCTCGATTTTGGCAAGTGAGCGTCCACGTTCCACCTTGTCTCCGAGCAGTTCGGAATAGTAGGGTCCGTGAATGTTCATCTCAAAATCGGTTTTGTTGGCCAAGACTCCGGCCTGCCAATACTGTTCGAAGTGTTGAGGGGCGACCATGCGGACGGTTTGGACCTCCATGGTCTCCAAGCCCAGCGAAATGATGTCATCCATTCCTTCAACGATGGTACGTCCCTTGCACGAAAGCGGAACGCCTGCAGGTCCTAGTTTCACTGGCATAACTTCCCTCCCCCGAAACCAAGCCAAGGGACTTCCTATGATAATCCCTTTCCGTTGGGAGTGTGCCGCATGCGATGATTTCCATCGTGCTTAAACGCCCCGTTTGTGCTTTGTTTCAACAACGCAGGCATACGACTCTTCATGAAGGTGAGGCATCACGGTTTGCTATGGAACCCAACGTACAAGCCGCCGTAAGCGCCTTTCAATCGGGTCAGCCTGTTTGTTTGTTTGACTCAGAAAAACGAGAGGGGGAGACGGACCTGTTGTTTCCCGGAGGTCATGCTGTTGCAGCAACGATGCGCCAACTTCGCCAGGACTGTGGTGGCTTGCTGTTCCTAGCGATTGGTCACGATGTTGGTGAGGCGTTCGGTCTTCCTTTTCTACAGGATCTTTACACCGCACCCGCCGCCGTGGCAACCTCCCCCGTCCTTGGCCAACTCATCACCAACGATCTGCGTTACGATGCCCGTTCAGCCTTCACCCTTTCACTCAACCACCGGGATACATACACCGGGATCACCGACCACGACCGTGCCCTCACCACACGCAGGTTTGCCGAACTCGCTCAAGCCTGTCTGAATGAAGGCTGGGAACTGGACAGCGCCATCAAGCATCTTGGAGAAGAATTCCGAACGCCCGGCCACATTCCGGTGTGCCGCGAGGCCAACGGAGGCCTTGAGGTCCGACAAGGCCACACCGAGTTGGCGGTGGGGTTGGCACGGCTGGCAGGCATGACACCCGTGGTCATTGGAGCCGAGATGCTACAGTCCGAAGGTGACTTCGCCTTGGATGTGGAGGCCGCAAGAGCGTGGGCAAGGGCCCGCAACATTCCATTCCTCGAAGGTGCGGATTTGGTGAAGGCACTCAACGTGACCCCATCGCTGGATTCATGAAGTCCCAACCCATGTCCCTAGACGGTGAACCAATGAAGCGCGTGCTGGCCGTTGGCGTTTTTGACCTGCTCCATGCAGGACATCTTCACTACCTCGAACAGGCAAAATCTCTTGGCGACCACTTGACCGTGGTGGTGGCGCACGACGACACCGTTCGTCGGCGCAAGCATGAACCCGTGACGAGTCAGGATTTCCGGCGTCGAATGGTGGCCGGATTGAAACCCGTTGACGATGTCGTTGTTGGCAACCCACCCGACGTCCCAATTTTTGACATTCTCCCCGCCATCAAACCTGATGTGATTGCGCTTGGCTACGACCAGGAGCACGCTGAAAGCCACATTCGTTCGTCGCTTGCTGAACGAGGGTTCGATGGCATGAAAGTCGTCCGTGTGACCGGACTTTCTGACGATTTGGACGGGACACGGAAGATCATCGCTCGGATTTTAGAGCGTGCAAAACAGCAGGAGGGCTGACATGTTCACCGGAATTGTGCAAGGCTGTGGCCTCGTGGCCGAAGTTCTCCCCGGTGACGGTGTCACCACGCTCATCATCGAGCTTCCGGACACATCCGGCTTGATGCGAGGGGCCAGTGTGGCCATCAACGGAGCTTGCTTGACCGCCACCGACATCTTGGAAGGCCGTGTGGCCTTTGACGTCATCCCTGAAACCCTTCAGCGAACGACACTTGGTGGCCTGCGGGTGGGCCATAACGTCAACGTTGAACGGTCGTTGAAAATGGGGGACGAACTGGGCGGTCACTTGCTGTCGGGGCACGTGATGTGCACGGCGGAGGTGACCTCGTTTGACCGTGAAGGCGACGGAGCTGTTTGCCAGCTCAGCTTGCCCGATGAGATGATGAAATTCGTCATGGAAAAGGGTTACATCGGTGTGCATGGTTGTTCGTTGACCATTGGTCGAGTTGAAGGGCCATCCTTCTCACTTCACCTCATTCCCGAAACCCTGGCGCTGACCAACCTTGGTGACCTTGTCCCCGGGTCGGCCGTCAACATTGAAATCGACACCATGACTCAAACCATCGTCAACACGGTGGAACGGATGATGATGAACGAGGTGAACCAATGAGCAACAACGTCGCTGTAGTGTGCGGCTCCTTCCATCGGGAAGAGGTCACACGGATGCTGAATTATGTGAACGAAGAAGCAGGTCTGTTGGGCCTTACCATTGGGGAAGTTGTGTGGGTTCCCGGCTCCATGGAGGTGCCGTTAGCCCTGAGCAGATTGCTGCCACACCACGACGCTGCTGTGTGTTTGGGCATCATTGAGCGAGGCGAAACCCAGCACGGTTTGGCGATGGGACAAGCGGTGATCAAAACTGTGATTGAACTTCAACTCCAACACGACAAACCGATCGGCCTGGGCATCATCGGCCCCGGTGCCGAACACCATCACATCGAGCCACGGCTAGAGCCTCACGCACGGGCCGCTATCCGTGCTGTTGTGGAACATCGCTGAACCGTCAATGCCTTGGGCTGGTACGGCTCTCAACCTTGGTGAGTCAAAGCCTCGTGAGTCAACCCATCACCTTGATGATGGTCGGCGTAAACTGCGTTGAATGCAACGGAGTAACCTTCAAACACCACCCCTCCTGACAAGAGATTCGTGGCCGACATGTCTGAAGTTCGAAACGTCATCATCATCGGTTCAGGACCGGCAGGATACACCGCAGGTTTGTACACCGGACGGGCAATGATGAACCCCTTGATGTTTGCAGGGTACATGTCGGGAGGGCAACTGATGCTCACCAGCGACATCGAAAATTTCCCAGGGTACCCAGAGGGCATTGGAGGCCCAGAAATGATGACTCAATTGCGAGAACAGGCTGAACGGTTTGGACTCGAAGTGCAAGACCGAAACGTCGAGGATGTTGATTTGTCAGAACGTCCTTACAAAGTCACCGTGGAAGGCGAAACCTTCCTCACCCACAGCATCATTGTGTGCACGGGTGCTGAATCAAGATGGCTCAACGCTCCAGGTGAAGCAGAACAGAAGGGTCGAGGCATCTCAACGTGTGCCACCTGCGATGGGGCGTTCTTCCGCAACGAGCATGTCTTGGTGATTGGAGGAGGCGATTCAGCATGTGAAGAAGCGACCTTCCTGACCCGATTCGCAGACAAGGTGACCTTGATTCATCGACGAGACGTCTTCAAGGCCTCCACCATCATGTACGACCGGGTTGTTAACAATCCCAAGATAGAGATCAAAACATTCCGCCAAATCAAAGAATGGCTGTCCAACGACAAAGGTCTCTCAGGGGCTGTGTTGGAAGACACTCGAGACGGCAGCACGGAGACCATCGAAGCCACTGGAGCGTTCATCGCCATCGGTCACACCCCCATCACAGATTTCCTCGGCGGGCAGGTTGAAACCGACAAGGACGGCTACATCGTTCAATCTGAACACACCATGACCTCTGTCCCTGGCGTGTTCGCAGCAGGCGATGTTGTGGACACGCGTTACAAGCAAGCCATCACGGCAGCAGGCATGGGATGTGCAGCAGCTATCGATGTGGAAAAGTGGCTTGAGAACAACGTCCATTGACGCCGTCGCCTTCTTGACCTCGGGCCGGCTGGGGAAACCATGGTCAACATGGAGCGGCACGCCCGCCATCTGTTGTTGCCTGAGGTGGGGGTTGAAGGTCAACAACGCCTCACCAATTCCAGCGTGCTCATCGTTGGAGCCGGTGGACTTGGCTCCCCAGTCGCCTTGTACTTGGCTGCTGCGGGTGTAGGGAGAATTGGCCTCGTTGACGACGACCTTGTTGAGATCAGCAATCTTCAGCGGCAAGTGTTGCACACCACTTCAGACGTGGGCCGCCGTAAAGTTGACTCTGCCAAAGAAACCCTTCAGGCCTTGGACCCAAATCTGGAGTTGGAAGTTCATGCTGTCCGCCTCACTCCTCAAAATGCGATGGACCTGCTGAGTCGTGGTTGGGACGTTGTGATCGACGGGACGGACAATCTTCCGACGCGTTATTTGATCGACGACGCTTGCTTTCTGTTGAACATTCCATGGGTGTATGGTTCAATATACCGTTTTGAGGGCCAAGTTTCTGTGTTTGGGCACGACAACGGCCCCGTTTACAGGGACCTGTTCCCTGAGGCGCCCCCCTCCGAGGCCGTTCCAAGTTGCGCAGAAGCCGGCGTTCTCGGCGTTCTGCCCGGTTTGGTTGGTACATTGCAAGCCACGGAGGCCATCAAGCTCTTGTTGGGACATCCACCATCCCTTTGCGGAACCTTGCTGGTCATCGATACGATGACGATGAACTTTCAGAAATTGAGGTTTGAAGAGGACCCTGAACGAATTAAGATCACGGATTTGAGCCATGCCCGAGCAATGCTTGACGATCCTGACTGGTGTGCGAGCCCTTCGGCTCCATCCTCGCCGCAAAAACCAAACCCTGCGGTCGCCGCCAAGGCTCCTATGATGCAGTCGGTCTCAACCGCAGAATTCCTTCGACGACGAAACGATGGATGGACGCCTTTTGTGCTCGATGTCCGGTCAGAGGAAGAACATCGAGCTGCTCGTGTGGCCTCTTGTAACCATCACGTGCCTCACCCAGAGGTTGGTGATGCGTTGGGCATGCTGCCCAAAGAGGGCGACATACTGGTTCACTGTCGAAGCGGAATGCGTTCGCAAATCGCCATCATGACGTTGATCCAATGCGGTGTGGCCCCAGAGCGGTTGTTCAACCTGTCCGATGGCATCATGGGATGGGCTTCCCTCAAGCCTGATGAAATCCTTCAGTAACCCCCAACATAGCACCGCAGTGCTTGCAATGAGCGGCGTCCACGTCGTGTCCTTCCTTCGAACACGTCTGGCATGCCCGAGTGCTCACTTCTTTGGATTTCACCAGTTCAGATGACAAAATCCCCGTTGGAACGATGATCAAACTGTACCCCAGCACCATGATGAGCACCGCCAAGCCCTTGCCCATGCCGGTGGTTGGTACGGCGTCACCATACCCGGTGCCAGTGATGGTGGTGATGGCCCAATACACGCTTTGGGGAATGGAAGTGAATCCGCGTTCAGGGCCTTCGATCAGGTACATGAACGCGCCCGAAATGAAACCAAGCACCGTCACGGAAAACAAAAAGATCACGATGCGTCGTTGGGAGCGTCTGATGGCGTAACCCAACGTTTGGGCTTCACCCATGTACCGGTTGAGTTTGAACACCCGAAATACACGAAGCAACCGCAGCGAACGAATGACCAACAACCCTTGAGCACCTGGCACGACCAAACTCAGGTAGGTTGGTACAATCGCCACGAGGTCGATTACGCCATAGAACGAGAGGGCGTATTTTCTGGAATCTTCCGTGCAGTAAAGGCGCAGGAGGTATTCAACGGTGAACAACAGTGTAATGGTCCATTCAATGCCTCGAAGAAGCTCACTGTGCCGTTCGTTGACCGATTCAATGGATTCCAATGAAACGGTAAGGATGGAAATCAAAATCACCAGCAACAGGCCCACATCGAAGATTTTGCCCGATGTTGTGTCGGCTTCAAAGATGACTTGATGCAACCGTTTCTTTCTGGTCACCGGATTGAGAGCGGGTTGTGCCTCTTCCATGATGCGTGTTGAGACGGTCGGACTTAGGAGGCTTCCCCTTGTGAGGCGAAACTTTGCTGGAATTGGGGAAAACAGGTGGACGCCCGTCGCTCTCAGGGTGAGGTTGAAAGGCGCGCTTGCCTCCCTTGGATTGGAGGGACCGCCATCGCTACGTTAATCGTCGCCGATGAAAATCAAGGCCGACGGAATTTGATGGCCAACACGTTTGAGCGTCATGGATTTGACGTGACGCGTCTTGGAACCTTACAGCAAGCCTTGGCGACCACGAGAGGTGTGGTGCCTGATGTTCTTCTCGTTGAAGCGGAATGGGGTGAGGGGGACCCCATGGATGTGTGCTCAGCCCTTCAAAACGAACCCCGAGTGAAGTCCAACACCCGGATGGTGTTGTTGTCAAGGTCGACATCACCGGAAGTCCTGCTCGCAGCTGCTCGTTCGGGGATTGCTGAAGTCATTGGGAAACCCGTTGACATGAACATGCTCATCGCCCAACTCCAACGGCATGCTTCGAAACAATTCGTCCCTCCTCCAGCGGAAGTTGGGGCCATGCAATCCGGATCGGCTCCCGGTGGTGTGTTTGGTGGCGCTCCACGATTTGATGTGGGTTCCTCAGTCAACGATAGCCAATGGGCCTTGCCCATGCTCCGCCGACTGGTCGAGGCCGGCAACATCGATGATGACTTCATCAACTCCTTGCGCCATGAGATGAGTGTCGATGAAGCGGACATTCCCGAGGTCCCCGTTCATGTCATGCAAGACATGATTCGAGTGGCCCTCAACAGGTTGGTTGGAGCATCCAAGCAATCCAGTCAAGTCGCTCCTGAACCGCCAACAGCGGCGGAGCCCAAGATCACCAAAAAAGGAACTCGCATTCAAGATCTCAACAAGGGCACGAAGTTGAGCGAAGGTGCGGCTTCTTTGGGCTCCACCATCAACACCAATTCAATGGAAGACATCCTCGAAAAGCAGGCTCAAAACATCGCAGAGGAGGTTGAAATGGCCATGGAGGGTATCCTTGAAGAATCACCTGAATTTGTGGCACTGTTGCCTGAATCTGCAAAAGTTGGTGTGGATCCTGAAACGGTTGAGTTCGTTCGGTTGACCACGCAAATGGTGCACGACTTGATGGGTCTCCTTCGCCGTCGTGGAGCCCTCTCCGACTTGACACTGCTCACCACCGTTGAGGACCTTGAAGGCTTGACGGGCGATGTTCTTGAGGCTCTTCCCTCAACGGGGGAAGAGGAGTGAATGGCTCCCCCCAAGAACGTCATCGCGGTGTGTTTGCGGCGTTGGTGGCCGCCTTCTTCGTGGACTTCTTGGGGTATGCCTTCATCGTTCCAATCCTCCCCTCATGGCAGACTCAATTCGACCTCAATGCAACTCAAGCAACGATGCTGGTGTCGTTGTGGGCGGTTCCTTTGTTCCTCTTGGGTCCGTTCACTGGCCGTTTGGTGGACCGCTATGGTCCGGCCAAAACCATCGGAACCAGTTTGGTGTTCCTTTCCCTCTCTTCGATGCTTTACCTCGTTGCCACCACCTCAACCATAGGGCACCCGTTTGCTCTCTTGGTCCTCGCTCGTTTGCTTCACGGAATGTCCGGTGCTGCGGTCATGACGGCAGGATTGGCTGGGGCTTCGGTGCTTTGGCCGACCAATTTCGGGGAACAGGCAGGTAAATTGGTCGGTATGGCTGCCATTGGTGGCCTTTTGGGGCCCGTTTTGGGAGGCGTTTTGTTCAACGAAAGCGAAACCGTGGCGTTCGTTGTGCTTGCCGTAATGCCCCTGCTCGCCCTGCCTGTGTTGTTGCTGAACGCCTCCTCCTTGGGCCCACAACCGACCATATCTCCCGTGAATGTTGATTTGAGCGTGTTTCTGTCCGACCCTGTGCTGTTCCGTGCTGGTGTGCTTGTCGCACTGACCACGGTGGCCACTGGGGCTCTCGAGGCAGGTGTCCCGTTGTTTTTGGACGATGAAATGGGGTTGAACCCCGCCCAAATAGGAGGTGTGTTGTTGTCCATGGTTCTCATGCAAGGGCTGGGTTCTGTTCTGTGGGGCCGTCTTGTGGACCGTCACGGGCCAACGCGTTACATGATGTCCGGTTGGGCGTTGGCCGTCTTGTCGTTGGTGTTCGTTGCCCTAGCAGGTTGGTGGTTTACCGGTCAGACGGCTGTCTTGGCCATGATTGTCTTGTTGGGGTTGTTTCAATTTTCAATCGCTGCTGCCCAAATCCCCATGCTCCCCGTGATCGACACGGCTACGCATCGCGCTTTGGGTGCGGGTCACCTGGGACTGGCGTTCGGAGCGTTTGGTGCTGCATGGGGAGCAGGGACCATTGTAGGACCGTTGCTCATTGGTCCAATGTTCGATCTTTCCGGTTCGTGGCCATTGGCCATCGGCGCATTGGCCATACCGACCTCTGTGGCTCTGTGGGTGACGGTTCGTTATCGTCAAGACATTGAATCCTGTTATCTTGAGGAGATGAACCGCCGTACTGGACCCCCCATGACGACCGTATTGACCCAAAGAGAGGATTGAAACCCACCACCCCTTGGGGGTACCGAGGCGGTCAAGTGACTCAAGGAGATTTGCCCGAAATCTTTGGTGCTGAATGGCGCCCTGAACATCCGCTTGAGTTCACACAGGCCCTCACGCTTGACACCGCAAAGGCAGAATTGCTTCGGTTTGTGGGCCAACGGTACGATGCTCACCTGTTCTTGGTGGCCAACGTGTGGGACCATCTGACCGCCGAGGTTGAGGACTCCTTTAATGGGGCATCCTGGCACGCCTTTTGCGAGCGTTTTCTTGACGGTTTGGCTCGCGGAATGTCGGCACAGGCGGACCGGACGCTTGGGGATTCCATCGACCATGAAGTGATTCCCCGTCGAAGCATGCGACTCATGTTGACTCGTCGTCGCACGCACTTTCTTCTCGATTTGCGATTGATGCTCCGCCGCCTTGCGTTCTATATGTCCGTCACGCTTGACCACCGCCGCGAATGGCAACGCATGATGACCCGGACACGATCGCTTGATTCGGCTCTGAAGAAGATCTACACCGATGGAATGCCCACTCCAGACGGGGACCTGTTTGGTGGCAAAGGCTTCCGTTCGACCTGGCAAGAAGGCGTCGTCGCCGTGGCTACAGCGTTGGAACGTCAACCTGATGCTCCTCGCAACGCCCGTCCCGGGCAAGGCTACGATGGTGATCTGGTCGCCCCGATGATTCGGGACATCGGGTTGGGGTTGGCGATGGGCGACACCCCACTTGACGTCATGGCAGCGAACTTGGGCAAGGCCGGTTCCAATCAAAACGGGGGATGGCCAGACGCCGGTGGCCGCGACCTTCACGTGGGCGCATGGCACGTTGGTGTCCTGCCCCCAACCGCTCCCTTGCCCATTGCGGCCGCAACAATGACTGGCCTAGCCTTCGCTGCATGGCGAAAACAGCTTGACAGGTTTCACGTGGCCTGCATTGGTGAAGGTGCCTCTTCAAGCGGAGAATTTTGGGAAGCGATGAACTTCGCTGGGGCTCGGGGTTTGCCCATCACGTACATTCTTCAAAACAATCAAATCGCTCTGGATACTCCTCCAGACAAACAATCCGGTGTCGAACTCTGGGCTGACAAAGCCGTGGCCATGGGTTTCCCAGCGTGGACCATCGATGGTTCCGACCCCGCTGCGTGGCACGCCTCAACGGCGGTTGCGCGGGAGTTTGCCCTCAACGGCGGTGGTCCAACCCTGATTCACGTCGAAACCATGCGAGGATGCGGCCATGCCCATCACCACGACGACCTCTATCTCGGCAACCCTTCTGGCACCCCTGCGGGTTATGTTGACAGGGATTTGCTTGATTATTGGTCCGCAAAGGACCCCCTGCCCACACACCGCTCTCTGCTGGTGAACATGGGTGTAGGCGAGGATGAATTGTCCGCAATGGAATCCGAAGAAGAACGCATGGTGGCCAAAGCGCAATCCGACCTTGAGACGATGGCGTGGCCCGAACCTCACACCGTGACAAAAGGGGTGACTTCCATCCACGATGCTGAAACTCACGCCGATCATTTGGCCAGGGTCAGCGGGGAACGAACACCCATCCAGAAGGAAGCTCCGTTGGAAGCAGGCCAACGAGCATGGACGTATGCAGAACAGGGTGGCTGGACCTATGCCAGAGCGATTCAACAATCCATGGCTGACATCGCCACAGCGTTCGGAGACGATTGTGTCTTCATTGGCGAGGACATGGAAGTCGCAGGAGCGTTTGGCATGAACATGGCTCTGAAGAACGCTGGCCACAGCGACAAGTTGCTGGACATGCCGTTGTGTGAGGCCATTATCGTGCACACCGGTGTTGGGGCTGCTCTTTCAGGTATGCGCCCCATGGTTGAAATTCAATTCGGAGGCTTTGCAGCCCTCGGTTACAACGCTCTGCTCAACAATGCAGCCATGCTGAGGTGGCGTTGGGGCGCCGATTGCCCAATGACCGTTCGCATTCCCCTGGGTGCACGAACACGGTCCGGACCGTTCCATGCCAACATGATCGAATCGTGGTTCGCCAACGACCCCGGTCTCATCGTGATGGCACCGGGGACGCCACAAGATGCCTACGACCTGTTGTACGAGTCCGCCCACATGCCCGACCCCACGTTGATGTTGGAACACATTGGATTGTACGGTCTTCGTGGCGGCCTGACTGGATGGGGCATGAACATCAATCAGGCGGTGGACACACAATCTGTCGCTGATGCCATCGCAGCAGGCGAACGCTACAAGGTCGGACGCGCTGAAGTTATTCGAGGTGGATCTGACATCACGCTTGTGACCTGGGGTGCGATGGTCCACATTGCACTGGAGGCTGCTGAATCACTGTCTGGCGATGGGATTGAGGTGGAGGTTGTCGACCTCAGAACCCTCTTGCCGTTTGACGCCGAAACCTGCGTGGCCTCCGTTCGACGAACCGGCCGCTTGGCAATCCTGCAGGAAGGCCAATGGTCGGGTGGATTGGGTCACACCGTTCAATCGCGAATCATGGAATCGTGCTTCTACGAACTTGAGGCTTCACCTGTGGTGATCGGAGCCCTTGACACGCCTGTTCCGTTTTCACCGCCCCTCGAGAACCACACCATTCCATCGTTGGAGCACGCGATTGATATGTTGCGCACCTTGGTTCAATCTTGAAGCATCTTTGGTCTCAACCAACGCTGGTTCACGGCCACCGCAATCCAGGCTCCAATCACGGTTGAAAGCACGTAGACTGGGATTAAATCCGCATGACCGGCTACGAGGTTGGGCCCAATGGTGCGAGCAGGGTTCATGCTTGCACCCGTTGATGGGCCCGCAACAAGAGCCAACAACGCAACGGCAGCTCCCACAGCGACCGCCACGACGGACCGGCGCTCAGTGCGATCAACGACCACGAGAATACTCAACATCAAAGCGAAGGTGATCGCCACTTCAATGGCCATCAAGCTGACCATGTGCACCTGTGGGGCAGGAACGGTGGGTGCTGCTCCATTCAACAGCCAAGCCGCCAACGTCGCACCAGATGCTTGGGCAACGATGTAGGTGTAGAGAATATCCCCTTCCAACTTACCGTCTCTCCAGAACGCAATGGAGACCGCTGGATTGATGTGAGCACCGCTCCAACCGCCCACGACCAGGATGACGAGGGTGACCGCTGCACCAAAACTCAACGACACAACGGGATGGGAAGCACCTAGAGCAACACTTCCGCATCCAACGCCCACCATCACTGCGGTTCCAATGAACTCAGCCCATGCGGGGTGGAATCGCATGTGTCCCGCAGACGACGACGGGTTGAAACACTTTCTTCCGTGTTTTTTGTTCATCCTTGGCAACAACGGTCAAGAGGGGTTCCCTCGTGCGAACCCCATGGAGGCCGAACAGCAAGTGTCTGGCATCCCCCAACTCGTGTTCAGCAACACGTTGGTGCTCAACGGAGCGCTCTTCCTCGGGATTCTTGGCCTTCATGCGGCAAATGATTCGTCTGAGGGCTACCTTTTGCCGATTCTGTTGCTGGCGTTGGCCTTGGCGTTGCTCATCAAATCCGCTGACGTCTTCGTTGAAGGGGCCAAAGGCTTGGCCTATCGTGCAGGACTTCCCGAAGTGGTCATCGGCTTGACCATTGTTTCGATTGGTACATCGCTGCCGGAAATTCTGGTCACCTCCACAGCGGCTGCAGACATCCCCTCCAATCCTGAAATCGGGGACCTCGCCATCGGTGGCATTTTTGGATCCGTGCTTGTTCAAATCACCCTGATCTTGGGTGTTGTCGTGGCCCTTAGAGGCGTTAAAGTCAGGCCGTCATGGCTCAAACGAGACGGCATGATCATGTTCCTTTCCATCGTATTGCTGACCCTTTTCCTCATCACCGGGCGGGAAATAACTCGAATCGAAGGGTTCATTCTCGCCTCGCTCTACGTGATCTACATCTACTGGTTGCTTTCAAAAAGAGACGATATCCTTGAGGACGAACTGGGCGATGCTGAACAGGTTGAGCGGAAACTGGACAAAACAACGGCGGCTTATGCCTTCATGGTCACCCTGGGTTTGCTCTTGGCTCTGTTTTCGGCTCACCATCTGGTGGTGGTTGCCAGCGACCTTGCGGTGCAAATGATGATCCCGCATGCCGTCATCGGTACGACCGTGTCAGGTATTGGGACTTCATTGCCTGAATTGACCATTGCACTGGTGGCTGCCCGGCGAAGTCAAGGGGTCGCCATTGGAACCCTCATCGGTTCAAACATCACCGATCCGTTGTTGTCCATTGGACTTGCAGCCATGGTCAACCCAATCGCCCTGACCGACGCCAGTTACAGCCTGACGATGTACCTCATCGTTCCGGCCACATTGTTGGGCACTGCAGTTGCCTTGCTCATGATGCGTTCGGAGTATGAATTCAAACGGTACGAAGGGTTGATTTTGATCATGATCTATGTTGTTTTCCTGAGCATTCTTATCGCTGAACAGATGGGCAAAATCACCATCTAGGGTGCTGGCGTTTCCCCGCATCTAATCGCTCTTAAGGGAGGGCCGTTTCGTCCCATCATGGTGGACTTCCAACTCGATGAGATGCAAACCATGCTGAAGGAATTGGCTCACGAATTCGCCGTGGACGAGATTCGACCTCATGCCGAACACTGGGATGAAGCCGCACAGTACCCCAAAGAAACCATTCAGATGGCTCACGAGATGGGTTTGCTCAACCTTCACATCCCTGAAGCGTACGGCGGTGCCGGTCTGGGTTCAATGGAAGAAGTTCTGGTCAACGAGGAGTTGGCATGGGGTGACCCGGGATTTGCCACTGCGGCATACGCCACCGCCCTGGCCTGCGCTCCAATTGTTACCGGTGCCACCGATGAGCAAAAAGAAATTTGGCTCCGAAAGGTCGCTGAAGATGGTGCTCTGGCCTCCTACGGTGTAACCGAGCCGGGTGCAGGTTCCGATGTAGCGGCTTGCAAGACCACCGCCATCAAAGACGGTGATGAATACGTGCTGAACGGTTCAAAAATGTGGATTACGGGTGCGGGCTACGCAGATTTCTTCTTTATTCTTGCTAAAACCGACCCAAACGCAGGCTATCGAGGGATGTCTGGCTTNGTGGTGGAAGCGGGTACACCCGGCTTTGAATTGGGCAAAAAAGAGACCAACATGGGTCAACGCTGTTCCGACACACGCTCTCTAACGTTTGATGAGGTGCGTATCCCCGAAGAGAACCTCATCGGCGGCAGCGAATCCGGAGGATGGATGAACGCCATGAAAGCCTTCGACATGAGCCGACCCAACATCGCTGCTCACGCAACCGGTTTGGCACGATCGGCTTACGAGCACGCCCTCCAATACGCCAATGAGCGGCAAACCTTCGGCAAGCCGCTCCATCAGCACCAAGCCATTCAGTTCATGCTTGCTGACATGAAAACCAACATCGAAGCGGCCCGCATGTTGACATGGAAATCCGCTGCAGAATTCGATGCAGGAATTCGAAACACCGAATCGGCCGCCCACGCCAAGCGGTTCGCTGCTGATGTTGCCATGGAAGTGGCCACCGACGCCGTTCAAGTGTACGGCGGTTACGGTTACTCGGAAGAATACCCTGTGGCTCGATTGATGCGAGGTGCCAAAGTGATGCAGATTTACGAGGGTTCGTCCCAAGTTCAACGCATGATCATCGGTCGCGAGATCACCAAAGACCTGTGATCAGGGCCGGGACAAGCGTTCCTCAAGTTTCCATATCTGGTCGAGGTCATGGTGCCAGGC
>QQSC01000024.1:0-17872 GCA_003602475.1 Candidatus Poseidoniales archaeon | reverse complement strand
TCCAACCTCAATCCTTCATGGTCTTCCCTGACGTAGTCCCACATGTCCATCGTGTGGAGTTCTTCCGGGTTGAGATGGTAAAAATCAGGTTGCTCTTCATGTCTGAACACCGGGGTGTTGTTCATGGTGACTTCTTCAATGTCATCGTATCGAATGACACCTTCCACGCTGAATTGAAATATTTCGCTGAGCAAACGGTGATCGGCTGCAATGAACTGAGCCAGCAGTGGGATTCGGAGGGCGGTTGCTCTGTCGTTGAACAAAGCCAGGGTCAAGGAGACCAATTGGTCTCCGAGTGGAAGCGTTTGGTGCTGAGGGCTCGGATGGAGGCACACAAGAGCAGAAGCATCGGTTTCATGACGAACGGCCATCTCCTCAAGACCACCGATGATGTTGAATTCAAACCGAGGTTCACCGTAGAATCCACAGGCTTCATCGTGATATGTCACAGAGGATACGTATGTTTCCAATTTGTACCAGCGTTTGGATGACGATTGAATGAACACACAAGGCAAGCCAAATCCGTTCATTTCCACAAACATTCTGTCGTTTGGTTGAACCACATCGTTGAACAAACCCATGCTGCGTTGATGTGCGTTGATTTCAGCTTCCGGCCACTGCGGCGGGCAGGTCCATGGCTCCATGCTCCGGTTCGCGTTTGAGGGTATATCAAGAGGAACAAACATCTTGCGTCCCGTCGTTTTGGCTTCATCATGGCGTTGCCTCCATTCGGTGTGGTGTTGGCTGCAGGCGGAAGCACGCGGCTTGGTCAACCGAAATCCCTGGTGGAGGTGGACGGCAGAAGTCTCGTCTCCATTGCCGTTGACCAATTGAACCAATCAGGGTGCCACCCTGTTTACGTCGTCACCCGTTTCGACCTCTCCATGGCGTTGATGGCTGAAGCCCCGTCGGCCATCATCGTGGTCAACCAAAGGCCGGAATTGGGGCGAACTCGGAGCCTTCAATTGGCCCTCAAGGCCGCTTACAGCGAGCGAGGCCGGTGGCCAAGGCATGCCGTGGTGGCTCCAGTCGACCGTCCAGGTTGGAGGCCCGACATCGTTCATCGTTTGCTCGAATGTCCATCATCTGCAGCTCCGCAGCACCAAGGTCGGGGGGGGCATCCTGTGACCCTCGACCAAGAAGCGATGAAAGCGGTGGTCGGTGCTCCACCGGATGCGCCGCTGAAGGACATCGTTCGCTTCGAACGGGTTCAGGTCCATGCTCCATGGCTTCATCTGAACATCGATACGCAAGAGGACCTCGAGCACTTGGTCAAGAACGCCACGGCGTTGATGGAATACTTGGCTGAATGAGAAGGGATATGAGCACCCCCCCACTCGTCAAGCCATGACCGCATCCGTCTTGCAATGGGTGGTCAATCAACTCTCCATGCAACGCAAGGTGGCGTTGGTGACGGTGCTCAACACCTCGGGGAGCGTTCCCGGGAAAACGGGTGCTCGCTTGGCCATGTCCTCCGAGCATCATGAATGGGTCGGAACCGTTGGTGGTGCGGGATTGGAAATGAAGGTTCTCAGTCGTTGCAAAACCCTCCTTGCGGATGGCACACAAACACATGCAGAACTCCACACCTTTGGGCTCAACAAGGGTGCGAAGGGCTATGAAGTCACACCGCTTGATTCCCTCTGCGGAGGGCGAGTAACGCTTTCCATTGAGGTGATGATGCCGATGCCACACGTGTTGATCATGGGCGGCGGCCATTGCGGTGAGGCGTTGAGTCGGTCGCTGGACGCATTGGGATGGACCTACGATGTCCACGACACGCGCTCCGAATTTGCCTCTGACGCCCTCTATCCTCATGCTGTCCTTCGGTCACACGACAGCGTTTCAGACTTTTTCTCAAGCCACGACGCCAGCACCTTGAGGAAGTATTCGGACGTGTTGTTGCTCGGTCACGACTGGAGCGAAGATCAGGCCCGTTTGCTGGCCTTGCTCGAGCGTTTGCCACAAGAATGCCAACTTGACGGCACTCAAGCGCCTCGAATCGGTGTCATTGGGAGCCGTTCGAAATGGCAGGCCTTTGTTGCCGCTTGCGATGATGCTGGCATCGGGTCGTCGTTAACCGATCAGGTGGTCTGTCCCATTGGATTGAACATCGGAGCGGATTCACCGGAGGAAATCGCCGTGGCGGTAACGGCCCAAATCATGGTCTTGCACAAAAACGTGGACTTGAGTCAACCGTCTTGGCGAGATTCGTTGTGACGGAAGAGCGTCGTTCTGTAATGCTTCAATTCACCGATGGATTCGAGGATGTCATCAAGGGCGAGATGAGCGCCTTTTTTGTTGAAGCGAGGCGTCGTTGGGAACCACCGACGTCGCAAATCCTTGAGGGTTGACACGTCGACCATCCTGTAGTGCAACATCTCCAGGACCTTCGGCATTTCCTTGGCCAAAAATTGTCGGTCGTTCCAGATGCTGTTGCCACACAAAGGTGCCGTTTTTGGTTCAACCCACGCCTTGAGAAAGTCGACCGTTTGACGTTCGGCTTCCTCAGCCGATACGCCTTCACTGCGGATTCGGTCAACCAAGCCACTTCCATGATGATGGCGGGTGTTCCACTCGTCCATGCCTTCCAACAGGGATTCTGGGACCTTTACCGCTAAATTCGGTCCTGTGGCGAGCACCTCAAGGTTGCTGTTCGTGACCACGGTGGCGATTTCAATGATGGATTCGTTGTGCAAATCCAGGCCGGTCATTTCAAGATCGATCCACACCATGCGTTGACCAGCGTCGCTCATGGAATGGTCCTCGCTCCACCCACCTATGGGTTCTTGCTTCGTGAGGGTTCACTTTTGTTCAAAGTTAAGCATGATTTGGCCGTTGGCCGCAAAGGACAACACGGGCATGTAACCATCGTGCGGTGTCGCTTCAATGGCTCGCAGGATGTTATCCAAGGTCCCACTTGGCAACTCGACGCCCAGGCCACTCTCTGTCATCAGGACCTGTTTCTTGGCCTCTGGGGCGGGCTTGGGTTTTGCTCGGGGCGTCGGTCGAGGGTTGGCCGCCGGGAGGCTTGATGCCGTGGCCGTCGAACTTTGTTTGGCTGAAGATGCACCAGCAGGACGGCCCTTGCTCTCGTGCTCGGCGCGTTGAGTTGCCTTTGCTCCAAGCCCCGTCGCCTTGACCGGTTCGGGAATCTCTACTTCCTCAATCATGGCCTTGCTGTCTGCAACTTCTCGACGTGAAGAGGCGGGCTGAGCGCCATCGCCAATGACTTGCATTGAGCCCACACCGGTTCGTTGCGTGTACAGGAAAGTAAAGCCGAGTGCGATCATGCCAACAAAGATAATGGCAATGCCTTGGTAAATGGCCTGCTCAAGGGTGCTGGCAAACAGCATTGCCGTCAGCATGGAGCCGTAGCCACCAACGGCCCGACGCCATTTTGATTGCGTTTGTTCGCTGAATCCCTGGACACCGATCACGATGAGGTACAACGTTGCGATGAGGTAACTGTAGGATGTGTCATACTTGTTCATGGCCATCACTGCACCGATGAGGGTGTACAAGGTTCCCGTGAGTCCCAAACGGTCCATGAACCCAAAGAATTCGTCATCATCGGGCCACTCAAACCGCTCGCTGTCATAGATGGAATCTTCTCGGTTTGTGATGAAGGACATGAACACGCCTTGAGCGATCAACAAGCCTCCGGTGGTCATGGTTCGCATCTGTTCACCGCCTAAATCGGCTTGTGCGAGGACGTTGTATGCGGCAAAACTGCTCAAGATTGGGAAAAGAATCAGTTGGTTGGCATTGCCGGAATCCATGGAGGTTTTGGCATACAATGCGGCACCGAGTACCGGTCCCATGCCGTACGTGGCGTCAAAGCCGAGGAAGTAGGCGATGGATGAAATTTGCAGCAACAATTCCGTGACATCCTTGCGTCGACGCAGGTCGCCCTCGCCGACCACATCGCCTTTGAAGAGAAGGCCCTGATTGTTCAAGCCAAGAAGCAGGCTGCCGACCAGTCCCGTAAGGAAAGCGCTGATGCTCCAGACGCCAAAGCCTTCCAAGTCTGCGAAGGATGCGGACACGTAGAATCCAATGGCCATGCACACGAACAAGACACCCAGCAAGGGTGGAAGGTATTGGGCACGGTCTTGGTACCACGCAAAAACCATGGCGATGACGGTAACGATGGCGGGAAGCCACCCACCGGTGGGGATGACTGAGAGACAAGCCAGGCCAAGCCAACCAAGGGCGACCAACGTGTAAAGTTCGGTCTCGTTTTCGTTGTCCCTGAACATCACGCCCAGGGCCAGCACCATGTGAAGGGCGACCAAGATGCCGGCCAAGCCAATGAACAACCCGAGCCCGTCTTCATGCTGGAGGATCTCAGCCACAGCAGACGGCATCGAGTCGATGAGCATGCTGAACAAGCCCGTTTCGCTGCTGAAGATGCTGTTGCCCCGCACCATGTAGGCCACGGGGACGAGCATGCTGACGAAGTAATGCTTGTGCTGAAGCGTCTTCATGACCACAAATGTCGAGAGCGTAAGGAACAGCAATCCGCCTGAACTGTCCATCATAGAGAGCAACAGGAGTCCGATGTACGCTTCGACGTCAGCGCTCTTCTTGAGGGCCCCTTCATCGATGCCGCGTCGGTTGATGATGGTGTTGACAGCGAGGGGTCCGCTGATGATGATCAAGTCGAGCGCAATCGTTGAAAGGAGAATGCCCGATGAGGTTCCTCCGTAGTCTTCGATGGCCCAATTCAGCATGGCAGCAACAGGCAGCGACATCAGCAAGAGGTAGTACACGCCCCAAGAGCGGGTACGAGAGGAAATGACCTCCATGTCGTTGATGTCTTTGACCAACATGGCCACAGGGATGACCATCAAGCCGACCCAATATTCGTTCATCAAACGCTCAGGCTCTATGGAGAACAGAGAGAATGAAAACAGCACAAACGCAGTGATGAGGCTCGTGCGCTCCAACGGCGACCAATCGGCATCGTCGTATTCCTGGGGCTTCTTTTCCTCAACAACCCATGTGTTGGTTTCTGCGTCGTAAGTGGGCGCTTGCCCGGTGCTCATGAGAACAGATTGGCCGAGTCCAAACAGGCTCATTTCGTGCTTTACCGTGTACTTTGACACGATGTAGAACACGATGCTGAGCATCAAGTACTGGGAGCCGTACATGGCCGGGCGAAGTTGTTCCTGCAACGCATCAGTTGGGTATTTCAGCCCCCCTGAAACGGCGAAATAAATGGCCACCGCTGAAGCGAAAAACAGGGAATACGAGATGTCATTTCGCTGCTCAATGGTGGGGTTTGGCGTGATTTTGACCTTTGAGACGGTCGCAGCCAACATGTAGCCGATAAACGCCCATGGGACATACCACACCGGGTCCCAAAACGTACGGGACATCAACACACACGTCAACATCACAAGCGAGGTGCTGGTTTGGAGGCGTTCTTCCCGTCGACCCAATTCTGCCGTGACCAAGAGGACCAATGGGATGAGGATGTGCGCTCCCATGCCACCAAAGGATTCGGCTTGAGTCAAGTTCGCAGAATATCCTGCGAAGTCCGTCAACACATAGGCTGCTGAGGCAATCACCATCGTCGTGTTGACCACCCAAGCTCGAGCGACTTTGGATACCAGCACCATGTAAGGTATCATGGCCGCTGTTAGCAACCAGGGGACGGTTGAAGATTCAAACGGAAGGAAAAACAAGCCCACTGCCAATCCAATGGGCATCCACGGGACGCGATTCATCAGCACAGCGGGGAAATAGGCCAACAAAACCGTACACCACAAGGCCACTGGGATTGAGAGGTAAGGCTGGAGTTCAGGAACATTGGCCACGTTTAGGGGTCCCAAAATGAGGTTCAACGGCTCCAACCTTGTAAGTAAAATCACCAGCACCACTTGGGCGATGAGGAACGCTGATGCGCGTTCCATGACTTCTTTGTTGAGGTCTTGTCGTGAAGCATAGTATCCTTGCAAGGCGATGATGAAGACCATGAGGGACAGGGCTCCACCTTCCCCATCGGCGGGCGCGTTGGTGTTGATCAACTCGTAGACCACCGGCATGAGACCTGCCAAGAAAGCCACGACTGCGAAATTGATTGAACGGTTGGAGCGGACGGCGACTTCCATGGACACCACGGTCAACAGCAACATGCTGATGCCCAACTCGTAACTTACGATGTCACCCGACCAGCGAATCCACGGACCTACACCACCCAACAGAACAACCATCGGGGCGTAGGTGGCCACGCCAAAGCCGAAACTCTTCTCACCTTCGTATCGATTGAGGATGTTCAAATGCAATGCAGTAACGCCAAGGACAGCCAAGGTTTGTGCGTAGATGCCGTTGGCGTTTGGGGCCCAATCGGCATCGGTGTACTCTGATGGTTCGCCAAACAGGCTCATGTCGAACGAACCGGTTGCAAGTGCCATGAGGTAGCGTGCGCCCCACATGGCGGCGATGGTCGAGAAAAAGAACGCTATGCCAAGGAAATAATTGTGCAGATCATACAGCTGGCCGCCATTTTTCCGGCTCTGGGCCTCAATCACGCCCATGGTGGCTAAAAACGAGGCGAGCCCGCCGATGAAGACCACCAGCATGTTTTGATTCGTGGCGTCGGTGTCGAATGCAATTGTGAACACTCCTCCCCAAATGGTCAGGAAACCAAAGCCCATCATCACGGTTTGAGAGATTTTCATCATGTCCATGTCTTGGTTAGAAATGGTGTTTCCAGGCTCTCCCATGATGATTGGCCTGGATGGGGATGCTGAGCCACCCACCAACGCTCCGGGCGTGGTGTAAACCGAATCCTCTGGTGTATGTTGTTGAATGACGCCGGGTCGCCTCGGTGCTGGCATTGTAATCGCCTTGCTAACACCTGCTGATGTTATAATTCTTCAGCCGGAAGAATACTTTTAATGCGGGTCTGTGACTTGGTATCACCCGCCAAGGAGGCAATGGATTGAAAACCTGTCAAGGTTTGGGTTAATCTGGTGAATCCATGACGTTGAACAAGACCGTAAGCATCGTTTGCCTCGGATTAATGTTGTTGCCCATGGTGGCTGCCACGTTGCCCGTGAGCATCGAGCCAACAGAACAACCCTCGGAAGAAGGCTGGTGGGTCGAGACCACTGTTGACGTCAATCAAAACGGAATCGGTGACATGGTCGAGAAATTCAACGACCATCCGCTGTTCTTGGACGCTGACAACACCCTTCCGATCATCGTTGACTTTGACCACACACCAACGCCGTCTGATGTGGCGATGCTTGAGCGGGAAGTGGGTTATGTCCATGCGTGGGACCTGCCGCTCATCGACGCCGTTGCTGGACGACTCCCTCACGACATGATTCGGGAAGCAACCACATTGCCGGGCGTGGTGATGTTGGAGCTTGACGGTTTACTTGAGGTTCAAAATGGCGACGCAGCAGTCGTCCACGAGGTTGACATTGCTCAAGCACAAACTGGGTACGACGGTTCAGGCGTGACGGTAGCGGTCATCGACACGGGAATTGACGGCATGCATGCTGGCCTGGACGACATGGACGATGACAATTCCACCAACGACCCCAAAATTATCGGCTTTTATGACCCGGTCAACAATCCCGAGAAGACCAACGGAACCGAGGTGTTCCCCTACGATGACCAAGGTCACGGCTCTCATTGCGCAGGCACCGTCGCGGGCACGGGTGCGCCGAGCTACGAGCACGCTGGCATGGCACCCGGAGCCTACTTGGTCGGTGTGAAGGTCCTCGACGCCGGTGGCTCAGGCAGCTTTGCTGTGGTGATGGCCGGCATGCAATGGACGGTCGATTACCGATACGAATTCAACATCCGTGCGGCTTCGATGAGTCTAGGCGGCCCTGGGGCGATTGAATGGACATCTTCGGAAGAGGACAGCGTCAACCGCATGTCCAACGAAATGACCCGTGCTGGCATCACCATGCTGATTGCAGCGGGCAACAGTTTCGCTTCCGCTCAAATCGGCACGCCAGGCTCTGCGGAAGACGTGATCACTGTCGGGGCTCTTGACAAGGACACCAGCATCGCCGTCTACAGCAGTCAAGGACCCACCGAAGAAGGGCGTGTCAAACCCAATGTGGCGTTTGTTGGCTCTGATGTGATGTCGGTGGCCCACAACAGCGGTGACGGCTATGTGGCCTTCAGTGGAACGAGCATGGCCACCCCGGGCGTGGCCGGTACGGTGGCTCTCATGCTCCAAGCCAACCCCGACCTGTCGCCGTTCGACGTCCGCAACATTCTGCAAGAAACCGCAACATATCGGCAATGCCACTACATGGCTTCAAACGAACCATGCGTGGAAGACGCCATCCCGAAGAACCGCCAAAACAACGTTTACGGGCACGGTCATGTGGAAGGCTTGGCCGCTGTCATGGAGGCCGCACAACAGGACTACCAACTTGACACCTCACGCACCATGGCTCTCACCACCTCAATTGGTGAAGACAACCGGATCCATCTTCTCCCCGGCGATGAATTGTCCTTTGACATCAGCGGTGACTTGGACACCGTTCAGTGGAGAAGCAACCACCTTCGCGACGATTGGGCCAACATCCACGACTTCAACGAAGGCGACAGCGACGCCATCCTGGACATGACGACGATTGTGCACAAATTGGAACACTTGCCCGGCATCGAACTTGAAGGAAACCACACGCTTTCGTTGCGTGGTTTGACAGCAAACGAAAGTGGAGGGCATTCTTCCACCTCCCTTGTGGCAGTTAACGTCATGCTGATGGACACGGCCAACGCCAAAACGTTCGCTCTAAGCGAGGGTGGAATGAGCAACCTGGCCGGTTGGGTTCTGCCCGTGGCTGGATTTGTGTTGGTTGCTTTGCTGCTAGGTGGCGTGGTTCTGATCAACCGGGCCGAAGGTGCAGTCGAAGTCGAGAGTTACGCTTTTGGCGTTCCCGATGAAGACATCGATGCCGTCGTTTCAGACGTGTGATCTTAGTTCGTGTGCCGTTCAGGCGTTCGTTGCGCAACTTCAAGCGGTTCCTGAAGCTTCATCCCACTTCTCTTGGATGGTTGCCGTGTCGTCCAACCGTCCCTCATGGAGGTAAGTGATGTCCCCGTCACCGTTGACGAAAGCGAGCGAGCCGGGGCGTGTGATGTCAAGGGCTGCAGCCGTTTCGACGCCTTTCATGAATGCGTATGTTGTCAACTCGATACCGCTGTCGCCATCTTCGTCGTCATGAGCGTTTGCTGAATCGTGCCAGTCGCTGAGGGTCAAACTTCCAGCATTTTCCGCTGGGTCAGTGGACATGACAAGCACGGGCAACTCGGGTTGAGTGTTCCAAATGGCGTGCATGGTGGTGTGGCACGGATTGTTGCACCACTCGGCAGAAAATACGACGATGAATGCATTGCCACTCATGCGTTGATTGTCATAGGTTTCTCCGTCGTCAGCAACGGCAGAGAAGACAGGGAAGGCCAAAATTTCCTCTTCCTCCTCACCGACGCATCCGCTCAACGATGAGGTCGTCAAAAGCAGCAAGGTAAACAGAAGTGTCTTTGAGTGCATGATGTCGGGGGAATCGGCGAGGTTTTCAACACTTGTCTATGGAAATCGTCCCCACACCTTCATTTGAGGTTCCGCGCTGGTCCGTTCATGCGCCTTACCAGATGGTTGTCGTTGGCGGTGCTGGTCATCCTCTTGACACCCTCCACTGCTGCGCAAGATACGGCCGAGTGTGAAACTCCCGGCGATTCGGTCAATGACCGAACGGGATGTTTGGATTCGGATGGCGATGGTTGGTCCGATGCAGACATCAACTGGAACCAGAGCCAAGGCGCCGACGCCTTTCCAAACAACGCCTCCGAACATCGGGACCTTGACGGAGATGGTGTAGGGGACGTTGCGGACGACGACATGGACGGTGACGGTGCGCTCGACCTGGATGACGTTTGGCCCGAAGACCCAGGAGTCTGGTCGGATTGGGACGGCGACGGCTACGCCGACCAGGGCCAACATCCTCTCTCGGACAACTGTCCCAACACAGCAGGGTCGAGTCGAATCCGATTGAAAGGATGCTCAGACATTGACGGGGACCTCATTCCCGATCAATACGACGACGACGCTGATGGAGACGGCATTCGAAACGAAATGGAACGGTCGGCTTCTTCCGGTACCGTTTTGTACGACCCGTTCAATGAATTCTCGACACCTCTGGACACCGATCAAGACACCATCCCCGATGTGTTGGACAACGACAACGACAACGATGGTTGGCCCGATGATGTTGAATTTGATCGAGGATCGGACCCCTTTGATGCCGATCAAACACCTTTTACGCTCTATTTTGGGGCCAACACGGGGATTTTCTACATCGGAGGATTGGGTCCGGGTTCGTTTGGGTTTGAGTACAACGCAGACCATTTCGAACTGTCGCTCTCGGGGCTCAGCGAAATCGTGTTTGAAGAATTGGTGATTCCTCTTCTGTTGATTCCGGTGTACCTCGCTGTTTTCATTTCGCGTCGACGGGAGTTTTTCCGATGTTTGAATTCGATTGATGAGGCGAAGGGGAAAGTGGAACTGGCAGGTCTTGAACGGATCGTGAACCGTTTGGTAAAAGAACGTAAGTTGAGGGTTTACCACGGTTTGGTGCTGCGAAATTCGATTGAAGAGAAAGAGTCGGAATTTGTTCTGAGTGGCGAGGAAGAATAGCCCCCAAGCAAACCGTCCCAACTCTGCGGGACAAAGGGTAAATGACCTACCGCACGACAGCGTTCACCATGGTGGGCGAAGAACACGTGACAATGGTCCCCTCGCCACCCGGCCAACGCTGGGCTGCAGAGGTGAACGGGCAACAAGTCGAGGTCTTGGCCCCTTCCAATGCCGTGCTCTTGGACGTCCTTCGAGACAAAGTTGGCACCCTTGGCGTGAAGCGAGGTTGTGACCTCGGTACGTGCGGTTGCTGTGCTGTGATGATCGACGGTCAGCCGGTTTTGTCGTGCTTGACGCTTGCTGGCCAAGTCGAAGGCGCCGCCATCACCACCGTTGAGGGGCTCTCCGACGGTGCTCATCTCGCACCCATTCAGACGTGCTTTGCAACTCATGGCGGCTCGCAATGCGGGTTTTGCACCCCCGGTTTCTTGATTTCCTCACAAGCCCTGTTGAACGAAAACCCCGAGCCATCACGAGAAGAAATAGCTGTGGCCATCGAGGGGAATCTTTGCCGATGCACGGGGTACCAACAAATCATTGACGCTGTTGAAGCAGCAGCTGCACTGCAGCGAGGCGAAGTCGAGACCTCTCCAGCAAGTTCGCCGCACCCCGACCCTCACCCGGTCGGACCAGAGGAACCAACGATGCCGCCAGGCCATGCGAAGTGATCATCATGGGGACCTACCGCCAACAACCCGGATCTTCATCTGGAGGCCAGCGACGCGACGGCAAGCGAGTGGCTGGAAAGCAGGTGTTCCCACCACCGGGTTCAGGCGGTTCCCACCCCACCATGCGCCCCCGAGACCTCAATTTTATTCCAGAGACCGTTGGCGGTAACGAACCCAAGCCTGCCGGCGACCACATTCACGACCGAGATCGGACCGGAACCACCGTCGGAAAACCGACGGCCCTGGTGGATTCTAACGCCAAAGTCACCGGTCAGGCATGGTACGGTGATGACGTGCGCCTTCCAGGCGAACTGATCGGGAAAATCCTACGTTCCCCTCACCACTACGCTCGAATCAAGTCCATCGACACCTCTCGTGTTGAAGCCCTCCCTGGCGTGATTGCTGTGGCGACAGGCGAGGATGCGCCAAACCGATTCGGAGTGCTCCCTGTGACAAAGGATGAGCATGCAATGGCGGTCGAAAAAGTCCGACACGTTGGCGACCTTGTGGCCTGTGTTGCGGCAGTGGATGAAGCCACTGCCATCCAAGCCCTCTCACTTTTTGACATTGAATGGGAGGAACTTGAACCTGTTTTTGATCCCAAGAAGGGTCTCGAAGACGTCGACGAACCCATCCACTGGCGAGGCAAGTACCATCTCGCCCGAACCAACGTCCAGAAGCGCGTGTTCCAAGAGTTTGGAGACAGGTCTCTTGTGAGTTCACCAACCGCCTCCTCCCACGGCTCATGGACGATGAACGGCGTTCACCACGGGTTCACCGAGCCTCACGCCGTAGTGGCGCATTGGGACCCAAACGGTCGCCTTCAACTCTACACGCCTCAACAGGTGCCGCATTACACCCACAGGGCCCTCTCAACGGTCCTCGATGTGCCCATGCACCAAATCAACGTCGTTCGCACCTTCGTTGGCGGAGGGTTCGGTGGCAAATCTGACCCGTTCCCCCACGAAATGTGCGCCGCCATCTTGGCTCGCCGCTCGGGGCGACCGGTGCGGATCACGTTCGATCGAGAGGAAGTTTACTGGATCAATCGTGGTCGTCATCCCAGCCACATCGATGTGAAAATGACCGCCGATGACGACGGAAGAATTTCTGGTTTTGATATCGATGCTCTGATCGATGGCGGTGGTTTCGCTTCCTTTGGTCACGTGACTTCGTACTACAACGGGGTTCTGGCAACGGCGCCCTACGAACTCGGTTCGTTTCACTACACGGGCGCTCGGGTTTGGACGAACAAACCCGCATCCGGTGCCATGCGTGGGCACGGAGCCGTGAACACGCGATGCGCCGTGGAAGTGGGCCTCGACGAGATGGCTGAACAGCTTGCCGTGGACCCTATCGATTTGCGTCTGGCCAACTTGCTTCCACCCCATAGCCGCACCATCAGCGGTTTCCGCATCACCTCAAACGGCATGCGTGAGGCACTTGAGAAGGTCAGAGAAGGCTCCAATTGGGATGAGAAGTTCCGACAATTGCCGCTTGGAAAGGGGATTGGTATCGGATGTGGGTTCTTCATCTCTGGGTCGGGGTTGCCCATTCACTGGGACCCCAAAAATTTCCCACACGCCACCGTGCACATTCAGGTTGACATGGACGGCGGCGTAACGGTGCATACCGGAGCTGCGGACATCGGCCAAGGTTCGACCACGGCTGTCGCCCAAGTGGTGGCGGAAGTGCTTGCGTTGCCCATAGAAATGATCCACGTCCGGAGCCATGAAAGCGACACCAGTCCCGTTGATTTGGGCTCCTACTCAAGTCGGGTTACGTTCATGAACGCCAACGCCGCCATCCGAGCCGCCATTGGTATTCGCGACCAACTGCTGAAGGCTGCTTGGGAAATGCTGGGTTACCATCCCAACGTGTTGGTTCTCAACGACCGACGAATCTACTACAAGCACGATCCTGCCATCGGAGTTTCCTACCTTCAAGCCCTCCACAAGGCCCAGGAGGACACGGGCGCTCTCATCGCTCGAGGCGCTTACCGTTCTCCGCCCATGGGTGGTGTCCACAAGGGAGCAGCGGCAGGGCTGGCGCCGGCTTACTCGTTCTCTGCTTATGTCGCAGAAGTTGATGTTGACGTGGAAACTGGGCGGGTTTCGTGCACGAACGTATGGGCTGCTCACGACTGTGGCAAAGCCCTGAATCCACTGGCCGTCGCAGGTCAAATCATCGGTTCGTGTCACATGGGTCTTGGTCAAGTTATCTCGGAAAAAATGGTTTACGGGCGAACCGGCCATCTTCAAAACGCCAACCTCTTGGAATACAAAATTCCGTCCGTGCATGAAATGCCGCACGTTGAACCCATCATCGTTGAATCGAGCGACCCCGAAGGCCCCTTTGGGGCAAAAGAAGCCGGAGAGGGGCCGCTGCTTCCCATCTTGCCAGCGGTGGTCAACGCCGTTTACGACGCCGTTGGGGTTCGTTTGAGGGACCTTCCACTCACACCCGACATCGTGTTCAAGGGCATTGAGAAGCACATGAAGCGACTCAAGATTGACGACCCAGAAGACTTGCCTTGCCCTCGTTTGGAACACGGGCCCCTCCAGCCTACCCTTGTTGAGCGGTCGAACGAACACCGGATTCGGGATCAACGTCGACAGCGCTCAGAGGACACGTCTGCGTACGTCAACGGTGTTTTGTTTGGATTCGATCCAAACGTGCCGCTTGCCGACCAAGTTGAAGGATGGCGAGAAGCCGACGAGCCGTTGCCCGACCAACTTGCTGAATTGGGCTTTGCCGGGCGAGCCTGGCTCAAAAAAGAACAGCGACACATGGGAGGTGAGTCG
Source organism: Candidatus Poseidoniales archaeon (assembly GCA_003602475.1). Classification (GTDB taxonomy): domain Archaea; phylum Thermoplasmatota; class Poseidoniia; order Poseidoniales; family Poseidoniaceae; genus Poseidonia. Next base: position 3,722 of record QQSC01000024.1, on the reverse strand, counting down.
TGATGCTGATGCCACCGTTTGAACTTCATCACCCTGTTTCGGTGGAAGAGGCTGTTGCTCTTGCATCGGATTTGCTGCAACGAGGAGAGGCGTTTGATTGGGTTGCCGGCGGCACCGACGTTCTGCCAAATTACAAATGGCGAATCAACACGAAACCCCACGTGATTTCCTTGGCGAAGGTGGTCGAAGCCCACGACATGACCTCCACATCAATTGGCTGCACCGTGACCATCGAACGCCTTGTCTCCTCCCCTGATGCCCATCCCTTGTTGGCTGAAGCCGGTGCAAAAATCGCTTCTTCCTTGATTCGTCGGACCGCCACCGTTGGAGGCAACCTCTGCCTTGACACCCGTTGTTTTTGGTACAACCAAAGCGAAGACTGGCGACGGTCGATTGATTGGTGTCATAAAGCGGACTGCGGAACAGGAGCAGACTGCAGGGTGATACCGAATCAAAACACACTCTGTGTGGCCACATATCAGGGCGATTTAGCACCGAATTTGATGGCCCTTGAAGCGAAGGTGGTCCTCGTTGGGCCCCAAGGGCAACGGACCATCCCCTTGGTTGAGTTCTACGAACTTGACGGCATGAAGAAAAACACCCTCGCTGAAGGTGAATTCCTTCTCCGGGTGGAATTGCCCGAGGACGCCTCGCAACGCGTGGGGAGCTATCAGAAACTCAGGGTTCGTGAATCCTGGGATTTCCCCGAAGCCGGCGTTGCAGCCTCATGGATTCCTGGTGATGTCGGGTCGCTTCGAATTGCCACCACCGCTTTGGAATCCATACCAAGAACCCACGTTGAAGAAGTCGAGGCTCACCTTGGTGGCAACGGCAACAAAGTGGATGTCAAAGCCTTGGCCGTTAGCATACAAAAATCCGTTAAACCCGTGAACAACACGGCGTTGCCCCCTGCATATCGACGAAAGATGGTTCGTGTGCTGACCAAAAGGGCACTGAGCGCCTTGGGCGATCTTGGGTGATGTCATGCGGGGTACACGATGGCTGCTCCTGGTGTTCGTGCTCAGCCTTGTCCCTCACGCATCTGCACAAATCGAGCCTCCTTCATGGGAGCTCGGCTGGGCGACCGATATGGACTCAACCTATCTCGTGGATTTGGACAACGATTGGGACGTGTCGGGTGAACTGGTCCTCTTTGTCAACAACGAACGTTCCAATGAATTGAACCTCGAAATCACGTACGATTTTGACGACACGGCACCGTTTGAATTTGATGGGCCAGACAGTGTAGCCATACCCGCTTCGACCAACGAGAGTTTCACCATCACCATCACCGGCGGTCAGGCTGAAGACGTTCGAGCGTTTTCACCTTCGTCCAGGGTTTCATTGACCGTGTCAGCAGAAGAGCGGTTGGGTGAGGCCTCTGTGAGCACACAAGAGGTGGAAGGTGACGTCAGCGTCCCACGAGTGTACCTGTTGAGCCCAGAACTAACGGGCCCAGAGAACACTCTCTTTGCAGGTTCATGGGTCGAATTCCAACTCAACGTGAGGAATTACGGCAACACCCAGGACGCCATCACCACAGGTCAAGCCACCATTCGAAGTTGTCCGCACCTTTCGGTTGTCGGCCTTGAGGACGTTGAAGACGTGATTGTACCTGTAACGGCCTCCGGGGGCGATGGTGTTCAGGTCACGCTCCGAATGGAAGCATCGTCCAGTCACCAAGAACGAACCTGTGAAGTCACCGTTTCAATTGGTTCGGAAGGTGACGCGAGTTCCCGTTCTGCCGACATTAACGTAGCCGTTGTGGCGCCTCAAAGCGACAACAATGCACCAAGTGACGGCGATGACGTGGACGATGAGAACGATCTTCGGGTTGATGAAGAAGCATTGCCGTGGTTGCATGCTTGGGAGTTTGTCGGGGTGGCGGTGTTGGCCGTTGCATACTCGAATCGTCGATTGTTGTCCCTGCCCTAATCTCAACGGGATTTTGTCATGAACCAACACAACGGTTTTTAGGGGTCGTTGACCTTTGTGTGTCACGATTTTCCTTGAGCACCCATCAGCAATCATTATGAGTGGAACGAAACTCCGACAAATGCAGACCTCGGCGGTCAAGCATCAAGAGGAGGAATCAGTGTGGCGGAAGGTGAAAAATCAACACTGAGCCTTGAAGCATGGCTCATGGTTGGACTCATCGTTTCCGTCGTTCTGTCAACTGCGGTCATCGCCTTCGTCTCATCCGGAAAAACCACCGTCTTCTCCCCTTATGAGAGTGGAGATGAGTTCCAAGAACAACAACTCACGTTGATGCGTGAAAGTCTTGGTGACTTTAACGTCGCCAACACCATGTCCACCCCCATGCTCGTCAACGACTGGCAGGACCCTCACCGCACCCTTCTGGTCATTGCAGCACCGGAGAAGCCCTTCGACGCAGCGGAAGCCGCTGCCGTCCACAGTTTTGTAACTGAACGAGGTGGAAAGGTGATTTTGGCATCCAATTCCACCAACGCCCAACTGGTCGCCGAAGAGTTTGGCGTCAAGTTCTTTGACACGCCCGTACGGGACGACATCACAACGGGCCGGTACTACGAGGTGGTCAACCCCGAGACGGGGGAGCGAATCGCTCCCGACACTCGAAAGGTTTGGTCGGTGGCCAGTGTGACTCGAGGTGTTGACCAGATGGGTGAAGAAAAAGCCACCCCGTGTCAACCTGAAGACGTGGCCTCAGCCAATGTAGAAAACTGCAGGATGCCCGTACTGTTCCATCGCCCTACCGCCATTCAAGTTCTTGACGAACAGGCCGACACGGGACGTCAAGTCCACGTCTTGGCGGCCGCTTCAACCTCCGCCGCTCTCGACATGGGGCGAGGCGAAGACAACCCCACCCTTGGTGAGGGCGAAACCGGACTGATCGTCCGAATCGACTACCCCGGTCAGTCTGCCCTTGACGAACGCAATTCTGAGGCGGGCGGCGACTACGGCGAGGTGGCGGTCACGGGGAGCATCGTCTTCGTGTCCGACCATTCGGTCCTGGCCAACCATCTCTGGGACGTGAACGAGGCTGAAGCCACAGGAAAACAACAGTGCGGTCAAGTGTACACCTCCAACGGTCACATGTGCTGGGACACCGATTCTGAAGGACTCAGCAACGGCTTGGGTGACACGAACTGGAACGGCAACGCCCTGTACTTTGAGGCGCTCGTCAACGACATGATGGATTTCGACAACCCCGAAATGAGTGCTACCGTGACACGGTTTGCAAGCAATTACAACCTCGTGTTCGACGAGAGCCGACACGTCTCTGGGGCCTTGTCCATGCCGTTCACCGAAGCCATGGGGGCCATTGTCCTCTTGACCAGTGATGGTGTGTTGAAGTGGCTCATCATCCTGAATCTGTTCGCACTTTTGGCCATCGCCATCATGGTGGTCCCAGAGAAAGAAAATTGGCGCCATGTCTTTGATTTGACGCGCTTTAGGGAGCGACCCAGCAAAGTGGACCCGTCCCAATACCACCGACGAACTCGAGATGCTTTTCTGTCGAAAGTTCGTCAGTTTAACGACTTGACACGAGATGAATTTGCTCGCAAATCCCCCGCTGAGGTCATGCAAATGGTCCGCGAACCCCGATTGGTTGAACTTGTGAGTTCAAACCGTTCCTACTCCAACGAAGAATTGAGGGAATTGATCCCTCACATCCGTCGTTGGGGCAATTGAACATAGGAGGAAAAAAACATGCAACCCCCAGCACCCCCAGCAGCCCC
>QQSC01000023.1 GCA_003602475.1 Candidatus Poseidoniales archaeon | reverse complement strand
CTCGTTTGCTCGGGCTCAACCAAGAGCGTCTCGTCGCTCGTGCCCTGAGACAAGGTGTCTGCAGGCGCCAAGGCGTCCAAATCAGGGGCCTCAGGCACATTGGGGACATCGATGTTGTCTTTGCTGGCGAGTTCAGCCAACTTTTCGACCAGTTCCCAGTCGGGTGCGTCGGGCAAGGCTTCCATTCCGGCGTCCTGGCGCACCTGAACAAGTTCGGCGACGTCCAACACGTCGTCGTCGTTGGCTTCCAGCGGAACCGCTCCCAAACCCACCTGAGCCCGATGTTCAGCGTTGAGGTCGGTGGTATCCGGTTGGAATTCAACGCCGTTCTCACCTTCTTGGGAAGTTGCCCCTTTGGCGGGTGCATCCACACCAAGCGAAGCCCATGCACCGGACATCTCGGTTGGTTCTGGAGCCTTGGCGCGTGCGGCCTTTTCCGCTCGTTGGCGGTCAAGCCATGCTTTTTCCTCGGCTTCAGCCATCTCTGCTCGGACCTTTGCCTCAATTTCTCGCCACGTTTGCTGTTCGTCTTTGAGTCGCTGCTTTTCTTCAGCCCGCTCAATCATCAACGGAGTGGGTTGGTCGTAACGTCGCCAAAAGAAGTAGCTCAGCGCGATGAACACAAGTGAACACACAAGTCCGATGGTGAGGGTTTCCCACAGATCGGCCACCGCCGTTCACCTCACGCAGCCAGTTCGGCGTCCATTACGGCGTCGGGTGTCAGATGTTCGAATCCGGCGATAACGTCGCCAACTTTTCCAACCAATTCGTCGGAACCACCCGGCAAGGTGGAGATGTCAACATCCGCTCCTTCCGGTATGTTTCGGTACAGTGGTCGAGCAATCAGGTACTTGTTGAGCATCATGAAGGTGATGGCCACGACGCCCCAGAACAGAAGAATGATGCTCAGCCCCTTGGGGTTGCTTGGACTCCAGACGTTTTCCGTGTTGGCGATCATGTCGGTGAAGTACGAACCCATCAACACAATGAACAGGATTGGGAAGGCGATGTAGATGAGGACGTCCCACCAGCGGCCGACTTCCATGTCGTTGTCACCGGTGTTGATGAAGTCGTCACGGAAGGCAGAGACGCCAAAGCCAAGGTAGCCTGAGAAGCCGTCGGGAGCTGTTCCAGCCTCAACTTCAGAACGCCACTTGATGTAGCCGTACTTCCAGATTGAGAAGGCAATAAACAGGCCCGAGAACATAAGTCCGTAGCCCCAGATGTGGTCTTGAACCTCCAAAAACTCAGGGAAGGCCACGCCAGCGCTGTCGAGTTTCACCCACAAGACGGCCGATGGAAGGCCGAAAAGGAACAGGGCGATGCCGGTGATGAGCACCGAGCGTTCTCGCTCGTATCCGTGGTCAACAAAGTTGCGCACGCACAGTTCAACGGTGGAGATCATCGATGTCAGTGCTGCAAAGGAGAGGGCGAGGAAGAATCCAGCCATCATGAACAACGGCCCCCAAGCGCCACCGGGGGCTTGGGCAAAGACTTCGGGAAGGGCCAGGAACGTGATGGCTGATGAGCCGCCGGTTACCGTGGCCAAGGGGTCAGGGTTGACCGCAAAGATGGCGGAGAGAACCGCCAGGCCGGCAATGATGGAGATGCTGTTGTTGGCCAGCCCCATCGTGAAGGCGTTGAGGACGGTATCCTCGTCCTTTCGCATGTACACCGCATAGGTGATGCACATGCCCATGCCTGCGGAGCAGGACCACGCTGATTGGGACAATCCGTTGATCCACACTTCCGGTTCAAACAGCATGTCGGGGTCGACCGTGAACATGAACAGCGCTCCGTCCAGCGTTCCGTCGGAGAAATCCATCCACAGGGAAAGGAAGAGCGTGAGGAAAAGAAGGGCGAACAGCGAGATCATCAGGTAGAAGTTCACCTTTTCAATGGCTTTGGCCCCTTTCCAAATGGCACCAAGGACCAACAGAATAACGATGAATTGGAAGAAGATGACTTGCCCGGGAGACTGCAAGAAAGCGTTCCACACCTCGGTGGTGTCCACGTCTTCGCCAGTCAAGGCTCCGGTGATGCCCAGTTGGAAGTACTTCAGCGTCCAACCGGAAACCACGGCGTAATAGAACCCAATGGCGGTCGAAATCCAAGCCGTCCACAGGCCCATCCATGCGAACCGCTTGCCGGCAAAGATACGGAAGGTACCGATGGTGCCCGTCCGACTTCGCTTGCCCATGGCGTATTCTGCGATGACCAATGGAATGGACCAGATGAACAAGAAAATGAGCCACGGAATGAGGAAGGTACCTCCACCGTTGGCCCCGACCATGCGAGGGAAACGCCAAATGTTCCCCGTTCCAATCGCAGCGCCAATTGAAGCAAAAATCAGGCCCAGACGGCCGTTAAACTGGTCGCTTTCCGCCATGTCCTCACCTCAATCCTCATGGCCATCGTTCTCGATGGCCGCATCCTTGGCTTCGGCCGTCTCAGGCTGAGTAAGGTCGACGTCTTCATCGGTGCCAAGCATCGTTCGCAGGGCCACCGCCAAACCGCCCCACACGAAGGTGGCGACCAAGGAGAAGGTGAACAAGGCCCCGGCTACGCTACCAAACGCAGCGCGATAAGTCACGTCCAGCACGTAGTAGTCACCGTCGTCAGGGTACTGGTAGAAATCGGCACCGCCAAGGGTGGCGACTTGAGCCTTGTAGTGCAGTTCGCCCGTGGTGGTTTCCCCGATGGGAACCATGGCACGAAGCAAGGTGCCGTTGCCGTTTGAGAGGCTGCATGCGTTGCCGCCGACCACGTCCAATTGGACGGATTCCCAAGGTGAGGTGGACCATTCGCGGGGGCCGAAATCGCTTTGCAAGCGGCTGGGCTTCACTTGTCGCCACTTCACAACGGAATTTTCCACGCTGTAGGGGAAGGCGTTTGAGACGCACACATCGATGGGAATGTCACCCTCGTCGGGGATGTCGACAGCGTTGGGCTGCTTGAGGTAATTCTGCTGGGAAATGTTGGCGATGGCAAGGTCGGCTCGCTCACGAGGAGCGTCGGCGATTTCGGCCATGTAAAAGCCAGTGCCGAGGTTGCGAACGGCGATGTGGTCGATGTCGACTTCATTTTGGTGGAAAGCGGTTCCGATCTCAGAGGTGTAACAGTACGACCCGTGCACACCATAGTGCCAATCGCAGAAATCCCCGGTGGTCGGGTACAAATCAGAAGATTGCATGTTGGTGTACTGGGTCATTTCTGCAAGTTGATCCCCGTGGAAGATGAGTTGGTCGTGGTCGGGTGTTTGACAGCCCTGGCAGTGTCCCCACGGATAGAGAATGAGTTCAGAGTAGGAGTGGTGCGTGAGGGTGGATCGGAACTCGCTGGCTCCGTCGCCGACATCGTCGTTCATTTCGGTCAAGTCCTGAATGAATTTGGTCTCGGGTTCCGAGTTTCCACCGTTCCAATCTTCGTCGGTCTGTCCGTCGTTGTCGTCGTCTTCACCGTCAACGTTGTCTTCGTTGATGAGGCCGTCACCGTCGTTGTCGCTCGTATCAAACGGACCGGTGTACACGTCGTTGTTTGATATCCCAAGCCGTTCGTCTTCGGCAGGCGTGCAGGTGCCGGGAGCTCCGGGCAAGGTCGCACCGAGTGGGAATCCCCATTCGTACTGGTAATTCCTGTTCAAATCCACACCGTCGCAATCTTCGTCAACTTGCTCGTTGAGGTCAGGCAAGACTTGAGGGCCGTTGTTTCTGAGGTTCTTGCGCCAGCCACCCGACGGGCAAGATTCCCATGCTGGAGCGGGGCAAAACACCTCTCGGTCGTAGATGTTCCCGTCCACGTTCAACATGGGCACGAGGTAAATTTCTCGGCTGTCGACCAAATCGGTGATCCACTGCTCGCTGTAATCCTCGTCGACACCAAGGTCGCCTGGACCACATGGGGTGCCGTCTCCGTTGGAATCTTGGACGCTTGAATCAAGCGCCAAACAATCCCCGTCGTCGTCAAGGATGCCGTCGCCGTTGTCGTCGCCCCAGCCGTCTTCGTCGACCCGACCGTCGCCGTCGTTGTCGTAACCGATGTTGTTGTAGGAAAAGGCGATGACCTCCATTTGCATGATGGGCACCTGAACCGACATCCATTCGCGAGCGTGGTGGTTGCCCACGATGAGCACGTCAGGGCGGTCGGCGTAGTTGCCGTTGTCACCAACGAAGGGGTTGTATTCACCGCCCTCAACGTCCTTGGTGATTTTCAGCCATGGAGAGGAGTAGCCGTAGTACCATCCTTCGTAGGTGTCGGCGTTGGTGGTCTCGCCCCTGGCGTTGACCCCGCCGTTCAATCCCTCGTGGAATTCAAAAATATCCGGGTTCTCTTCAGCAAGTCGCTGCATTCGCTGCTTCATGGTCTCGTAGGAGTGGTATTCCTTGAATTGCAAAATCCGTTCGCCTTCGTCGGCCCAAGGGAAAATCATGTTGATGTAATCCTCCGACCAAATGTCCTCAGGAGCGTCACCCGTGGACGGTTCCTGGACAAGCGTGCTGCCGGCAACTGGGCTGGCCAACGACAACAAAAGAGGGAGGGCGATGAGGAACCCGAACGAGGGACGAGTCGTGCGGATGCTGGGGGCAGCGGTCGACGTCATGCTATCGCCCCTTCCACTTCGCTCCACCTCTTGAACAGTTCGTGCCCTTGAGGCGCAGAAAAGGCCCCGTTCCCCCCGGCCCTCCTCGGTTGCCAACAACAATGATACCTGCAAGGGGCTTGGCCCGTTCATGAGCAACCTTTGGCGTCCCGACGACGACTCCTTCCTTTTGGACACAATGGGCGGGTTCAACCTCTACACCCTCGCCGCCATGCTGGGGTTGGTCATCGTGGTGATGGTGGCTCGCGCCCTGACGATGCGGTTTTCGCCAACCGTGCTGCGCAGAATCATCCGCTCGGAATCCATCACCAGCAAGACCGTCCGAGATTCAGACAAATCGCTTGGTGTGGCTGTCGGGGCCGGTTTGGCCTACGTCCTTCTCTCCATCATCCTCGACGACCGAGAGCTGGGGGGCTCACCCGTCGTGATGCCCGACCTGGCGGCTTCTCTGTTGCCGGGAGTGTTGCAATTCGTGGTCGCCATCGCCATGGTGATGTGGGCCATTCGCCTGGTTGACATCGTTCAAGACATTGTGATGTTGTTCGACGACGATGAAAAGATGGACGGCACCGAACGAACCCTCATTTCTGCTCTGCAGAGCACCCTGAGATTCATCATCATCTTCATCGGGGCCGTGTTCGTTGCCGACTCGATGGGGCTCGACCTCACCTCGTTGATCGCAGGATTGGGAATTTCCGGGTTTGCACTTGCCTTGGCTGCCAAAGACTCGATCTCCAACTTCTTTGGTGCCATCACCGTGCTGCTCGACCGTCCGTTCAAGGTCGGAGATTGGATTGTGGTCGGGGCCAGTGAAGGCGAAGTGATTGAAATCAACCTTCGAACCACGCTGATTCGCACCTCTGCTGACACCATCATCACCATGCCAAACGCCAACTTGGTCAACAGCCCCGTGGAAAACTGGGGAAAGCGACGATGGCGACGATGGCAAACCCAGATGCACCTGGACATCAACTCCGACAGCGAAGCCGTGGACACCTTCTGCCAGCGCGTCTTGGCGGCCATCGCTGCCAACCCAAAGACGTTGAAGGAGGACGCCTCTTACTTTCAAGTCAGCATGATTTCAGCCACCTCTTTGGACCTGGACCTCAACCTCTACTGGGACCTCTCCAGCGGTGTTGAAGAGCGCAATGCTCGGGCGGAATTTATCCTCGAACTGAAGAACATCGCTGAAGAACTCAACCTGCAGTTCTATGACGGACGCGTTCGCCAGCAACGCTGAATCAGATGGGCTCGGGCAAACGACGGTGATACGTCAAGTGGGCCAGCACGCTGACGCAAGCAGCTCCGGCTGCCAAAGCCCAAGCGCCGGCACTGTTCGCCACAAGGACGGTGATGCCAATGGCCCCGTACATTGAGGCCTTACGAACAGCGATGACAGTGCGCAATTCACCCAGTCTGGCTTGGATACGCGAGACGTCCCGCAACCAGGCTTCGCATCGCTTGGCTTGATCGTTCAATGAGAACGCACGGCCTTCCGCAAGCAGCAGGAGCATGGCTTCGTAACGCCAAATCCAAACGCCACCGTTGGCCGATGAGAAGGCGGTGGCCGACGACCAAGCCGGAGGCACTTCGCTGGCCCACGCATCGTAGAAAGCCAATCGGTCCACCTCGCCTTCGAACCCATCGTGGATGGCGATTGATTGCTCGAGGGAAGCGGCCACGGCCACGCCGGGTCGGCGCTCGGGGGAGCACAACAGGTGCTCCACCAGCGGACGAGGTTGAGGTACGAGGCACGGGGCTTCATCCACCACGCCAAAGCCCGGGCGCACGGTTGGCAGCCCAACCACGGCCGACGTGTGGGGCGCTCTCCAAAGCGTTGAGGTCTTGAGACGGTCTTCAATGGCCTTCAGACGAGCGTTCCATCGCCGTTCGGAGTTCGGTGTGGCGTGACCGACAAGAGCCGAATGGAGCCGTCCACACATCGCAGCCCGGTGAGCGGGAGCGCCCTCGTGCTCCCAAGGCGAACGCATCTCGTGAAGGGGAAACACCGTCACGGCGTCCCCAAGAGGACGCTTCAGCCCTGCCGTCGGCATCAGGAGGTCGGTGTTCTCCAACGATGCCCGCCACGGCTCGTGAAGGGCGAGGGTGGACACGTCATGACCGGTGAACAACGGGTAGATGTGGGCTGTCCAACGCTCGTCAAGCTGAACCTCAAACCCCCAACGATGGTGCGCCACCAATTCAACGCGATGAACGGAGGATGGCCATTCCCCCCACGCTTCCTTGGCTCGCGCCCCCCACCATTCGGGTGACATGACGTCGCTTGGGTCCCACCCGTGAAACCTCCCCCAAGGGCTTGGAACACCGTCTGCAAGGGTCTCGAGGTCAAAGGCTCGGTCGGTCAACCCAAGTGGGTACCAGGGCGGTGGGGCGCCGGTGGGGGAGAACAACTCCGGGTCGGCGTCCATGCTTCATCCACCCGTTGAGCCTCTTCAAACATGACGGAGTGAAGGGCATCGGGAAGGGGAGCAATCAAACACCGCATGCTTCACCGGTAAAGCGGGTGAGACCATGGGCATCTCAGAACGCATGGGGGACGTGCTCGGGCAGGCGCTCGAAGCCAAACTCTTGCGGGAAGTTCACGAACATCCGCTCAACGTGAACCACCTGGCCATCATCATGGACGGCAACCGTCGGTTTGCTTGGAACTCCGACCTCGCTGCGGGCATCGGGCACCGCATCGGCAAGGAAAAATTGGAACGCGTCTTGGATTGGGTGCTGGAAATTAACATCCCGTGGTTCACGGTCTACGCCCTTTCCACGGAGAACCTGAACCGTCCCCTTGAGGAATTGGACGTGCTGTTCGACCTGTATGTTGAGGGCCTCAAGGACATCGCCGACGATCCTCGCATCCATGAAAACAACGTTCGGGTTCACATCATCGGGCGACGGGAATTGTTGCCTCAACGCGTGAACGATGCCATCGATTATGCTGAAGCAAAGACCGCGGAGTACAACGATTTCGTGTTTACCGTGTGCCTCGCCTACGGCAGCCGAGAAGAAATGATCAGCGCCATTCAATCCATCGCTAAGGACCATGCCAGCGGTGCGTTGACCATGGACGACATCGACGAGCAACTCGTCTCCGACCGACTCTACACCGCCGACATGCCCGACCCTGACCTCGTGATCCGGACCAGTGGCGAGGAGCGAATCTCCAATTTCCTGCTCTGGCAAATGGCGTACACAGAATTGTATTTCACGGACGTGTTCTGGCCTTCGTTCTCCAAAAAGGACTTGCTCAAGGCCATTCGAACCTACCAAGACCGAGGACGGAGGTTCGGTTCCTGATGCCAACATGCGACGCTTGCCAGGGCTGGCTCAACCCGTCTTTGGCCGCTGATTCCGCTGTTCGTAGGGGCGAAAGTGTGCTCTTGATTCAACGAAAACACCCGCCAATGGCCGGCGCGTGGGCCCTTCCTGGAGGCTTTGTTGATGCCGGAGAAGACCCCGAGAACGCAGCCTTGCGGGAATTGCGGGAAGAAACCGGTTTGATGGGCACCGACCCTTCCCTGTTGATGGTCAGAGGCGACCCCGACCGTGACCCTCGCAAGCACATCGTTTCCATCGTCTACGCCATCGAGGTGTCCGATGACCAGGAGCCGCAGGCTGGCGACGATGCGGCCGACGCCAAATTTTGGCCCATCGAAACCGTTTTTGACGGGTCGCTCGAATTTGCTGGTGACCATCTTGACATTCTCACTTCGTGGCTTCGACCAAACTGAAGGCACGGTTCCGCAGCAGCGTAACGCAACATCATCCGGATTTGAGTGTTGTTGAGTTTATGTACGCTTGACGGATAAGGGTGAACATGAACAACATCGAATGTCCCCACTGCAAGCAAAACTTCGAACTGGACGCATCGGGTTACGCCTCCATCGTTCAGCAAGTGCGCAGTGCTGAATTTGAAAACGACCTTCAACGAAGGCTGTCGGAGCGAGACGCCATGCACGCTCAAACGCTGAAACTCGAGAAATCAACGGTGGCTCAAGAAAAAGACAAGGAATTTGCAGACAAAAATCAGCAAATCCAGCGGCTAAAAGCCGAACTTCTCGCTGTTCAAGACAAGAAGGAAATGGCGGTTAAGCTGGCGGTTGAAGAGGCCAAATCCCCGCTCAAAGAGGAAATTCACGCCCTTCAGAGCAAGGTTGGGAAGGCTGACATGGAACGTCAATTGATGGAGAAAACCATGAGCGAGAAGCATTCGGGGGAATTGGCGATGAAGGATCAAATCATCAAAATGAAAGAAGATGAGATTCAACTCCGAAAGGACTTGAAAATGAAACTCAGCACCAAGATGCTCGGGGAAACCCTCGAGCAGCACTGCGAACTTGAATTCAACAAACTTCGCCCCACGGCTTTCCCAGAAGCCTACTTTGAGAAGGACAACGACGCCTCGCAAGGGACGAAAGGGGACTACATCTTCCGAGAAGCCGATCGAAACGATGTTGAATTCATCAGCATCATGTTTGAAATGAAAAACGAAGGTGAAACAACGAAATCGAAGAAGAAAAATGAAGACTTCCTCGAAAAATTGGACAAGGACCGAAAGGCCAAGGGATGCGAATACGCTGTCTTGGTGTCGATGTTGGAGCCTGAAAACGAACTTTACAACGGCATCGCAGACGTGTCCCACAAGTACGAGAAAATGTACGTTGTTCGTCCGCAATTTTTCATTCCCATCATCACCGTGTTGCGGAATGCTGCACAAAAATCTCTGGCCGTTCGCAACGAGTTGGCTCTGATCAAGTCACAAAACATTGACATCGAACACTTTGAGGACGATTTGAACGACTTCCAGGTGAAATTCAGTCGGAATTACGACTTGGCCAGCAAGCAATTCATGGAAGCCATCAAGCGAATCGACAAGTCCATCGATGAACTCCAGAAAACAAAGGAACAGCTTCTCAAATCCGAGAACAATTACAGGCTCGCCAACGACAAAGCACAGGACCTCTCCGTGAAAAAATTGACCAGAAGCAACCCCACAATGCGGCAACGGTTTGACAACATCAACGCCGACCGTTCGTGACCATTCGGAGAATTCCAACCCTAGACCATCGGTCGTGCGATGACATTGCGGACAAGACGACGTCAGTTGAGGTTCTGAGTCTTCTGAACGACTGATTTTCGGACCGTTTGCACGATGCCCACCGCACCGAACAAGATGGCAGCGACAAGGGCAATCATTGAACCGGTACCGGTACCAAGTTCCGAAGAGTAGTACAGGCCGAGCGTTAACGACGTGAGGCCAAACACCTGAGTCCAAATCAGACAGGAGCGGAAACTGCGCCCGATGAGTTGTGCGGTTGCGGCAGGTGTGACCAGCAACGCCGTCACCAACAGGGCCCCAACAATTTGCACCATGCTGACCACAACGGCCGCAGTAATGACGCTGAACATCAGCCCGATGCGTCGGACCGGAACACCCTGAACTCGAGCGGCAATGGGGTCGATGGCGGTGGCGAGCAATCCGCTTCGCATCAACCAAAGAATCAACATCGAGCACAAACAAATGGTGACAATGGTGTCCAAACTTGTTTCGTCGATCAACAACAAACTTCCCCACAAGTACCCTTCAATATCGGCCGTGATGCCACCGCCGAACACCCTCAAGATGACCAAACCAAAGGCGAGCATCCCCGTGAGAAAGACCGCGATGGCGGTGTCGCCGGTCACCAATTCTCGTTCCTGCAATTCGTAAATCAGCACCGAGGCGATCACGCTGAACAGCAAGGCGTACCACAGAGGCGACGAAGCGGCAAGCACAATGCCCAAAGCCACGCCACCAAAAGACACGTGAGCCAACCCGTCCCCGATCAACGCCAGATTCCGGATCAACAGAAAACTTCCCAAAAAGCCAGCCACAACCGTCACAACCAACGCTGCCAACACCGAGCGTTGGAAGATGTTGAGCGTGAACAAGAACGGGAACGTTTCACCGGGCAGGGCCGGTGCGATCGCTTCAAAGACCGGAGCCACCACCTCGAGCAGCCAAACCCCCAAACCCATCATTCGGCCTCCTTGAGATTCGAGGGTATGACAAACTGGTCATGGTCATGACCACAATGCTCCTCACCGTGGTCGTGATGGTGCCCCCCGTGAACATCATCGATACCTCGCAATTTCGCGAGGGCTTCAAGACTTGGAAAATCCGGTGGTGATCCGTCAAATCGAACGGTGCCCTCAAGGTACACGATACGATGAGCTGATTGGCGAATCGCAGCCAAATCATGCGAGACCATGACGATGGTTTTGCCGTGGTCGTGACAGAACTTGTCAAGCAGTTTCAACAGTGAATTTCTGGAGGGTGGGTCCATCCCCACGAGAGGTTCATCCAACAGCAGCACGTCCGCTTGGGTTGCAAGAGCACGGGCGATCACCGCTCGCTGGCGCTGACCGCCTGAGAGATGAGCCACATCTCGATGAGCGAGGTGCTCCAGTCCAACCATAGCGATGGCCTGGTCAACTTCTTCGGTGTGACGTTGAAACGGACGAAACCACGTCCGTTGTTTGAGCAAGCCCAATTGAACCAATTCTCGAACCGTCAGTCGCACGTTACTCGGTAAATTGGCCGCTGCTTGGGAAACCCAAGCGACTTTTCCGCTCACGGGTTTCGACATCGGAGGGTATCCAAACACGTCCACCGTGCCTTTGTGGCATTTCAGGATGCCAAGGATGGCTTGAATCAAGGATGATTTCCCGCCACCGTTCGGTCCGACAATGCCAAGAAACTCACCCTCTTTCACGGTCAAATTGACATCGCGAACAACCGACACACCGCCGCGTTGCACGGTGACGCCCTGAACGACAAGAAGCGGTGCCGGGCTCGGGGCGACCGATGCTTCATTCATGGTATCACCACGCCGTACTCTCCCGTATGTTTGAACCCCACACCCGCCAAATTGGGAGGCGAGGTCAATTGAAGAAACTCACAGACAGTCGAGCCCTGTTTTCAGGTTGTTGAGGTTCTTCGTCATCATGGAGAGGTAGGTGTCGTCTGAATCCGAAGGCGCCAATTCCATGGTGTAAAGCGTGAGAACCTGAACTCCGGTTTGGTCAACAATGCTTTCCACTGCGGAAGCATCGGTGTATTCTTCGATGAACATCACGGAAATGTTGTCTTCGCCGACCGATTCCACGACTTCTGCGATGTCTTCAGCAGAAGGCTCGCCTTCGGGGTCAAGTCCGTGGACGGTCACAAATTGGATCCCGTATCGGGCGCTCAAGTATGCGTAGGCGTTGTGATTTGATGCCACAGTATCAGCATCGCAGGAGCCGTTGGGGCCGAAAGCTGCGACGAATTCATTGTCAAGTGCATCAAGAGCTTGCATGTACTGCGCTGCGTTGGCTTCGAAGGCATCAGCACCGTCAGGGAATGAGGTGCTCAAAAGACCGGTTACCAACGTCATTTGTGCCTTGAAGGCCAGCGGGTCGAGCCAACTGTGCGGGTCGAAAGCGAGTTCTTCATCGTGGCCCTCCTCGTTGTGATCGTCATCGTCGCCGTGGTCGTCGTCGTGGTCGTCTTCAGCGTGGTCGCCGTCATCGTGACCGTTGGCGGCATGGTCGCCGTGACCTGCATGACCTTCGCCTTCCATGACAAGTTCAACCGTGACGCCCACAGGAAGCGCCATGCCGTAATCGCCCACGTCGTCAATGTCCAATTTCAAGAACGCCCCCTCGTCGTGATCGTCCTCGTTCATGAACGCCACAACAGCGGTGAGTTCGGAAAGGTTGAGGGCACTGTCGTTGTTTCCGTCGTGCATGCTGAACAGATGATGCGCCATCTCGGTGGCGTTCATGTGATCGTGTCCGTCGGCGTCGTCTTCACTGTGGTTGGAAGCCATGGTTTCGTTGCTGTGTTCCGCTCCGCCTTCATGACCATCCACGTCCGTGTTAAATTCAACCACTTCAGTAAATTCAGACATGGAGAGCGAACTGCTGTTGTCTTCGTCGAAGACACTCATGAACGCTGAAGCCATGAGGCCAGGTTCGGGCATGTTCTCCATGCGTTGAGCATCCATAGCGAAATGCTCGAGTTCTGAAAGGTTCAGAAGACCGTCGTTGTTGGCGTCGGCGGAACTGAAGAGGAAATTGTTCATGGCCATCTCAAGCTCGTGCTCAACGTCGTCATGGTCGTCTTCAGGGTGAGGGATGGTTGAGTCGTCCGTTGAGTTTGGAGCCCAGGCAATGTGATCAGTCTCGTGGCCAACCATGACTGAGTCAACACCCACATTGGATGCTTCCCAACCGTCGCTGGTGGTGTTCCATGTGTGCAACTCCCAGTACCAGGAAAAATCTCCAGGAGCTTCGAATCCGGCGATGCCGGAGACATAGTTGCCAAAGGTTCCGTAGGTGGAATTCACGCTGATGTTGTTCTGACTCATGGCCGCCCAGGTCAGGTTCCAGCCCGTAGCGTTCTCTGGCAAGGAATCGTGTTCCACGTCGACCATAGCAGAGGTACCGTCGGGGTAGACAAGAGCGACGTTGTGATGGGCCTCGTGGTGGTCATCACGATCGTCGTGGTCGTGGTCGTCATCGATGAACACTTCCATCAGTTCGTCCCATGACAAATGGCTGTCGTTGTTGGTGTCAAAGCCCAGCATAATGGCGGCAGGCTCCATGTGGCCTCCATGCTCAATCCATTCGTGGCCCGCTGCCTCGCAATCGACCTGATTGTCGATGTCTTCGTTCGCATGGGAGGTGACATTGTGGCACTCGTGGTGACCTTCATGGCCTTCTTCCATCCACACAAAACCGGCGGCAACACAAGCAGCTTCATCGCTGATGTTGTTGTTGCTGTGATCGCTCATGTCGTGGCAAACGCCGTGCTCGTCCCCGTGCTCGTGGTGATGGTGAGCACCGCCCATCATGGCCAAAGCCATGTTGAACGATTCAATCTCTTCTGCTTCAAAATTGAGGACATAGTGGCCTGGTTCCAAATGGTAGATGCTCACCACTGTCCCGGTTGGGCACCCTGAAACATTTGTCAGGGTCTCTTCTGCCTCAACATGATGGGCTTCGTGATCGTCGTGATGTTCGCCGCCCTCGTGGTGTTCGTCGCCCTCATGCTCGGGGAACTGGAGGATGTAAGCTCCGTTTTCACCTTCGATATCTTCAGCATCGTGGGCGTCCTCGCCCAGTTCCAAAGCCTCCATGGACCCGGTGTTGCTCAAGGCCGTGCAGAGTTCACCCACCAGGATGGATTCGTAATCAAGGGCCTCTTGGCCTGTTGGCATGGTGTGGGTCATGGCAGACGTCGGTGCGTCATCGCCCATGTTCTCGAGGGTGGCGTTCACCCAGGGTTCAAGCCCCAGCCCGTGATAGAGGAACAAATCACTGGTTTGGAGGCGAATAATGTCGAGTGCAGAAGGACTGTAATCGTGAGCGGGGATGTTCGTGGTTGACATCATCTCAACATCAAGCAAATCGCCGGCGATGGCGGACACCATTTGCTCGATGTGGTAGGTTGAAACCATCACCGTGCCCAGCGAACTCTCAGAACCGTTCTCATCGAGGTCATCGGCTCCAATGCATCCAGCAAGACCGGACAACATCAACATCAAACTCGCCATCATTGCACGCTGCCATGGTTGGGCCATACTCACGGCTTAACTATTAGGTATTTAATTCGTGCTAATAATTAGGTTCGGCCTTATTATTATGTACTACCGCCGATTCGCACCTCCATGAGCAAAATTATTTCCTTCAGTGTCGACGATGAATTCGCTGCAGGTCTATCGGATCTTATGCAGTCTTCAGGCTACACCAACAGGAGCCGATTTCTCCGGGACGCAGCGGCCGTGTTTGCCGACCTTCAACAACGAGGAGATTTGGTCTCCATGGCCGATGAAGAGTTGATTGAAGGGCATCTCGTGGTCTATTACCAACATTCAGCAGAAACCAAATTGCTCGACGTGAGGCACTCCAACGACCTTGACATCACCTCCTACAACCACAGTTGCATGACCCACAGCCACACCTGCGTTGACATCATTCAAGCAAAAGGACGGGCTGATAAATTCCGCAGTGCCATCGAAGCGTTGCAAAACACGGCGGATGTTGACAAGGTCACCTTCGTCGTGGCACCCGTGCGCAGCGAAGGATGCTGTTGATCAGGGCATTGGTGGCGATTCCAACTCTTCGTGCAGCACGTTGATTCGATGGTGAACATCAACGGTGTCTTGGCCGCCCTCGTATTCGACGACCAGTTCATGCGTGTCGACCGTGTTGAAATGAACGGTGCGCCACGTGACCGAATCCCCATCGTCAATTGAGGCCTGATTTCTCTGGCACGTCCCGTGTGTTTCGTCAAGGAGTGACCAGGTGATGTCAACGTCTTGGCCACCTCCAAAGTTGTCGATCAGCGCTGGATTCTCAACGGTGGATTCAATGAACAACGCACTGGCTGCTGTACCTCCTTCCCGGGGGGCGGTGTTGATCGGCATGGTCAACGGTTCGTTGGTGTCGGTTTCCACCCATTCAATTCGCAATTCTATGCGAACGGTGATGATTGAGGTTGACCTTCCTCGCTCGTCCTCCGCATACAGGGCCAATCGATGCAGCCCGTGGTCGTCGAACGCCATGGTCACCGAATTGGATGTTTCAGCATCCACAGAGACACTGGACTGGCCGTCCAGGCGGTCCACACCAAAGAGAGAAAGCGTACCGCTGGACGCAGTTTGCTCAAAATTAAACGACAGCATGGCCGGGGTTTGTGTCAGAAATTCACCCGCCTCGTAGGTGTCCACAATCGTGGCGTTGGTGGCCTCGTATGCAACGCTAAGGACGGGGCCATCTTCCTGAGGTTGTGGCCCCAGGCAGCCAGCCAAGGAACACGAGAGGACCGCAAGGGCCACGACAACGGCGACACGTTGACTCACGACCCGAGACAACAGCAGGACGGATATAAGCCGGATGGAAGATGTGTTGGGGGCTCTCAACCCCGAACGGACGTCGTGTTGTGCGAACTCTCTGGAATCCAGTATGAAATCACGACATCCAATCGCTGAGCTGGTTTTTTGCATCCGGCCAAGCCATCGGTTCGAGGGCATCGGTCAGATGCAACCCTGCCAAAAATTGAGCATGCACCGATGCCCATGCCACGTCGTCCTCTTGACCACGCCACCGGAACAACGGCGCGCCCTCCGCTTCCAATCGGTCAAGAAACCCCCGCTCTGCCTTGGAGATCAACAGCGTTGGCGTACCCAGCAGCACCGCTTCGCTGGCAAGTGTGACGGATTGCGTGATGACGCCGTCGTGTGAGGCCACGTCGTGATCCATTCGCCACGGATCGCCTTCCACCTCGCCTTCATCTGCGGTGGTCACCGCCAACCCGTCAAGCGCATCGGGTGGCAAGGCAACGATTTCGTCACCATCGTGCACGCCTTCGCCGTTGAGCCGACGCACGAGAACTCGAGGAGGAGAAGAGACCTTGCTGGGGCGACGAAGCGGGGCAAGGTGCACATGACCGTGCAGGCCGTCCAAGCGGTGCAGGTTGCCTTTGAAGTTGGAAACAAACCCCTTGTCCAACTCTTGACGCCAGTGTGTGGGAACCACAACGTCGGTCGCTGCTTTGGTGGCCAAGCGATGAGCGAGGTGGTTGACCTCGGTATCGGTGATGTACCATCGTTCCTTGACCGCTGAGCGCTGAAACCACCGAGGTTTGGTGGCCATCAATTCCAGCGGAGCACCAACGCCAACAACCCGCTCAACGGGCCCCAGTCCGTCTTTTGCTGCCTTTGCCATCAACCGCTGCACAGCACGAAGGCGGTAGAGGGCCTTCCTTCGCCGTCCATTCCCCACCGGGCGTGGTACCCAGAGCGTTTGTCGTCGGGGCAAGCGCCCGTCACCGTGTTCCAACATGGAGCGGACTTCGCTGCGGTCGCACGCCACGATCAGGTCGGCCGTGGAACCCGCACGCATGAGCCCGGCCAACAACCGAGCGTGGGCCGGATGGTCGACAACCCAGCAGGTGCGCATGAGCCCGCCTGACGAAGCATGAACCTCAACCCATCGCTGAGTTGGGTGAACTTGATGGACGGTGTCGACGGGTGGCTTATCATGGAGAAAGAAGCCATTCACCCCAACGGTGCCGTTACCTACGCCCCCTACACCCCTGCCGTTGTGGTTGGCCGTGACGTCTACCTGTCGGGTCAAATCAACATCGACGTGGATGAAAACATCGTGGCTCAGACCGAAGGAACGCTGGCAAAGATCGACGGGCTGCTCGCCGATGCAGGCGCCTCCAAGCACGACCTCGTGTTCGTCCAAGTGCTGCTGAAGTCGATGGAGTTCTACGCACCCATGAACGAGGTTTACGAACAGTGGTTGGAAGGTGTGGCCATCAAACCCGCCCGGGCCGCTTTCGCAGTGGATGCCCTACCGAGGGATGCGTTGGTGGAAATTGTTTGCCGTGCCGTCAAGCCTGAGTAACATGCCTGGCACGCCGTACATCGACACGCCGCCGGGCTTGCTGACCTGGCCGAGGTTGCTCAAACGATCCATTCCGCCCCTGCTGGCGTTTCTCACCATCGCCGCCTACAACGACGTCGTGGTTGAGGCGATGGCGCTGATGACGTTGACCATGCTGTTGCTGGGTCGTTGGGCCTCGCGAAGAGGGAGTGTTGAAAACAGTCTTCCGATTGGTGAGAACCATGACGACATGGCCTGAAGCCTGTTTCAAAGCCTACGACATACGAGGACTCGCCAACGGTGACGGGTCGGGTGAACTCACCCCCGAATTCGCTTTTCGTCTCGGTCAAGCCATCGCTGCTTACCTTGAGTGCGATTCGCTTGCTGTGGGTCGGGACATCCGAGATTCCTCGCCTGCCTTGGCTTCTGAACTGATGCGGGGGTTGTCGCAAAGCGGTGTTCGCGTGCTGGACTTGGGCATCGTTTCCACGGGTTGCGTCTATCACGCATGTTGGACCCTGCCCGTCGACGGTGGCATCATGGTCACCGCAAGCCACCTGCCCATGCCAACCCACAACGGGTTCAAGATGTGCCGAGGCACGTTGCCGTTGGCTGGAGAAGAAATTCAGGAACTCAAGGACGCGTTCTTGGCTGGCGAGTTCATCTCCTCCGAAGGAGAGGTTGTTGACCACCCACACCTCGACACCTATCTGGATGCCATCCTCGAATCAACCGGGCCTCTCGCTCGTTCGGTCAAGGTGGCGGTGGATTGTGGCAACGCAGTTCCAGGACCGGCCATGACCCGCTTGCTGGACCGGTTGGGGTGCGAGCATGTCGACCTGTATTGCGATTGGGACGCCACTGAACCCAACCACGGAGCCGATCCCACACGACCCAAGAACATGGTCGATTTGGGCAAAGCGGTGGTTGACCACGGATGCGAATTTGGCATGGGTGCTGACGGCGACGGCGACCGGATCGGGGCCGTGGACGAAGCGGGCCGCTTCATCTACCCGGACAGGCTCATCGCATTGCTCGCTGAAGACCTGCTCAAGGACGAGGATGAGGTGCCTGAAGACGCTGGAAAGGACGAACACCTTCGCATTGTTTACGATGTGAAGTGCTCGATGAGCGTGGAACAAGCCATTCTCGAATCGGGCGGGCGACCCGTCATGGCCCGAACGGGTCATTCCTTCATGAAACGGGTGCTGGCCAGCATGCCTGAATGCAAATTGGCGGCTGAAATGAGCGGTCACATCTTCCTCGCAGACCGAGACTGGTACGGCTTCGACTGTTCGCTCTACAACGCCGCCCGTCTCATCGAACTGTGGTCCCGCCGGCCTGCCGTGGACGACGGCGGTCCCACCTTCTCGGCTGAACTCGACCGGTTGGCACCTTCCCTTCCCACAACGGGCGAGGTCAAAGTGCCGTGCGCTGAAGGGGACAAGTTGGAGGTCGTTGCGGCCATCACCGCCGCTTACGACGACCACGAATCGTCAACGGTTGACGGCATCCGGGTTCGCTTTGAGAATGCAGACGGCGAATACGTTGGTTGGTACTTGGCTCGAAAATCCAACACCGAACCGGTGCTGGTGATGCGAATGGAAGCGGTTGATGAGGCACAACTCACCACCATGAAAGCGATGGCGGACGTGCGCGTTTCGCCGATCATCAACATCGAGAAGTTGCTGAACGCTTGAATCAAACGTCCGCTTCGAGGAAGGGCGCAATGGTGTAGTCAAACACCATCAGTTCGAGGGTGTAACTGAC
>QQSC01000022.1:10139-39243 GCA_003602475.1 Candidatus Poseidoniales archaeon | reverse complement strand
CGCCCAAGGCGGACAGATTCCAGCAGGAAGTTGATCCACACCACAACGATAGCAAAAAGCATGGATGAATTGAACATCACCCCGTCAAGAACCTCAACGGTTGCATAATCGTCATCAACGGCCTCTCGGTACGCGTTTTCCAGCGAGGAAACGATCGCCGGGGTGTAAATCCACATGCCGATGAGAAGAAAACCAATGCCAACGCCAACGGCCTCGAACGCCTTTTTGATGGCGATTCCAACCCCGAAGGTCAACCAAGACACGAGGCCGATGGCCAAGGCACTCAGCCCCATAAAAGCGACAAAAGTAAACGGCGTGAACATCGCCATGGTTTCAAAATAGGTCTGCGCCGGTCCGAGATGGAGTTCCCCCCCTTCTTCAACAAAGACCTCCCCAGTATGGTCAAACAGCATGAAAATGACCGCAGGAACGGAAAAAAAGGCAACAAAACCAATGCAATAACGCAACAGGAATGTCTTGACGGATTCGGTGGAGGCGGTACCGGCCATGAATCAAACCAAGGATGGCTGTGAATATTCATTTCGCAAGGATGGCCTCACCTAAAATTTGGGTCGCTTGGTGACCTCTTCTTCAACCACGGCCTCTTCTTCCTGTTCCACATCAAGCACGAATTTAGCTGACCTCGAAACCGATTTCCTCAAGCCCTCAACCCCAGTGAGGGTGTTTCCATTTTTGCCCGTCCATGTGATGTGAACGCCCCGCTCAGGACCACCGATCCACGCACCGCCGGAAGATGGAAGGGCTGAGGCGTCGTCGAGCTCAATGGCAGTGGCTCCTTTTTGGAAAGAAGTGCTGGATTGGGAGGTGTTTTCTTGTGGTGGGTTGGGGCTTTGCTTGGCTTCATCGGCCGTTCGCTCTTGGGCTTGTTGCTCCTTCTTCAGGCGTTTACGTTCTTTTCGCCCCGCCACAGGAGGAGATATGTTCGTCCCTTCCGTGGCTTCCGTACTGTTGGTTGGTGACCGAGGGTTGACCTCGGTGCTGGTTGAAGATTTGGTCGGTGGAGCATCGGATTGAAGCGTGCCCTTGCGGAAAACGGCTCCAGCAGGAACCTTGCGCTTGACCCCTGTCAACCCAATGAGGGAATTGCCAGATTTGCCCGTCCATGAAACACGAACCCCCCGTTCGGGGTGGCCCAACCATGCGTTTCCGGACTCTGGAAATTCCGCAACCGTGTCAAACTCAACCTCGGTCGCACCGACGGGAAGCAGAGCCTGTGTGCCCTTTTTCTTCGGAACTTCCGGCTCTGGTTCGGGTTCGGGCAACGGTGCTGCTGGAGCAACGTCCGTATTGCTATCGTCGGAGGAATCATGCTCAGATGTGTGACCGTCGTCCACCGAACCCGTGGCTTGCTGGGCTTGTTGACTCAAGAGGTCGCGCTCGATTCGCGGGCTTGGGGCCTGGGGGGTTGCAACTGGTGCATCGTTTGGTGAGATTTGGCCATCGCTGTGATGTTCAGGTGTTCGGTTTCGTTCACTCGTACCTTCTTGAGATGAACGCTCGGATGGCCGTCCTTTCCGGCCCTTTTTCCCGGCCCTTTTGTCGAGTTTTCGCTGATGTTTGTCGGCCTTTTTTTGAGCCTTTGCATCTTTTTTGCGTTGCTTGGCTTGCCGTTGAGCCTCAGCCTTGTTTTCTTTCTGCTTTCGTTTCGCCTCGAGTTCCTCATGAATGCGGGCCCGCTCGGATGCTTTTCTGGCTCGCTTTTTCTCCCGTCGGGTATGCGGTGGAGGGATCTCTTCTCCCTTTCGATCGAGCACTGGAGACCCGTCCCGAGTGATTCCTGCGCCAATGTAAGCGCTGTCAGCAACCTCCACGTATTGGCTCGGATCAATGTCCTCTTTGGAGGGAAGATCGCCGTAGGGGCGGACTTCCATCATCACCACGGCCCGGTACCGCTTCTTTTTCTGCAAAGCCTCAACGACGTACCTGGACTTCTCGGTGCGTTCAGAGGGAATCCCGTCAATGGAGCCGGTGTCTTGGTTCAAATTCACACCATAGGGCAAATCGGGTTTCACCGAGAACCGGCTCAACTCAAGTTGCGTCACGGGGTCAAGACCCTTCTTGTAGGGTTCAAGATCGGAAGGAATCTCGCCAAAGCGTTTCAGCATCTCTTCTCGTGAGAGCATCGGCTCACCAATGTAGACCACCGTCTTTTTGATGCTGTATTCAAACACCCTCTTTTTGAACAACCACGGGAAGAGGATGAAACGTAAACCGTTCCATGGTTGGTCGATTTTCATGATGGGCCCTTCCAGTGGACGGAGCGTTGGCCCCAACCTTGTGGTGCTCGCTCGGACCTTTTTGATTTAAAGGGGTTCATTCTTCTTCGGACAGATTCCACCAACGAACTGTCAACTTACGGCTGCCTCCGTTGCGGGTGCAGATTTACATCCGTTGGATGGTCCAACGCACAATCAAACTTGAATCTCGAGATGAACCGAACTTGCACAGCCTGTGACGGAGGATGACATCCTTGTGACGAACCATCAAAGGTTGATAGGTGAGGGCGTTCACGTGACATCATGGAACGAATGATTGTTGGTGGCGGATGCTTTTGGTGCGTTGAAGGAGCGTACAAGCAATTGTTTGGCGTGGAATCTGCCCTTCCAGCCTATGCGGGGGGTCCCGACCCGAACCCAAGGTACGAAGCCGTCTGCTCAGGAACGACCGGGCATGCAGAGGTTGTCGAAGTTCACTTCAACCCGTCCGAAGTCAGTTACGAGACATTGTTGGAGGTGTTTTTCACCGTTCATGACCCCACTCAACTCAACCGCCAAGGCCACGACATCGGCACGCAATACCGCTCTTGCATCATGCCGTTGAACGAAGGGCAGCGTGCGGTCGCCCATTCGGTCCTTGACGCCATGCAAGCGCATTACGATGAGCCGATCGTCACCACCATTGAGGAAGCGACCCACTTCACCATCGCCGAGAAAAAACATCACGATTACTACGCACGCAACCCCTACCAGGGTTATTGCGCTGCTGTGGTGGCACCCAAACTTGCGAAAGTACGTCAGAAGCATGCTCACCTCTACCGCTGAGATGGGTCATGCAGGGGCGCCGTGATGTTCAAGAAGCGGCTCTTTGAGCGCATGTCATGGTCAACAGCATCCCCACCCCGCCAACGCCTGTCAACGAACCGATTCTTGGCTACCTTCCCGGCAGTTCTGAACGGGCGGAGTTGGAGGTGGAGCTGAAGCGACAATCAGCAGAGGTGCTGGAAATCCCTTGCATCATCAACGGTGAGGAGGTCTTCACGGGTGATGTGGTTGAACAGGTCATGCCGCACAACCACGGACACGTCATCGCACGGGTTCACATGGCTGGAGAAAAAGAAGTTCAATCCGCCATCGAGGCCGCCCTCAACGCTCACGAAATGTGGTCGACCATGCCTTGGCAGGCGCGAGCCGCCATCTTCCTCAAGGCCAGCGAATTGCTTCGAGGACCACGCCGAGCTGAGATCAACGCTTCAACCATGCTCAACCAGTCCAAGACCTGCCATCAGGCAGAAATTGACTCCGCTTGTGAACTCATTGACTTTTGGCGATTCAACAGCGATTATGCACGGCAGATCTACGAAACACTCCAGCCTCCGGTCTCGCCTTCTTCCATGTGGAACACCAGCGAAATCCGTCCACTGGAAGGGTTCATTTTCTCCGTTACGCCGTTCAACTTTTCCAGCATCGCCGCCAACCTGCCGTCGTGTGCTGCCATCATGGGCAACGTCGGTGTGTGGAAGCCCTCCCGGAATTCCTATGTTTCCAACTACCGCTTGATGCGCTTGATGATGGATGCTGGACTGCCTGCAGGTGTCATCAATTTCGTCCCCGGAAAGGCCAGTTTGGTTGGAAGTATGTGCTTGGAGCATCCCGAGTTAGCAGGTATTCACTTTACGGGAAGCACCCCTGTCTTCCGTCAAATGTGGAGAGATGTGGCCAACAATTTGGAAAACCTCCGCTCCTACCCCCGCATCGTCGGAGAGACCGGAGGCAAGGACTTCATTGTGGCTCACCCTGATTGCGACCGTCGCGCCCTTGTCGTTGCCGTTCTGCGCGGAGCGTTCGAATTCCAAGGGCAAAAGTGCAGCGCTGCGAGCCGTGCTTACATTCCTCAATCCGTATGGGACGACATCAAAGACGAGTACATCACAGAAGTGAACAAAATCACGGTTGGCGACGTGGCGGATTTCAGCAACTACCTCGGGGCAGTGATTGACCGCAAGGCCTTCGACAGCATCACCGGTTTCATCGACAGAGCCGCAGCCAACCCCGATTGTGACATCGTTACTGGAGGCACTTATGACGACTCAACGGGCTACTTCATCCAGCCCACCACCATCGTGTGCAACGACCCCAAGAGCGAGACCATGGTGAAAGAAATCTTTGGCCCAGTGATGTCAATTCACGTCTACCCAGACGATGAGTTCGAAGCCACCCTCGCCCTGTGCGACGGTACCTCTGAATATGCGCTCACTGGATCCATCTTTGCCACCGACCGACGCCACATCGAAACCGCCGTGAAGGCCCTGCGTTACAGCGCTGGAAATTTCTACATCAACGACAAACCAACCGGAGCCGTTGTCGGTCAACAGCCCTTTGGCGGTGCCCGTGGAAGCGGCACCAACGACAAAGCAGGCAGCCCACTCAACCTGATGCGCTGGGTCAGCCCCCGTTCCATCAAGGAAACCTTCGCACCCCCGCACGATTGGACCTACGGGTTCCTCAAAGCCAGCAAGTGAGGTGAACTGTTGCCGACTTACGTCGTTGCATTTGGAAACACCACCAAGATTGAACAATTGGCACATGGCATGAAAATCCTTGATGGGCACGAACCATCGGATTCTTATGTTCAAAAAATTTCACAATCAACATCCTTGCTCATCATGGGGAAAGATGTTGGCCAGCATCTTGAGGGCTCCAACTCAAATGAATTTTTCTCCGGCTGGATGATCAATCATGAGCACTCCTCCATCCATCTTGGACACGAAGGTTACTTCGCATCAAAAAAGTTCGATTCTGAAATGGATTTAAGAGAAAAGGAGGGAGCCTTTCTCCACGTAAAATGGGACGAGAAAACAATTGAACTGACCCATGATTGTTTTGGGTTGTACCCAATTCTATCGTTCCAAGAAGAGGATTTTTTTGTAGCCAGTGATTCCCTTCTCGTGCTCTCAAAAATTCGTTCCATGATGAACATCAACAACACGGTCAACGGAAGGGTCCACGCCACACGGTCTTGGGGGCATGGACTCGCCCAGTGCATCATGTCAACCAAAACCATCGTGAAGGGAATCGAGTATTTGCCTCCAGCCAGCTCCATCAAAGTGGGTGTAAATGAACACGAGGGCGAAACACTTGTCCTTTCAGTCACCAAAAAAATACCGAAAATGCCCCGGTTTTTCTCGGCTTCGAAGGATGCTTACGAAGAGATTCTAACCCGCGGCTTGAAGGAAATCATTGGACCCATCAAGGCCATGGAGGCCATACATGGAATTCAGACCTGTTTGGGGCTTTCAGGAGGGCTTGATTCAAGAGTGTTGCTGGCATGTGCCCTGCACGAAGTAAAGGGGGCATCGAAGGTGTCCGTTCGAACCAACACCCATTCCAGCAGCAAGAACGATTTGGAGGTCGTGCAAATTTTGGCAGAGGAATACGGGTTTGTGTTCAACCAACCAGATTCAACATTTGATGAGAAAAGAGGGAAAGGGAGAACCATGGTTGGCATTAGAAACCCATTTTCAGATTGGGCGTTGACAAACTTGGGGTTGTTTGACATGATGTACGTGTATTCCAGACACTGGAATCATCCAACTGAAATCGATTTGGGCGGTCACGGGGCAGAAATCATCAAGGGTACGTTTGGGAGATTTTCGCTGTTCAGGTCCGCTTTTCGATACAGAACACCCATGAAATATTTCAAAATCCGACGGGAAATAAACCGAGCATTGCGTGTGTTGGGTGTTCCTTTTACTTCAAAAAACAAAATTCAATGGCACCATTTGTGCTACAAATCAGCCATTCAAAACGGACGAACGATACCTCGAAAAATGGTTGCTTTACGCCCGTTTATGAACAAATATTTGTGCTCGTATGGGCTCCACAATCCAAACAACAACCTTCTCAGCGATTTGCTGATTGTGCTGGATGAACGGATGGCGAGCATATCGTTTGACGACAACGCCAAAAACATGTCAAAACAGTACATTCGAGATCGGAAAAAGGAACTTGGTCATGTCGATGTTACGGAGGTCGCCTCGCCATACACCGTGTTCGGAACCATGGAGAACATAAGCAACGGTGTGCTCTCAAGTTTCAGAGAATTGGGCAAGGATTTTGTCCTGCCCCCTGGTGAACAGAAGAGCATGATCATGAACAAAACATCACTGATTTGGACAAGAATTCACGACTCCAGCACTCGGAAGTCGTACCTTACACCTTACACCAAGTCACTTGAAAACCTTGGAAAAGAACACATGTACATGCCAGTAGCGGGCTCACAGGCATCAAAAATCTTGAGCCTTAGCATGACCGATGCCGTCCAAAACGAATCAATGGAAGATGCTTAGCACGTGAAGACCCATTAATCCCCCTCATTGAGATGGGGGGTTGAGTTGGTCAGCTTAATGTTACCAACAACCATTGACCTCAACAGGCGTTTAAATCTCAACAGCAGGAATGCGATCCATGACCCCCAAGCGTCCTGAGGATGGAGGCATCGTGTGTCCTCATTGCCTCCACGTGATGACAGCCAAACACACCGAGCCTCACGGCAAGCGTGAAGTCGTACCCGAGGAGACAACCGACTGGCCCAGGTGGACGCTGGCCAGCATCAGAAACCCGGGCGATCCGCTGAACAAAGGGGCCGACTCCATCAAACAGGTGTGGTGCGGAGCATGCGACGGGTTGTTGCACACCGCATTTTTGCAGTGGCAGCCGAAGCGAACCCATTGAACCTGAACCATCAGCGGATGAATGTCATACGGTCTGCTGCTCTTTTTTTCTCTCAAGCCGGGCCTTGTGCGCTTTTTCTGCCTTGTCGAGAATGTACAAGGGTTCGTGTTTGGCAGAGATAAACCCGATGACGTACCAACCAAGGCTCAAGACGGGTGTGGCCACCATGAGGGTGAGGGCCGACCACATCACCAAGTTGCCTTCGGTCGGGCTCCAAGCCCAATATCCCACGGCAGCAACGCACAAGGGAAGGAACCATCGGGCGGCATAACTTGGTGTGGACATGCCTTTGTGGTCGCGTCGTGCAGCAAAGGCATACCTGAGCACGCTCATGGTGGGTCATCAGAACATCTGTATTTGAACGACCGTTTTCAAGCGCATGCTTGATGAAGGGAAGCCGTTGTCTTCCGTTTACCTGCAATGATGAAAGCCGCTGCCGAATGCTGTTTTTCAGTGACGATTGATGGGCGAACTGAGCGGGAACTGCTCTCTGTGATGCCATGCAACCCAACAACCACCCGCTTCACTTGTCGGCGGTTCCATTGACGCCACCGCCTCAGGCACTGACGGTTTGGAGAATTTCCACGCCTTGGCAAACCGTTCGGTCTATGTTGGCCTTGGTCCTCGTGTGCTTCTTCATTGCTCAATTGGCCGTGTTCGTTGTTGGTGGCCTCGTGGACGCTGACTTTAACGGAACACCCGGCCCTGTAGACCCCGTTTACACGCTCGTTGGCGGCACCTGCATGTCCCCGTTTTTGTTGCTGTTCTTTCACCTTCGACGTCCACGGTTGACCCACAGCGTTCAAGCAGTCCCTGACCCGAGTGGTTCCAACGTTCACCCGCTCAGCGGAGGGTTGGTGGTTCAGGCTCAGCAACCCGTTGATGTGAGGCAGCATTTGTTCCGATCAAATGCCCCCTTGGAAATGCCCCGCCCGTTGCACCTGTGGGCCTTGTTCTTGGGAGGCATCACGTTGTCCACGGCTTGCTTGTTGCCCTTGTCGGTGTTTGGTGCAACGGTGATCACCGTGATGATTGCCGTGATGATCGTCCTGCCGGCTTGGCTCATCGGTTTCGCAGCCCCCGTGTTCGGCTGGTGGTCCATCACAAGTCGACACATGGGAATCACAGTGTCTCGACGAGATGCAGAATGGATGCTGGCTGCCGGGATGTTATCGACTGTACCGGCGATTGTGATCAATTCCCTGTTCAGCCCCATTGGCTTGAACGCCATCGGACTTGACGCTTACGAAGCAGGAAGCTGGGGCGAGGGCATGATTCTCTTTTTGTCGGCTCCAATTGGAGAAGAACTCTCCAAAGCGTTTGCTGTTCTGATGCTGAGCCACCTCATTGTATCGCCGAAGTACGGTTTTTACATTGGCTCAACGGTGGGTCTTGGTTTTGCACTCCTCGAAAATGCCCAGTATATTTTCATGGCTTTGGCCGGCGACAACAGCGGATTAGCGTACTTTTTTACCGCTTCGCTACGAGGGTTAAGTTCCATTCCTGGCCATGCTCTGTGGACCGGACTAAGCGGATACGCCATCGGTTGTTGGTTGGACAGGAACCCCAAGGCAAGACGGGTTCTGGACCGTTCACCTTTCCTCACACCTGATGCTGAAGCACAATGGGTCTTGTACGATGCCAAAGGGCAACCCACTGCTTCCTCTGGCTGGGCTAAAATGCCATCTCAACGAATGGCCAACATCCTGAAGCGACACGAACATCACGCCTGGCGAATGCCCCAAACCGTCCCCGTGGGGCTTGGTTTTGCTGTTCTCGGCCATGCCTTGTGGAACGGGTCTTCATGGGGTGTGAATCGAGCCCTAAGCAACGACGACAGCACCTCTGCTCTTCTCTTGGAATTGTCGTGGCTGGTCGTGATGATCTTTGGCCTCTGGGTGTGTATTTTGAGGTGGTTGCCCACTGTGGTGCTGTCGGCAAACGATGACGAAAGGTGACCTCCAAGACTCACCTTTCAAAAGCAAACGCGCAATCCTGTGCTTTGAACGAATCCTCTCGGGGAAGGTGAACGGTCATGGATGTCTTCGTGAGTGGTCCAAATTCCGGGAACATGGCGGTGACCCTTGGGCTTGTTGCACTGCTGTTGCTCCTGTCCACTCGAGCGAAAATACTCGACACGAACGGGGCCGTAGCAGCGGCACTTCTGGGCTTACTGGTTGGTGGCTTGGGCCACTGGACATGGTTGATCATCCTCCTTGGGTTCCTGTTGAGTTCCCACAAGGCAACAAAATGGAGATTTGAGGAAAAACAAGCCCTGGGCTTGAGTGAATCCTCAGACGGACACCGAGGTTGGACAAACGTTGTCGCCAACGGGGCCATTCCCGGTTTCATGTGCCTCATCGCCATTGTGGTCCAGGAATGGGACATCATGGTGTGGTTGTTTGGTGCTTCTGTGGCGGTTGCTGCAGCGGACACCTTCGCCAGTGAGATTGGAAGTTTGGACCCCCGCGTTCGGATGATCACGACGTTCCAACCCTGCGAACAAGGATTGAACGGAG
Organism: Candidatus Poseidoniales archaeon; assembly: GCA_003602475.1. Taxonomy (GTDB): domain Archaea; phylum Thermoplasmatota; class Poseidoniia; order Poseidoniales; family Poseidoniaceae; genus Poseidonia. The sequence goes on along the minus strand of QQSC01000022.1, from coordinate 29,753 downwards.
GATTTTCACCCAACGGACAAGTTGCTGCCCTCCTTGGCTCAACCGTGGTGGCCATGTTGACCTTCCTCGCTTGGACCCTCACCGCAGAAGAAGACAGCGTACTCAACGGTCCGTTGCTGGCGGTCATCTTGGGCGTTGTGGGATGGATCGGTTGCCAAATCGACAGCCTTCTGGGGGCCGTTCTCGAAAACCGGGGCTACCTGACCAAGGGGTCGGTGAACGCTCTTTCCATCGCTGGTGGCGTGGTCCTGATGTTGGGGCTGCTGGCATGGACATCGTGAGCGAACGGTGCATTGGCTTCTTGAACTGAACCCGTGTGGTCCAACCATGGGCCGTCAGGGGCTGGGATTGCTCATCGTAGCCCTGATGGCCTCGCTTTCAATCACTGCCGTCGTGACCGCAAACACGGACACCAGCTACGAACCGGGGTTTGTAGAATGGACCGTTGTTCCTCAAGAACGACTCTTTGTTGAGGGCCTTGACATTGAAGAAGCCGTGTTGCAGCGGGGACAAACCGACTCGGCAGTCGGTGGTTTCACGGTGGGTGCCACGGCCAATCCCGTGCCCGTGTTCACCCTCCAAAGCCTCCCCGTGCAGCAAGCGATTGAAACAAATGTTCAGATGAGTGTGTATTTCTCTGCAATCCTCGAAGGCGTCGGAGGCCCGCAGGCTTGCACTCGCCAAAACATCGTCCCGGGTGATGAAACCACCACACTGAGTTACGTCGTCTCCATTGGCGGCACAGAAATCTACAGCAGCAGTGTCAGCCAAGTCATCGACACGGTCACTGAAAACGACGCCATGAATTTCTCCGGAGAGAGGCAAAACGTATCCTTGATCATGGCTCCGGGCGACTCGTTTTCATTGCAACTCAGCGTCCACCACCAGTGTGCTGGAACCCAGGCCCGTGTCCAGTGGGGCGGATTTGAACACAACGCTGGTGGCATTGTGATGGAAGGGGTCATTTTTGAGCCCGAAGCTCGAATTGTGGTGGACTCCCAACGCAGGGCTCACGTGGAATTCGAGCACCGATTGCCTTGGGGATTGGAAGACCTTCGAGAGGAAAAATGGGAAATCTGGGGACCACTGGAACCCTCAGAAAAAATTGTCCGGGATGGAGAGTTTCTCGTTGAAACGAGCGCTGGGCGAATCCGAATGGAACGTCAACTCGGCGATAACCTGACCGTTTACACGTGGTCGGGAGCAAAAACGCTCCCAATTGGCGAACTGGCACTCAAAATGTGCATGAAAACCGTGGCGGGGGATCTCAACTCCGACTGCCACGCAGAAGGCATTGTCAGGTTTGAAGTGACCAAAGGAGACGAGGGATTCGCAAGCGCTGCATTGGTGCTGACCGGGACGACCATTCTCGCCCTCTTGGGATACGTGATCACATCGTTCAGATCAGGCCTTATGCTCCCCGTGCCGATTCTAGGCGCCCTGTTGGTGCTGGCGCTCCTGACCATGCCGACGGTGTTGTCCCAACCAAATCTCGGCGCCGATGCCGTGATCTCTGACAACACAAAGGTGGTGGATGCTGAACTCACGGCTTCAAACGGCGAAACAATCCGTATCTCTGAACTGCTCGAGGGCCGTGAGGCGCTTCTCATCGGCTTGGTGTTGCCAGGTTCAGAACAGGTCCTCACGCAGGCCAACGAATTCAACCGGAGTCTTGATCAATTGGGTGACAGGGTCAGCGTCATTCACATCGTGACTGGAGAAGGCGCTCTCTTATCCGATGCCGCTTCGATGAAGGGCCAAAGCAACGTCACATGGCCGGTGGTTCTCGACGCTGACAGCGCTTTTGCGAGAAGCCTACCGACGGGCCCATCCGATGCCGTTTTGGTCGTCGACCCGGCCATGCACGTCACCTTCTCACAAGGCTCATCGGCAGCCATGCTCGATCTGGTAGAAGCCGTGGATGATGTCAAAAGCGGCGGTCCAACTTCAGCAGCCGCGTACTTCGCCCTGATTCTCGGACCTGGATTGTTCCTGCTCTTTTTGGCTCTGCCAAGAGAAGAATGGGTTGCCCCTGAAGACCCCTTGCCGCCCGGCCTGTTGTGGGCTTCCACCATCGTCGCTTCAGGAGCTGGCGTGTTGATGGTCAACCTGCCCGCCGTCGTGTTGGCCCTTGCCCCTGTAGGCATGACGGCTCGGTTTGTTCTCGACTTGGTGATGATGGCGTGGTTGCTTGAGATGTGTTTCTTCACGGCTCGACGAGGGACCCCCTACGAAGCTGAATTCTTGGGTGCTGCTCTTCACAGGCTGTTTCCCGAAGGGTTCCGCAATTGGCGCAACGTGATCGACATGAAGCGAGACACGTTGCTTGGGGTTTGGCTGGGTTGGTTTGGCTGGTTGACCTTCCCGCACCTCTACCCGCAATCCGTGGCCGCAACAGCCCTTACTGGTGGAGGTGGCTGGGCCATGGCGGTGTTCATGTTGCTCTTACTCACGGTTTCTGCTGGATTGGTGGTTCTGCTTCTCCGGATTGTTGCCTCTTGGGGCGGACCGTTTTCGAGGTTGTTTGGAAAATTCGGTGGTGATGTGTTCGCACAGTTCGTCGGATGGGTGCTCACCCCGATGGCTCTTTGGGTGAGTTTGAACACACTGCTCAATCTGATGGAAATCGGGGTTTTCTGAAACTCCAAGGGTATTATACCCGTTGAGGTCGTTAAACCAAAGCATGACCTTGCCGCATTGGAGTCAAACAAGCCTTCGCCTCTTCATCACCTGCCCAAAAGCGTGGATGCTGACCTACCATAGAGAACGAACAAATCGAGCACCAAGCACGACGGGACAATCCATGGCGCCCAACCTCCATCTCGCTCAAATCAGGGCGGGGCGAGCGACAATGATCGAGCGTTTTCAAGCCCTGTACAACGGTGAACTGTGGACCAGAGAAACCGTGTTGTTGAACCTTGAAAGACGACTTGAAGGAGAACTGGGTGACCGGAAAAAACGGTATCCAGATGCCCTTCTCCGGGGTCTTCTTTCAACTTCAGTCGTCCAATTGGAAGCACTGAAGCACACACGTACCTTGCGCAGAGTGTTCGACCAACAAGCCCCCCGATGGGCCTACTTTCCAAGATCGCACCCCCTGTCCATTCATGGCATTCGATTGTTTGCTGCGCCCGATTTAATGATCTTCCATCAGCACAAATGGACGCTGGTCAGGATTCGCTTTGGACCACGCCCCAACCCAAAACAAGCCGATGCAGAAGCTCGTCTCATGGCCCACTGGTCCATGGCGCACGAGGCTTTGCCTTCCAACCAAGATGCCTACCGAATCCGAACGCTTTCTTGGAGCGAGGGGGCTTGGCAAGAACATCGGGTTGCCATCAACCCAACGCTTCTCAGCGAAGCATGGGGGTTGATGTCCTCAGACGTTCGAGCGATGATGCGCACGCAGCGATTGGTTCAGGAACACGGTGGTTTTGCAGCCGTCCCCCTGGCGGCGAACGCTGCATCCTGCACACTGTGCCGCTGGAAGACACGCTGTCTGGGTGAGCGTACCCTATCAGCAGCAAAACGCGACCAGATTGAGGGGTTGTTGGCTTTGCATCACAACGAGGCGACAAGGTCGGCCAGCACAGCATCGACGTCCTGAGCTTTGGTCACGCCACTGGCCAGCAAAACACCTTCAGCGCCCAATTCAATGGCCTTCGCTACGTCGGCTCCGTTCTTCACCCCTGCCCCACAAAGGACGCGCACGTCGGGGTTCACCTCACGAACCGCCGCAACGGTGTCGCTGACGATGGAAGGGTCAGCCGATGTTACGGAGATGTCGCCACCGATGAGTTGCGGTGGTTCAACTGCAATAAACGTCGGACCAAGTGCTGCCAAAGCACGGGCTTCGTCGACATCAGCGGCACATGCGCAAACGGGAAATTCTTCCGGGAGCATGGCGAGCAACGCCGCCACCTTGTCGAGGTTCACTTTATGTTCCGCATGGTTGATGATGGAACCTTGAGCGCCGTGAGCGATGGCCGTGGTCGGTTCGAGCCAACCGGTGAAGCCACCCAAACCAACAGGATCCAGGTGCTGACTCCACACGTCCACATTGGTGGCTTGCGATGAACATGTGGAGAGGTCGAATGCCGAAACGCAGGCAACAAAGGTAGCCCGATCAGATGAAGCCCGCTCCATGGCTTGAAGCAAGTGCGATGCTTCAATGCCGGAAGCAGATGCATATGTTTTGAAGTTCACAACGATGAGAGGCGAGGCCATGGAAGCCCGTGAAGAGGCCGCCGTTTCAATGTTCACTCGGTTGGTGGGTTCACGAATCCGTTCTCGGCCATTGCCCGCCCATCTGAACGGTGTTGGCTGGCACGTTGCTGCCGTGGTCCACCACCACGCCCTGAAGCTGGCAGTTGTCGCCAACCGAGGCGCCCTCGCCCACCAAGCATCCTTCGAGGTCTGAACCGTTTCCGACCTTCGCATGACCCAACAGCGTGGTCATGTGAATTCGGCTTGACCCAACCGAACAACGTTGCCCGATCATTGAGGATGACATGGAAGCGCCTCCATGGACTTCTGTTGATGCTTGGTCTGCGTACCAACTTTGTGGAGCGCCACTAAGAACGCCTTCCCGATATCGGCCGTGAGCGATGGCTGCCTCAACCGCTTGACCCCAAGCCTCCGGCGTTCCGGCATCGATGAAATACCCCTCAAAGGCTTGGCCGTTGAGGAGGCCTTCTGCTGCGAGAGCAGGAAACACGTCGCGCTCGATGGAATGACGGCCTTTTGGCATCCAATCAAAAACGTCGTCTTTGAAAATATAGGAACCAGCGTTGATGAGGTTGGAAAACACCTCTTCGGGTTTGGGTTTTTCTTTGAAGCGTGTGATGCGCTGTTCGTCGTTCAATCCAACGATCCCAAACCTGGTGGGGTCGTCCACTTCCCACAATCCCAACGTGCCAATGCCCCCGTTTTGACGGTGGAGGTCCAGCAAAGAGGTGGCATCCAAGGAGGAAACGATGTCCCCGTTGAAGCAGGCAAACGTCCCGCTCACGATGTCCCTGCAATTGCCCAAGGCACCTCCTGTGCCGAGGGGTTCGTCTTCAGGCACGATTCTGACGTCGAAATCAACATCTGCTTGTTTGAAGTAGGCTTCGATCATGTCGACTTTGTATCCACCTGCGACGATCACTTCATCCACAAGGTCGCTTGGAACACAACTCACCACGTGTTCGAGCAGGGTGCGGTCAAGAACGGGCAACAAGGGTTTTGGAATTGAGGCCGTCCAAGGGCGTAAACGAGAACCGATGCCACCTGCGAGAACAACCACCTGCATATCTTGGCCTTTCACCCTTCGGTTAAGAAATCAGCGTCATGAGGGCATTGACGGACTCAATTCTCCACCGCATTGTAGCAAAGCCTTGAAAGACGGTCTCCCGCTGGATTTGACCGGCGATGAAGCATGAACATCCATGAATACCAAGGCAAAGCCCTGTTGAAGCAATACGGCGTTCCAGTTCTGGAAGGCATACACTGCACCACCGTAGCCGACGCACTCAGCGCATACGACACCCTCGGCAGCAAGGTCGTTGCGGTTAAATCACAGATCCATGCGGGTGGCCGAGGCAAAGGCAACCTGCTGAACCCCGACAACGGTGAACTGGTGATGGAAGGTGGCGTCAAAATTGCCTTCTCTCGAGAAGAGGTTGAATCCTATGCCAGCAACATCCTCAACAACATCCTCGTCACAATCCAAACTGGCCCAGAGGGGAAATTGGTTCGCAACCTCTACATTGAATCAGGGTGTGACATCGCCCACGAGTATTACCTCGCAATCCTTGTGGACAGGGAAAACAAAGCCGTTCTGATCATGGCGTCCACCGAAGGTGGCATGGACATTGAACACGTGGCGGAAACCACGCCGGAAAAAATCCACAAGATCACCGTGGACCCCAATGTGGGGCTCATGGGTTACCAAAAGCGGGACCTTGGATTGGCTCTCGGGCTTTCTGGTGCAGCACACAAAGCCTTCGGAAAGTCCCTTACTTCAATGTACACCATGTTCATGGCCAACGATTGCAGCATGCTGGAAATCAACCCCTTGGTTCGCACGGGAGCCGATGAAATCGTGGCTCTCGATGCCAAGGTCTCGTTTGATGAAAACGCCGAGTTCCGTCACAAGAACTGGGACGACCTGCGCGACCTTTCTGAAGAAGAAGACGTTGAGATTCGAGCCAAAGAAACCGGCCTTTCCTATGTGAAACTCGACGGTAACATCGGTTGCCTTGTCAACGGTGCGGGTCTTGCCATGGCCACCATGGACGTCATCAAACTCTACGGCGGGGAACCCGCAAACTTCCTTGACGTGGGCGGTGGAGCGAACGAAGAACAGGTCAAGACCGCCTTCAGCATCATTCTAGAGGACCCCAACGTGAAAGGCATCTTGGTCAACATCTTTGGAGGCATCATGCGCTGTGACATCATCGCTCGAGGCGTGATTGCTGCAACGGAAGCGTTGTCACTTGAAGTCCCACTCGTCGTCCGACTGGCGGGAACAAACGTCGATGAAGGCAAGGCCATTTTGGCGGCCTCTGACCTCAACATTCACCCTGCTGATGACCTCGCTGAAGGGGCTCAAAAGATTGTGAAACTCATCGGAGGTGAGGCTTGATGGCGATTTGGATTGAAGAGGACGCAAAGGTGCTGGTGCAAGGCATCACGGGAAAGCAAGGAATGTTCCACGCTGACAAAATGGTTGAATACGGCACCAACATCGTCGGCGGTTGCACACCCGGAAAGGGTGGCCAAACCGTCGATTTGCAGGGCAACCCGTTCCCCGTTTGGAATTCCATGTTTGAAGCCATTGAAGCGACGGATGCTGACGCTACCGTGATCTATGTCCCACCGCCCTTTGCTGGTGAAGCCATCATGGAGGCCGCTGACGCCTTTGACACCGTCAAAGGTGAAGGCGTTGTCGTGTGCATCACAGAAGGCATTCCAACCATTGACATGGTGAAAGCCGTTGCGTTCGTGAACAACAGACCAGGCGTTCGTTTGATCGGCCCGAACTGCCCAGGCATCATCACCCCTGGAGACAACGGTGGGGCGAAAATCGGCATCATGCCCGGCCACATCCACGCCAAGGGCCGCATCGGAATTGTTTCCAAGTCCGGAACCCTGACGTACGAAGCGGTTGCTCAAACCATGAGCATTGACGAAGGTCAGTCCACATGCGTCGGGATTGGGGGAGACCCCGTGAACGGAACTGGGTTCATCGAATGCCTCGCTGCCTTCCAAGCGGATCCACAAACCGAAGCCATTGTCATGATCGGAGAAATCGGTGGAAACGCCGAACAAGAAGCCGCTGCATGGGCCGCTGAAAACGTCACCAAACCCATCGTCGGCTTCGTTGCAGGTGCCACCGCACCCCCCGGCAAGCGAATGGGCCACGCTGGAGCGATTATCTCGGGCGGCAAAGGAACCGCAGAGGAAAAATTCGAGGCTTTTGAAGCGGCTGGAATCGCTTGTGCAAAGGACCCCTCTGAACTCGGAGCTGTGCTCCTTGAGTCTCTCAAAGCGGCTGGATTGCGCTGATGTCAACGGTACACATCTTTGAGATGCAGTGAGTGAAGAGGCGCAAGGTTCCTCTCCCTCACCTCTTGAAGCCGTTTCTTCCCCTCCATGCTGTGCACATAAATCGCTTCACCCGGGCTGACGTGACGATTCCACTGTGCTTCAAACTTCTTGGCATGCTCCTTTTTTCCAGCCAGGCAGGAAGGTACGCGATGATACATCACCAACTCGTTGCGGCTTTTGCGGAAGTGTTTTGCCAACATTTCCGGCAAGAGTTTGGACAACAAGGTTTCATCGAAGAAAACCGAACTGCGACCAATGATGTACCGCGCGTCCTCGAGGCCTCCGAACACCTCACTGAGGGCGTGGGCAAAGAGGTTGGATTGTTCTTGAGTGCATCCCTCAATGAAATATCGATACCACCCCCCGCCACGTTCACCACCTCCAAGTTTGGTACCTCGTGGAAGCAGTTTTGAATCCCACATCGCATTGGCGACCGCAGTGATGATCGATCGGTTCAACGAAGATTCCGTCCACGGATCGTTCATCTTTCCAAATTGGAATCCGAGACCATCACCGCCCCCTGGCCCGGTTGGTTTGAATTCAAGTGATGTCCTTGATTCGGCCGTGAACGGTGTTCCGATGGCCCATAGTGTTCTGGCTTCAGAACGGCGACGCGACCGTTCAAGCATCTCTTGATTGAGAACGGCCATGCCTTCGTTAACACCTTCGGGCTGAAGTTCTGTAAACGCAGCGTGGACGTGCCCGACGCCCTTTTCTATAGAGCCATCGTCGCACACACCGAACAGGTTGGTGTGTTTTTTCGTGAACCGCTCATAATCGTCAAAACCCTTGATAAATTCCTCAGCCAGACAAACAATGTCCCAATTGTTGGCAACCTTGTTGGCCCAAGTATCGTCCAGCCGCATTGAGCGTCCACGCAATTGATTGATGCTCATGCTGGTTGTTACGGTGGTCAAATCGATGAGGACGTTGATTCGTGACGCATCCCATCCTTCACCGAGAAGACCACGTGTCCCAATCAGACATTTTGTGAAGCCTTCCTGAAAAAACTCGGTGACCATGGTGGAATAAAATCGAGGAGCCCAATCCGCACCTGAACCGTTAATCTGATGAAACTGACCAAGAACCTCAACGTTGAATTCAATCCTTAGGTCACGGTCGTTCACCCACTGTTGGGCTTTCTTCAGAAACCGTTCGCCCGTGTCATCGTCCACGAGCAACGTGCTGCCTGTCATCAGAATGGGATCGAGTCGGTCGCCCACCTCACAATCCACAAGCGACTTGAACACACCAATGGCACCACCTGCCTCATCATCGTGAATGCCTTCAACAAGAGCTGTGGAAGACGTTTTCTCAAAATCCGTGACAACCACGCAACGCAAGGCATCGCCCATTGACTCGTGTTCAACCCTGAGAATCTCAGAAAGGGCTGCCGTCTTTTCAGATGCATAAGCCAAAATCCTGCTTACTGGAGAAGCACACGGGCGGGCCCCACTCTCGGTTATTTGGTATCCAAGAAGTCGTAGGCGATTGGTTACACTTTCTGCCATTTGGTGGTCCGATGCATGGGCTGAACGCCGAAGACCAAAGCGAACATAGCGGTCCAGCAGCGGACGCAGAAGAACAATCATTGGTGAAGACTCGTGGTATTCGTTTGCACCAACGGCCACTTTTGGCACGCCCCTTGGCAAGGTTTTCCCCATCAGGGAGAGGTATGCACGAGCGGCTTGAGAGAAATCAGGCAGGGTTTTGTCGAACTCAGACCACGACAATTTCCCCCTTCCCGGTATCGTTCTGCTCTCAAGACTGGCCAACAACCAGTCCGGGAAACAAGGTGCTCGGGATTCGTCCGAATGAGGTTGAGAGATTTCTTCGACCACGGAGAGAAAGGAGGAGTCCGCCTCACTGATGTACTTCAATTCCTTTGCGGAAGGTCTGACGAAATAACTCAGATCCTGGTACGGGGCAAGGTTCGATGCCCGAACCAGCGCAGGTGTTGGCACTTCGTAATCCACTTCTCCCAGAAGGTCAGCATAGTGCTCGGCCTTATCAACAGCCTCGTTATCTGGAGGTGTTGCCGTCAATCCAAGGACAATCGGATTATCAAAAGCCTCGGTTAATTCAAGCAAGACCTTGCCCCAGTGCTCGGTCAAGTGATGGCACTCATCGAGAATAATTAAACCGACATCGGCTTCTTTCAAGCGTTCGATGGCTGCGATTGAGTTGGCATTGAGCCATGAGAGATTGCCTGTGTCCTCTGACAAAGCATGGCGGGCTTTTTTCCTGAACCCTTTCATTTGCTTTTCATAATAGGATGGATTTTTTGTCTTCAAGTCTTGAATCCACGCCAGACCCGAAGCATCGTCGATGGCCTCCCCAAGATCCAGCAGTGTTCCAATCCACAAGGCCTGCGCTGCCTGTTCAAGATCATCTCCTTTGGTGCGAACCATGGTTAACGACTGATAGGTCAGGGAAGTTAACAATCCAGGATTGCTTGAGGACAACCCAACTTGCTCATCCTTCCCGTCCAAATCAAAGAGGGATGTCCGAGCGATCCATTGAGCTTGGATGGCGGAGTTTGGAGAGAGAATCAGAGCGGGGCACTTGACAAGATTTGCCCATACGTACAGGCCGAGAATTGTTTTTCCTGAACCAGGCGGGGCGACGATGTGCAACCGCCGTTTGCCCTCGTTGAGTTGTTTTTCGATGACTTCGGCTGCGGCAACTTGTGATGGACGGAGTTGACCAGAGAAACGGATGTTGCCGAAATCTGAGTTCGCCATACAGGGACCTCATTCAGCGTGGAGGGCCGCGCTTGGGGCCACCTGGACCCCTTTTCTTCGGACCGGGAGGACCGCCGCCTGGACCGCCCTTTTTGGGACCGGGAGGACCGCCACCTGGACCGCCCTTTTTCGGGCCGGGAGGACCGCCACCTGGACCGCCCTTTTTCGGGCCGGGAGGACCACCGCTCTTCTTTGGACCGGGAGGACCGCCGCTCTTCTTCGGACCGGGAGGACCGCCGCTCTTCTTCGGACCGGGAGGACCACCGCTCTTCTTTGGACCGGGAGGACCACCGCTCTTCTTCGGACCGGGAGGACCACCGCTCTTCTTCGGACCGGGAGGACCACCGCTCTTCTTCGGACCAGGAGGACCGCTGCTCTTTGGTGCAGGAGATGTGATTTCAGTTGCTGGAGCGTCTTCTTCATCGCCTTCGAACATGGCTCCGCAATGCGGGCAAGTGGAATCGCTTTCCTTCACGAGGCCGTCGCAGATTTCACAAGCAAACATCTCTTCTTCGTCTTCGGCTCCGAGTTTTTCGGTTGTGCCGTCCTTTGATCGGAACATGACGACTTCAACAGAAACGTCGTAACCTTTGAGCGCCATTTCGGTTTGAATCGCTTGGTGAAACGCCTGATTCAACGATTCAGGGGTGTCAAGCACACGCCCGTCATCAATGTAAGTCACGTTCACGGTGAAGATGTCGTCTTTCAATTTCGTTTGTGGAGCATCGACCGCAACACCACGCTTTCGAGCCACACGGCGAACGGCCACTTCTGAAATCCTTCTCAACAGGGCATCGTTTGGTGCATCCTTTGTGGTGACTTCTCCTGCTCCGGCTAATATGTTCGCTGCTGTCGATGCTTGTGCGTCCGCTCCCCGCAAATGTGAGGGAAGCTCGCCTCCTGCACCGAGGTTGGCCAGCACGGAGGAAGCCGAGGATTGATTCATCGACAACCACTGGCTTCTCCGCTCATCTTTCACCGCTCGTTCTGCTTCAGCCAGACGATTGACCATGGCATCTGTTGGCGAATTGGCGGGATTGTTGGCGATGGAAGTACCACCAGGATTGAGAGGAGAAACGTTGCTGCCGGAGGGCATAGCACCGCTTGACAATGGCGCTCTTGCCGAAGAAGGCAAATCGTTCATCGGCGCCACGTTGCTGGGGAGGCGACCGCCCGGACCCGGTTGTTGGACCATCCCCCTCATGCCCTGTTGTGGCGGCATGCCTTGCTGAGGCGGCATGCCTTGCTGAGGCGGCATGCCTTGCTGAGGCGGCAGGGTCTGACCGGGGTAACCTTGCTGAGAGGGATAACCTCCCACGGGCTGTTGAGGATACATGCCGGGTGGAAGATTCTGGTGCTGGTTGAGCCCTTGAGCCATGCCTTGGAGGGCGTCCACTGGAACTTGACCCATACCACGCATGTTGGCTTCCTGTTGAGCGCGTTGCTCCTGGCCGGCTATTGGGTCAAACGTCCGTTGTTGTTGTGGAAAGGTGGGTATTGAGTTGACAGGAGGTTGCTGAATTGCAGAAGGGGCAGGGGGTGCAAACCCTCCGGCGACCGAGTTGTCTTGACGTGCACCACATTCGGTGCAAAACATGCTGTCAGCGGGGATTTCGGCGCCGCAGGAATTGCAGTTCATTCTTCTCCCTCTTCTCATACACCGGCAACCATTCCTAAAGGATTCCCCATATATGCCCAAAAAAGTCATCCGATATCAGACGAGCCCGTACCGACGGAGACGCATATGTTCATGCCGGTCTGCTGATTGGTTCGCACGGGGAGAGCCATGCCGGTGTTGGTGAATGAAGAAATTGATGGTTTGCTGGAACGAACCTCACGGTCGTTCTACCCCACACTGAAGTACCTGCCCAAAAAGACCAGAGGGCAGATTGGCCTCCTCTATCTTCTCGCTCGAGTTGCGGACACCATCGCTGACACCAAGCACGGTGACAGCAAGGTGCTTCTCCAACATCTTGAGCACTACAACGCCGCAGTCCAAGGTCAAGCGGATGATCTTCCTGATTTGACATCACTTGCAGACGTCCAAACCAACCCACATGAAGCGGAATTGTTGAGGAACGTGCCCAAAGTGGTCGCAGGACTCGAAGAATACGGTCCTGAGGACCGCAAAAGAATGCTAGACTGCCTTGAGGTTATCGTCGGTGGACAAGTCCTCGACCTGCAAAGGTTCGGTCCAGCCAACGAAGGCGGCACCGTTTCCGCCCTCGCCAACAACGAGGAACTTGACGATTACACTTTCAGGGTCGCAGGCTGCGTCGGAGTGTTTTGGACCAAGATGTCACTGGCCCATCTGATGACCCTCAAACCTGAAGAAGAAAAGAAATTCATGGAGTTGGGTATTCGCTTCGGAAAAGCCCTCCAAATGATCAACATTCTCCGTGACATCCCCGAGGATTTGCGGTTTGGCCGCTGTTACATTCCAGCCGAGGCCCTCGCCCAGGTTGGGCTCAAACCAGTGGACCTCATGGACGACAGTCATCTCGACACCTTCCGTCCGGTGTACGACGCCTACCTCGATTTAACGAACGAACACCTCGAAGCTGCTACAGCCTACATCCACATGATTCCCGAAACGCAATTCCGACTCAAGGCCTCGTGTCTGTTGCCGGTCCTGGTGGCTCAACGGACCGTTACCCTGTTGCGAGAAGGAAACATCCTCAATTCCGACGAGCGAATCAAGGTGACTCGGGACGAAATGAAATCCTACGCAAGAAGGTTGCTTCGCGCCCTGTTGATCCCGGGAGGCGTTCGCCGTCTTTTGGCAAAGAACAAAGACGTGTGAATCGTTCTATAGTGAATGCACTCGGCCTCTATTTTAACACCTCAACCGGCGCCTGTAAACGAAACAGCCACACTCCAAAACAGAGGTCTCTTAAACCAGCGAAGTGAGCGGCCACTGGTCTGGATGCTGGAACGCCGCAAACCCCTTGATTTGCTCTTCCCATTGAAGGGCAACGCATCAAGCCGAGAAGGGGAAGCCAGCACCTCAGCACCGACGACTGTCGAGCGTCTGCGAGCTGGTGTCACGCTGGCCCGAGACGCCGTGAAGGCAGTGAGCCTCACCGCTATGGAAGCCCTCAAGGAAGGTGCATCGTTCATCGGCATTGTCACGGACAAAAACGAACTTGCGGACCCGTTCGTTCACCTTGACGCTCCCATTTGGTCTGAGCAACCACCCGCCGAACTCCACAAGTTGGCTTACCGTTACTGTGAGGAATTGACCAAGCGAGAAGCCGGTAACTTCTATCATTCGTTCAAATATCTCCCTGATGACCAACGGTTGGCCATGTGCGCCATTTACGCATTTTGCCGTCGCGCCGACGACATTGCTGACGGCGACTGGGCTGACCGGTTCCCCGGAGGCGCTGGCGAAATGGATCCTGAAGCCATGGCGTATCGTCAACAACTCGAGAGCCTGCAAAACCAAGGAACCATCCTTGATGAAGAAGCCTACCTCAACAAAATCACACAGCTGTTCTTCTTCAGGAAAAAACTCTCCACCTGCTACACCGATGTGCATTCCACCGACCCCGTCTTCCTCGCCCTGAAGGACACCATCACACGGTATGGAATCAGTCGAGACGTCTTCGATGACCTCATTTCCGGCATGGAAGACGACCTCTACAACAACCGATACAGAACCTTTGATGAATTGTACGTTTACTGCTACCGAGTCGCATCGGTGGTTGGATTGATGTGCATTGAAGTCTACGGATACGACGACCCCATGGCCAAAAAGTTCGCAGAATCTTGGGGCATCTTCATGCAACTCACCAATGTATTGCGGGACGTTGGGGAAGACATTCAGCGAGATCGTGTCTACCTTCCCCTCGATGAACTTGAAAAGAATCAAATGACCGAGAAAGAACTTGCAGGCCGAATCGTGTTGAACAAGCACTGGGAACCGTATTGCAGAGAATACGCTGCCCGCGCCCGAACTTACTTGGAGGAAGCACGACAATTGCTCCCCCTGCTCCCTCGCCGCACCCGGTATTCTCCCGCTGCAATGATTGCATTTTACGATAAAATATTGAAGCAAATTGAGAAACAGCAAGGTGACGTCTTTACCGCTCGTGTTAAGCTCAACAAAGTGCAAAAAATCTCATTGGCGGCCACGGTCTACCTTCGCCATCGATTCTTGCCTGGCTTCCTCGACCCGGTGTGGGGCGCTTTGGCTCGTGTCGGTCTGCTCCCATCCGTCTGAAACGGAAGGGGGCAAAGGCGGGGCACAAGCCCCCAAGTCACCCATTCCTAGAGCGCTGGATTCAGTGATGGAAAAGAGAACCTGCTGACGATTGGTTCCACTTCATGGCGAAAGCGATGGTGTGGAGGGGGACGCGGCGATAAGCAGCCTTCATTGATGGACGAAAAGATTGGCATCGAGCAAGACCGACCCATTCAACGGAGAGGGCGGTATCAAGCGTTTCGAGTAAAGGCCTGGATTCCAGTGATGTAGCGTCCAAGAATGAGGTTGTGGATGTCGTGAGTTCCTTCGTAGGTTTTCACCGACTCGAGGTTCGCCATGTGACGCATCACGGGATACTCGTCAAGGATGCCGTTGGCCCCATGGATGTCTCTTGAGACCCGAGCAATTTCCAAAGCGATGTCAACGTTGTTCATCTTGGCCAACGAGATTTGTTCTGGGAACCACGTGCCGTCGTCCTTCTTTCGGCCGAGATGATAGGCGAGAAGTTGGCCCTTCGTGATTTCTCGGAGCATCCAAGCCAGTTTGTTTTGGATCAATTGGTAAGATGCAATGGGGTGATCGAATTGAATTCTGGAGAGGGCGTAGGTTTTCGCACTGTGGAAGCAGGCCATCGCCGAGCCCAAAGCACCCCATGAGATGCCAAAGCGAGCGTTGTTCAAGCACGAGAATGGGCCTCTGAGGCCTTTGACGTCTGGGAGCATGCGATCTTTGGGGATCTTGCAGTCCTGGAACACAAGTTCGCTGGTGACACTCGCCTTGAGGGAATGTTTGCCCTTCATTTCAGGTGCGGAGAAGCCTTCATCTCCTTTCTCAACGATGAAACCACGAATGACGCCGTCAAGTTTAGCCCATACGACGGCCACTTGAGCGATGGTGCCGTTTGTGATCCACATTTTTGCGCCGTTGAGGAGATAGTGGTCCCCCATGTCTTCGGCTTTGGT
The DNA here is from genome assembly GCA_003602475.1 of Candidatus Poseidoniales archaeon. GTDB lineage: Archaea > Thermoplasmatota > Poseidoniia > Poseidoniales > Poseidoniaceae > Poseidonia. Next base: position 14,247 of record QQSC01000022.1, on the reverse strand, counting down.
GACCATGTCACCGGGGTTGGAACCGTAGTCGGGTTCCGTCAGACCAAAGCACCCAACCCATTCACCCGAGGCCATTTTTGGCAGGTACTTCTCCTTCTGCTCTTCGCTTCCAAAGTCCCAAATGGGGTACATGGCCAACGAGCCCTGGACCGAGGCAAAGGAGCGAAGACCGCTGTCACCCCGCTCAAGTTCTTGGCAAATAAGACCGTATGCGACATAGGAGAGGCCGGGGCAACCATACCCCTTGAGTGGTGCGCCGAGAACACCCATTTCCCCCAGAGCGACTCGCCATTCGTCGTAGAATTCGCCGTCTTCACACGCCTGCTCAATCTTTGGTAAAACCGATTCATCAACCCATTCGCGAACCATGTCGCGAATCATGATTTCTTCCTCGGTCAGCAAACTTTCGATATCGTAGAAATCAAGTCCTTCAAACGGCTCCATGAAAACTCCCCAATTCAAGGGCCACGCCCGAGATTGATGAACATACCCCTCGGAGTGTTCGCTTCTCAGTCTTGTTTCTTTCCAAATCGCCATTGGTTGTACTTTCGCTGAAGCCACGGGCTGTTCATGTACACAAGTCCGAGAATCACACCGGGGACGGATACGGCGACGGCCCCAAAGACCAACACGGTCATGATGTTCATTTCAACCTCCTCAACGGCCGGTTCAAACGCAACAATGTTGCCGAATTGTGTGATGAAGAAACCCTCATGCTCTGCATGCTCCCACACGGCTGCCATGGCCCGTCCCCCGATGACCTCATCGAAAACCACGGCGTCGACTGGCACAAGAACGGTGTACACGGTGTTGCTCACCGGTTCATGACGGAGCAATCCAAGCGGTGCGATGTGAATCAACGTTGATGCATCGTTGCCCGGAGAGACCCCCGTGTGATCGGCAACCAACAAATCCACTGCAAATGTATCTGTTGCCCGAGTTTGAGCGGCGTCTAGGGTGTTGATTTCCAAAACGTTGGTTCGCAACCCGCTGCCAAACGCCGTGCATTCGTTGAGAAACGCATCAGCACAATCCACGGCCACCCAGGTTTCGCCATCGGTGTTCGCTAACCAGGTGAGTTCGAAGCCCTGATCGATCACAGCAACACCGTCGCTTAACGAACTGGCAAAGCAGATGTTGTAATCGCGATGGCATTCAAGGTCGGTGATGGCGCTGTTGCGCGTGTTTTCAACGGCCTCAAAACCGGTGTGCTCGGCAAATTTCCAAATCGAGCCGTCCTCCGACCCAACATAGGCAAAATCGCCGGCAGGGCGCCATATGACACTGGTCAACGTTTGCCCAAGAACGGCGAAGGAACCGTTGACATTGGTGATGCTGTGGTCGTAGCTATCGTACCTCATGGCCATCCCGTTGTCCCCGACCAAGAGGGCCGTGTTCCCACGGGGGTGCCAATTGACATCGTTGACATCCGCTGTCTGGCCGGTTGAAAGATCGACATCATCTCCCCTGTTTTGAGGATTCAAAGCCGAGATGAGATGGGTGTAACCGTCCATACCGTAGAGCAAAACGGTTTCTCCATCGGGAGATACTGCGCCCCCGAGTACGCCCAAATCCGTCTCTCCAAGAACGCCAACCTCGGTCATCTCGATTCTCGTGACGATGTCCTCGGCGAGGGCTGTAGGCAGGAAGAGAATTGCCACAAGAACCAGAGCGAGCGCACGACGCATGGCTGACCGTGGAAGAAGACTCCATGATAAGTTGTTGCAAGATGAGTCCATGCTTCTAAACGGTGGGCACACCTAATATGGCTGGAGCCGGTGCCCCTGCCATGGAACGATTTGCGGTCAAGCGAGGGTTGGTAAAAAGCATGGGCGGAAACGCCGGTTTGGCGGTGCTGGCCACCCGGTATTTTGAGGACGTGAACGTGGATTCAGACGGAAAATTTGCGGCTTCGTTCGGCATCTTGACGTCCGTCCAAGGCCATTTCGACGAGCAAGGGAAACTTTCCGTTGAGGTTGAACAAATGAAGGGTGCCGACCTCGGCACGTTCCTAGAGGCGAGTGGCGGTAGAGAACAAGCCATGGAATCACGCCGACGATGGTCCGGTTTCCTCGACGAAGCAACTGGATACACACCCAAGCAGCGTGGTGACAAGGCCAAGGAGGAAGCCAAGAAATTCTCCAAGGCAAAGTCAGCCATCAAAATGGCCCACAAATCCATGGAATTGATGAGTGACCTACCAGAAGCCTCCATCGCCAAGGCTCACGAGTTGATCGCCATGCTTGAATCCAACATTGAAGAAGGCGTTCCACCTTCCGAATCTCAAGTCAAGAAACTCAACGACCTGTTCTGAGGGGATGGATTGTCGGCAGATAGCGTGATCGACGGAATTCGCAACACCTCTGGGTTTGACTTGTTGGCCGAAGACCAACAAGAGCGAATACTGAAGATGGCTGCTTCTGTTGAAGAAGCGGTGGGTTTGGACCATTTGGTTCACTGCCTTGCTGACCAAACATCCGCCTCAGGGAACGATGTTGTCCAGTGTTATGTCGGCTTTGAACCAAGTGGAAAAGCTCACATTGGTTGGAAGGTGTTGGCGTTACAACTGCGTCGAATGTTGGACGCAAGAGCCAACGTCATGGTGTTTCTTGCTGACTGGCACGCATGGGTCAACGACAAATTTTCAGGCAACATGGAGGCCATTCAAACAACGGCCAGGTACATGGAGGACACCTTTAGGGCCCTCTTGCACCATCCACCAGAGGGGACAGGCCCCGGTGAATTGCAGTTCAAATGGGCTTCAGAGGTGATGGAATCTGGAGAGTATTGGGCAAGGGTGCTCAAGTGTTCCAAAGGTGCCACATTGGCCATGGTGCGTAAAACCTTCACCATCATGGGACGCGACGAGGCATCCTCTGACCATGACCTCTCGAAATTCTTCTATCCCGCCATGCAGGCTGCTGACATTTTTGAGATGGACATTGACGTGGCCATCGGGGGCATGGATCAACGAAAGGCCCACATGTTCATGAGGGACGTGGCATCAAAACACGGCTGGAAAAAAGCCACCTGCTTGCACACTCCAATCATTTCTTCGCTCAAAGCCTCTGGCAGCCGCATGGAATCTTTTGACCACAAGATGTCGAAATCCAACCCCGGAGGCGCCTTGCTGTTGCACGATACGCCCGAACAAATCAGGAAGAAAATGCGCAAAGCCTACATTTCTCCAGAAGACCCACAATCTCCTGTTTATGAACTGGCTGAGCACATTGTTTTGGCTGAGTTCGGAGAAATCGTTGTCACACCTGACCCAAGGTTTGGTGAGCCGTCCACATGGACGACGCTTGAAGAGTTTCGAACCGCTGTCATGGACGGAACACTCCATCCACTCGACGCAAAGTTTGGCGTAGCCGATGGACTCGCAAGAGGGTTGAATTCAGTAGAAGCACACTTTGAACAGCATCCTGAGCACCTCGATGCCGTGAACGCTCTTTTGAACTGATCACTCTTTCAGGTCAAGCGCTTCGGCGCTGAAGACATCGACGACCAACACCCGGCGAGTGTCCTTGAGGAAATTTCGGTCCCGTAGAGGTTCGACCTTGACCACCCCATTGAGACGGTAGAATTCAGAAGAATCCATCCCGCCAACCAATTCGTCCGAAACGATGGCCATTTGGGTGTTGAGACCCGTGCCTGAAAACGCATTGCCTTCACTGTCGTGCGACACGTGACGAATCATCATGTTTTGAGCGTCTTCATAGTAGCATTCCTCCAACTCCATGGCAAAGTTTGGTGAATGCATGATGGCGAACAATCGATGTTCCTCGTCATTGTCCGTTTCACGGGACTTTTGGAGGCAAGACTTGCAAAAACGTGGACTTTCTCGCTCCCTTGCCCTTCGCTGATTGATGATGACTTCATCGTTGCAATCCCTGCATCGGTATTTGGCAATTTTTAACCATCCGTAAGGCTCGCTCATCGAAACGACCTTGACATCAACGGTCACGATGGTGTTTCTGTTCCGCATCCTCAGTTCCTCGATCGAATTCCTGTACTCTTCAGAAAGTCGAACGACACGGATCGCCCCCCTCATTTGAACACCGGCCATGTTGAACTGCTCCCTCAGCACCATGTTGCCAAGCATCAA
>QQSC01000022.1:1335-10120 GCA_003602475.1 Candidatus Poseidoniales archaeon | reverse complement strand
TGGAACATGGCGTTCAATTCGTCGTCCTTCGCCAAGTCCGAATGTTCAACCTCCAATCCAAACACATCGTCCGTGTAGTGGCTCAGTCGTTGGATGTCTTCGAAATAGTGTGTTTCAATCAAATTCCGCCAAGAGGCCAAGACCGTTTTGTCTTCATCTGTCAAGTCAATATCGCTTCTTGTTGTCATGGATTTTCACCGTTGTATTGACGGTTGATTAACCTACCCGTCTCTCCCGGGGTGACCCCGAAATGCATCATGTGGAGGTGTGACAAGGTTCATGAATTGAACCAAGGTGGTTCGTTTTACTAAGGAGACTGATGTCATGCCCCACATTCTCGTTCTGGTCAAGCAAGTTCCCGACACCAACGCAAAAATCGTCATCGGTTCCGACCGAGTCGATCTCTCAGCCGTGAAGATGGTCATGAGCCCTTACGACGAATTTGCCGTTGAAACGGCGCTTCGGCACAAGGAAGCGTCGGGTGGAGAAGTCACGGCCCTTACTGTTGGCGGCCCTGCCGCCGACAAGATCCTCAAGGACGCCAAAGCCATCGGTGTTGACAACATCGTGCGTGTTGACAACGCCGAAACACTGGATTCCAATGGTCTTCAAACCGTCCTCTTCCAAGCCGTTCAGGCCTTGGGTGCTGAGGTTGTGTATTGCGGAAAATCCGCAGCTGACACTGGCGCAGGTTCAACCGGCCCAGGGCTTGCAGAGCGACTCGGCTGGGGCTCGGTCTCCAACATTATTGGAGCCGACTTCACTTCGGGCGTGTCCGTTATGGCGCCCTCTCACGGGGGTCAAGTCAAACTCAGCGTACCCGTGCCTGCCGTGATCTCCTGCGACAAGGGCAATTTCAAAGTCCGAAAACCCAACGTCAAGGGCATCATGCAAGCCAAAAGAGCCAAGGTCGACGTGCATTCATTTGAAGCCCCTGCTCCATCGGTGGTCGTCGTCAATCACACACTCCCCCCTGCCAAGCCGGCAGGAAAAACCTACGAAGGCGGCGATGCAGCCGCTGAAGTGGCAAAATTGCTTCGAGAAGAAGCCAACATTATCTGAGGTGAACCGAAATGACAGAAACCATTGTGATTGCTGAACTCTCCAACAACGCCGTGCACCCTTCGACAGCTGAACTCGTTTCAGCCGCTATGAAACTCGGCGACAGCCCAACCCTCATCGTTCCGTGCACCGATGCCAGTGTCGCCAACAGCGCCGTGGGCATGGGGGCCGCCTCCATCATCGCTGCCAAGGCAGAAGCCTTTGCCAACTACGACGCAAAGGGATGGGCTTCGGCCATCGATGCTGTTGCTCCGCAAGGCATCATCGTGACGGGATCGTCACCTCAATCCAAGGATGTGGCAGCCCGTCTGGCTGCTCGACGGTCACTTTCGGTTGTTCAGGACGCCGTTGCCGTGGACGGAACCACCGTCACCTCACCCCTGTACTCCGGAAAAGCCATGCAGACCGTTTCGATCAACGGAAACGTGGTTGTTTCAGTCCGCTCCAACATTTTCCCCGCCGCCAGCGGTGGCGCCGAAGGAACCAGTGTTGTTGACACCACTGGCGATGTGGCCACCTCCGTCCAAGAGTTCATGGCTCGAGCCTCAGAACGGCTTGACGTTGCTGAAGCCAACATCATCATCTCCGGTGGACGTGGAATGGGGTCACCCGAGAACTTCACCCATCTGGAAAGCATTGCTGACACCATCGGTGCAGCAGTGGGCGCCTCTCGTGCAGCGGTCGACACGTGGGAAGACATCCCCCACACCATGCAAGTCGGTCAAACAGGGAAGACGGTCAACCCCAACCTCTACATCGCAGTAGGCATTTCTGGAGCCATTCAGCACTTGGCTGGCATGCGCTCTTCGAAATACATCGTCGCCATCAACAAAGATGCCGATGCGCCTATTTTCCAACATGCTGACTACGGCATCGTGGCCACCTGGGAAGAAGCACTTCCCGTGCTTCAAACCACGCTGGCCAACATGATGGCGTGATCAAGCATATTTTCCAAACCCGTAGACGCCGTCTCCGGCATCGTCACCGACAAAGGGGTTGGTCGCTCGCTCCTGACCGATTGTGGTGAGCGGGCCGTGACCAGGATGAACAACCGTGTCGAGCGCAAGTGGCCAGAGTTGTGTGTGAATGGAAGAAGCAAGCAACTCAAAATCCCCTCCTGAATGAGCGATATCGGTCCTGCCTACGGATCCTTGGAAGAGCGTGTCACCGACGAAGACGTGGTCTGCATCGTCCTCGACATTGACAAGGAGACAACATCCACCGAGGGTGTGACCCGGAGTGTGAAGAACACGAATCGGGATGCTCCCGAACATCATGGTGGAATCGGGAACAAGGTGTTGGTCGGCAACCGCCGGCTCAGGAAGAGATAGACCGTATCGGCGGCCCGATTGCTGAGCCAAGGTTTGAAGAAACGTGTCGTCTGGATGGAGGTACCAATCCACCTTGAAATGTTCAGAGAGTACCGGGATAAATCCACTGTGGTCAAAATGGGCGTGAGTGTTGACCAGAGCAACGACCTTTCGCAGGGGGACGTTCATTGATTGAGCGTCAGCCAACGAGGTCGGTCCTGTGGACCAATCGGGCCCTCGCCCTTCGAATCGCTCAATCCACGCGATGATCCGGTCGGGTTCATCGCCTCCATCCACCACGACCGTGTCACCTGTTAGCCGGTCGGTCACGACAGAACAGCGCATTTGGAGGGGTCCAACAAAAAAATGCTCGATCCACGGCTCAACCAGGCCCATGGCTACCCGAAATCACCCTCCTTCATGAGGTTGAGCCAGACTTGACAACCACCGAAACCCGGTCCGTGGTCCATGTCCCGTTCGCGTCCAACACCTTCAGGTCAAAACCGAACGCTCCAACGGGAAGTTTGAGTTGCAGCAGAGGGGTATTGGCCAATTCCCGACCTGATGCGTCGGTCCACGACCAAGCTCGAATTTGATCGTGGGGGTCGAGGGTGGCTCGCCCGTCGAGATGGACCGCAACTGAGCCGCCCGGACCAGTAACAAGCTCTTGGTCGTCGCCTGCATTCGCTTGAGGCGCCTCAAAAACGGCATGCTGTGAAGTAAGTGTGGTCAACAAATCATCGGAGGGTTCCATCGCAGCGTCGAGTGTGCCGTCAAGAGCGGGGCCGAGTAAATCCTCCTCTTCGAGCAGAAGGGGGGCCTCGGGTGCAAACGCATCGTCATCGCTTTCCAAATCCGCAAGAAGGTCACCCATGGTCTCATCGACTGGGCCACCTTGGTTGTAAGCAACTTGTTCATCGGAAGTCAACAGATGGAGCACCTCTTCTCCAGCATCGGCACCATAGAGCTCCTCTGCACTTGCTGCAACAGGTGCGTTTGGCGCCTCAAACCACATGGTCAACTCTGAGGGATCGACGTCGTGAAGTTCGGCGAGGAGGTTGATGCGACCAACCGGTTCAGGCGCCGTGTAGTCGTTTTGGTCGTCACCCGCAAACACCACCACCCCGTTGGCCAGCATCCCAAAATGAGCGGGCATGCCTTGATGTTCAACGGTCCATGACCGACCGTCGGCATCGAGGCCATTGATGTAAAACCACGAACCGGCCAAAACATGACCCTCATGGTGAATCAGGGCCCGGATTGGATGCCCTGTAGAGAGCCCGTGGGTCAGTGACCCGTCGTCTTGAAGAAAGTGGACTGTGCCATCATCAAAACCCAAACACGTCACATCTGATGTGGTGTACGAGGTTCGCAGACGGGCTTTCATATCGGTGCGAACAAGGAGTTCCCCGTTCAACCATCCTTCGAATTCGATGGCTTCTTCATCACCGCCGACCAGTGCGTGGCCCTCCCGAGTAAGGAACAAAACGCCACGATGACTCACCCCCATGGCCGTAATTTGTTCGCCATGCTCACCACGGATTGGACGTCGCCACAAAACGGTGCTGTCGTTCGCTTGCACCAAGGACCCATCGTGACAAGCGATGTAGAGGGTGTCGTCCGAGGCTGCAATGGCGTTGCATTCTCCCAATTGCAACCGTTCACTCAAGGCCACAGATTCGTGGCCTCGTTGAAGAACATGAACGTGGCCCAAACCGTCAATCACACCCACTCGATGGCGCCAAGTCTCCATTGACAACACCCCTGCCTCAAGCGAATGGACTTCAACAGCCTCACCTTGAGCATCGTAAAACGTGCATCCCAGACTTTCATCACTGACCACAAGGTGACCCATGTGATAGAGCAAGCCAGTCACACGGTGACCGTGGGCAATGACGGTGTTGGGTTCGAAGGCACCTTCATCGTTCAGGACGGTCATGCAGACGGTGGCATCGCCTTCTGCCCATGCAATATGACGTGAAGCGTCGGTCACCAAATGACTGATTTTGGCGTCGGGACGCAACAGAGCTGAGACCTCGAGGGTGTTGACCATGAAAATCAAGAGTGGACCGGGGTTGAAAAGCACTCCCGCCCGTTGTACCTCAACCCTCTTCGTCGTTGTGGAGTTCAATGACTGAATCGTCTTGATGAGAGCCCGATTTAGCAGCGTCGTTGCGAGCGGCGCTTAACTTCGTTAAGTAAGCCTCATCAATGTCTCCCGTGATGTATTCACCGTTGAAGCATGAAGCATCGAACCCTTCCACAAGGGGGTTCTCCCGACCGGTGACTTCCAACAAATCTTCCACCGTTTGGTAGAACAAACGATCGCTACCAATGGTGGCTGAAATCTCGTCAACGGTCTTGTTGTTGGCGATGAATTCGTCAACCGTTGGCATGTCGATACCGTACACGTTGGGGTGGCGGACAGGGGGTGCTGCTGAAGCAAAATACACCTTTTTTGCACCGACTTCCCGAGCCATCTCGATGATTTGTTGGCTGGTGGTCCCTCTCACGATGGAGTCGTCAACAAGCAACACGTTCTTGCCAGAGAATTCTCGTTCAATGGCGTTGAGTTTTTTGCGTACCGATTTTCGACGCAAGGCTTGCCCTGGCATGATGAAGGTGCGACCCACGTATCGGTTTTTGACAAAGCCTTCCCTGTAGGGTATGTCGAGCGTTTTCGCCATTTGAAGGGCGGCAAGCCGACCGGAATCAGGAATTGGAATCACCACGTCAATGTCGTGGTCTTGCCATTCCTCAAGCAGGCGTTGTGCAAGTCGGTCGCCTTGATTGAGTCGTGCTTGGTAAACGGAAATTCCATCAATAACCGAATCTGGACGCGCGAAGTAAACGTGTTCAAACACACATGGGGTGTATGGAGCCGGCTCAGCGCACGTCCGACTGAACAAATGACCGGACGTGCTGATGAAAATGGCCTCACCTGGCATCACATCGCGTTCAATATCGAACCCTAAGGCCGATGCGGCGACGGACTCGCTCGCTACGACATATTCTTGGCCACCTTCAACCGCTCTCGTCCCGTACACAAGGGGTCGAATGCCGTTCGGGTCTCGGAACGCCAAGAGGCCGTACCCTGCGATGACGGCAACGCAAGCATAGCCACCCTTAACTCTCGAATGGACGGCCGAAACAGCGGAAAAAATAGCGTCGATGTCGATGTGGGCCTCGCCTTGAATGGTCAGCCCACGGGAACGACTTCCCAATTCTACGGCCAAGACGTTGAGCAACAATTCCGAATCGCTCGTCGTGTTGATGTGACGCATGGATTCGTCTTGCAATTCCCTTAGCAACACATCTGCATTCGTCAAGTTGCCGTTGTGTGCCAGTGCAAGACCGTACGGGGAATTCACGTAGAAAGGTTGGGCCTCTGCTGTGGACGAGGATCCTGCGGTGGGATATCGGACATGTCCGATGCCGATGTTGCCTTCCAATCTCAGCATGTGGCGCTTGTAGAACACATCGCTGACCAGGCCGTTGCCCTTGCGGAGGCGGAAGTTTCCATCAGTGTCGGTCAAAATGCCTGCGGCATCCTGACCTCGATGTTGCAACACGGTTAATCCGTCGTAAAGCAGTTGATTGACATGAACGCCGGGACGTCCAACCAAACCGATGATGCCACACATGGGTACGCCTCAAATTCAGGAAGGGTAGGCGCCTTCTTATCGTTGCGGGACGATTCAAGCCTTGGGGCGGTGGGTCTTCTTTGACCAATTGTACTTGCGGATACGAGCGGTCTCGCCGTATCCACATGAAGCGCATACCGCCTTTTGCTTGTGGTAAGCGTTGCGTCCGCATCGGCGGCAACGGATGTGAGTGGTCTTTTGGCGGCGACCCATGGACGGTGTACCCTTTGACATTAACTCACCCTAATGCTTCGGCCACCGACCTCCCCCTTATGAAATCAACGGCACCGCCGGTGAGCCAATTCGGGTCACTCCTCTTCAAACTGAAGTGGCCGAATCCCTCGATTCATAACGGTTGCAAACAAGGCCCCAAAACAAACGCATACAGCAAGCATCAGTGCAAGAAGACTGGTTGAGAAGCGTACGGCGTTTGAAAGCATTTGAGCCCGAACGGAGCCATTGGCCTCCATCAGCAGGTCACCCTGACTGAGGAAGAGCGCAGTGATCATCGCTCCCAAAACGCCTGCCCCAAGCATGCCCAAAAACGGTGCCACTGGACGCTTTCTGCGATCCCCGTACACGAACAACATCACCATCAGCATGAACGAGGCTAGAGTAAAGGATGTCAAGGCTGAATTCACAAACCTTACCAGCATGCCGCTGCCCACATCACCTGTTACAATCCGAGCAGTTGCCAGGAGAACTACGAACGGAAGAACCAAGGCCATGAGAAACCGCAAAGGCCAGCCTTGAGAGGTTTCATTCCTCATCGTGCTCACCCCCATCGACGTGTTGATGCAACACAAAGGAGACGCGGTCGAGGTGTTCCTTGGAGGGGCCAGAAGAAGTGACTGGAGGTACGAGCTGACGCTCATAAACCACCAACACTGCGCCGAACACAAGCAAAGCGGCTCCCAATCCTGCCAACAGACCAACGACATCGGCAAAAGCCAACCAAACGGCTTGCCCGAACGCTTCGCGACCCAGGGATGATCCGTCAAACAGCAGCGCCAACAATCCGATCAGGAAAAGGGCCATTGAGAGGACTCCGATCAGGTTGCGTTCACGTTGCCGTTGATGACCAAACACCCCCACCAACACCATCAGGCCTGCACCAACGGCCGGCGAGACCAGCAGGAATGTGGACCAAAACATCACCCAGTAGGTGTTGACCGTATCGGGATAGGTTGGTGTGATCGACCACCAGTGCATGGCCAACAGCCAAGCCGAACCCAAGGCGACCATGACAAACCCTGTGACCCGGTCGGTCGGGCTGAGTTGACCCACTGGAATGTTGCCGGAAAACGTGATTGAATACAGGCCAACCCCAAGGAACACCAGGGGACCCAAGAGGCTACCGAGAAAGTGCCCAAACGCACTCGATGGCGAAGAAGGTACGGTCCATGGGGTGGTGATGATGGCGAGCAAAGAGACGGCGGCCATCACCCCTGCCGCTCGGCGAACCATCGCTCGCTTTGACAAGAGGGCCAGCAAGCCACCCGCAACGACAACGACCCCGGGAATCCAAAAGAGGAACACCGACAGCCAGGGCGATACCATTGTTCTGACGAGGGATGGTGGCTTTATAGTCCATCCCAATGAAGGGAACGCAGTCCGCTTTTTCAGGGCAAAACAGCCTGCGGAGAGCATATATACCCGACCCTTGTGGGCTGATTGGTAGGTGTCTACATGGTGAAGCGTCCCCGTCAAGTCAAGCGTTACAGCCCCTCTGCTGGCAAGCACACCCTGCACACCGTGGAGCGCGTCAAGAAGCGACGAGCCTCCGAACTCCGCTGGGGTCAACGACGGTTCCGTCGAGTCATGGCCGGTTACCGTGGTTTCCCACGTCCGAAACCCGACGGCCGAGAAAAGCCGACCAAGCGAGTGAACATCCTCTACCGATGCACGGAAACGGGCAAGGCCCACTACGCACCGTGCAAGCGTGCAAAGAAATTCGAACTGATCGATCGTTGAGGTGAACACCATGGCTAGCTATTTCCTCCGAGTATCCTGCCGCGATTGCGGTAACGAATCCATTGTCTTCTCCCGCTCCACGTCCTCCATTTCTTGCGACGTTTGCAGCGCCGTGTTGAGCAAGCCCGCCGGTGGTAAAGCCGATCTCGTGGGCTGCACCGTTGTCGAAACCCTGGCATAAGGAGGCTGAGCCTCCATGGACAAGCCCAGCATCACACCCCCACAAGAGGGTGAACTTGTCGTAGCATCCATTACCACCGTCAAGCAAAACGGCGCCTACGCCTCACTTGATGAATTTCCCGGCATCAACGGGTTTGTGTTTATTGGCGAAATCGCCAGCGGGTGGGTCAAGAACATTCGAGCTCACGTTCGCGAAGGGCAGCGAGTCATTGGCAAAGTGATGCGAACCCGAAAGGACGGGACATCGCTTGAACTCTCGCTGAAATCGGTTTCAGAGGAACGACGTCGAGATCGACTCCAAGAATGGAAGAACGAACAACGGGCTCATCAACTCCTCAAGGTCCTTGGAGAGAAGGTGTCCTGGAGTGAAGACGATGTCAAAAACCAAGCCGAGGAACTCAGCGAAGCCTTTGGCACGCTCTACACGGCCTTCGAGGAAGCCGCCATGCAGGTTGGAGCCATGGAAGAAGCGGGTTTCGAAGGCGAATGGATCGCCGCATTCATCGAAATCGCCGTTGAAAACATCATTCCGCCGTTCGTTGAAGTTCGCGGCATCTTGACGCTTAGTGTCAACGACATCAATGGCGTTCAATTGATTCGAGACGCTCTCCTGAA
>QQSC01000022.1:0-1247 GCA_003602475.1 Candidatus Poseidoniales archaeon | reverse complement strand
CCCGATTTCAAGGTCGCAGAATCCATGTGGGAACAAGCGACCACTGCGGTCACTCAACATGTGGTCGAAGCAGGCGGGGAAGCCGTCGCACACAGGGAGTGAGTTCATGGCCAAGCAACTGATGCAACAATGCCTCGAATGCGGAGCCTTCAGCCTGCAGCGAACCTGCCCTGCTTGCGGAGGAAACGCCCAAGCTGCAGCCCCACTCAAGTGGTCGCCAGAGGACCACCGAGCTGGCATCCGCCGGAAGATGAACAGGGTCGAAGACCCGGCTTGGGCGGAATCGTTGCCCACGCTACCGGCTTCTGAAGCCATGGAAGCCCTTCTCGAAGAAGAATGACGGTGACCAGCAGCGTACCGGTCAACTGAGCCGGTCACGCCGCCAACGGTGTCAAACATTATAACGCGATTTGTGCCCTTGGGCTTTTCATGACAGTTCAAGTCGTGTGGAACGGACACTTCACCAGCCTTCCATCCCATCGAATGGTGTTCGTAGCGTTTCCAGGAGTGGGTGACCTTGGTAAGACCGCCATTGATGCCTTGTGCGAGTTGCACGACAGCGAAGAAGTGGCTCGCTTGTATCCTCCAGGCATGCCACCCATTGCAAAATTGGACGACGATGGACTCCTCACCCCCCCTCATTTGTCATTGCACGCTTGCACGACACCAACCGGTCAGGTGATCTTGACATTGGCAGGATCAGCACAACCCAATGAACCGAGCCAACAAACCGAGACGGCACGGGAAATCATGTTGTTTTTCCAAAAACAAGGCATTGAACAGGTCTTCGTCGTGGTCGGCATGACCGCAGAAGCGACACGAAAGGAGACCTTCCTCATCGCCAGCGAAGCCTCTCACCGATTTGAGTTGGAACAGATGGGCGTTGATGTGAGGCGAGACGAGCCCAAAGGTGGAGCGTTCGGAGTCTCTGCCCTGTTGGCATCAATGGGCCCGTTGTTTGGCATCCACACCTCATGTGTCGTGACGACCTCTGTGGGTGCAAGCCGAGACGCCCATGGCGCAAAACGTTGCTTGGAACAACTGGAACGCTGGTTCGAACTCGGCCTGAATTTACCTGAGCAGGATGGCGTTTGGTTGAAGGAGAAGTTGATTGCGATGGCTCCAAACAATCCTGAAAACTTGGTGGCCGAATTGACAACCAACCACGATGCCTTCTATGTCTGAGGAAGGGATAGGTTCCAAACCCGCTGCTTAACCCCGCATCAAAGGGTAGGCTATGACAAAGC
>QQSC01000021.1 GCA_003602475.1 Candidatus Poseidoniales archaeon | reverse complement strand
CGACCGGAAGGGGCACCCAAACTCACCTACCTGCCGTTCATCATGCAAGCCTTGGTCAAGGCCCTTGCTGAGCGCCCCGAGTGCAACGCCATCTACGACGATGAAGCAAACGTAGTAACACGCCATGAAGCCATCAACCTCGGCATTGCCACACAAACCGACCGGGGATTGTATGTTCCTGTCGTGAAGCACGTGGAAGCGCAGGACATTTGGCAATCGGCCACTGAAATGGGTCGAGTCACCAAAGCCACCCGTGACGGGAAGGCGAGCGTGGACGACCTGTCGGGATCGACGTTTACCATCTCCAGCCTCGGACGCTTGGGTGGTCTGGGTGCAACACCCATCATCAACAAGCCGGAAGTCGGGATTCTGGGCGTTCACAACGCCATCGATCGTGCCGTTGTTCGAAACGGTCAGGTCGTTGTTCGTCGCATCATGAACCTCTCGTCGTCGTGGGACCATCGGGTCGTTGACGGTCACGATGGGGCCATGTTGGTGCAACTGCTGAAGAATTACCTTGAGCACCCAGCCACCATTTTCATGTGAGGTGCTTGAAATGAACGTTATGAAATGTCAAGTTCTTGTTGTCGGCGCAGGCCCTGGAGGCTACGTAACCGCAATTCGCTCCGCACAACTCGGCCTGAAGACCGTCATCGTTGAAGGAGAGCGTGCGGGAGGCACCTGTTTGATTCGCGGCTGCATTCCGTCCAAAGCCTTGATTCACGCTGCGCACAGTTTCCACAACCTTGCAAAGCATGCCAAAGGCGACGGCCACATGGGCATCTCAATCCCAGGACCCGCCGAATTGGACATGGCCAACCTCATTGGCTGGAAAGAAGGCATTGTTGATCGCCTCAACAAAGGTGTCGAAGGACTCCTGAAGAATGCCGGTGCACAACTGGTGAGCGGCTGGGCGGTGTTCCAAGACGCGAAAACCGTCAAGATAGGAGAAGGCCCAGATGCCACCCTCATCGAAGCTGAACACGTCGTGCTCGCTCAAGGCTCGGTCCCCATTGAACTGCCGTTCATGCCCTTCAGCGACCACGTGCTTTCCTCTCGTGAAGCCCTCACGCTCGACACCCTCCCCGACCATGTTGTCGTGGTTGGTGGTGGGTACATCGGCCTGGAACTCGGCATCACCTACCGCATGTTGGGATCCGAAGTAACCATCGTGGAAGCCATGGACTCGGTCCTACCGCTGTTTGACAAAGAATTGCGAAGACCGTTGGAGTTGTACCTCAAAAAGAACAAAATCGTTGTCCACACGGGTGTTTTCGCCAAAGGCGTGGAAGAACTTGACAACGGCCGAGTCAAGGTGAACTTCATCGACAAGAACGAATCCAATGACGAAAAGATGCAGAGTGTCGAAGCCGACAAGGTGCTCGTGACCGTAGGCCGTAAGCCCCGATCTGACGGACTGGCCAGCACCGGTGTCGGTCTTACCGACCGTGGATTTGTCAAGGTCAACGAACGCTGTGAAACCAACATGAAAGGTGTTTATGCCATTGGTGACCTCTGTGATTCGGGTGAAATGCTGGCGCACGTGGCCTCATTCCAGGGTGAAATGGTCGCTGAAATCATCGCCGGTCACACCCGGGCCTACGACCCTGTTGCCGTTCCTGCCATCGTCTTCACCGAGCCGGAAATCGTCTCGGTTGGCCTGTCACCTGATCAAGCCAAAGAAGCTGGCCATCCCGTGATCGTAGGGAAGTTCCCTCTGGCTGCCAACGGACGAGCCTTAACACAAGAAGCAGAGAAAACCGGCGGTTTCATTCGTGTTGTCGCTCGTGAAGACGACCACCGAATCTTGGGCATCCAAGGCGTGGGAACTCACATCAGCGAATTGGTCGGCGAATGGACATTGGCCCTTGAGATGGGTGCGTTGCTCGAAGACATCGCCCACACGGTTCACGCTCACCCGACCATGACCGAGATGACGCACGAAGCTGTTCTCGATACGCTTGGTCACGCCATTCACAAGATGTGATGGCAGCCACTGTTCAAAGCCAAGAAAGGCTTCTTTGACGGTCGTCAGCGAACGCAACGAATGAGAACATCAACCGATTTCAATACGTCAATTGAACATCGGAACTCGTGGCAAGGGCGATGACCCCGGGGGGACCGCTCCACTCGATGTTCTCATCAGGCACAACCAAGGCCTCATCGCCTTCATTGTGCCCCAACGTGGCCTTTACCGATGCAAACGAACAGTACAACAGAGCGTTGGTGCAGATCGTTTCCATCATGTCGGAAATCATGGTTGAATCGGGACCAAATTCACCGTTCAAGGTTTCAATGTAAGCGGGATCCAGAAGTCGTGTACCGGCTGCGGCAAAAAACACCTTGACTTCATGCCCATCAGCAATGGCTTGGGCTGTGCAGGCAAGCCCAACAATGGATTTCATAGGGTCGTTTTGGGGTTCGGAAACAAACTTCACGAAAACGGTGGAGGGCATGAACTTAGGTTGGTCCGCTGGCGATTAATACCTTTCGCTTGACGGCTATCACGTCAGCGTTGCAGACTGGGAATGTCCGCAGAATGGCCGATGAAAGATCAGCTGCCGCACATCAAGCAGTCGTCTGGAGCGTCCAGGCTGCATGCGATGGCTTCCAGACTGTCGACGTCCTCTGCCCTCTCGGCCAGACCGTTGACGGTTTGGTCGTCCTTGACCTTGGACTCCAGCGTGAACTGTATGGCGTCAGCGGCGGCCTTGGTGCGAAGATAGTACATGCCCGTCTTGAGGCCTTGTCGCCATCCGTAGAAGTGCATCGAAGTAACCTTTGCAGGGTTGGCATCCACCATGTGGATGTTGAGCGATTGGCTCTGATCGATGTAGGCACCACGGTCTGCAGCCATGTCAAGCACGTGCTTCTGCTTGATTTCCCAAGTGGTTTTGTAGATGGCACGGATGTGTTCGGGGATGGCCTCAATGGCTTGAATGGACCCTTTGTGACGCAAAATATCGTCTTTCATGGAGAGCCCCCACATGTCCAGAGCAATGAGGTCCTTGACCAGGTGCTTGTTGAGCACCACGAACTCGCCCGAGAGGGTTCGGCGTACGTAGAGGTTGGAGGTGAAAGCCTCAAAGCATTCGTTGTTCCCCAGGATTTGGGAAGTCGAAGCCGTGGGCATGGGAGCCAACAGCAGCGAGTTGCGCATGCCGTGTTCCACGATGTCAGCTTTCAGAGTCGTCCAGTCCCAACGACCGCTGTGATTGTCCTTGCCCCACAAATCGAATTGGAGCAACCCTTGGCTGGCAGGTGAACCCTCAAAGGTGGAATATGGACCTTCAGCGATGGCAGCGTCCTTGGAGGCCGTACAGGCCGCATAGTAAATGGTCTCGAAGATGTCCCTGTTCAGGGTTCGAGCGGCTTCGGATTCGAACGGCATTTGGAGCATGGCAAAGGTATCGGCCAAACCTTGAACGCCCAAACCAATGGGACGGTGACGCATGTTGGAGTTGCGTGCTTCTTCCACAGGGTAGTAGTTGACATCGATCACCCGGTTGAGGTTGCCCGTGGCGTGGTACGTCACATCGTAGAGCTTTTGATGGTCAAAGACACCGTTGTCGGTATCGACGAACTTGGGCAAAGCGATGGAGGCGAGGTTGCACACCGCCACTTCGTCCTTGGAGGTGTATTCCATGATCTCCGTGCAGAGGTTGGAGGAGCGGATGGTGCCGAGGTTCTTTTGATTGGACTTCTCGTTTGCAGCGTCTTTGTAGAGCATGTAAGGTGTTCCGGTCTCGATCTGCGCTTCCACAATTTTGTCCCAAACGGTTCGTGCGGGCACGGTCTCACGAGCCATGCCACGGCGTTCGTAGTCTTCGTACATGGCCTTGAATTCAGCACCGTAGACGTCCTGCAAACCAGGGCACTCGTTGGGACAGAAAAACGACCAATCGGCGTTTTGTTCCACACGTTCCATGAAGAGGTCGGGCGTCCACATGGCATAGAACAGGTCACGTGCTCGCATCTCTTCTTTGCCGTGGTTCTTCTTGAGGTCCAAGAACTGAAGGATATCTGGGTGCCAGGGTTCGAGGTAGACAGCGATGGATCCCTTGCGCTTGCCGCCGCCTTGGTCGACATAGCGGGCGGTGTCGTTGAACACACGAAGCATGGGGACGATGCCGTTGGAAGCGCCGTTGGTGCCCTTGATGTAAGAGCCCTTTGAGCGGATGTGGTGAATCGACAAACCGATACCGCCAGCCGACTTTGAAATCATGGCGCACTGCTTGAGCGTGTCGTAAATGCCGTCAAGCGAATCGTCTTGCATGGTCAACAAGAAGCACGAAGACATCTGGGGCATCGGGGTTCCCGAGTTGAACAGCGTTGGGGTGGCGTGAGTAAAGTAGCCTTGACTCATCAGGTCGTAGGTCTCCAATGCTTTCTCGATGTTGTGGTGGTGAATACCAACCGCTACCCGGAGCAACATGTGCTGGGGACGTTCTGCAACAACACCGTTGAGACGAAGGAGGTAAGAGCGCTCGAGGGTCTTGAATCCAAAGTAATCGTAGTTGTGATCACGGCTGTAGTCGATGTGGTTGTTGAGCACTTCGGCGTTGGCCATGATGATTTCATGAACTTCTTGAGAGATGAGGGGGGCGTGCTTGTTGGACTCGGGGTCAATGTACTCCCGCAAATCGGTGATGACGTCCGTGAACACGTCTTTGGTGGAACGATGGAGATCGTCAACACAAATGCGAGCAGCAAGTCGGCTGTAGTCCGGGTGATGCGAAGCCAAGGATGCGGCTGTTTCAGCGGCCAACTGATCCAACTCGCGGGTGGTTACGCCGTCGTACAGACCCTCGATGGTCAGTTTGGTGACTTGACCGGGATCCACCCAGGCCGAATCCAACCCTTCGGACAGGTTTGTCAGTTTTTCGAGAATAGCGTCAAAACGGACGTCTTCTCGTTCTCCTTTTCGATTTACAACTTGCATGGCCATGATTTCTTCCTCCTGATGTTCAATTGAGAGCGCAGTATCTTTCTTTGTTCGCGGACGGTTCAAAAGTCTTCGTCCACGGAAAATCGCTGTTGGACGCTTCCGAGCGACGCACTGTCCATCACGCCCGATTTCTGGTACTCCGCCACACGCTTCTCGAAGAAGTTCGTCTTGCCCTGCATGGAGATCATCTCCATCCAAGGGAACGGGTTGGCAGCGTTGTAAATCTTGGAACAGTTGAGCTGAACCAGCAAGCGGTCGGCCACGAATTGGATGTATTGTGTCATCAATTCCGCGTTCATCCCAATGAGGTTGACGGGAAGGGCCTTGGTCACGAATTCAATCTCGATGTCAACAGCTTCAGCGATGACTCGGCGAATGACGTTCTCACCAGCACCACGCAGCAGCTTGTTGTGCAGCAGGCAAGCGAAGTCACAGTGCAACCCCTCGTCGCGAGAGATGAGCTCGTTTGAGAAGGTCAAACCGGGCATGAGGCCTCGCTTCTTGAGCCAGAAAATGGCGCAGAAAGAACCGGAAAAGAAGATGCCTTCGACCGCTGCAAAGGCGACGAGTCGCTCGGCGAAGGAACCTCGCTTTCGGGACAACCAACGCATGGCCCAATCGCCCTTCTTTTGAACCGAAGGCACGGTTTCCAGCGCTTTGAAAAGATGGTCCTTCTCTGCTTCGTCGTCGATGTAGGTGTCGATCAAGAGTGAGTAGGTCTCTGCGTGGATGTTCTCCATCATGATTTGAAAACCGTAGAACGCACGAGCCTCGGGCCAACACACTTCGTTGGAGAAGTTCATCACCAGGTTTTCGTTAACGATACCGTCGCTGGCGGCGAAAAACGCCAAGATGTGCTTGATGAAGTGTTGCTCGTCCTTGTTGAGGTTCTTCCAGTCCTTCAGGTCCTCAGCCAGATCAATTTCCTCTGCGGTCCAGAAGGAAGCCTGTTCCTGCTTGTACATGGCCCAAATGTCATCGTGTTGAATGGGGAAGAGAACGAAGCGGTCCAAATTTTCTTGAAGCATGGGCTCCATGTGTTCCTTTGACAGATCGATGTTGACGTTCTCGTCCTTGCTGTGTTCGATGACCATTTCAGTACCCCCCGGGATTACGCAACGCGCTGGAGTTCTGTTGCCCTTCTCGGACGCCTATAATCTTGACGACCCATGCACCCCCACAACGAGCGCTTTCGCGACGGTCAAACCAACCAGCGAACCTCAACGCAGTGTGGCGTTTTGGGTGATGAAAAACGGATGATATTTTTTGGGATAAAGAACCTATAAACACGAGAAAAACACCTTCATTTCCATTGGAGCCGCATGTGGGCGTAATCTTACAATGGCCGAACAGTCAAAAAGGGCTGTATCATGAGTTGACCATGGAACGCCAACGGTTGACCGTTCAGTTTGCAAAACTCGACTCCCGCGCCGTCCTGCCGACACAGGGCTCCGCCTCTGCCGCAGGATGGGATCTCTACGCCATTGAAGACACGACAGTGCCCAAAGGCTCGTCCGTAACGGTTCGTACCGGCTGGGCATGCGCCATCCCGGAAGGATGGGAAGGACAGTTGCGTTGCCGCTCATCGCTGGGCAAAAAAGGAATGATCATGCCCAACGGTGTTGGTACCATCGACGCCGATTATCGGGGAGAACTCATGGTTCTCGCTACTTGGATTGGCGAAGGAGAGACCTTTCACGTGGCTGCTGGCGAGCGAATCGCTCAGATGTTGTTCGCCCCCGTACCTGAGGTGACGTTGGTTGAAACCAGCATCGACGAACTCGGTGTCACCGACCGTGGCACCGGTGGCTTTGGGTCCTCGGGCCAATTTTGAGGTGAAGACGATGGTGGATGTTCGCCGGCTTGGTCATGTGGCCTACGGTGAAGCCCTCGACATGATGAAAGCTCTGCAGCGTCAACGCATCAGCGATGACATCCCCGACACGTTGCTGATGCTTGAACATCCGGAGGTGGTCACCATCGGCCCCCGAGCTCGCAGCGATGGTTTGGTTCCGCCGAGCGACTACAAGGTTCACGACGTTGACCGTGGCGGGGGCTTGACCTGGCATGGGCCGGGCCAAATCGTCTGCTATCCGATTGTGAAATGGGGCGACCGGGCGTCGGAGAACTCTGTTGCCGACATCATCAGCATCATCGAGGGTTGGGTGATTGACGCCCTGGCTGAATTTGGCATTCAAGGAGCACGCGATGAACGGATGCAAGGGGT
>QQSC01000020.1 GCA_003602475.1 Candidatus Poseidoniales archaeon | reverse complement strand
GCCGTGAGAATCGTAATACCAAACAAGACACCAATTTTCTGCATGGTGCCCTCATAGGACATGGTTTCGTAGCCCGGAATGTTGCTCCAGAAATTGTTCGACAGAACTGGGTTACTCGTTGAAGAGACTGCTCGCATGGGCGGGAATGCCATGAGGTCCCTTGTCAATCTTGTGTCGAATCAGCGTGTGCTTTGACCTGTTCTTCGTAGTATTCAACCAACTGGTCCATCGACCAGCCTTGGTCGAGGTAACTACGAACCATGGCTTCATCCCATCCTGGAACTCGTTGTAAATCTGCGGGTGTGATGGCCATTTCAGAATTCATATCACCGCTGCCCGTTCCATCGAGGACAGGCGTTTGCCAGCTTTGAGCATCGATTGGCTCGGTGGTCAATGCATCATGATGTGCTTCATCGAGGGTGATCAAATCCTTGGCGGTCTCTGCATCCTGTTCAATCCCACGAAGGACCAAAAAGGCACCAACTGCAAGGGCGACACCGCCCAGCATAAGGGCCAGCATCAATCCTGCACCGAGTCCACTTTCATCGCTTGCGCTTGGTGTTGCTTGTGCCAACCTCTGTTCGCTTGAGCATCCTTCGACATTGACTGGAATGCCATCCATCGTACCCGGGCATTTGTCTGCTGAGTTGTAGACGCCATCTCCGTCGTCATCGAGCGTCGCATTGTCCACTGGTGTTGTGGTGTTTCCAAGGTCATCGATGCCACCCAAATCGCAGCCTAAGGCAGCAGATTCGTTTACGCCATCCATGTCAGCATCGGCCATCAGGAGTGCATCTCTTGGAGATACATCTTCGACGGTTGGGTCAAGTGCGGTGGACTGTGCCCATGCTACTTCGACTCCATCTGGAATGCAATCGCCGTCGGTGTCTGCATTGGTTGGATGGCTGCCAAAGATGTATTCATTCTCATTCGAGATTCCATCGTTGTCAGCGTCGTATGCCCCTTCGAGCATGTTCGGTCCGGCAAGCATTCGCTTTGTGCGGTTGAGACCGTTGGGAACTTCCCATATGTCGGGGAGACCATCTTGGTCGGTGTCCGTGACGTTGTCGAGTCGCATCCAATCGTCAATCCATGCCTCACGGTACGGTACTGCCACATCTGCCGAGGTCATGATGAGGCCCATCTCTCGATTCCTGTTTACTGCAGAGTTGCCCCAGTTAATCGAGGAAACCAGAACAGTCTCTTGGTCGATAACCAGTCCTTTGTTGTGGAGTTTTGTGACGTTGTCGTCTTCACCCATCACAATCGCTGAGACATCAAGTCCATCACTGGAATTCCATACTTCGTTGAACGTGTCAACAACATCCTGGACGTCCTGATCGAGGTACGCACCATTGATGATCAATCGTACTGCAACGCCGTCTTCTGCAGACTGTCGGAGTGCGGTGAAGATTGGGTTGTCGCCCCATCCCCACGACCAATCCATGTCAAGGTATTGCAGGGAGAGCAAGAGTTCATCTTCTGCGCTTCCAATCAACTCAACCAGTCCATCGATGCAGTTGTCAGGGCAAGTCAACAATTCACCGTTGACACTGGTCGTGATAGTGGTCGAACGTGGGCCGTCCACAGCCTCTGCCATTGGCATGCTCCATCCGTTTGGTGCATCGGATGCAGATGCAGTGGAGATGTGCTGTCGCAATGGCTCTTCATCGAAGGCCATCTGTTGGAGGACAATACCCGCAAGTTCCACATTCTCAATCAGAACCCCCCAGTCGACGTTCCCACGAACGCCAGGTGCTGGCATCGAAGGGGCCTTCCAGTTTCCTGAAGAAATCCAGACACTCGTACCGTCTCGGACAGCCACCTTGCTGTGAATATATGCGTAGGGCTCATCACCACTGTCGCCGAACCAATATGTTGCGACGCCTGCGTTGACAAGTTCGCTTGCCATGCCATATTGATTCATCATATCAAAGTCCGACCAGAATCCTTGCGACCCTGCATCGAGAACGACGGTAACATCGACACCTCGACCTTGTGCGTCAATCATGGCTTGGACCAATCGAGGTTCTGAAAGTTGGTAGACGTGGAGGTGCAGACTTGTTGTGGCCCCTTCAATCCAATCGAGGACATCGAGCAATCCGTGTGTTGGCCCGATCAGTGGAGTCACAACCGATTGGCCTGAAAAATCCTGATCTTCACAGAATGTACTGCCACCAAGTCGTCCCCAGCGCTCGTGCCAGTCTGCGACTTGGTCGGTGTCTGCAAGTTGTCCACACCCGTCGCCACGGTGGTAAATGATCAAATTGATCCCAGAAACTGGTTCAACTAAACTGATACCACTCCATCCATCGACATCGACCGGGCCATTACCGTAGACCACGGTATCGGCAAGGGCGCCAGATGGGTCCATGATGTGAAGCGCTGCGCCATCATCAGGTAGTGTTGGAGCCTCAGTGAAACTCGTAGCAAATCCGTAGATTGTCCCATCTTCATAGACGCTGAGTCCATTTGGATCGGCTGCAAAGATGACGGCGCTGTTTGCAGGAATTGTGAGGTCTGCAAAGGTATGGGGTGATGGACCACCAGATGTGACAACGGTGAATGTCCAGCCGTTAAGGTAGGCGATGTTGTCACCCATGTTGCTGATTTCAAAGAATTCAGTGTTTGAGGATATCGAGGTGTAACCTTCACTCATCATGCGGGTGAACTTGATATCTTCAAGTTGCGCAAACTGGGAGGCGTTCGGTTCTTCGCCGCCAGGTGTTGGCCAAACGGTGTGAACCCAGGACGCCTCTGCGGTATCGCCCGGCATCATGGTTTGGCAATCGCTGACAATGCTCCACTGAGCAGTTGCCATCGGCACGCCGTCAGGGTTGGAGAGGGTAAAGGAGTCGCCCAAGCCTGTGAGCAT
>QQSC01000002.1 GCA_003602475.1 Candidatus Poseidoniales archaeon | reverse complement strand
TTAAACCGCTCGTCCCATTCTCCTTTTGCAATGATGTCGAGGGCTTCATTGGCCCAATGACCGTCAACCTTCACTCGCATGGCCACGCAAGTTCCAATGATCTCACGGGTTTGCGCCTTCAGGTCGGCACCGGTCAAATGACCAAGGTCGGCCTTCTCGCGGGCCACTTCCATGGCCTTTTCGAGGGGCAGGTCCTCGGTCGCGGAGTCCATGCTGCCGTTGCACTTCTTGACACCAAGGGCTTTCTTGATGAGGTGGGAAGTCCAAGGTTTTGGCATGATAACAACTCCATCCACAGACGTGGGCGTCTCCCCGACTTAACACCCCTATTTAATCGCGCCGCGGCCCAACGAGGGAGGTCAACGCCTCACATCAAGCAAAAAACCAACCCACTTATATCCACAGCGGGGGACCACCGAAGTATGTCCCGACACGCACGCACCCTCGCTATCCTTGTTGTGTTCGCTTTGATTGCGGCCGTACCGCCCATTCACGCCAACTCGATGGGAAAACACTCGCAGGCTGGGCAAGGTTGCACGTGCCACAGCCAATCGGCCACCACCAGCATCACGCCGGTGCACAACTTCCCGACCCAATACAGCCCCGGATTCATTTACACCATCAACATCTCTTACACGGGTGGCTCGCAACAAAACGGCGCCGGATTCAACGTTGAGGACAGCTCGAACGGTCTTCAGCAACCGGGGACGGGCGTGAGCGTGGACACGGCTGGAAGCAGCGTCACCCACACGTCTCCCGGTCAGACCTCCTGGACCTTTGCCTGGATGGCCCCCAACCCCAATTCAGGGGCCGTGACCATCGACATCGCCGTGATCGACATCAACGGCAACGGTGTCCAAGATGGTGGTGACGCTTGGAACAACCTTCAGGTCACCATCCCAGAGATACCTCCACCCAACACCGCTCCCAGCATCAGCAACCAACTCATCACGCCCTCCCCAGAAGCAGGCGTGGACGATGACTTGGTTCTCACCTACACCTTCAGTGACCCGGAAAACGACCCGGAATCTGGCAGCGACGTCCACTGGTACGTTGACGGCACCCACAACACGGCGCTCGATGGACGAAAGACCATCTCCGCCAGCAACACCCAGGTGGGTCAACTGTGGATGGCCAAAATCGTGCCCTCCGATGGGCAACTTCAGGGCGACATGGTGAACACCAGCAACGTCACCATCGTCGACATCGACTCGGACAACGACGGTGTGTTTGACGGCCAGGACGCCTTCCCCGACGACCCAACCGAAACCGTCGACAGCGACAGCGACGGCACCGGTGACAACGCCGATGCCTTCCCGAACAACGCCAACGAAACCACGGATTCTGACAACGACGGCGTGGGCAACAACGCCGATGCGTTTGACAACGACCCCACGCAGACCACCGACGCCGACAACGACGGATACGGTGACAACGCAAGCGGAAACAACCCCGATGCCTTCCCCAACGACCCCACGGAATGGACCGACAGCGACGGTGACGGCACCGGCAACAACGCCGATGCCTTCCCTAACGACGGTAGCGAAACCAGCGACAACGACAACGATGGCGTGGGTGACAACGCCGACGCATTCCCCAACAACCCCACCGAAACGGCTGACAGCGACAGCGACAGTGTGGGTGACAACGCTGACGACTTCCCCAACGACGCCTCACAAACCGTCGACAGCGACGATGACGGATACGGAGACAACCCCACCGGCATGAACCCCGATCAGTTCCCCAACGACCCGTTTGAGTGGAACGACACCGACATGGACGGCACGGGCGACAACGCCGATGCCTTTCCCAACGAGGCCACTCAAACCACCGACAACGACAACGATGGGTACGGCGACAATCCCAACGGTATCAACGCTGACCGCTTCCCCGATGACCGGCTCGAGTGGGCCGACAGCGACAACGACACCGTGGGCGACAACGCTGACGCCTTCCCCAACGACGCCACCCAAACCACCGACCGAGACGGAGATGGCTACGGCGACAATCCCAGCGGCATGCAGGCTGACCAATTCCCCGATGAAGCCACACAATGGCTCGACGCCGACGACGACGGCTTCGGTGACAACCCCAACGGCACCAATCCAGACCTGCTCCCCAACGACCCGTTTGAGCAACGGGACAGCGACATGGACGGCGTGGGCGACAACACCGACGCTTTCCCAAACGACCCGGACGAAACCGTTGACACCGACGGTGACGGCATGGGCGACAACGAACAACGCGCCCTTGAGCAACGACTGGCCGATGAGGCTGAAGCTGAGGAAGCCGCCGCTCAACGAAACTTGATCATCGTCGTCGTGATTGTGCTCCTTCTTGGTGGCGGCGTGGCCTTCTTCGTCGTCCGAGGAGGCACCCCCGAAGAGGAAGAGAAGACCTTCCAAGCCCTCAACGACACCGTGGCACCGCCAACCGGGTTCGACCCTCTTGCAGGCGCCGCTGCCACGGCCACCGTGGCTCAGCCCGCCATGACCCAACCCGTAGCAGCGCAACCGGCGACCGTTCAACCGGTGAACGACAGCGCCCTCGAGGCCCTGACCGAACCGGCTGTCGTCGCTGCTGAACCCAGCGTGGTGAATCAGTGGACGGACGAATCCGGCCACACGTGGCGCGTGATGAGCGACGGAACAAACCGCTGGTGGAACGGAACGGACTGGCAAAACGTTTGATTGAGATTCACTCGGGCTGCAGACCACCGAATGCGGTTGTTGAACAGGAGTATATGTGCGAACGCTCAAGATGACCGCCATGCCTCATCTTCCAGAGCACCTGGACGAGCGTTGCCGATGGCACGATGAACGCCGCACCCCCGTCGGGGACGGACCCATCGTTGTATGGCTGAAATCGCTGTTCAGGGTCCATGAGAATCCCGTGCTTGACGTTGGTCGATGGATGGCTGCCCACCACGACCGACCTTTGCTGGTCTACCACGGACTTGACGAACGGTACCCTCACGCCAGCCTGCGGCACCATTCAATGGTCATGGACAGCGCTGAGGACATGGCCAGAGGGTGTGCAAAACTTGGGGTGCGCTACGCGTTCCATGTTGCCCGAAAGGGACACCGACCCCCCGCCATGAAACGGTTGGCCGAACAAGCCAGCATGATTGTCACGGATTTGTTTCCGATGCCACCGTGGACCGAATGGGTTCGTGCTGTCGGGCAAATCGCTGATGGGCCGTTGGTTGAAGTGGACGGGCATTGCGTCATCCCCATGCCGCTTTACGGAAAATCGGTGGATCGCCCGTTCAAATTTCGAGATGCGACGAAAAAACTCCGAAAAGCGCGCCTCCAACGAGCGTGGCCAACCCTTGACCTGTCGGTCAAGCCCTACCTTGGCGAGTTGCCCTTCACACCCGTTGAATCCGACGACCTCGCCAACCCGGAACGACGCTGGGCCATCCTTCGAGCCTGCGACATCGATCCCACCGTTTGGCCGGTGTTCAGCCAGCGCGGTGGTGAACAAAGAGCGTTGGAACGGTGGGAGGCGTTCAAACTCAACGGACTCAACGGGTACGCTCGGCGCCGCAACGATGCTGCCAACACCAACGGCGTCTCACGGATGTCCGCTTTCATCCATTACGGCAACATTTCGGTGATGAAAATCGCTCGGGAATCCGCTGACTTCGGCACCAAATCTGCCGACAAGTACCTCGATGAATTGCTCGTGTTCCGAGAACACCCTTGGCATCATGTCTTCGCCACAACCGACCCCCATGCGACTCATCATTTGCCGGATTGGGCTCGGAGGTCCTGGCGGTCCACCATCAACGACCCGCGACCAGCCTTGCCGCCGTATCGGGCGTTGGCTTCCGGAAAGAGCCCCCATCGGTTGTGGAATGCGTGTCAAACGGGGTTGCTGCGTCACGGGGAACTCCACAACAACGTTCGCATGACGTGGGGCAAAGCCTTCCCGTTTTGGACCCCCGATCTCGAAACCTCCCTAAAGTGGTCACAAACGATGAACGACACCTATGCGTTGGACGGACGCGACCCGTCCTCCGTGGGCGGCGTCCATTGGTGCCACGGGTTGTTCGATCGAGCCTTCCAGCCCCCCCAACCCATCCTCGGCCTCGTTCGTCAGCGAAACATGGACACGCACGCCAGTCGCCTCGACATGGCCGCTTACGCCAACCACACTCAACGCCCAGCCGTGACCACGGAACATCCGGTTGTGGTGATCGGTGCGGGCATTGCTGGCGTCATCGCCGCACGGATCTTGGCCGACCAAGGGCTGGAGGTGTTGGTTCTCGACAAAGGGCGAAGGGTGGGCGGGCGTCTGTCTCGACGGCTTCATGAAGACTTGGTGTTGACCCACGGAGCGTCCCAAAGCGGAGGATGGCCTCGTTATCTCCAACCTTGGCTTGATGAAGCCGAGTCCCTCGGTCACCTCAACAAATCCAGCAACGAAGAGCACACCGTTGTGGACGGCCCCGCTCTTTTGAGCCACTGGCTTGAGGGCATCGACGTCATCACCAGCACCAAAGTCACGAAACTCGAGGCGGACGACGAACGATGGCACATCACGGATGAAGACGGCCATCAATGGCAAGCGTCGGGCGTGGTGCTGACCGCTCCGTTGCCGCAAGCAACCGACCTTTTGGGTGACCTCGCTCCATCGGGTTGGAGCGAGCCCATCTACGACCCCACGTGGACGGTGTTGGTGCGCTGTTCAACACCCCCTCCAAGAGCATGGACGAATCACCTGCTGGACGAACAGCACGTCGTGTTCACCACGTCCGGTGAGGGCTCCTATGGCGCCGTAGTCCACCTCAACACGGCATGGAGTCGCACCAACCTCGAGTTCAGCCGTGCCGACGTGCTGGATGCGATGGCCTCTGAATGGTCCACCCTCAGCAACGAAGTGAAATCATGGCTCACGGAGGCGTCCCTGCACGCTCACCGATGGAGATACGGCCGGGCGAACAGCCG
Organism: Candidatus Poseidoniales archaeon; assembly: GCA_003602475.1. GTDB lineage: Archaea > Thermoplasmatota > Poseidoniia > Poseidoniales > Poseidoniaceae > Poseidonia. The sequence continues at coordinate 8,819 of QQSC01000002.1, read as the reverse complement.
AGCGCCATCTGCCAATCTTCCATGCCTTGCAGAAGCGGGGGACGCTTTTGCCGAGGCTCCCGGAACGGTTGGAGGTTCAGCTTGTTCGGGAGCATGGGCTGCAGCACGACTGTCTTGGATGTTAACGCAGGATCAGCGACCCCGTTCGGCCGTGGTCCAACAGACCTTGTTCTGAAGAGCGATTCGCTGCGTTGATGGCTTCATCAAGGAACACTCAAACGGAATGGCCGCAAGACAAGCCCATGGTCCAAAGCAAAGCGGCTCACCCCGCTCAATACCTCGCTGAGTTGGACGAAAAACGAAGAGGGCCCATGACCGAGTTGTTTGAGCGCATTTCTTTGGCCATGCCCGATTGGACACCCGTGATGGCGTACGGCATGTTGTCGTGGTCAGCACCGCACCCCGAGGACGGTGAAGAACCGCTCATACCCGTTTCGTTGGCCAGCCAAAAGCGCCACATGAGCCTTTATTTTATGCCGATGTACATCGATGAGCGCGTCAAGACGGCAGTGAACGCCGCCTACGAGGTCATGGGCGTCAAGCCCAACATGGGCAAATCCTGCCTTCGTTTCACCCGCATTGACCGAATGCCTTTGCCCACCGTGCTTGAGGTGCTCCGTGCTTGCACTCCAGCCACCTACTTGGCTCAGTCGAGATGGGCGCAGGACAACATGAGGTGCGATTGATGCGTCCAAGCGATGAATTGCCCCCAGGCACCCCGTTTCAACGCGAGGTGTGGGCGGCGTTGCTCACCATCCCGATCGGTGAGGTGCGCACCTATCGGGACATCGCTGAACACATTGGTCGGCCCACCGCTGCACGAGCGGTGGCCAATGCATGCGGAGCAAACCCCGATGCGCCTCGAATCCCTTGCCATCGGGTGGTGGCTTCAAACGGCCAACTCGGAGGATACAGCGGACCGGGCGGGCGGGCCACCAAACGGGCCTATCTTCGAGAGGAAGGCGTGGACGTTGAAGAGCCCTCGAAGCGTTATCCACACGGGAGAATACGAGAGCCAACAGCAGAGGCAATGGTGGGCGTGCAAGACCTCACATGAGGGCAAGAGCCCGATGTTGTGGCTCCCGTCGGCAGAAGTGTAAAGAGGCCTTAAAAGAAGCAATTTACGTGACCGAGGAACCTCAATCACCACCTCCACCTCAATCCATCGTGATTGGGCAACTTCCCGACGGTTCTGCGACCGACCCGGTTGGCCAACACGAACGGGCAGCTTCGAGTGAGACGGCGGGCGGGGGCCTGCAGCATGACGGAGGCGCTCTTTCGCCGACAGGTGCGTCCGGTGTGACAACGAAAGCCGTTGAGAACTACATCACCGTGATGGACGTAAAAAACAGCAGCAATGGGACCGCGATCCTGGCGGCAATTTTCCTCTTCGTCATACCGTTCTTCTTTGTTTTGAGTTTTTTAGATAGTTTTGATGATGGTGGATGCGGCCTCTGTTTTGGATCCATCGTGATAGGTACTCTTTTTGCGAGCATCTCCGTTACGGAATCCACGAAAACTCGGAAAAACCAAGAAAATGCAAAATTACGCATTATTGAGGAGGCTGGAATTCAATCCCCGCCTGCTTCAAAGGTACCACTCTACGTCGGCGGTGCCTCCCTCGCTGTTCTGGTTCTCTCTGGTTTCCTCTCTGAAGCCTTTTACAACTATGAAATTGAAATTATCAATGGCCTGATGAACATTTTCGGTTTCCTTGGCCTTCTTAGTTCAGGAATCTTCTATTTGGAAGGGGATCACAGAAGAAAGAAAACCATCGCACAGCACGTCAAAGCCATTGTTGACCGAGAGACGAACAAGCCAGGGAATTGAATTCCCAAGGTGATGATTCAGCAAAGTCACTCGCCGACGCGCTCGATAACACGAACGTGGTCGCCACGCATGTTGAGCGTCATTGGGATGATTTGCTCGTAGAGTTCCATGCTGACCTCTTCCTTGGATTCGGTCACGCTGATGATGCGAGCTTTTTCGCCCTTGAACGCACCGGTCACGATTTCAACAATACAACCCACTTCGATACCGCTGGTAACGGCCTTGGGTTCAAGGTAGGGAAGGATGTCCTCAAGCGGGGCTTCTCCGGGAAGCACGGTCTTTGCGTTCTTGAGCGGAGATTGGTTGATACCACGACGAGCAGAGGGGTCTCGGCCTCCAGAACGCCCGATCAATTTCTCCACGTGATGTTGAGCACTGGATTCCACGAAGACGTAGCCTCGCATGGCCGGTGGGTGAAGAATCGACATGATTTCACCCTGAAGGGCCGTCATCGAACCGCTGCCGTGAAGACGAGCGTACATCTCGTTGGCGACACGCTGTTCGGAGTTGATGGCGGTCTTGACGATGTAGAGGAAGGCTCCAACGCTGCCGTACATTTCTCGCAGCATGCCGTGAGCGTTCTCCATGTCAATGTTGGAAAAGATGCAGTTGTACTCCTTGAGGTTGCCAGGGTCAATCCATTCCGCACGGGTGTAGATACCGGACGGGTTCACTTCAGAGCTGGAAGCGACGACCAACACTGGGACGACGTCAACGAGGGTGCGCCCCATGTCGATGCCGCGCTCTGGGCCTGAATTTTGGTAGTGCAAATCATCAATGGGGATGCCCGTGGATTGCGCCACGCGCTCCAGAACTTCCTCTGGCGTGTTTCCAACACCGTAAACCCCGTCCCAGAGGTCCGGGAATTGCTGGTCCTGACTGTTGCGCTTCAAGAGCAACAGTTTCTCTTCAAATCGAACAAAGGCCACAAACGCTTCAGTCATGTACATCACACCTCATTTCAGTTGCCAATTTGGAAGACGTCACCGATCAACCAAGGCAAGAAGTTGTCCATCAACACAAGGATAGCGAATCCGATGGCACCCAGCACGAAGAGCCCAATGCCGCAAATGATAGCGGTTTGGCGGAATTCTTGCTTGGATGGTTTGCGAGCCATGCGGATGATACGAGCCCACGAACCGCGAGTGATTTTGCGGAACTGTGCCTCAATCTTGTCTTGCTGCTCTTGGACCTTCATCTCAAAGGATTTGGTGGCGTTGGTATCATCGGGCATGGTACAACCTCAGCCTTCCGAGCCACCAACCCCCTCATTATAACGGCTCCGCATTGGTCCTTGACCTTGAACCCTGCCACTGCGCGCCGTTCATCGGCCGTGCCACCGGGGACGCTATGGTCTCGTGTCCCTTGCACGGGACTCGCTGCGGTTCCGGCTCGTGTTCCTGTCAGCCGTCCTTGTGACCGCACATCGCAACGGGGGTTGAAGACGAACTTGCGGGCCGAATGGGGGATGGGGAGGGTTGATGTGGGGCGGCAATTCATCTCCACGGCGATGGCGGAGCGAAACCCGTACGACGTGTTGGGCGTTGGCAAGAACGCCAGCGATGGAGAAATCAAGCGAGCCTTTCGCAAAAAGGCCCGTCAATACCACCCCGACAGAAACCAGGGGGACGCCGCATCAGAAGCCAAATTCAAGGAAGTACAGTCGGCCTACGACAGCATCAGCACCCCCGAATCCCGTCGAGAACACGACCAGCAAGAGCAAATGCGGAACATGTTCGGTGGAGGCCGTGGTGGACGAGGCGGCATGGGCGGCGGTTTTCCCGGCATGGGCGGTCAACCACGAGGTCAGCCTCAACGCCCTGCACAGCAACCAAAGGCAGCGACCATCAACGTGGGACTCGATTTGTCAACGGAAGATGCCATGGGTGGAGGCCAGTTTGAAATCTCCTTCAACCGGTTCAAAAAAGAAGGCAACAGCATGGAAACCAAGCGGACCACCGTGAATCTACGCCTTGAGCCCGGAGCAACTCACGGCACGACCAAAACACTCCGAGGCCAAGGTCACGACCACCCGGAAGGTCAGCGCGGCGATGTGGTGGTAACTGTCCGCATCAGCATGGGTGAAATGTGCCGCTGGGAGGGAAACCAACTCGTCCAAGACGTGCCCGTGCCATACTCCGTTCTTGTGATGGGCGGCAAGGTGAGCGTCCGGCTGCCGTCGGGCAAAGTAGGCAAACTCAGCGTGGCGGCCAACACCGAAGTTGGTGACCGCCGCCGCATGAGCGGTGCTGGGTACAACGGCGGCGACCTCACGCTGGAGTTCTCACTGATTCCAGTTGAAGCGTTGAGCGACGAGCAGCGAAGCGCCCTTGAAACGCTGCGCGATTTGGGGCTCTAGAGCCGTTGATTCCGCCTTCGATACGAGGGAAATCGAAACCAAGACCCCTCAAGCGTTGAGTTCATGACAGGTCAACAACAGGGTGTTGCATGAGCGGTGGGCGACGGCAAGGTGGGCGTGGACGGCGACCGAACAAGCAGCGTTCAAGCCAGCGTCACAAAGGCCCGACAACCCCCGATGACGAACGGTTGTGGCGTCGCATCACCCAAGGCTTTGACGCTGAAGATTGGAGCCGGACATGGACGGGAGAAGAGATCGCCGCCTTCATCGTTGACAAGGAAGGGCTGGCTGGCCGACATCAAGGCGATCCTAAGGCGGGACGCGCCCTGCTGAGCAAGATCAACGAAGCCCTTGCTGTAGGACGGAAAAACGGAGCGCACATAGTCCCCGAAGAGGGAAAAACGGTTCGTTTCCGAGACTCGGACAGCATCAGCGGCATCGAACTGACCGTGGCCTCATGGAAGGATTTCTTCAGCCGACACGGTGGACGAGGAGGTTCGCCTCTTACCGGTCGCCCCGCCCTGACCGTCGACACCGATGGGGAAACGGACGCTGAGATGTACGGCCAACTCGAGGCAGCCTGGCGCTCCATGCTTTTGAGCGAGCCGTGGCCCGAAACCATGACGCTTGACGGCACGGGCCTGACGGCTTGGCAAGGATTTGACCTGAAAAGAGAGGCTCGTAAGTGCGCCGTCATGCGCTCAGGCCTTCGGTTTCGCGACGATGAGCCCGCGATGGCTCTGCTCCTTCTCGGTGGTGGCGAGTGGACGATGCACAGCCTCCTCGACGCCCGTTTGGACGCTCGAAGAAAAGCGGGGCACAACCCCTTTCCAAGGGCCTACGACGCCCGCCTTGTGGAGCAGGCTGACGGTCTTCCAGAAGTGGATGGCGACGGGGCCGTGGCCGAAGGTCGGACCGACCTGCGTCATCTCCCGCTTGTGACCATCGACCCCCCCGATGCCAAGGATTTCGACGATGCCGTGTGTTTGGTGACGCAAGACGGCACCCGTACACTCTGGGTGGCCATCGCCGATGTCGCTCACTACGTTAAGGCTGGAACGGCCCTCGACAAAGCCGCCTCAGCCCGGGCCACATCGGTGTATTTGCCCCACACGGTTCTCCCGATGCTCCCTCCGCGCTTGGCCGACGATTTGTGCTCCTTGCGAGCCAACGTCGACAGGTTGGCCATGGTCGTGGGCATGGACCTCGACGACGACGACACCATCGTTCACACCCATGCCTACGAAGCGGTCATCCATGTGAGCGCCAACATCGCCTATGGAGATGTGGCGGCCACCGATGCTTACGACGACATGTTGGCGTTGGCCAGCGTGTGGCAATCGCGTGAAACAAGACTCAACCTCAACAATCCTGAACTCCGCCCTCGGGTGCACAACGAGGACGACATTCGTGTTGAGATCAAATGGCCCAACGAAGCCACGAGAATGATCGAATCGTTCATGGTCGCCACCAACGGAGCGGTGGGTCACCTGCTTGGCAAGGCCCAAGCCCCCCTTCCGTGGCGATGCCATTCACCTCCTGACCGACCCGAAGTGGAGGAGCTCAACGCGAAGTTGACCGCCCTTGACATCGGCATACAACTCCCGATGCCCAGCCTGCGAAAGCACGGAGAAACGGAAACCGATGAGTTGGCCAGCCTGCTGGGCGACTGGGCCGGCGGTGGCTTGTCCATCGACATGTCGGGTCTTGCCGAATCACCAGCGAGCGACAAGGACGACGACGTGCCAACATACCTCGCTTCCGTCATCGACCCCAGCGCTCGCCAAGGCATTCTGTCGTCGCTTAGTGAGGCACAAGATGCAGCGAGTGAACTCAACGAAACCACCCGTCGCATCGTGGACCAAGGGTTGTTTCAACTGATGCAGCGAGCGAACTATTCGGAACAGAACGGTGGTCATTTTGGCCTCAATTTAGACGCTTATGTTCACTTCACTTCGCCCATCCGTCGTTATCCCGACCTCATGACCCATCGGCAACTCAAGGCGTTTATCCACGAGCAAGCATGGGTGCACGACCTCGAAGAAACGTCGAGGTTGGCCGAACATTGCAGCGAACAAGGCACGGCTGCGAAGCGCATGGAATGGGAACTTGTGGCCAACACCTACCACGTCCATTTGCTTCGCGGCGGCCGTTTGGGCGACGATGACGCCCCCATGCCCACCTCCTACAACGCCAGAGTCACCGGCCTGCGCACCCCTTGGGTGTTCCTCGACCTGGCTGATGACGGGGCCGTTTCGGGCAGAATGCATTTGGGGCAACTCGGAGGAAAACAACGGTTGGTCGTTGACGATTTCGGCCTTAGCGTCACTCCTGCGGAGCCCGATCATTCGGGCGAGTACCCAACCGTGTTGCGGTTGGGGCAACGGTTCCCTTGCCGCCTGCGGGGGTTGGACGTATGGTCCGGCTCCTTGGATTTGGCACCGATTTGATTTTCATCCAAAACAGGGGGGTTATATGGCCGTCCGTGCTGGAGAGGCCATGACCAAGGTCACGGTCAAGGACGGCAGCAATGGAGGTCTTCACCGACCCGTGCACGGTCGTTTGAACCCCGTTCTCAATCACGGGGCGTTGTTCAATCGCTTTCACGACGAACGGGGCGGCTGGAAAAGCATGACCGAAAGGGTGGAACAGAAACCGGTGCCCAGCATGGAGAGAATCCGATGAGCGATGACCTCCAACTTTCCGTGACGGGCATGACATGCGCCGCTTGTGTGGCCTCTGTCACCCGGGTGCTGAACGGTTTGGACGACGTGGCTTCAGTGGAGGTGAACCTCCCGTTGGAACGGGCGAACATACGGGTTCGTGGGACCGCTCAGTCTGCGAAGGCCACGTGCATTGCTGCCATCGAAAGGGCCGGCTTCGGAGCCAGCGATTTGATACCCGCCTTGGTGGTGCGCAGCGAACAGGAACGAGCCGTGCACCGTCAACGACGAACGGTGGCTCTGGCGTTTGCCTTGAGCCTGCCCGTGTTCATCTTCTCCATGCTGTTGGACGACCTTGGTTCGCTCGGTCCACTCGACACGCGACTTGTGCTTGCCATGCTGGCCACCCTCCCCGTTTATGCCTACGCAGGAGCGCCGTTTCATCGCAACGCTTGGCTTGCGTTGCGGGGGGGACGGGCCAACATGGACGTCTTGGTCCACTTGGGGACAACGGTGGCCATGGTTTGGTCCTCGCTGGTCACGTTGGCTCCTCTTCTGCCGATGTTGCCTGAATTTGTTGGCGAGGCCAGCCATGTCTTCTTTGACGGCGCTGCGTTCATCATCACGTTCGTGCTGCTCGGCAACCACCTCGAAGCCAGAGCCAAACTTCAGGCCACGGACGCTGTTCACAGCCTCATGAGGTTGCAGCCCAACGAAGCGTGGGTGCTCGATGAAAAAGGAAACACCACGGCAACGCCGGTTGAACACATTCCACGGGGATCGTTGCTCAAGGTCCGAGTAGGTGACACCGTCCCGCTCGATGGCAGGGTTGTGGAGGGCACCTCCCTCATGGATGAATCGATGATGACCGGTGAATCGTTTCCCGTTCGAAAGGAGCAACACGATGAGGTCTACGCCGGCACCATTGCCCTCAACGCTGCCCTCACCGTTCGCACAACCACCCTTTCGGTGGACACGCGTTTGGCCAAAGTCATCCAGTTGGTCGAAGACGCACAGTCCGGTCAAGCACCTGTTCAGCGCCTCGTGGACCGAGTAGCGGCTGTTTTCGTTCCTGTTGTCACCGTTGCCGCGGTGTTCGCCGCTGCGGTATGGGCGGTGTTTGGAACCGCTCTCGCCCCTGACGCTGCGATGAGTTCCGCAGAGATCGCCGTCATGGTCCTCGTGTCAACACTGGTGATTGCCTGTCCGTGTGCGCTGGGTTTGGCCACCCCAACGGCCTTGGTGGTCGGCACCGGTCGTGGGGCTCGGTTTGGGTTGCTCATCAAGGGCATTGAGGCCCTCGAACAGGCCCATGCTGCTTCGGTGATGGTGTTTGACAAAACGGGCACCATTACGGCAGGAAAGCCCAGAGTAAGCCACATTGAACTCCTTGAGGGCGACGTGGAAGAGGTCGTGTGCCTGGCCTCCTCTCTCGAACGAGACGCCACCCACCCCATCGCTCATGCCGTCCATCAAGCCTGGACAAACTTGGGGTACGAACGGCCCGCGGTAAAGCATGTCACCACCCTCTCGGGAATGGGGTTGGTTGGAGAATTCAACGGGGCGCCCGTCGCCGTTGGTTCGATTGAACTCATGAACACCCTCCTGACGGTTTCCGAAGAGATTGAGGCTCGGGTCGCACAACGAGCCAAGCGCGGCGTCACCGTTGTTCTCGTCGCCAGCGGGCCAAGACTCCTGGGGTGGCTGGAATTGAGCGACCGAATTCGTGAAACATCTGAGGCGGCCATCAAACGACTGAAAATGACCGGCGTCCTTCCCATCATGCTTACGGGAGACCGTGAGGAAGTCGCCCGAACAGTGGCCGATACCGTTGGCATTGATCGTGTGATCGCCGGCGTGAAGCCTGACGAAAAAGCAGCCTACATACGGCAATGGCAGGAAGAACACGGCGTGGTGGCCATGGTGGGCGACGGCATCAACGATGCGCCGGCCCTGGCCGCGGCTGA
>QQSC01000019.1 GCA_003602475.1 Candidatus Poseidoniales archaeon | reverse complement strand
GTGATGTCGTAGGTGACCGGGCCGATTCTCTCGTAGGCAGGTGCACTTCCGTTGGCCATCACATCGACCACGTTGGTGATGGAGTAGCCGAAGAAATCACGTTGGGTGGTGGAACTGGCCCAATCGGCCTCGGCCGTGGTGCAGTCGTCGTCCGCACAGACCGACTCCTTGGAAAAGAGTTCAAAATTTTCTTCAACAGCATCGGGTACAGCAGCTGTCGATATTGGGCCAAGGGCAGCAAGGTTGAGCAGCACCATAATGATACCAGCAATCAGCATGTTTCGTGGGGATGTTCCAGTCTCCATAGCCTATTGGGCTCTCTTCAGTGGTTATAACCTTACACCAAGAACTTTCAACGCAACCGGTGTTTCCACCCACACCGCCTCATAGCCGAAGTGACGAATGTTGCTTGTTTTGCGGGGCATGGTTCATGTCCACATCAGGGTTGGTGCTCTTCATGGCGAACGTGAAGAAGGTCCAACCGGGTGAAACCATCGACGAATGGTTGCATCGGATTCCTGAACCTCAACAAACGTCGCTGCGGTGGTTGCGTTCGTTGTTGTTGCCGGTCGAAGGGCTCGAGGAGCGGGTCAAATGGGCTCATCCCTGTTACGTCTACCGGGGCGTTGACGTGGTCTCCTTGACGTGGTCAACAAATCACGTGAACCTGCAGCTCTGGAACGGCGCTCATCTGCCCAACCCACACAGCGTCATTGAGGGGACCGGCAAGGATGCCCGACACATCAAAGTCAAGAACGGCCAGGAACGGCCAGCGGTCGCCGTTGAGGACGCCATTGAGGCCTCCCTTCGGTTTGCAGACAACCTGAACAGGTGAGGTGGCATCATGAGGGCGTTGATTCGACGGGTGCTGATGCGGCGAACCTACAACGCCGGTCATTACGCCCGGGCCAGATCCCATGCTGACCGATTGCTTTCCATCCCTCACGAGCGCCTTCTTGCTCGTAGCGTCGTACTTCGTTCGTATTGGAACGAGGAAGCGTTTCAAGCGTTGGTTTCGACGGGGAAAGATTGGGATGACGAGGCCTCGATCCACCTGGTTGGGTTGGCTACCGAACGACTGAGCGGCGTCGCTTCGGGTCCGATGCACGACCAACGTCGACAGGAACGCTGGATGAACGTCTGTGCAAGCCAACCCGTTCCCGCCGTTTCCATCGAATGGAATGCTGAACGCATGGAGGCAAATTTCTCACAAGAAGGCCAACGGGTGTGGTTTCGTTATCCACAAGGCTACGTCTTTTGGGACATGCCGGAAAGGTACGAACTCTCCTCCACCCATCCCTCCCTGTTGTGCCTCACAGCGGAAACCCTTGTGTTTCCATGGGAACCGTCCGCCCAGTCGCCCTTTCCATCCACCAGGCCGTACGGTCATCGGGGAAGTCTTGCCTTTTCAGCGGGAGTGGACTCCACAGCAGCGGCTTTGGTCATGCCGGACAACACCCTGTTGGGCTACCATCGTCGTTCGTTTGATTCCATGATTGACCATCGAAACGCAGAGCGTTTGATGCTGCACCTTGCCGAACACCAAGAACGGGAGGTTGTTCAGGTAACATCCAACCACGAGCTGATTCGAACGCATCACGGAAAACCGGTGGGCTTCTCTTTTGATCTGGCGTGTGCAGCCCATCTCATCCTCCTTGCTGATCATCATGACTTGGGAGCGATGGCGTTTGGCACGCCAATTGACAACACGTTCCTGGCCAGAGGTGCTAAATTCCGTCCTTTTGAGGTGTCGCCGTACTTCACCTACTGGACCGACCGTTTCGCCCAAGCCGGTTTGGCCCTGTTGTTGCCTGTGGCCTCCATCACCGAGGGCGGCGCTCTTCAAATCGTGAAACAGAGCGGCTGGGCGGACCACCTCAATTCCTGCATGCGTGGGGACGGCGTCAATGGATGCGGGCAGTGTTGGAAGTGCTTTCACAAAAACGGGCCGCTGGGTCGTCCCTTCGACATCAACGCACCCGAGATTCAACAATTTCTGAACAAACGGCCAATGCCAACGGCCACCCATGCGTTGTGGGCTTTGCAATCGATGGGTCTTGAGGATAAAGTGCCCGACTTGGCACCCTTGCTGGAACAGGATTTGGGGTGGTGGACCCAGGCTTACCCGCCTGGTTTTGACCTTCTGCCCGAACCTTGGCGAGCCTCGATTGAAGCCCGTGTTCGAGATTTCTTGCCGCTCATGCCCGAGCCGTATGCGCTTCACAACATCGATCATTTCTCAGATGAATGACTCCTTTACCGGCTTGTCTACCAACAACACAACTCGTCATGAAGCGGTGATCATGACCTGAAGATGTTGCGGTTTTTGCACATCATCGGTTCAGTAAGGGTGATGGTCGTGAATCATCACGTCCACGGTATCGTCTCGGTCAAGCATGGCTTTGGCGTGCTGCTCGGGAAATCGTTCTTTGGCAAGGGCGGCGTTCCATTTGTGTTCGGTGGTCACGTCGCCACGCGTCCATTCGATCATGCCGGTGATGGCTCGGTCGATGCCCAACGCCGCCATGAGGGCGTTCTTGGCTCGAACTTCAGCCCATTCGGTTTCCTTAACCGTTCGACGTGAAGACAAGAACTCAGCGTGAGCCTGTTCTTCAGCGGCCTTTCTGGCGGCGACAGGTTGGCCCAAATTGGCCGTTGTGGCTGGATTTGTGACCGAGTCGATGGCTGATTTTTTCTCCGCAGCCAGGGTGGGATTCAACGATTTGAGCGTTTTCGTCCCCGAAATTTTCACGGCTGATTTGAATTCGGTAACCGTTTCGTGGCACGTGGCCAGTTCTGCTTCGGTCAACAACGCAACAAAGGCTTTCTTGTTAAACAAGGCTCCCTGAGGCTTTGGGTTCACCGTCACCACACCCTCAATGCCTCCGGATGAACCGATCATGGCTCGGATGGCCGAATCGTGAATTGCGTGAAGGGCTTTGGCCGACTCAAAGGCGTGCTTGGCGTCGAGGTAGGCGGCATGGAGGGCGTTTTCCGACGGCGTAGGGGCTCGCTCTTTTCCGCTGTCGTGTTGAGTTTTGAGCTGGTCCACAAGCTCCATGTGGGCTTTCGTTTCGGCCTGCTCCACGGCCATTCGCTTGATGAGCGGGATGAGTTCGTTGGTGACCCGAGTTTCGTCAAGGTCAAACCATTCACCGTGAATTCGGTCGGAGGAATGGACGTGATGGAGGTAGGTTTCCATGGTGCTCATCAGCGGTACGTGTTGTTCGTACTCTGAATAAATCAGGCGAGGGTTGCCCGTTTGGTGATCCTTGTTGCGAAGTTCGACTTCGTTTTTCGTCAGTCCAATCTTGACGTAGCGGTCGGTTTTTCCGGTGAGGAAATCGCGTTCTCG
>QQSC01000018.1 GCA_003602475.1 Candidatus Poseidoniales archaeon | reverse complement strand
AACGGCTACCTGGCCACCTATGATGCTGGAAAGGTTGTCCAACATACCAACTGGATTGATGCCGTTGTTGGACAAGTTAAGCAGAACAAACCAAGTTTCCCTCATCCGTGTTGTTGAGAAAAAGAATGAGTATTCGTGAGTGTCTTCGGTGGTGCCTCGGCGTTTTCTCCTTATCGGATTGTATTTTCAACCTGAGGTGCTCAACGATTTCAATTCATGATTGACTGCACGCATAAATTTGCTCCCCTTTCCTTCGAATCCTGTGAAATGAATAACATCTCCGTCAAAGTGGAATTCCTCCACAGGTGAACTTCGGCTCCATTCGAATTCTTTGCTTTCGCTGTACACATCACTCAAATAATGCAGTTTCTGATTCGAAGAACCCCGCCATAGCAGACCAGAGTCCCGTTTGGAATGCATGTATGGACCCGCAGATAAGATGTCCAGTTCATTGAGCAGCCCCGTTACGTTTTCATCCCTGCTTTGTTGAAGCACATCGAGATCAAATCCACTGTAGGAAAAGAAAGTCAGGGATGGATTCATACGTCGAATCGCTTGTGTGGTCAACCAAACAGCCTTGGCCTGTTCAAAAGGCTCACCACCACTGAACGATACACCTTCAATACCATCCAAACCCGCCACCCATTCAGCGATGGTTTGAGGAGAAACCAAGTTCTTCTGTTTGTGGGCGTGCGTGAAGGCATTGTAGCATCCTGGGCAGCCGATGGTGCACCCTTGAACCCAAATGACGGCACGTACACCTGGCCCATTCGCCCGACTGTGCGACATTGTCGCTGCAACATTTAGCAAAACGTCTCCACCCATGGCTCAACCCTCGAGTAAAAATTGTGAATGTCCCTTTCCGTCTCCTTTCACCATCAACTTCAGACGTTGATGACCAATCTGGTGCAGGTGCTTGAAGATGAAGAGACTCATCGGATTGACCAATTTTTGCTCAATGATATTGATGAGGCCTCGGCCGCCATGGCTGACCTTGCCTTCACCTACCAACTGCTGAACGTGTTCCTCATCAAGCACCAAATCAAGATTGAAACGATCCAAGAGATGTTCTTTGATGCCCTTCAATTTGCCAGACATAATGGCTGAGCGAATGCTTGGGTCGTTGATGAAGTCAAAAACGACAATGTTATCTCCAAATCGATTGAGGAGTTCAGGGCGCCCGAGCGTGTCGTTGAAATGTCCTTGCACGGCTTGCATGAAGTGTGCTTTCGTTTCTTCTCGATTGTGGCTTGGACTGGCGTCGCTCGCACCAATGTTGGAGGTGAAGATGATCACCGTCTCTGAGAAGTGAACGGTTTGTCCACGACCATCCGTCAATCGCCCGTCTTCAAGAATCTGCAAAAATTTATCCAAAACACGAGGATGTGCCTTTTCGATTTCATCAAACAGGAGAACCGAAAACGGCTTTTCAGCAACGGCGTTGGTCAACTGACCTCCTTCCTCAAAGCCAACATAACCTGGAGGCGCACCAATAAGGCGCTGATCCGCATGCTCTTGACTGAATTCCGACATGTCGAAACGAATGCAATTGTTTTCATCACCAAAGATGAATTCGGCAATGGATTTCGCAAGCTCTGTTTTTCCAACACCCGTTGGACCAACAAAGAACAGTGTCCCCTTCGGCTTGGTCATCTTCTTTGAGTGCTGGACCCCGGCCAATCCAAGGAAGGCGCGAATGATCATCGTCACAACACGGTCAACGGCCTCGTCCTGACCCTTAACCCGCTGACGGATGATTTCACCGGCTTGAGCAACGCGCTCCTCATTGAGTTGGGTCCACGGTGATTCTTTCTCTCCAAACCGGTAGAGGTTGACGAGATCTTCCACAGAGAGTGGAGCCATGCTTTGTCGGGACAACGCCGCAAGGTTTCGTATGTCAACCAGCGACATGCCGTCCGTGATGTCCGCAAGGTGTTGTTGCTGCTCCCGTCCGTCGGTTGCTGATTGAAGGATGAAATCCTGGCGCAGGTTGTCAATAGCTGCGGTTCGCTGCACAAGATTCGGCGTGGGGATGTTCAGGATACGAATACGGTCATCGTGATTGTAGAATCGTGGTGGTAGCGTGCCAAGCGTAGGCGTGATGATGACGAGCAACCCCGTTGGATTGTTGAGGGCTGAACCCCGGAGCTGGTTCATCGGCTGTTCCGCAATGGCTTTCCCCAGTTTCGTCAGGTGGCTTCGCTCGTCCAAATCTTGTTGATTGGCCGTGGTCAACAGGTGTTCGCCCCAATCCACGATAAACATCGGCCGTTGTGAACTTGGGACGGTCAGCACGTGGCGCATGGCATCAAACGCCATGATTGGGTCTCGATAAACAGCAGGTGCGAACACGCACCCCCCATCGTCGCCGACGGTGTCGTTGAGGAGATTGTCACCGAGGTCGTATTCTTCACCTTCTTCACTGGGCGCAGACTGCTCCATCATATCGGTGAATGTCGTGAGATGCGATTGGTTTGGAAACCGTAAGCCGTCAATGGAATCCCAGGTGCCCTGCAGGGTGAATTTTTCTCCAAGAGCAGAAGTGATGTATTCAGCGAGCCGGTCTTGATTACCGTTGTTGCTTGGCCAAAGATCGCGTACATTACCGTACAGAATCAGGCAGCGCCGGAATCCGGCTTCTCTTTGCAGTGTTCGAATCCATTCCATGTCGCTCATCCTTGTCCGCCTCCCATCGTTCGGGTGTTTCCACCAGTCGGGAAGCCTTTGCTTCCCTTTGAAATCTTATCTGGGTTTTTCCAGTTGTGTTGAACAGGGCCGGACTGAAT
>QQSC01000017.1 GCA_003602475.1 Candidatus Poseidoniales archaeon | reverse complement strand
GACCATATTGAGCAAATCTGTGGTTCAGATCCACTCTTGGTGGACTCAGTGCCCAATGATTTGGATGGAGATGGAATCTGCGATACTCTAGACAAGGATACCGATGAAGATGGTTGGAGTGATTTAGATGAGATTCTATGTGAATCCTCACCCATAGATAGCAGTAGTGTTCCTTTAGATTTGAATGAAGACGGTAGGTGTGAAGTTCTACCTATACCTCTTCCAGAAGTGCATCAGCCAACTCAGCAAGAGGCAATATTGCAACCAGCCACAATACAACTTGCTGTGGGTGGCTCGGCGGCAATCCTTGCCGTCGGTTCAGTATACGCTGTAGAACCAGTCAGGTGGACAGCATCGCGCAAGGTCTGGTTAAGCCTTTTTCTGATGTTCGGAATGGTTCGCAAAACCAAAGACGGAGAGTTCCAGAGAGGGCGTCTTTACGGATACATTGAGAGTAACCCAGGGATTCATCTTTCTGCTCTAACTCGACTTTCAGATTTAGGAAATAATCAAGCAACATACCATCTTGATCGACTGGAAAAGGAAGGCCGAATATGGTCGAGAAGAGATGGAAGATTACTGATATTCTTCGCTGATTCAGTACCTATAGATGCTTCCTTCTTGAGCCCGATTCTAGATATCAATTTCAGCAAGAATTCGATTAAACATTCAATTCTGATGAATCTCAATCAAGCGGAACTAATGGATTTAGCAGGGCCAAGCGGTTCACAATTAGCAAAAGAAATTGGAGTATCTCCTCAAGTATTATCATACCACATTCGTTCTCTAATCGATTGGGCGATGGTTAAAAGAAAGCGCTCAGGATTGAAGGTATCACTCTCGATAACTGAGTTGGGAATCGAAGCATTAACCGGAATTGATATCGAAGTCGAACAATTAGATTCGGATAAGTTGCAAGGGGTTATCCGATAACCCACTGAAACGGATTCTGAATTTCAAAGGGCTTTCAGTGCGTCCTTCGGAACGCTACCCATTGCTCATACGTTCAAGCAAAGGGGGGCCCTTTGCAAATCAAACAGAATGAATTCTGTAAATGATTGACCAATCAGAAATGTACCAATCTCCATCCGGATCAGTTGAGTAGCAATTCTCCTCAACAAAAAGGCCACAAATTGAGTAATCCCCTCCAAAGATAGGTGAAAAGCCTCCATTAACACTCCAACCAGTTTCTTCGCTTACAGCCAAACCATACTGAGTAATCTCTTCCTGAGAACTATTTTCTCCCATCACCAGTAATCCGTATGATGATTTTACTTCCAACCACTGGTTTGGATTGAGGGATAGATTCCAAGTGATTGGACTAGTTCCTACATCATTTATCCACTGAGGTTCGTCATCATTGTCATCATCGTCTGCTTCTGCATCGCCAACTATCCCCCCAAAACATCCGGTCATGGGTAAAAGAAATACCAACAACAAAACAAAAATTTGGTCTTTTCGCATATTATGCCTCAATGTCCGTCAAGTGTTAAATCAATCCCCAGCATAATCGCTTTCGGATAGGTTCAGAGGGTCTATCCCAATACCCATTGCTCAGGTATTGACAAATCAAAGGGGTCGCAGTGGGTCGGTGCTAACGCTACCGACGTGCTCGTATACGAGCACAAGGGGGACCCTTGTGTACGATGAGATTACAAGTAATCATGGCGGAAAAAATCTCTTATTGAATATGGAACAGGAATAAGCGTGGCACAAACGAATCGAGGGCTTTCAAAAATAGCCGATGCTATGTTTGGAGAATCTGAATATGACTGTCCCTCATGCAAACAAACGCTGACGTTGGAATCATTTGGAGAATATGAATGTCCATACTGCCATCACAAATTCCCCTATGGAATTGATGAACTAAGGATTGGTGGGCCTTTGTGGAAGGATCAGTCTCTGGGGAATCGAAAGATTGCCAGTATTATTTCTACAGGAGCTGGATTTGTTGGTGCAATCATCATTTTGATTGGAATAGTACTTCCTCCATTTGCGGGTATCGCAGTTATGATTTTTATTCCATATGTCGTTATTGTGCCTCGTATTCTAGAAAACAAGGGCATCATCAGTTCAGACTGGCGAAGAGGAGATAGTGACGGCACCAGTGGTGGCGGTAGCGGCGGTGGCTGAATGCTTTCCTCAAAACCAATCTTTAACAATGGATTTGAATGATGAATCCAGATAAACAACTTCATCCGCCTTCATGGGGTCTACCACCAGATCCCCGTAAATGTTCACTGCAAATCAAAGGGTTCGCAGTCCGTCCTATTCGTGTCTACGGTTGTACACGTATACGGCTCCAAGGGGGACCCTTGTATACGGAATCCAAGTCTGGACACAATTCTACTTACTCAGCCAGGAAATAAGGTTGCGAATCTCAATATATGTTGTGAACAAAAGCACGGAAAGACTGCCCCCACAAAATAATACAAACTCCATAGTTGAAACGTTAGCTGAACCCCCACCAAGACTAGCCAAGATGATGAACATCAATGACAAAGCCAGCATTGTTCTATTCAAATTAAAAAAACCATCCACGTCTATAATTGCATATCTACCGAGAGATTGATCAATCTGTTCGCTTTGAAGAACTGCATTCTCAATCAGTTCATCGAATTCATTGTCAACCTCAAACTGCATTCCATCATCCGGTTCAGCGTCAGGTAAGAATGACAGGAGCAGCGCTAGCGCTCCGAAAAGAAGAAGCAGTATGAAAATAATGACAGATACAATGAAATTCCAAACCCCAAAGTCACCACCTCTGAATAGACTGTTCCAAAATGATTGGTCTTTTTTTATCGTATCAGGATTCATCAAACCATCTAAAATTATGATACCAAAAAGTGCCACCAAGCATATCCAAGGAAGAAACCATCCACCCCCCTTCTCCTCATCTTCTCCAGACTCAGGCTTATTCTCCACGATTTATGAGATGGAACCTCGGAGTTAAATCCATTCCCTGCAAGCCGTAACGAACAAGTGGTTTACCTGTACTTGCGTGGCAATACGAAAAATACCCTTGTGAATGGATTCATCCTCTTGATGTATTTGCAATGGGCCATATTGAAGCGTACCCTCGGATACGACCCTGCAAACCCTTCAGCATAGAGAAAACATACACAGAGGGGGTTCGCACGTACCCAGCAAGAGGGTAGAAACAATTTATTCCGGACGGCACAAAGT
The DNA here is from genome assembly GCA_003602475.1 of Candidatus Poseidoniales archaeon. Taxonomy (GTDB): domain Archaea; phylum Thermoplasmatota; class Poseidoniia; order Poseidoniales; family Poseidoniaceae; genus Poseidonia. The sequence continues at coordinate 12,370 of QQSC01000017.1, read as the reverse complement.
TTGCGGTTGGGTTAATTATGTGGAAGTTCATAGGTCTCTTATGAAATGGTTCGTAATGCTGATTGCTTTGTTCTTGTTTACAATGCCCTATGTTGAATTTTCTCATCAACCAACGTTGGACGAGCCCTACAAAACCACTTTTTCTCACGATGCTGCAGATGACGAATTCAGGCCAATCGCTAACGTCACGGTCGCAGAAGAAGAAGGGCTCGTTGTGCAAACAGGGACCAAAACCGTTTCCAACACCGAATGGAATGTCTACCGAGTGACATTGGGAGAGGACGGACAGACGACCGTTCATTTTGATGGCAGCAGCTCATACGATCCCGACCATGCGAATGAAACAGACCCAGGTGTGGCATCCTACGAATGGAGGGTGCTCTTTGATGCACCGTACGGCGACGATAGTTTCGACCTCGAGGGCCATACTTTTTCCTATTCGAGTGATGATGAAGGCAATGAATCTGTTGGATTCTGGTCATACAATTTCGCCAACGTGACCGTGGACTCAGCGGGAACAACAGAAAATCAAATCCGAATTGAGTTGATCACTTACGACACAGTAGGTAAATTTAGCCAAAAATTCAGGATGTATTTTGTCGTTGAACCAAACGGATTCAGTGACCAAGAACCTGAATTTCAGTTTGATATGACACTCAACGGCACGACGGTCACCAGCGAGACTATTTTTGTCAACGGCTCACTCATAACAGGTTCGGAAAACGGTGATGTTTACGCTGAAGTCGCCTTCTTTGGAGAAAATTTTAACGCATCAGCCATCACTAAGTACAACCTTGCTGAACAAAATTTGTGGGCAAGAACTCATGCTTTGAGTGATGGGGATACGTTCTCACTCTCACTTTCCGTTGAAAGCATGTATTCAAACAGCTCTGTGAATCAATATGTGTTCATCAAAACCTACGAAGGCGAGGATCCAAATGAACGTTGGAACACCGTACACTGGCTGGAATTCACCCTCGCTGCTTGTCAGGGTCTTGTTGCCCCAGAGGCGGCCATTGAGGCTGGTGGAGAGTTTGTACTCGATGGAGACAGAAATTGTCAGTGGGCAGGAGCATGGTCCTACAATCCAGTGACGGATGAATGGGCACCACCTGAACCCCAACATGAAGCAACATTTTCTCTTAACATACCGGTGGAAGCAGAGGTGATGGAGGATGATTTCGTTTTCATCAACGGGACTGTCCTAACCTCTACGCATGAAGAAACCTACATTGAGGTGGCGTTTGAAAATTCATCTTTTGAGGCCTCAGCAGTTGAGAAATACGAACTTCATTTGATTCATCTCTGGAACCGTTCAGATGGTTTGTCGGTGGGAGACAATTTCTCACTTGGTTTGAGCGTTGAATCGCTAAGAGGAAACATCACGATGGCGTACAATGTTCATGTGCGAGCTTTCGTTTATGATCATGACAACCAACAGATGTTCACTTACGAAGACTCGTTTGGGATTGTTGTTCCTTACCTTGACACCGACGAAGACGGCACTGCCGATGAATTGGATGCGTTCCCTACAGATCCAAGTGAAACACTTGATTCGGATGGCGACGGCGTTGGAGACAACTCAGATGCTTACCCGAACGATTCATCATCCTGGGAAATGACCGATGAAGGTGGTAATTCGAACGAATCTCTACCCGGGTTTGAATTCTGGTTGCTGCTTTTCGCACTCTTCTTAGCAACAAGAGTTCAACGTAAGTTGACATTGTAAGCACAAGGTGTGTTCATCAGACCCGATGAAGTCGCCCATAGCACAAGGGGAACGGATGCTTGTGTCTGAACGATTTCATAAACACGGATCCTCGCAAAACCTTTCCTCCACAAGAAGCAGACGCAGTCGCCCATCTCGCTGAGCGATGTCCGAACGTTCAGTCGTCTTGCTGTCCGTTGGTCAAGGCCCACTCAAACATGCCCTCAACACGAGGCATGAGAGAGTGTCCAGCGTCCGTCAATCGGTAAACGACGGTCATGGGGGCCGTCGGAAGTTCCGTTCGAGACACGAGGCCAAATTCCTCCAACTCACCGAGACGGCGAGAAAGGGTGGTTGCCGATGTGTCCACACCGGTCTTCAGTTCCGTAAATCGAATCCCTTCGCCATGCGAGTTCAGGACGTGCATCACTTTGAGCATTTTTGATCGTCCGAGCAAACCCAGGAGTTCATCCATGGCAACGCCGCCACCCTCGAACACCGAGGTGAAGGTGTCGTCTTCCTTTTTCGAGACAGCCACTGTTCCAAGGAGGATGCCGAGCAAGACAATGAAACTCAAGAGCCCACCTATCCCAACATAGCTGTTTCCAGCTGATGAGGCCTCAGTCTCGGATTGGGCGTCGTTGTTTCCTTCTGTGGTGGTGAGGTCTTCCTCATCGCGCTCATCCACAGCTGGCGGTGTGCTCTCCGTGTCTTGCTCAGTAACGTTTTCACCGGCTTCAGCGACCGATTCTTCGGCGACCGCATCGTTGCTCTCTTGTTGAACAAACGAACTGTATTCGTCGGTTCCATCTGGACAGTCAAATTTGCCGTCGTCAACCAAGTCAGCGGTGATCAACGTTCCGTCCATGCACTCCCATTCGGCAGGTGCCTGTTCTTGTTCTTCGTTGCCGTTCTCTTCTTGTTGGAGATCCGTTTCGTCAGCCTCGCCGTTGTCGGTTTCGGTTTCAGTTTCGTTGACTTGAACTTCGTTTTCAACGGGAGTTTCTTCCTCTTCATCTGTGGAGGACGCATCGTCTTCATCAACCTCGCCGCCGAACTCAAACAGGACATCCGGTTGGCGGTACTGCAGCGGGATGAGCAAGGTATCAACGACCTGGATCATGCCGTTGTCTTCTGCAACCGGTTGACCGTACGGCAGCTGGTCGTTATCGGTGTTGTATTCGTAGCCGTAGACCCGATTGTCAGCATCGATGACCGTAGATTCGCTGTTGACGATGATGTCTTGACAATCGTTCTCAACCTCAACCGTTTGGTTCCAGGTGCTGTAATCGCTGGGGTCTTCGTAGCCCCCGTTGGCCATCGGCATCCAATCAAGGGAGTAGGGGCAGGAAAGGGCAAGACCGTACGGTCCTCCAAACGAGATATGGTACAGCAAGATGTCTCGCAGTGCGGTGATGTCTTCCTCTGTTTCAACGTATTGCGAGTCAAAGCCTGCTGCCTCAAACGCATCATTGGTTGGCATGAAGATGGTCCATCCCATTTGGGGCGTGTTCTCAGGGCTGATGGCGTCGGTGAGGTCTGCGATCTCGAGGGCCTCGGCAAGGGTGGTGAAGGAGGGTGAATTCTGAATGGCCCAGAGAACGCTGTGATGTTCGCTGATACCGTACTGATCGATTTCGTCCTTGCTTTGGTCAGCATCCAGCACGAAATCGTTCGAACCACTGTCGTAGGTATAGCTCAAACAGTAGTTGTTGGCCAAGGTTGCCTCACGCCAGACCCCACCAACCTCTGACAGGTAGGCGGCTTGAACAATGCAAAGATCTTGTGAATTTGACTCGTAGGCCATCGAAATCAGGGTTCCGTCGCTGTTTGCTGGAATGTAGTCTTCGTTGGATCCTGTCCCCTGGCTGCCGGAGATGAACGCGTGAACTTCGCAAGCCTCGGAGCCTTGTGGAAAGGCGATGGAAAAGCCGTTGTCGTCAGCAAGGCCTGTGGTGGTGAACGACCCTCCGCACCACGCATCGTACAGAAGGAACTTGAACTCATGGATGTTAACTGAGTTTTCTACATCGATGACCATACGGTCGTTGGTGGCATTGCCGTACCCAATCACGACGTCTCCGTTTGGTTCGAGAACCTCGGATTCGGTCGAATCTTCGGTTTCATCAAGTTCAAACCACACGTCATCATCATTCTCGTACATCGTAAATGTCAAACAATCGTTCGAATCAACGGTTGCGTTTCGCCACTCCAACTCATCGTCTGCGTCAAGAACAGCGTACGACGCATTGCCCATGCATACTTCCGGGCTGTTTGATTCATAGTAGATCGAGGTGAGCGTGCCGTTGCTACCTGAAGGGATATGGTACTCTCCCTGAGCACCGTAATAGTATCCTGTTGCCGAACACCCAGCATAAAGGACGCTGACAAACAGGTTATGAACTTCAGAGAGTCCACCTGTCCCCTCAATATTGCAGTACACAGAACCGGTCTCCCAACTCATGGTGACTTGGTAGTAGTACACATCTACAGAAGTGTCCATGGTGAAGACCAGAGTGTCGTTGGTCACGTTTCCAAATCCAATGGTCACTTCGGGGCTTGTACCAGTTGAATTGGTGGTGGTGTTCCCGTCGTCAGCAGATACGGCATGCGGCAGGGCCGTTCCTAAGAGCAACATGAAGGTTAAAATCAGCGTTCTCATTGAGTTCATGGGTCGAACATCTTGGTTGGGTACTTAAGCAACAGTTTGGAAGGTTACAGGAGTGAAACCTTACGGTAACAGAAATGCAACCATGTTTTTTGGGACAAAATTCGGCATTTGCGATTTGCGGCTATGCATTGTCAATCAGGGATTCAAACGGACCCATCTGCGCGATTGAGCACCCATTCAAACATCGATTCAAGGCTGGGTTGAAGAGAAATTGCATCTTGGGTCAGCTCGTACTTTACGGTCGCAGGAACCGTTGCATACGCCGTGCGGGTGACGAGACCGTGGTCCTCAAGTTCTCCCAAACGCCTTGCAACGGTGGTCGAGGAAGAATTCACTCTCTTTTTGATTTCGGAAAAGCGAATTGGTGTTGGATCGCAATTCATGACGTAAAGAATGTTGAGCATCTTGGATTTGGAAAGCAAAACAAGCAAATCATCAACATGGCTCCGAGCTGCTTCACACATGGATGCCATGCGCTGCGACTGCACTTGAGACATGGAATCCCTAAGTATCATTTTGTTATTAAGAAACAGGTTACAACATTGTTACAAAAGAACACCTTCGTCCCTTTTTGATTTACATACAAAAGCCCGTAGGCCGTCTTATGGCACATCCAAACGGCAAAACAATGAGTTCAATCGGTTTTTCAAAACACGGGAAAACCTCTGAACTGGCAAAGAACAGCGTGGCTTATCCTCATGGATTTGACGCAAGGAACAACATCGTGATCAAAGTTCACGCAGCAGCCGTCAACCCGGTTGACAAAGCACTGCTTTCAGGCGATTTGAAAATGGTTTTTCCCGTGGCAACCTTTCCTCACGTGATCAGTTATGACGTTGCAGGGGTTGTTGAAGAAGCAGACCTCGAAGGGAAATTCTCAGTTGGTCAGCCCGTCTTTGCTCGTCTTTTTGGCAGTCCAAAAGATGGAAAGAAAACCCCCTGGTACAGAGGCGCCATGGCCGAGTATTGCGTTGCGGACACGTCCAACGTGGTGCTAAAGCCAGAAAACCTCAGTTTTGAAGAAGCAGCTTCCATTCCGCTCGTCGGTATGACGGCCCTCCAAGTGCTCAAAGCCTCGGGGCTCAAGGAAGGTGATTCGATTTTCATTTCTGGAGGAGCTGGCGGCGTTGGCACCATGGCGATTCAACTTGCAAAGCATGTGTTCAAGGCCAGCCGGGTTGTCACAACAGCATCCAAGGGCGAGAAGGAGAAGTTGTGCAAGAGTCTCGGAGCAGATGTGGTTGTTGACTACAAGACGTCGAATTTCGTGGAAGTCTACGGTGGAACGAACGCAGATAAATTTGACGTGTGTTTCGATACGACGGGAGAGAGTCTGCAAATGTCGAGCATCGTCAACGACGGTGGACGCATCGTGACCATTGCAGGCATGGCGACCCTTGAGGAACTGCGTCGAATCGGCGGAACGGCTTGGATTCTCAAACTCTTCGTCAAGCGAAAAGCGAAGCGAAAGGAGCACAAAGCAGCACAATCCGTGAACGCGGACTGGAATTACCTCTTCCTTTCGCCAAGTCATGCTGACCTCTCAACGCTGGCAAGCCATCTCAAAAGCGGTGCGATCAAACCTGTTCTCGACGGTGTCTGGGACTTCCATTCCGAGGATGACAACGATGGATGGAAGGGTGCTTTCAATCGCTCATTCTCTGGCCGTGCAATGGGCAAATGCGTTGTGAAAATTGTTTGATGGGCGAGAACACCTCGCACACGACGTTCAGCAAGACGCCATTTCCTTCGGTCGACTCGACGAAGGTTCCATCAACACCGGCATTTACAGCGTTTCCAGCGCATTCACAAGGTCTTCCCAAAGATCTTCCACATCCTCAATACCAACCGACAAGCGAATCAAGCCCGGCGTCATCCCTGCATCGTAGCGCTGCTTTTCTGGAATGGCTGCGTGCGTCATTGTCCAAGGATGGTTGATGAGCGATTCGATTCCACCCAAACTTTCCGCTGTTGCAAACAACTTCAACTGGGCTGCAAAGTTTCGAGCCCCCTCTTCTCCTCCTTTGACCTCCAAGGAGATGATGCCTCCGAAGGCACTCATCTGTCGCTGTGCGATTTCATGAGTTGGATGGCTTTTCAACCCGGGGTAAAAGAGGCGAGTGACCTTTTCGTGTTCCTGCAATCGCTCCGCCAAGTTCTGGGCGCTTTCACAATGACGGTTCATTCGTAGTGCGAGGGTGCGCAGTCCTCGAAGGATGAGGAAACAATCCATCGGTGCTGGAACTGCTCCAACCGCATTTTGCAAAAATGAAATCTTTTGCGCAAGATCCTTGTTTTGGGTGATTAAACAACCACCGATGACATCACTGTGGCCGCCGATGTACTTGGTTGTTGAATGGACAATGAGGTCTGCTCCCAATTCAAACGGGCGTTGTAGAATTGGAGTTGCGAAGGTTGAATCTACAACGACGATGAGGCCGTGTTCTTTTGCTTCAGCAGCCAGCGATGTGATGTCATGGACGGTTAGAAGTGGATTTGTTGGGCTTTCAAGCCAGAGAATTTTGGAATTCTCCTGTACGACTTTACCGAGGTCACCGGCTTTCAAAGGTGAATAACTCGTTTCGATACCGAACCGTGATGCGATTTGGTCAAACAAACGAACGGTGCCCCCATAAAGATCGTCGCAAGCGATGACATGATCGCCTTGATTGAGCATTTGACTGATGGTGGTGATCGCTGCCATTCCGCTTCCAAAGCAAAATCCGTACGCCTCCTGATGAGGTGATTCCATTTCTGCAAGTGCCCGTTGAAGGGCGTTTCGAGTGGGGTTATCTCCACGTGCATATTCAAACCCAAGATGGTCAGCAAAATCGTTCTGAACGTAGGTGGATGTTTGAAAAATAGGTGTATGGACCGAACCTGTTGTCACCTCAGGATCCAAGGATGAATGAACGCAGCGGGTTGAATCTCCAGTCATTTTACCACGCCCATCCGTCAACATCAAACCCGTTATCCCTCAACCAGTCATCGTTGTAGACCTTCCCCAGGTACGGGTTCCCAGCGTCAGGGAGAATCACAACAATCTTGGCCTTTTTCCCAGCCTTGTCGTACTCAGCGGCAATATCCAGGGCGATCTTCAACGCTCCACCACATGAACCGCCACAAAACAACCCCTCTTGCTTAGCCAGACGGCGAGCCATCCGGAAACACATCTCGTCGTCCACCATACGAATTTCATCAATCACTGAAAAGTCGGTTGCTGGTGGAATAAAGTCTTCACCAAATCCTTCAACTTTGTATCCGTGAGGGACGCCCATCGTTCCATCTTCAAACCATTCTTTGAGGATGGATCCCTCTGCATCAACACCAACGATTCTTGCAGCCTCTTTCCCGTGTTCTTGTGCTTGAGATTTCAGATATGTTCCGCATCCGGTGATGGTGCCACCGGTCCCCATGGTTGCAACAAAGTGGGTCATGTCGCCTTGAGTTTGTTGCCAGAGTTCGGGTCCAGTTGAATGAATGTGAGCTTTTGGGTTTGATTGATTGGAATACTGATCGGGATACCACGCCCCCTCAATCTCTTTGCTCAGTCGTTCAGCGACCATGTAATAGGAGCGAGGGTCTTCTTTCTCAACCGCGGTCGGACAAACCTCAACCCTTGCTCCCATGGCCCGAAGCAAATCGATTTTCTCCTTTGCCATCTTGTCAGGCATGGTGAAAACGCACTTGTAGCCTCGTTGTGCTGCGACCATTGCTAGTCCAATTCCTGTGTTCCCACTGGTGCCTTCAACAATGGTCCCCCCCGGCTTGAGCCAGCCTTTTTGCTCTGCTTCCAAAATCATGGAAAGACCAATCCGATCTTTGATGGAGCCGCCCGGACTGCAACGTTCGAGTTTCGCCCACACCTCTGAGCCTGACAAGTCAGCAGTCACCTTGTTCAAACGAACCAGGGGCGTGTGACCAATCGCTGAAACAACGTCTTCGTAAACACCGTGAGGTAGGGCCATGTTGATGCCAGTGAACTCATGTTCATCATGGTTTTGAATCCCAATAGGGAAGAGGTGTGCCTCGTTTGAGCGTCGTTTACGAGCGTTCGCAACTGGTTGATTCATCTTATTACCCATGTGCTCACGGATTTCGCTGGTACTGAAGGTTCACAGCGGGAAAGCGCAATGCCTGTTATCGCATGCATTGGGTGTGTTGAACACCGTTCATTTGATGCAATCAAATGATGTCGATGCGAACAGGGTTCGGCGAAACGGCTGATGCACTGTTCGAAGGTTGTTGTGTTTTGTACAACAGGACGCAAAAAATAGCGCAAACTGTTGGGGGCAAGAGCAGCGGGAGGAACACCGCAAGGGATTGCTGTATGAAGAGCGCAACCACACCCAATATTCCGAATACAAATCCAAGTCCGTTGACAAGAGGGAGGGCCCCTGCTGTGTCCATTTGTTCTGTTGACATGAAAAGAATAACGGATTGTGAGGTATATAGGTCTGTGTTTTTACGAAATCCTGTCAATCGAAGGCAACTCGCATTGACAAACATCGGATCCCTTCAGCATCTGATTCTGCCGCCAACCAACGGTTGGAGAGGGGGGTTCCTTCGCACTTCATCGTTCATTCCACGAACCCGAGCGTTGCCCTGCTCGAGGCTTCTTGAAAGAAGCGGGCTTCTCAGCGGTTGAGGATTGGCAAGAAGGCATTGGCGGCTTTCTCACAGGCGTTGGCCACATCGTCAAGTCGCTGCAAGACCCGGTACATGTGCATGGCAGCGAGCGGGGCATCCTCGCCGTTGGTGAACACATAGGCTGCAGCCATGGCCTCAACGCCATCCGCTTCGTGCTCGTTGATGTTCACCTCTCGAATGAGGTCCGCGAGCTTTGTCTCGGCAGCCTTCGTTTGTCCACTGATGGTGAAGTCACGGAGGGCTTCGACAGCGTCTTCGTACTTGGCCACGGTTGCGGCAACGGCCTTGGCCATTTCTTTGAGATTGGCCTTCGCTTGTTCGTCGTCAAACAGCGGACGGAACGCCAACTGTTCAGCAACGTTTTGAGCGTAGTCTGCAATGCGATCTTGTCGAGTCACCATGTACAGGAAATCATCAAGGGACAATTGGACACCCATGCGCATGTCATTGAGTGCCAAACGGCGAACCTCGGTCTTGACGTTGTCCGCTGCGAGTTCAGATTCAATGGTGGCTTGGATGGCTTCGGCCGCATCGCCGTTGTCGCAGGCGATGTTGACAGCTTCCAGCATGTGTTCAACGGTCTTCTCGACTTCTTGAGCGTGAGCGTGGAACAGTTCGAATGGTGTAATGGAGTGACCGTCACCGCCAACATCCGACAGCGCCTCTTCCACGTGGACCTCGCCACTGCTCTTCCAGATGGCATAACCCACGGCCATGAACGAGATGGGGAGAAGGACGATCATGTTCAGCGGTTCGCCACCGGACGCCACGAACAAAACGATGGCTCCGAAGGCGGCAGCGGGAACGCTGGCCACCCACGATGCAGCAATCTTACCGAACACTCGGAAGTCAACGGCTTTCGCCCCGCCAGCCAAGCCAACACCGACCACTGCACCAACAAGCGTGTGCGTGGTGGAAACGGGAACGGCCAAAAACGGCATCGAGAACACCAGAATCGTGGTGGCTGCACCAAATTCTGCGGCAAAACCTCGTGTTGGCGTGATGTCCGTGATTTTCTTTCCGATGGTCTCCATGACCCTCCATCCCCAAGTCATTACACCGATGGCGATACCTGCGGAACCGAGAAGAATCAACCACAACGGGATCTCGGCCTTCGCTGCGAGTTGACCGGTGTCGCTGCTCAACACCTGCCAAACTGCCGCCATTGGCCCAATGGCGTTGGAACGGTCGTTGGCGCCGTGAGCGAAGGCCACGTACGCTGCCGTGATGATTTGGAGCCACACAAAGATTCGCTCAACGCCGCGGAAACCACGCTTTTCTTCGTTGATGTCGATTCGGCGAAGGACGAGGTAAAGCACCGTACTAGAGATAGCACCGATCACGGCTGCGAGCATAATCGAGTTGATGGGAATCCACGCGTTGGCAGCCCACGGGTCAAAGACACCGTTTTCCTTGACCGGCAACCAGTCGTTCTTGTTCTCAATCCATTCGTTGGCTGCGGCTCTGGAAATGAAACCCTTGAGGGCTTTGAATTGCAACGCCAGACCGAGAACAAAGAAGGTTGGGAAGGCGAGCAGTGGAGCCAACCACCGAGACCGGTCAATGGGGTTCTCGTTGTCAAGGATGAGTTTCTTGATGATGATGAACGAAAAGAAGCCGAGCAAACCGCCCATAACTGGGCTGGCCACCCAGGACATGACCACCTTTTGCACGACATTCCAATCGATGAGGGATTGGTCGTGCTTCACTTCAAGGACAAGCCCAACACCGAGAATTCCACCGATGATGGAGTGGGTCGTAGAAACGGGAAGGCCCATTCGGGTGGCAATGGTCAACCAGGTTGCAGCGGCCATCATGGCTGCAATGAACCCAAAGGCGATGTCTTGAGACAGCACAGAATCCACGGCACCATCAGCGAAATCGACGGTTAAGATTCCTTTCCGAACCGTATCGGTAACAGCATCTCCAGCAAAGAACGCTCCACAAAATTCGAAGATTGCCGCAATGATCACGGCTTGTTTCAACGTGAGCGCTCGTGAGCCGACGGAAGTGCCCATCGCGTTGGCAACATCGTTTGCTCCGATGTTCCAGGCCATGTAGGCGCAGACAATCAATGCCAGTCCAATCAGTACCATGATGACGGGTTCCATGAACATCCCTACCCTAATTCGGTATATATCCAAAACCATGTATAATCTATATAGTGGTATTTATTCACGTGAACCTGTATGGGCTTGGGACAGGGTGAAAACGAAGTTCGCAAACTGCAATCAACGGGCGGCAGCACCTTCACGGTGAGTCTTCCAAAACCGTGGGTGGTGGCTCAAGGCCTCAACGCACGAGATTCACTTCGGGTGGACTGGCGGCCAAGCGGAGCCTTGAGAATCACCCCTCTTGACGGACAAGAGCACGTGCTCCAGCAGGCCTTCTTTTCAACAAGGAACCTTCCTGAAAACAGTCTCCATGACCATTTGATGGGCGCATACATCTCAGGCTCCGATGAAATGCACATTGAACACCTGCCAGGTGAAGCCAAAGAAATCAGCGCCCAAGTGCGACGTTTTCTTCGAAGCACACGCGGATTTGAAATCATGGACGAAACGCCCACCAGCCTCCAAATCAAATGCCTCATGAATGCAGGGGACATGCCGCTGCACGCAAGTTTGAACCGGATGTATTTGCAAGTCACGTCACTGACAAGGGACATCCTGAGTGTTTTTGAAGGTGAAAGTCGCGATTATCTCAGGGACGCTGTTGAAAGGGAAAATGAGGTTGATGCCTTGCTCTACCTCATCGAACGACAGGTCCGAATTCTTCTCGATTCGCATTTGGTGGCCACGCGACTCAACCTCACTCGGACGCAGGCTGTGGAGTATGCCAACCTCGCTCGTTCCTTGGAACGGATGATGGACCATGCCTTCAGCATCGCCACCATGGTTCTTGAAAACCCAAGCATCACAAAGAACATGATCGCCATGACCCCACTTGAACAGTTGCCTGAATGGCAGATGAGCCTCAAGGAACTGATGATCAACATTCGAACCAGGGATTCAACACGCATCGAACGAGCTCGTGGCGATTTGAAAGAAGCCCAGAGGAAGTTAAGCGATCACGAACACGACATGCTACAACATCACCGCACCAACGAATGGATGGCGTTTGACTTGAGGCTCTCCGAGTCGATACGTCGCCTGTGTGCCTATGCCAGGGATTTCGGTGAAATCCTGCTGAACATGAAGGTGTTCAGCGAATTGAAGCGGATCCGTTCGTAGAAGGGGCCAGCCAAGACGTTCATGACCGCCACAACATCTCCCAATTGGATGGGTTTTCGGATAGCCCCTCCCCACACCCTTAACTTAGAATCTCAAGGTGGGGTACCG